>NZ_CAIWTY010000048.1 GCF_903915725.1 uncultured Rhodopila sp.
AGCTGCGTTTGTCCCCCGTCATGGTGCGCGGAGGCGCACCATCCACGCCTTGCGGTGCGGGTTTAGGCAACGGCGTGGATGCCGACCTGCGTCGGCATGACGGGGGGAAGCAGCAACCGCCGGCCGCTATTTTAACGCCTATGCGCCCCGGCCCACCATCCACGCCTGTCTGTGTACAGGCAGAAGGCGTGTATGCCGACCCCCGGCCTCGCCGGGCATGCTTCGTCGCCAAAACGAGGCGGCCGGCCCGAGAGTCGGTCTCATCGCGGGGTGCCATAAGATATTAACGCGCGCACGATAAGTGAATACGGCTTGTCAATCATTCATTAATGTAGAATATATTATTCCGGTCGTCCCCGTTCCGGGGCGATCCGGTCAGCGAAAGGAACCCACCAACATGCCCCAGCAGCCACACGGCCTGGAAATTCGCCGCCTCGGCGGCAAACTCGGCGCCGAAGTGCACGGTGTCCGCCTGTCGGGCGATCTGCATCCCGCCACAGTGAAATCGATCCACGCCGCTATCCTGGAGCACAAGGTGCTGTTCTTCCGTGAGCAGCATCACCTCGACGACGCGTCCCAGGAGGCGTTCGCCAAACTGTTCGGCGCGCTGAACCAGCACCCGACCGTGCCCTCCGTCGCCGGTACCGACGCGATCCTGGAGGTCAGTGCGGAGCGTGGCGAGGTCGCCAGCAACTGGCACGCCGACTTCACCTTCCTCGACACCTACCCACAGATCACCATCCTGCGTCCGCAGGTGCTGCCGAGCGCCGGCGGCAACACGCTGTGGGGCAACACCGAGGCCGCTTACGACGAACTGCCCGACTCGCTCAAGGAACTCGCCGACAAGCTTTGGACGCTGCACACCAACGATTACGACTATGTCGGCGACCGTCCGATCCGCGAGAAGGGCAGGGTGCGGCACAGCGAGGTGTTCCTGCGCACCGTGTTCGAAACCGAGCAGCCGCTGGTCGCGGTGCATCCGCATACCGGCAAGAAGGTGCTGATCGTCGGCAACTTCATCCAGCGAATCCTCGGCTACCGCACGCCGGATTCACGTGACCTGCTGGATATCTTCAACCGCCATGCGACCAGCCCCGAGAACACCATCCGCTGGGCCTGGTCGCTCGGCGATGTAGCCGTTTGGGACAACCGCGCCACCATTCATCGCGCGGTGGACGATTTCGGTGCCGAACCGCGCATCGTCCGCCGCTCCACCGTTATCGGTGAGCCGGCGGTGGGCGTTGACGGACGGCGTGCCCACACCCGGGTCACCGGCGGCAAGCCCGCCGCCGCCGCGGCCTGATCCGTAAGCAGGGCATCCGGCGCCCCCGGATGCCCTGCGGCTAACCATCAACTGGCGATTCCGTCCTCCGGCGTGTATCTTTGCGAGCGCAGCAGGGGTGTTCGGCGCGCATGCGTTTCGCCAAGACACTGGCAGTAACCGTGGTTGTCGCATGGGCGTCTCGGCAACCGGAGGCGCAGGCGGCATGGTCGGGGTTCGACCAGCCGGTGGGCCGGTTATGCACGTTCGGCTCGCCGTTGCGGGAGCATCGTGCCGCCGTGGTCATGACCGGCCGGTTCGAAATCGGGTCCGGGCGCGCCAAACCCATCTATTCGCTCGTATTTACCGCCGATGATGGCACGCCGGAGATCACCAGGCTCGACGTGAGTGTCGATGACCGGGATGTCGCACGCTTCGATACCGTGTCGCATGTGCCGGCCGCATCGGGGGCGTCCGCGGTGGTGGTGCTCAATACGGATATGCTCGGCACGCTGCTGCGGGCCACCGACAACGGCAAGGTGCTTCATCTTCAGGTCCCGCCCGCGGGGCTGTCCTATGACTTCGACCTGTCGGGTTTCGCGGCGGCGGCGGACACCTTCACCGATTGCATGCTGCGCAACGCGCCGTAGCGCCCGCCGCGGCAGTTGGTGTTTGGCCGGGTTGGTGTAATATCGAGATGTCAACCCTGCATTTGCCTTGGATCAATGCTTTGCCGGGATCACTGGATTAAAGAAAGACAAACAATAAGGCGAGGAGGACTCCCATGTCGATCACCGCTGCGGACATCATGACAACCAACGTCAAGACCGTTCGGCCGGAGGCATCCGTTGCCGAGGTCGCGCGCGTGCTGTGCGACAACGGCATCAGCGCCGCCCCGGTGTGCGACGCGCAGGGCGAGGTGCTCGGCATGATCAGCGAAGACGATCTGCTGCGCCCGGTTGGCCGGGATAGCGCGACGAAACGCTCCTGGTGGCTGAACCTGCTCGCCGAGGGCACAGATCTGGCGCCCTCCTTCCTGGAATGCATCAGTGTCGAAAACTCACCGGCACGCCATCTGATGGTCACGCCGGTGATCACCGCAGCGCCGGAGACCGGCGTTCCGGAGATGGCGGACTTGCTTGTGCGTCATCACATCAAGCGGCTGCCGGTTCTGCGGGACGGCAAGCTGGTGGGCATTGTCAGCCGGGCCGATCTGGTGCGGGCGCTGGCGCGCACACCGGATGCGATAGCCGAAGCGATCTGAACCGGGGGAAGGGGCGGGCGGCTCCGTCCGCCCGCCTCCGGCGGAGCCGGCCATGCAGATCAAGCGCGAACACCACATCCACTTCTGGTTCATCATCGTCGCGCTGATCGGCATTATGGTGATCCAGACCTTCGCCCTGTTGCCGAAGGTGTCGAAGACGATCCCGTACTCCGAGTTCCAGCGCCTGCTGGCCGAAGGCCAGGTCACCGATATCGTCGTCGGTCAGAATCAGATCACCGGCACGCTGAAGGACGCCCGCTCGAACGAGCCGCAATACTTCGCGACCTACCGCGTCCCGGCCGACATCGCCGGCGAGTTGGCGCGCGCGAACGTGCCGTTCTCCGGCGAGGCCTCGGCGGGTGCCGTGGAATCGATGCTGGGCTGGATGCTGCCGACCATCGGTTTCCTGCTGATCTGGATGTACCTGATCCGGCCGATGACCGGCCAGGGCCTCGGCGGCATGATGGCCGTCGGCAAGAGCAAGGCGAAAGTCTACGTCGAGACCGACACGAAAGTTACCTTCGCCGACGTTGCCGGAGTCGATGAGGCCAAGGGCGAACTGAAGGAGGTCGTCGATTTCCTGAAAGACCCGGCCGGGCACAGCCGCCTCGGCGCGCGCATGCCCAAAGGCGTGTTGCTCGTCGGGCCGCCCGGCACCGGCAAGACGCTGCTGGCGCGGGCTGTCGCCGGGGAGGCGGGGGTGCCGTTCTTTTCGATCTCCGGCTCGGAATTCGTCGAAATGTTCGTCGGCGTCGGCGCCGCCCGGGTGCGCGATTTGTTTGAACAGGCGCGGGACAGCGCCCCGGCGATCGTCTTCATCGACGAACTCGACGCGCTCGGCCGTGCCCGCGGCATCATGTTGCCAGGCGGCGGCGGCGGTCATGACGAGAAAGAACAGACGCTCAACCAGTTGTTGAGCGAACTGGACGGCTTCGATCCGTCTGCCGGCGTGGTGCTGCTGGCCGCGACCAACCGGCCGGAAATCCTCGATCCTGCCTTGCTGCGTGCCGGCCGCTTCGACCGTCAGGTTCTCGTGGACCGTCCGGACCGTCAGGGACGCGCCGCGATCCTGCAGGTGCATCTGAAGAAAATCCGCGTCGCGCCGATGGTTTCAACCGATGCGATCGCCGCGCTGACGCCTGGATTTTCGGGAGCCGATCTGGCGAATTTGGCGAATGAGGCGGCGTTGCTGGCGACCCGGCGGGCGGGTGATGACGTTACGCTGGAGGATTTTACGCAGGCGATCGAACGGATCGTCGCGGGGCTGGAGAAGCGCAACCGCATCCTCAATCCGCACGAGCGCGACGTGGTCGCGCATCATGAGATGGGCCATGCGCTGGTGGCGATGGCGCTGCCGGGGGTTGATCCGGTGCAGAAAGTATCGATCATTCCGCGCGGCATCGCGGCGCTGGGATACACGATGCAGCGGCCGTTGGAGGATCGTTTCCTGATGGACCGCGCCGAGTTGCTTGACCGGATGACGGTGCTGCTGGGCGGCCGGGCGGCGGAGAGGCTGACGTTCGAGGACGTCTCGACCGGCGCCGGCGATGACCTTGCGAAGGCGACGGACATCGCCCGCAGCATGGTGGCTCGTTTCGGCATGGATGCGAAGCTCGGTCAGGTGTCGTATGAGCCGGAGACTGCGCCGATGCTGGACATGCCGAACCGCCATGAGTGGCAGCCGAGACGGTACGGCGAAGCGACCGCCGGGGCGATTGACGCCGCGGTGCGCATGCTGATCGACGATGCTTACAACCGCGCGCTGGCGATCCTGTCGGGCAACCGGCACCTGCTGGATGAGACGGCGAAGACGTTGCTGGCGAAGGAAACGTTTTCCGCGACCGATTTGAAACAGATTGGCGCCGGGCTGGTGGTTTCGCCGCGGACCGCACCCGGGCTGGCGGCGGCGATGCAACCGCGCATCCCGGTGTGACGGCCCTGAGCAGCTTTCAGGGCGACTTGCGATCCTCCGATCATCGCATCGTGACCCCGGCCGTTGACGCCAATCAATGGCCGCGGAGCCGCGCCGCGCAAAGCACGCCTCCATCCAATAAACAAGAATAAGGAGACTTTCCATGGCGACAGGTCCTGTTCCGGTCAAGCAAGCCAACCCGCTGGGCTCCGCGATCCCGGAAATCGCGCAATTGTTCCGTACGGAGGTGGACCGGTTTGTCGATCGCTTCACCACCGGTTTCGGCATCCCGCCGATGGCGGCCTTCCGGTCCGACCCGGCTTTCCGTGTTCCCAACCCGGCGGCCGATATCACCGAGGACGATGCCTCGTTCAAATTCAGCATGGAACTGCCCGGTCTGACGGAAAAGGACGTCCAGGTCTCGCTCTCGGGAAACACCCTGTCGATCAAGGGCGAGAAGCGCAGGAACGGCGAGGAGACGGACAAGGCCTATCATCTGTCCGAGCGCTGCTACGGCGAATTTCAGCGATCCTTCCAGCTGCCCGAAGGTGCCGATGGGGAAAGAATCGATGCCCGTTTAGCGAACGGCGTGCTGACGGTTGTCGTGCCGAAAACGGCGCAAGCGGCGCCGAAGAAAATCGAAGTCAAGGCGTCCGCCTGAAATCGTTGTGGCGGCCTCCGGGGCCATCCCTGATCCGGTAGGAGAGATATCGTGTTCCCGAAAGGACCGTCCTCGGCCTTTATTCTCGCCATGATGCTGATCAGCATACCGTCGCACCGGGCGCCGGGTCAGCATGCCGGGGACCCCGCGGCCGGCCGCGCGCTGGCTCAGCGCTGGTGGGACAGTTGTCACGTGGTCGGTCAGGAACAGCAACGCGGCAGCAGCACCGGCGCACCGACCTTCGCCGCCATCGCCAACATGGAATCGACGACCGCGATGGCGTTGCGGGTTTTCCTGCAAACGCCGCACGGCCGAATGCCCGACCTGCATCTCACCCGCGACGAGATCGGCGATGTCTCCGCCTACATCCTGAGACGACACCCAAGCACAAGCGAATCGGGCGGCTGACTTTGGCCCGTCATGGCCCGGCTCGTCCGGGCCACCTATCGCGGCAGGCTGCTGGTATAGGTGGCCCGGACAAGCCGGGCCATGACAAGGAGGGAAGGACGCCCGACTGAAGCGGTAATTGTTGAGCGTCGCCTAAGTGGCCACATGAAACCTTAATCGGAGGAATGGCATGAGCGATAAGCCTCCGGTCGATCGCTCGTTCGAAGCCTCCGCCGCGGTAGAGCGAACTCTTGCGCGGCTGGAATCGATCTCGCTGCCATCGGGAGGCTGGAAGCCGGGCAGGGGGCCGACCGGGCCGAGAACGCCGGCCTGCGCACCGTTTTCTGTTCGAAATTACCAACCGAAGCGAAGACATCGTGGTCAACGTCGTCGAACTCCGGGTCGACGTGATGCAAATCCGTGACGATATCGCAGTCAACATGGGTGCCGTCGATCAGGTCCAGCGCATCAACGAGAACACACGCTCGGACGTGCGGCAAATGCGCGAGCAGATGTCGGTCATGTGGAAGCACTTGAAGCAGGCGCGGGAGGACATCCGAACCTTGAAGGGAGAACCGAGACCGGCACCCAAGCGATCGTGTCCTACGGCGAGGCGGAAGCCGCGGCCCCGCAGACGGCACTGCCGGCACCGCGCCGACACTCACCGGATTGACGGTAAAGATCCGCGCGAGAACACCTGTCCGCCAACTGCCCCAATCGTCAAGCCGCCGCCGCCTCCGTCTTCTCCGGCCGCCGCACCCGCAACCGCCGCAGCCGCCGCGCATCCGCATCCAGAACCCGGAACTCGATCCCCGACGGATGGCTGATCACCTCGCCCCGCGCCGGCACCCGTCCGGCCAGGGTGAACACCAGCCCACCCACCGTATCGATATCCGCATCCCGCTCATCCTCGGTCAGGATCGGCCCCACCTTCTCCTCGAAATCCTCGATCGACAGCCGCGCGTTCAAATCCAGCGCCCCGTCCGGCCGCTCGGTGAACATCGGCGCCTCGACATCATCGTGCTCGTCCGCGATGTCGCCGGTGATCGTTTCGACCAAATCCTCGATCGTCACCAGCCCGTCGATCCCGCCATATTCATCTACGACCAGAGCCAGGTGGATGCGCTGCATCCGCATCTGCAACAGCAGGTCCAGCACCGGCATCTGCGGCGCCACCATCAGCGGCTTGCGCAGGATCGCCTCCAGCGAGAACGCCTCCGGCCGCCCGACATAGGAAAACACGTCCTTGATGTGGACCATGCCGATAACGTCGTCCAACTGCTCCCGGTACACCGGCAGGCGCGAGTGCCCGTCATTCCGAATAAGCTCGATCGTCTGCGCCAGCGTCGAATCCGCTCGCATCGCCACGATGTCCGCCCGCGGCACCATCACGTCGTCGGCGGTCGTCTCCCGCAGCCGCAGCACATTGGCGATCAGCAGGCGCTCATGCCGATCGAGTCCGGGTTCCTCACCCGGAACGTCCTGCTCGTCGGCCGCTTCCTGCACCAGTTCGGCGATCGATTCCCGCAGCGAGTGTTCGGACTGCTTGCGTCCCAACAGGGACCCCAGGCGGCCGAGGAGGGTTCCGCGATGCCCGCTCATGCGCGTTTCCACGGGTTCGGCACGCCGATGCCGTGCAGGATTCGCGTCTCCGCCATCTCCATGCGGCGCGCGTCGCCGGGATGGTCGTGATCCTCGCCTTGCAGATGCAGCGCGCCATGCACCACCAGATGCGCCAGATGGTGCCCCGGCCGCCGCCCTTGAGCGGCAGCCTCGGTTCGCACCACGCCCAGCGCCAGGATGATCTCCGGCGCCGGATGCTCGTAGGTCAGCACGTTCGTCGGCTTGTTCTTGCCGCGGTGCCGGGCGTTCAGGCCGCGCACGACGCGGTCGGACGACAGGACGATCGTCCCCTGCATTCCCGCCGCATGCGCCGCCCGCCGGGCAATCGAATCGGCGCCTTGTATCAGCCTGTGCCAGGCCGGATCCGCCACGATAAGGTCGATGGCGGGGCCATCGATCCCGGGCGGCCGGGTACTAGGAGGTTCCATCGGTGTTTTCGTACTCGCTCGATTGCGGACGTTCCCGCTCGCGGCGCGCCTCGCCCTTTGCTGCATCGCGCTGATCATAGGCGCCAACGATGGCCGCTACCAGAGGATGTCGCACCACATCGCGCTGTTCGAAGCGCACCACGCCGATTCCCTGGATGCCTTCCACCGTATCCAGCGCGTCGCGCAGGCCGGAACGGACGCCCGTCGGCAGGTCCACCTGGCTGAGGTCGCCGGTGATGACCATCCGCGTCCCCTCGCCCATTCGCGTCAGGAACATCTTCATCTGCATGGCAGTGGTGTTCTGCGCCTCATCCAATATAGCGTAGCAATGCGCCAGGGTGCGCCCGCGCATGAAGGCCAGCGGCGCCACCTCGATCTCACCATTCGTCATCCGCCGGATCACCTGGTCCGCCGGCATCATGTCGTGCAGCGCGTCGTATAATGGGCGCAGGTAAGGATCGATCTTCTCCTTCATGTCGCCGGGCAGGAAGCCGAGCCGCTCGCCCGCTTCCACCGCGGGGCGGGACAGCAGGATGCGATCCACCTTGCCGGCCTGCAACATCGCGACGGCCTGGGCAACTGCGAGGTAGGTTTTGCCGGTGCCGGCCGGACCGACGCCGAACACCATCTCGTGCTGCGCCAGCGCCTCCATATACGCCGCCTGCCCCGGGCTGCGCGGACCCACCGCGCCGCGGCGGGTGCGGATCGCCGGCAGGTCCGACAGCGGCAGGCGCGGATCGTTTTCCGCATCCGCCAGGCGAATCGCCGCCTCGATTTCCGGCTTTCCCACGCTCTCACCCCGTTCCAGCCGCCGCCACAGCCCCTGCAACAGCACCTGCGCGGCATTGACCCGACTGGCATCCCCGGCAATAGCAATCCGGTTGCCCCGGCAGGATAGCCGGACCCCGAGCGCCTGCTCGATCCGGACCAGATGACGGTCGTGGTCGCCAAGCAGCAGGGGAAGCAACGTGTTGTCGTTGAACTGAAGGGTCATGGCCTTGCCGCTGGACGCGGCGGAGGCGGTTGGTGCCAGAGGGGCGGCGAGGTGGGTCAAGCGATTCGTCTCTCCTGGACAAGGGTTCCTGAAAGCGAGTTTGGACGGATATCAACGATTCGCACCATCGATTCATGACCGATAAGGTGTGGCGATCCCGTGACATGCACGGCTTGCAGAAATGGTGAGCGTCCGCCGATTTGCCCGGGGTGGCGGCCGGGGCCGGAGAACAGCACCGGCAGCTCCAGTCCGACGCAGGCGGCGTTGAAATCGGTCTGCTGTTCGCGCAGCAACGCCTGCAGCACCTGCAGCCGCCGGTCCTTCTCGGCTTCCGGCACCTGATCGCCGGCGCCGGCCGCCGGGGTGCCGGGTCGGGGCGAGTATTTGAAGCTGTACGCCTGGGGAAAGCCGATCTCCCGGATCAGGGACATCGTAGCTTCGAAATCGGCGGGGGTTTCGCCGGGATGCCCGACGATAAAGTCGGACGACAGCGCCAGGTCCGGGCGCGCATCATGCAGGCGATCGACGATGCGGCGGTAGTCGTCGGCGGTGTGCCTGCGGTTCATCGCCGCCAGGATGCGGTCGGAGCCGGACTGCACCGGCAGATGCAGGAAAGGCATCAGCGCGGGGATGTCGCGGTGCGCGGCGATCAGTTCGTCGTTCATGTCGCGCGGGTGCGATGTCGCGTAGCGCAGCCGCAGCAGGCCGGGAATCTCAGCCAGATCACGCAGCAATCGGCCGAGGCCGCCGGTTTCCCCGCCATGCCAGGCGTTGACGTTCTGGCCGAGCAGGGTGATTTCGCGCGCGCCCTGCGACACCAGATGGCGGGCCTCGCGCAGGATCGCTTCCGCCGGGCGGCTTTGTTCGGCGCCGCGGGTGTAGGGCACGACGCAGAAGCTGCAGAATTTGTCGCAGCCCTCCTGGATGGTCAGGAAGGCGGTGACGCCTTGCGGCGTGAGGCTTTCGGGCAGGTGGTCGAATTTGTCCTCGGGCGGGAAGTCGGTCTCGATTACCGCGTTGCCGGCGCGGCTGGCGCGGGCGACCATCTCTGGCAAACGATGATAGGTCTGCGGGCCGAGCACGATATCGACATACGGCGCGCGCCTGAGGATCTCGGCACCTTCCGCCTGGGCGACGCAGCCCGCGACGGCCAGGATCATGCGCCCGCCGGTGGCCTCTTTCAGCCCGCGCAGGCGGCCGAGTTCGGAGAACACCTTCTCCGCCGCCTTGTCCCGGATGTGGCAGGTGTTCAGGATGATCATGTCGGCACCGTCCGGCTCCGCCGCCGGGCCGTAGCCGAGCGGGGCCAGGACGTCCGCCATCCTTCCGCTGTCATACACGTTCATCTGGCAGCCCCAGGTGATGACGTGCAGACGCTTGAGGTTGTTCCCGTTCATCACAGACATATCCCACTGCCCTGCCGGACCGATCCGGTGCAGGGAGCGGGTGAGATGATCTGCCGGAACGGCGTGGTCAAGCGCGACAGCGCGGGTGCGTCTCCTTTACTGGACGTAGTGTGGCAACATCCGCCGGGGTCGTGTCAATACCGGGATTAAGCGTCATGCAGACGTCATCACACCCGCCTCCCGCCCGGCCGTCACGCGATCGAGGAAGCAGTCCAGGTAGTACGATGCGAGCTGCGACCGGTGCAAATGCCGATCGAAAGTGGCGCGGGACTCGCGGGCCAGGGATTCGATACGGTCCGGGTCGGCCAGAAGCTTGCGGCAGGCATCGACCACGGCGGGACCGTTCGGCTCGGTGAAGATGATGTTGCGGCCATGCTCGAGCGGCACGGGCAGAAGGTTGTTCTGTTCCCAGGCGACGATGCAGCTGCCGACGGCCATGTAGTCGATCAGGCGGAAACAGAAATCGCCCTTGCCGGGGAGGTCGATGCAGATGCGGCTGCGGGCGACCTCGGACAGGAAGGAGGCGTGGCGCATCAGGCGGAAGCCGCCCTCGAAATCGAAGTCGTGCTGCGCCGAAAGGGCCTCGATGACAAGGCTCCGGCGATCCAGGCCGGCCCCGGTGCCGAAACGGCCATGCACGTCGTAGCGGAAGGTGCGGGCATCGCGCAGCCGGCGGATCGGCCCCAGGATGTCGTAAATGCGGTTGCCGTACGGGACGAAGCCGCCGGGGACAACGTTGGGCCAGGGATAGCCGCCCTTGTCGAACTGCATCTTGAAATACAGGAAGTACCGGCCTGGGTTCTCGGGTGCGATGGACGACAGGTCGCCGACATCGATGCCGATCAGGTAGGTCCGGCCGCGATGGCGAAATTCGACCGAGATGACGTCGTTCAGAATCAGCGGCTCCGGCCCGGGCGTGACGGTGGTCAGCGAGGCGAAGCCGGAGCGCAGACTATCCACCCAGGCGGCGAACAGTGGCCAGGAATAGCTCTCGGGCCACACGACTTCGACCGGTTCGGACGGCGGCGCGCCGC
Source organism: uncultured Rhodopila sp. (assembly GCF_903915725.1). Lineage (GTDB taxonomy): Bacteria > Pseudomonadota > Alphaproteobacteria > Acetobacterales > Acetobacteraceae > Rhodopila. The sequence goes on from NZ_CAIWTY010000048.1 coordinate 10,971, forward strand.
GAACCTGGTCGGGGAACAGGTGCCCGGCGGCGCCAAGGGCGACGTCCATGGTTTTTTGACGAAAGCGGTCGAGCAGCACGGGGGACTCCTGTCGGTTCGCAAGAGAGATCAGCAGGCATTGACCGTCGTCACGGCGCAACGCCGGCCTACGGGGTTGCCGAAATCGGCCGGCGGGTGGGGACGGGTCGTTTCATATCGCCTGTAGTGCAGGGACCGTGCCAGCGCGCCGATGCCTGGCGGGATGCAGGCTGCATCCGGTTAAGCTTTATTTGCCGTATGCGGCGGATCAACGCACCGGGGCTTCAGGCCGAATGCGTTGCATTCTGCGTGTCGGCCACGGCGGTGGCTTCGACATAGCGGCCGACGGCGATCGCCAGACTCAGCAGGATATACAGCGGCCAGGTAAAGGCCTGCGTCAGAAACGACCCGCAGACGACGAAACCCGCCATGCCGGCCATCACCGCCTGGGCCATGCCGAAGACTGCCGGGTCGTATCGGTCCCCGGTGACCTCCCGGGATAGCGCCTTGCCGCTGCGAAAGGCGCTGCGGACGGTTCTGAACACCATGGTGATGAACACGGCGAAGCCCAGGAAGCCGGTTTCGGCGAGCGCGGCGAACCAGGTGCTGTGCACCGCCTTGGCAAACCCTTCCCACCAATCCTGGTACATGAAGTAATTCGAGACGTAGCAGTTCAGCCCGACCCCGGTCAGCGGCCGGGCCAGCGCCATGCGCCACGCCGCACCCCAGGCGCGCAGCCGCCCCTCGCTGCTTTCATCCACCAACTCGCCCTCCGCCGCGCCGCCCGACGACCGTCCGCTGATCCCGGCGACCGCGAACAGCCCCATCAGGCCGACAACGCCGATGCCGATGAGCAGCGCCTTGTTCTTGATACGCTGCGCCGCGAACACGGCGCAGACCGCGACGATGCCGAGCAACCCGCCGCGGCTTTGCGTATCCAGGATGGCGATCGCGATGGTGGTCGCGCCGAAAAGGCCCAGCACGCGGCCGAAGAACGGGGTGCGGCTGGTGAGCAGCAGGGAGACGGCGAAACTCAGCGGGAACAGCAGCACCAGCGACAGGTCGTTGGGATCGCCGAGCACCGATCCGGTGCTGCGGCCGATGGTGACGCGGGTGCCCTCCACCTGCTCCAGCCCGTTGGCGTGATTGTAGATGGCGACAGAGGCGATCAGCATGCCCGACATGACGAACGCCCGGCTGGCGATGGCGAAATCCTGCGGGCGTTTGGCGAGGCTGGCTATGGCGAACACCATCAGTGCGATCTTGGAGAAGGTGTCGGTCCAGTACTGGAAGGCCACGTCCCGGCCGGAGGCGACGACGCAGCCGAAGGTGACCATGCCGAAGAAGATCGCGAACAGTTTCAGCTCGGGGTTCCACGCGACCTTGATGCGGTGGAACAGCACCTGCAGGCCAAGCACGGTCAGGGTGCCAATGGCGAGCATCTGCGGGATGTGCAGCTTGTTCAGCACCATGAAGGCTTCGTGGATGCGGAAGAAGCTGAAGCAGATGAAGGCGAGGCAGACGATGAACGGGTTGTAGAAGGCGAAGACGATGACCAGCGGGATGACCCCGATGGCGGCGATGACCGCCGGGTGCGGGATGATGAAGGCCGGGCTGGCGACGGCCAGGCAGGCGATCAGGGCAATGAGGATCTGCGAGCGGCGCGACGGATTGCCGCCCGGGTCGAGCAGCGTCGGGATGAAGCGTTGGCGCGCGGGCTGGAGGCCGTCCATGCGGTGCAGTGTAGCAACGTCCCGGGCGGGAAGCGACGGGATTGGCGTTTTCAACGTCGTGGCCGGTTGGAGGTCCACAGGGTGACGAACGGCATGACGCGGAGCCACCGGCGGCGATGCCGTCCTGGCGGGCGAAGGCCCGCCATCCACGCCTTCGCTTTCAATGGTAAAGATCCCGGATGAAGCCCCCGGGCTTGCGGCTTGGGCCGTTATGACGAGGAGGGCCTTCGCCTCGACCGGGGTCTGCAAGGCGTGGATGGTGCGCCCCCGGCCTTCGCCGGGGCATACTTCGCGCACCATGACGATGGGGCGGCGGCCGCGCGGCCGCGACGAGAGGTCGCCCTGACCCATCCGCGGCCAACCGGTTACCCGTGCAGCTTGGCAGCGACCTCCGCCACCCGGCGGCCCTGGTAGCGCGCGCCGTCCAATTCCCGCTCCGACGGCTTGCGCGACCCGTCGGCGCTGGCGACCGTCGTGGCGCCGTACGGCGATCCGCCGACGACCTCGTCCACGCCCATCTGCCCCTGGAAGCCGTAATCCAGCCCGACCACCACCAGTCCGAAATGCAGCAGGTTGGTGATGATGGAGAACAGCGTCGCCTCCTGCCCGCCATGCTGGGTGGCCGTGGACGTGAACGCCCCGCCAACCTTGCCGTTCAGCGCGCCCCTCGCCCAGAGGCCGCCCGCCTGGTCGAGGAAACTCGCCAGTTGCGAGGAAATCCGCCCGAACCGCGTCGGCGTGCCGATAATGATCGCGTCATAGTTCTCCAGGTCGCCGATAACCGCCACCGGCGCCGCCTGTTCCAGCTTGAAATGCGCCGCCTCGGCGATCTCCGCCGGCACCGTCTCCGGCACGCGCTTGATGTCCACCGTGGCGCCAGCCGAACGCGCGCCCTCGGCCACCGCCGCGGCCAGCGTCTCGATGTGACCGTATGTCGAATAGTAAAGCACCAGAACCTTGGCCATCGTGAACCTCTTGAAAGTGTGCCACGCCGGCAACGCGCCGAAGCGGTCTTGGATGCAAAGGATGTGGACACGCGGAACCAAAAAAAATAGAAAATGTAGAAATGCATCCTTTCGAAAATTGATGTCCACCCTGCCCGACATGGAAGCGATGGCGATCTTCGCCAAGGTCGTCGAAACCCGCGGCATCAGTGCAGCGGCGAACGAACTCGGCCTGTCCGCCCCGACCATCTCCAAGGCGCTGGCGCGGCTGGAGCAGCGGCTCGGCTGCCGGCTGCTGAATCGCACCTCCCGCCGGCTGGCGCTGACCGATGCCGGCCGGGATCTGGCGGGACGCGCCGCCCGGCTGCTGGCGGATGCCGAGGCGGCGGAGGCGGCGCTGGCGGCCCAATCCGCGACCCCGCGCGGCACGGTGCGGCTGGCCGCGCCGATGTCGTTCGGCGTGCGGGAGGTCGCGCCGCTGCTGCCGGAATTCCTGGCGCTGTATCCGGAGGTGTCGATCGACCTGCATCTGGACGACGCGCTGGTGGACGTCATCGGCGACGGCTTCGACATCGCGCTGCGCATCGGCGTGCTGCCGGATTCGTCGCTGCTGGCCCGGCGGCTGGCGCCGATCCCCGGTGTGACCGTGGCGGCGCCGACCTATCTGGCAAGGCGGGGGCGGCCGGAGCATCCCGCAGAGCTCGCGGCGCATGACTGCTTCGCCTACGCCTATCTGCGCACACCCGGCGGCTGGCCCTACGCCAATGACACCGGGGAGACGGTCACGGTGAAGCCGCGCGGACGGCTGCGGGTGAACAATGGCGATTCGGTGCTGCCCGCCGCCATTGCCGGCCTCGGCATCGCCGCCCTGCCCGGTTTTCTGGCGCGCGAGGCACTGGCGGACGGCCGGCTGGAGACCATCCTGACGGACTGGCACGCCGCGCTATCCAACCTGTATCTGCTGACCCCGCCGGGTGGCCCGCAACCGGCCCGGGTGCGGGTGCTGGCGGATTTTTTCGTGCGCAAGCTGTCCCGGCGGGAGCGGCAGTGACTTCGGCATGAATGCCGGCCGGGCCGCCCGGCATACCGAAATGGAGACGCGCCGCATCCGCGCCAGCCGAACCCGGGCAACTGCGCCAACGCAACCCGACTGCTTCGGCGGCGTTTTATACGGCGCAAACCGGAGGACTTTTCCCATGCGCCTGGCCTATGCCGTTCTGCTACTGCTTTTGCCGCTCGCCCTGAGCGGTTGCCTGTCGTTCAGCAGCAGCGACCCGCCACCGCCTTCCCACACCACCGTGGTGACGCCTTCAGGGACGGTGCAGTGACGCCTCCCGCGAGGCGATCCAGTGTGCCATCCCCATGACCTGACCCGCGAACAGCACGCCGGTGGCCGGCATCGCCAGGCCCCCGGCGCGCGCCACGTCCGCGGTCCAGGTATTGCAGGTGTAAAGCCCGGAATATGTCGCCGAGGCGGCGTAAAACAGGCTGCCCGGATACGGTCCGTCGGTCAGCATCACCGGCTGATCCCCCGCCGCGTGCTCGAACTCCCGCCACAGTCTCTCCCGCAGCCCGTCAAGTTCGGCCGCGTTGATGTGCAACCGAACCACATGCGCCGCGCCAAACGCCGGCTCCGGGTCGGTGCGCAGCGCGGTGACCAGCAGCGCGGCGCGGCCCGGCAGCAGCGCCGACAGCAGCGCCAGCGGCGACCGGTCGCGGGTCAGCAGGAATCGACGGTCGCCGAAACCGATGGTCAGCACGCGCACCCCGGGAAACGGCTGCTTCAGCGCCGCCAGCTTCCCGGTAATCTCCGCCGCTGGCAGACCGATATCGGTGTGCCAGCCGCGGCCGATGACATAGACAACAGCATCGGCGGGTGGACCCGGCGGCGGTGCAATCCCGGTGCATGCCGACACCAGGCATGCGGCGGCGAGCGTCAGAATCGCGCGTGTCACGCCGGTTTGTGATCCGCTGCCGTGCCATTCTCCACACGCAATCTCCTTCCGGCTTTCACGTGGCTTTCTAGGCCGCAAGCGGACGGCGTTCACACTCACAGTTCGGTTGTCCGGGATTGCGGCGAGCCGGTGTTGCGCCGTCGTGATTAGGCGCCCGCCACTCGATCACGATATGTGCAAGCCAAGTCATAAACGGGAGGTCCCAATGCTGCGTCAATCTTTGCTCGCCGCCGGTTTCGCCGTCGCTTTCGCCGGCACCGCGCTCGCCGCGACGGAAAAATTTCACGCCACGCTCAGCGCCGCCTCCGAAGTGCCGCCCTCGAAATCCACCGGGTCGGGAGAGGCATCGGCCACGCTCGACACCGCCACGCATGAACTGACCTACGACGTCACCTTCAGCGGCTTCGCCAGCGAGGTGACCGCGGCGCATATCCACGGCCCCGCCGAGGCCGGCAAGAACGCCGGCGTGGTCGTGCCGTTGGGCAACGCGCCGAAGAGTCCGATCCATGGCAGCGTTAAGCTGACCGCGGAGCAGGAGAAGCAGCTTGCCTCCGGGTTGTACTACGTGAACGTCCACTCGAAGAACAACCCGGGCGGCGCCGTCCGCGGCCAGTTGGAGGCGGTAAAGTAACCAGCCCCGGGCCGGACTTGCACCCGGGCGGGATCTCACGGGACAATAGTCCGCCGCAAAGAGCAGGACCATGATTCCCCGAATCGCGTTTGATCCCACCGCCCCCGCCCCGCTGGATGGCATCCGCGTCGTCGATCTGTCGCGCCTCGTCGCCGGCAACATGGTCAGCCTGCAATTGGCTGATCATGGAGCGGAGGTCATCAAGATCGAGGAACCCAAGATCGGCGATCCACTTAGAGCCTGGAAAATCAACGGGTTATCGCTGCACTGGAAGGTGTATGGGCGGAACAAGAAAAGCCTGGCGATCAACCTGCGCCTCGCCGCCGGGCGCGAGGCTTTGCTTGATCTGCTGGCGTCCAGCCAGGTGCTGATCGAGAACTACCGGCCTGGCACGCTGGAACAGATGGGGCTTGGCCCGGACGTGCTGCTGGCGCGCAACCCCTCGCTGGTGATCCTGCGCATCACCGGCTTCGGCCAGGACGGCCCGTATCGCGACCGCCCCGGCTTCGGCACCTTGGTCGAGGCGATGTCCGGCTTCGCCGCCAAGAACGGCTTCGAGGACCGCCCGCCGGTGCTGCCGCCGCTGGCGATGGCGGACATGGTGGCCGGGCTGTACGGCGCCTATGCGGTGATGGTGGCGCTGCGGGTGGCCGAGCGCGGCGGCCCCGGACAGGTGATCGACCTGCCGCTGCTCGATCCGATCATCTCGGTGCAGGGGCCGGACGCCGCCGCCTACCGCCTTTCCGGTCGCAAACCCCACCGCACCGGCAGCCGATCGGCTACCACCTCGCCGCGGAATGTCTACCCGACAAACGACGGGCGGTTCGTGGCGATCTCCGCCTCGATCCAGGCGATGGCGGAGCGGCTGTTCCGCGCCATCGGGCGGGACGACCTCATCAATGACCCGCGGTTCCGCACGAATACCGACCGGGTGCGCAACATGGACGCCTGCGACGGCATCGTCGCCGGTTGGATCGCCGAACGGACCCTGGAAGAAGCGATGGCGGTGTTCGAGGCGGCGGAAGTGACGGCGGCGCCGATTTTCGAAATCGACCAGTTGCTGGACGATCCGCATGTGCAGGCGCGCGGCGTGGTGGTGGAGGCGCCGGACGACGAGGCAGGGTCGATCCTGATGCACAACGTCATCCCCCGGCTATCGGCAACCCCGGGCCGGCTGCGCTCCGCCGCGCCGTCGCTGGGGCAGCACACGCGGGCGGTTCTGGGGTCCATCGGCTACGACGCCGCCCGGTTGGACGCGCTGGAATCGGCCGGGGCGATCGGAGGAGGCTAAGCATGCGCGACGATCTGCCGGTTTGGCGGTCGATGCTGTTCGTTCCGGTAACGGCGGAAAAATTCGTCCGCACCGGGGCGGACCGCGGCGCCGACGCGATCATTCTGGATCTGGAGGACTCCGTCGCGCCGTCTCAGAAAGCGCATGCCCGCACGCTGATCGCGGGGGCGATCCCTCAGGTGGCGCGCAACGGCGCCGATGTGGTGGTGCGGGTCAACCGGCCGTGGCGGCTGCTGGTGCGCGACCTGGAGGCGGCGGTCATTCCGGGCGTGGCGGCACTGATGCTGACCAAGGTGGACAGCCCGGAGCATGTGCATGCCTGCGGCGAAATCGTTACTGAACTGGAAGCCGAGCGCGGACTGCCGGCGGGCGGACTGAAGTTCATCGTGCTGGTCGAGACCACGGCCGGTTTCTTCCGCATCGAACAGATCGCGAAGGCGCATCCGCGGGTGGTGGGACTGAGCCTGGGGACGGAGGATTTTTCCGCGGACGCCGGCATGCAAGCGGAGCCGGAGGGCCTGTTCTATCCCAAGCAGCAGACGGTTTTCGCAGCCCGGGCAGCGGGGATTCTGCCGATGGGCTTCATCGGTTCGATCGCGGATTTCCGCGACCAGGAGGCGTTCCGGGCGATCGTCCGGCGGTCGCGCCGCTTCGGGTTCATGTGCGCCAGCGCGGTGCATCCGTTGCAGGTTTCGGTGTTGAACGAGGAGTTCGCACCCATTGCTGCCGAGGTGGAACGCGCGGAGCGGATGATCGCGGCTTACGATCAGGCGCACGCGGCCGGGCTGGGAGCGGTTCAGTTTGAGGGCGCGATGATCGACGTGCCGGTGGTGGAACGGGCACGGTCGGTGGTGCGGCGGGCAGCGGCGTTGCGGCGGCGGTCCGGTGGCTGACGATAATCGATCGATTTTCTTTATTTAAAGGCAATGAAGCCGATCGGGGTGGTCGGCATGACGGGGAGGATGCCAATGAAAGCGCCGAAGCACGACGCTGTGCCCAACTCGAATTCGCCGCGCGCACCGCATGGGCGCCGGCTTTCCATGGCTGCGATGAGTCTGCTTGTATCGCTCTTGGTGACGTTACCGGCACGCTCGGCAATGCTGGCCGGCGTGAATGTGCCCGACACGCAACGTATCGACGGCCGTACCCTTGTGCTGAACGGCCTTGGCGTTCGCACGCTGACGTTCCTCAAGGTCAGGATCTATGTCGGCGCGCTCTACCTGCCGAGGAAAACCTCCGACGCTCAGGCGATCCTGGCCTCCCCGGGGCCGAAGATGATCGCCCTGCATCACATCCATAGCGGATCGAAGAGCCAGGTGCAGGACCGCTACCGCGAGGGCGAGAAGGTCAATTGCGGCAGCGGCGGGTGCGACACCGAGCTACAGGGCGATTTCGAGCGGCTCGTCGCCTCCGCGGAGCCTGTGCAGGAGGGCGATGTCACCGAGTATATCGTCACGGACAAGAGCTTTCGGGTCGTCTTCAACGGGCGAGAGGTGATCGCCTTCAAAGGCGATCGGCTCGGCAACATGATCATCGAGGGCTTCATCGGCGCCCGCCCTCCGTCGGAGGAGCTGCGTGCGGGGCTGCTTGGGATTTCGGTGCAGTGATAAATCAAGGTCATGCCGCGACGACCATCGAGAGAATGGGCTGGCGGGAAAAAGAGTGCCAGAGGCGTTTTGATATCATAGTCATGGCCCGGCGCCGTGACACGAGGCGGCGGTGTCAGCTGTAGAAGTCTCGACTAAACCTGACAGTTGGGGTTCAATCGGTGGGGCAAAGGTTGCCCGGTGTGTCGGCTCGCAGGGAGGCGGAGCCGACCGAAGAGCCGACACACCGGGCGGGCAAAATCGGAGCGCCCGCTAT
>NZ_CAIWTY010000049.1 GCF_903915725.1 uncultured Rhodopila sp.
ATGACGAAACCGTCGGGGCCTTCGCCCGCCATGACGAAACCGTCGGGGCCTTCGCCCGCCATGACGAAACCGTCGGGGCCTTCGCCCGCCATGACGAAACCGTCGGGGCCTTCGCCCGCCATGACGAAACCGTCGGGGCCTTCGCCCGCCATGACGGATGGCGCCGCGAGCCGCGACGCGTCCGCCCCCGAAACCGCCAAGATCATCGAAACACTTTGCGGCGTCGCCATGTCGCTCGGCGTTGAGTCGATCCGCGCGCCGCTGTTCGCCCTGCGTGCCGCCCGCATTGCCGCGGCGCAGGATGGGCGCACCGAGCCGGATACGGACGACCTGTCGCTCGCCGTCGCGCTGGTCTACGGCCCGCGCGCCACCCGCCTGCCGCCGCAGGAGGAAGCCGAGGCCCCGCCGGAACCCGAACCCCCGCCGGAAGACCAGCCCGAACCGCCGCCGCCGGACGATGAGGACCAGGAGCAAATTCCCGACCTGCCGCTGGAGGACATCGTGCTGGAAGCGGCCATCGCCGCCCTGCCGCCCGATTTGCTGGCGCAGCTTGCCTCGCTCAGCAACACCAAGGGCCAGGTTCGCATGCCCGGCCGTGTCGGCCAGGCCAAGATGTCGCTGAAGCGCGGCCGCCCCATCGGCACCCGCCAGGGCGAGCCGAAAGGCGGTGCGAGGCTGCATCTGCTGGAAACCCTGAAAGCCGCCGCCCCCTGGCAGACCCTGCGCCGCCGCGCGCCGGAGCATGGCCCGAAGCGCTTCGAGGTCCGGCGCGACGATTTCCGCATCATCCGTTTCCGCCAGCGCATCGGCACCACGACGGTGTTCGCGGTTGACGCCTCCGGGTCCGCCGCGATGAACCGCCTCGGCGAGGCCAAGGGCGCGGTCGAGTTGCTGCTGGCCGACTGCTACGTCCGCCGCGACCAGGTGGCGCTGATCGCCTTCCGCGGCACCGGCGCGCAGTTGCTGCTCGCGCCGACCGGATCGCTGCTGCGTGCCAAGCGCAGCCTGGCCGGGCTGCCGGGCGGCGGGCCGACGCCGCTCGCCGCCGGGATCGACGCGGCCGTGGCGCTGGCCGACGGTATCCGCCGCAGCGGACGGACGCCGATCATCACCTTCCTCACCGATGCCCGCGCCAATATGACTCGCGACGGCACCGGCGGACGTCCGAAAGCCGAGGCTGAAGCCATGGAAAGCGCCCGCGCCCTGCGCGCAACCGGTATTGCCGCCTTGCTGGTGGATACCTCGCCGCGGCCCAACCCGTTCGCTCGCACCCTGGCGGCGGAAATGGGCGGGCGTTATGTGCCGCTGCCTTATGCCAACGCCGCGGCACTCACCAACGCCGTGCGGGCTGCCGCGGCATGAGCGAACGTCTCTCTTGGGAACGCGACGGCCGCGACTGGCCGAACCGCGCATTCAGCCGCTTCATCGAGGCGGGCGGGCTGCGCTGGCATGTCCAGGTGATGGGGCAGGGGCCGGTGGCGCTGCTGTTGCATGGCACCGGGGCCTCGACGCACTCCTTCCGCGATCTGGCGCCGCTGCTGGCGAAGCGTTTTACCGTCGTGGCGCCGGACCTGCCGGGTCACGGCTTTACCGCGGTGCCGGCCTCGCAGGAGGGTTACACCCTGCCGGGCGTTTCCGCCGGCATCGGGGCGCTGCTGGATGCGCTTGGGCTGCGCGAGAAGGTTGTTGTTGCCGTCGGCCACTCGGCGGGGGCGGCGATCGCGCTGCGCATGTGCCTGGACGGGTTGATCGCGCCCGTCGCCGTCATCAGCCTGAACGGCGCGCTGCTGCCGTTCCCGGTGCCGAGCGGCATTGCCGGGTCCGCGGCGCGCTGGCTGTTCACCTCCGGCGTGGCGGCGCGGGTGTTCTCGTTCTTCGCCGGCACCGGCCCGACGGTCGAGCGGGTGATGCGGGGCACCGGGTCCGTGCTGGATGCCGATGGGGTGAAGTTCTACCGCCGTCTGGCTGTCAACCAGGGCCACGTCGCCGGGGCGATGGCGCTGATGGGCAACTGGGACCTGCATCCGCTGCTGGCCGATTTGCCGGGGTTGAAGACCAAGCTGGTGCTGGTGAACGGCAGCAAGGACGGGATGGTGCCGCCGGCCGAAGCCTCCCGCATCCGCGCGCTGCTGCCGCAGGCGGAACTGATTTCGCTGCACGGTCTGGGGCACCTTGCGCATGAGGAACGACCCGGCGAGATTGCCGCATTGGTCGAAAGGATCGTGGCGCATGAAGCTCCCGGTTGATCACCCGCAGCGGATCGATCTCAACAACGAAGTCCACGCCAGGCCGCCGGAGCCGCTGGTCGCGCCCTCGCGGCTGTCCTACCTGGCGCTGATCTGCGACCCGGCGCAGCGGACGGAAAGCTGGCGGGCGGTGTCCGACCTGTGCGCGCGCTACAAGGTCGATCCGCCGGAGAAGAATGCGCTGCATTTCAGCGCCTCGCTCGGGCCGTTCCGGCTGAAGTGGGAGCAGCATACCGAATTCGTCCGCTTCACCTTCATCGTGGAAGGCACCGTCGGCGATCCGTTCGAGCGGCCGGCGATCTCCGTGCTGCCGGAGGACTGGGTGGCGGCGCTGCCGGGGCAGGTGATCGTCGCCGCGCATGCCGCGCTGATCCGGGCCGAACCGGGGCCGATTGATTCTCGGGCGATCGGGAACCGGTGGTTCGACGGGAACGTGCCGATTGGCGCGGCGGTGTCGGGTGGGGCGGCGACGGCGCTGACCGATTTCCGCATCCATGGCGACGGGTTCAGCCGGCATCTGCTGTTCGATCACCACACAACGCCGTGGCAGGCCGGACGGATCATCCAGCGGCTGCTGGAGATCGACACCTACAAGATCATGGCGCTGCTGGCGCTGCCGGTGGCGCGCTCCGCCGCGCCGTTGCTGACCGCCTCCGGGATTGAACTGGCGGGAATTACCCGCTCGCTGGTGTCGGCGGACGAAACCACCGAGCCGGTGCTTTTGAACAGCCTGACTCGGCTCGAAGCGGACGTCGAGAACCAGCAGTCGGAGACGCGGTATCGCTTCAGTGCCGCCAACGCCTATTACGAACTGGTGCAGCGCCGGATCGATGAGCTACGCGAACAGCGCATCCAGGGCTTGCAGACGTTTCGGGAATTTACCGAGCGCCGGCTGGCTCCGGCGATGAACACGTGCCGATCGATCGCGGCGCGGCAGGAGTCGCTGTCGCAACGGGTTGGCCGGGCGACCCAGTTGCTGTCAACCCGGGTGGATCTGGCGCGGCAACGGCAGAACCAGGCGCTGCTGGCCTCGATGGACAGCCGGGCGCGGCTGCAGTTGCGGCTGCAAACGACGGTCGAGGGGCTGTCCGTTGCGGCGGTGACGTATTACGTGTCGGCGCTGGTGGGGCATGCGGCGGAGGCGCTGAAGGTGGAGGGCCTGCCGATCGAGCCGGACCTGGCGATTGGCATCAGTATTCCCATCGTTGCTTTGGTGGCGTGGTTCGGCATCCACCATATCCGCCGCAAGGTGACCGGGCGGAGCGAGGAGTAGGTGCTGACCTCGCCGCATCTGATCGATGCGATCCTGCTGCTGACGGTGGTCGAGGTCATCGTCCTGGTGCGCTGGCGCGGGGTTCGCCGCCGGGTCGCCTGGGGCATGATCCTGCCCGGGATGTTCCTGCTGCTGGCATTGCGCGCGGCGCTGGCCGATGCGGCGTGGCCCTGGGTGCCGGCGGCGCTGACCGGCGCGCTGGTGGCCCATTCGGCGGAGCTTTGGGCACGGTTTCGGGGTAGTTAGGGCATCGGCCTCTCATCGTCATGATGCGCGCAGGCGCACCATCCACCCCTTGCGGTGCAGGTTGCGGCAAAGGCGTGGATGGCGGGCCTGCGCCCCATAGGCGTTAAAATAGTGCCGCGGCTGCTGCGTTTGTCCCCCCGTCATGGTGCGCGAAGGCGCACCATCTATGCCTTGCGGTGCGTGCCGCAGCAAAGGCGTGGATGCCGACCTTCGTCGGCATGACAGGGGGGAGCGGCAACCGCCGACCGCTATTTTAACGCGTATGGGGCCTGCGCCCGCCATGACGTGGAAAGGGCGGTGTGTCCGAACGGCGTTTTCCGCACGTTCACGCGATAGTCCCTCTGGTCAGAGTGTCATCTTGCGTTTACACTGCACCGTATGGATTTGTTGACAGACCCCCCGGCCGTCCCCCCCTCCAACGCCTCGCGCCTGCCCGGACGACACGCCGTCGTCATCGGCGCGGGCTTCGGCGGACTCGCCGGCGCCATCCGGCTTGGCGCGCGCGGCTATAGGGTCACCGTGCTGGAGAAGCTCAACGCACCCGGCGGCCGGGCCTCGGTGTTCCGGCAGGATGGCTTCACCTTCGATGCCGGCCCGACGATCCTGACCGCGCCGTTCCTGCTGGAGGAACTCTGGACCCTGTGCGGCAAGACCATGTCGGACGACCTGACCCTGAAGCCGATGGAGCCGTTCTACCGGATCCGCTTCAACGACGGCACGACGTTCGATGCCAGCGGCGATCCCGTCCGCATGCGCGCCGAAGTCCAGCGCCTCGCCCCCGCCGACGTCGAGGGCTACGAGGCTTTCATGCGTATCGGCAAGGAGATCTGCAGCCTCGGCTTCGAGCAGCTCGGCGACTCGCCGTTCAACTCGATCATGGACATGGTGAAAGTCGCCCCCGATATGCTCCGGCTGGGAAGCCTGCGCAGCACCTACGGCATGGTCGCCAGGTTCATCAAGGACGAGCGCCTGCGCATCGCCTTCAGCTTCCATCCACTGTTCATCGGCGGCAATCCGTTCACCGCCAGCGCCATCTACGCGATGATCCCGTATCTCGAACGGCGCTGGGGCGTGCATTTCGCCATGGGCGGCACCGGGCAGGCGGTCGCCGGCCTGGCCAAGCTGATCGCCGGGCAGGGCAACACCATCCGCTGCGGCGTCGAGGTCGAGCAGATCCTGGTCAGCAACGGCCGCGCCACCGGGGTGCGGCTGAAGGGCGGCGAGGTGATCGACGCCGACATCGTGGTCTCGAACGCCGATTCCGCCTTCACCTACCGCAAGCTGCTGCCGCCCGAGACGCGCAAGCGCTGGACCGACCGCAAGCTGGACCGGGCGCGCTACTCCATGAGCCTGTTCGTCTGGTATTTCGGCACCGACCGCCAATACCCCGACGTCCCGCACCACACCATCGCGCTCGGCCCGCGCTACAAGGGCCTGCTGACCGACGTGTTCACGCGCAAGGTGCTGGCGAAGGACTTCTCGCTGTATCTGCACCGCCCGACGGCAACCGATCCGTCCTTGGCGCCGGCTGGCTGCGATACGTTCTATGCGCTGTCGCCGGTGCCGAACCTGGGCGGCAAGACCGACTGGACGACCGAGGCCGAGCGCTACCGCCAGACCATCGAGGCGGAACTGTCCAAGACGCTGCTGCCGGACCTCGGCAAGCACGTGGTGACGTCGAAGCTGATGACGCCGCTGGATTTCCGCGACGGGCTGCTGTCGCTGCAGGGCGCGGCGTTCGGGCTGGAGCCTGTGCTGCTGCAGAGCGCCTGGTTCAGACCGCATAACAAAAGCGAAGATATCGCCGGCCTCTATCTGGTCGGCGCTGGCACACATCCGGGCGCAGGTGTGCCGGGCGTCCTCTCGTCCGCTAAAGTCCTTGATCGCGTGGTCCCTCATGCCGCAACTCTCTAATTCCGAAGCCGCCGATATGGCGGCCTGCCACGAACTGATCCGTGGCGGGTCGCTCAGCTTTCACGCCGCGTCGAGATTGTTGCCGCGGAAGATGCGCGATCCGGCGATCGCCTTGTATGCGTTCTGCCGTGAGGCGGACGACGTCATCGACAACGCGGTTGCCGGCAGCAACAGCCTGGGGTGGCTGCAGGAGCGGCTGGCGCTGATCTATGCCGGGCGGCCGATGGACGTGCCCGCGGATCGCGCCTTCGCCCGGATCGTCGATCGCTTCGCCATTCCGCGTGAATTGCCCGAGGCTTTGCTGGACGGCTTCGCCTGGGACTCCGAAGGTCGGCGCTACAGGACGTTCTCCGACGTGCGCGCCTATTCGGTGCGGGTCGCTGGCACGGTGGGCGCCATGATGGCGGTGCTGATGGGGGTGCGGGACGCCGAGCGGATGGCCTCCGCCGTCGATCTCGGCGTGGCGATGCAACTGTCCAATATCGCCCGCGACGTGGGTGAGGATGCCCGCAACGGGCGGTTGTACCTGCCGATGGACTGGATGATTGAGGCCGGGGTCGATCCGGACGAATTCCTCGCCGCACCGGCTTACTCCGAGGCGATTGGCAGCATCGTGCACCGGCTGCTGTATGCCGCCGAGGGCTATTATGGCTCCGCCAGCGCCGGGATTGCGCGGCTGCCGATGAATTGCCGGTTCGGCATTGGCGCCGCCGGCCTGCTGTATGCCGAAATCGGCCGGGAAGTGGCGCGGCGCGGGATGGATTCGATCTCCGGGCGTGCCGTGGTGTCCGGGCGGCGCAAGGTCTGGGTGCTGGCGAGCGGACTCGGCGACATTGCGTTCTCGGGACGGTCGCTGTCGCCGCAGCCGGTGCCGGAAGGTTTATTTTTAGTGGATGCGGTTGTGCAAAATACTCCCCGCACCATCATAGATCAGAGAGCCAGGCCCTGGTGGGCGGTGGGCGATCGGCTGGTATGGACGATGGATTTGTTCGCCAGCCTGGAAGAGCGGGGGCGCGTAAGACCCTAGAACAGGAGGCTGACATGCACGGCTGGCTGGGATTAGCGATGATTCCGTTGGGGCTGGGGATGGCTTTCGCGGCGTTCATGAAACGCCGCAGCCGGATGACAACCGTGACACCGGCCGGACAGATCAGACCGGAGTTCGCCATGATGGGCGAGATCATGCGGCCGGTCGTGCTGTTTGTCGTCGGTATTTTCGCTCTCGAGATGGTGCTGCTGTATTTCGTGTTCGGCGGTGCGAAGTTCCTGACGGCGCTGGATTTCGGCGGCGTTATGTTCCTGCTGGCGACGTATACGGGGTATCTGCTGGTTTCGACATCGAAGCAGACTCCGGTGCCGGTGGTTGAACCGTCCGGCGAGGCGGATGGTTCGAGCGTGCAGACCGCCGCATGAGCCTGCCGAGCGGCGGGCAATGGGAATCGGTCATTGGGGTCCTGGTGCTGGGGCTCCTGATCTGGGAACTCCGCAGCCTGCGGCGGACGCAGCGGGACGATCGGGAGAAGGCGCGGCAGGCTGAGGTCGAGCCGCCGGAATGATTGGCGGGTCTGGGGCTATCGTCGATGCCGGCTGATTTAGGTCATGGCCAGAGCGGGGCCGCTTCGGCCGGCAGTCGCTGCCAGATATCTTCGACGCCGATCGGCAATTGAATGCCCATCCGATTCACGAGCACGTCGCGCAGATCTTCGGGCGACGTAAGGGTACGGTGTTCCGTGCCATCCGGACCGTGGATCGAAAGCGATGCGTTCAGCAGGTTCAGCCGGAATGCGCCGACGATCCTGGCGGCGACCAGATTGCGCACGAAACGTGTTTTCGGATGCGTGGCGGTGAACCAGTTTGCCATCTCGAAGTCGCCCTGCGCCGCCGGTGTCAGGGTGAGGCGATACATCCCCTCCCACCCGTCGGCGAGACGCATTTGGGTTTCCACGACACCGTCGTGCCGGACGACCCGGTAGACGCCGTGCGGTGTGGTCTGTGGGGCGTCGTCGTCCAGACGGAGCGGCGAGGTGTAGGTTTGTCCGCCGAAGCCGACATCGGCCAGATAGTCGCCCTGGGGCAGATGCACCAGCGTCAGCCGATGCGTCGGTGGCGCCGATCGGCCCGGGGACATCCAGACGACGCGGGCGGCGAGAGGTTCGGCGTGAAAGCCGATCGCCTGCAGCACGTTCAGGAAGAGGGCGTTCTGCTCGTGGCAATAGCCGCCGCGGCGTTGCTGCACGAGCTTTGACTGGATCGATTGGATGTCGATCGAAACGGGCCTGCCGAGGAAGGGATCGAGACCTTCAAAGGGGATTTGCGCCGGATGTTTGGCGTGCAGTGCGGTCAGGACAGCCAGCGTCGGTTGGCTCGGACCAGTGTAGCCGATGCGCTCGAAGTATGATTGCAGGTCGATGCCGGTGACCATGCCTTGGTGCTTTCCACATAGTCGGTTTCTACAGCCGGTTGACGGGACGGTGTTTATGCGAACGGGGGCGGCGGGGAAAGCTTTGAATGTGCAGGTAGGACTATCAAGTATGCGGATGGGACGGATTTCCTGGCATGTCTCGGTTGGAGTCTGCGTTTTCCGGATTTTGGAAACGCAGATGAACGCGGATGAACGCAGATGGACGCAGATAACGGGGGATGATTGAGAGGTCCGTATTTTGTCGATGCTGGTCTCCGATCAGGACTCCAGGGTAAGACTTCTTTGCTTTGACTCCGAAGTAATCGTTCTTCAGATTCAACAGTGCATCTAATTGTTGTGTCTCAGCTTGGGGGTTCAGTCCAGCAGTCCAGATTGCATCTGCGTTTATCTGCGTTTATCTGCGTTTATCTGCGTTCATCCGCGTTCATCTGCGTTTCTCACACAGCTTCGCCACACTCGGAAGCCTAAATCCGGATCGAACCGTAATGGAACCTGGCAAACGCGATGGAGGCAGCGTGCGGACATAGCTCGGTCTCGCCGGTCGTATCTAGGAAAAAATGCTTGACAGCCCCTGCAACCCAAGGTAGAACTTGGCCGCACCGCACCAAAGGGCAACCCGCCATGTCCGCCTCCAAGACCCCCGACGGCCTCGCCTGCCTGCTCGCCAACCTCATTATCTCCCTGCTGGCGCCGATGTTCCTCTGGTCCTGCAAGGGCGACGTCCTGCTCGCCCGCCGGGCCGCGGTGGAGACGCTGGGCGCTTACTGCGCCGTCGGCAATCTCAGCCTGATCCGCGCCGCCAAGATCGTCGCGTTTGATCTCGCCACGCTCAGTTCGCTCAGCCTGTCGATGTTCGACGACACCTCCACCGTCCTGGCGCTGCGCCTGCGCGGCAACGCGGTCAGCCTGGACCGCGCCGCCGAGCGCAACCGCCTTGCGTTCGAGCAGGACCGCCGCGATGGCGTGATCGTCGCCAAGGCGGCCGGGGTGACCGACGAGGATGTCAGGGCGGCGGTGAAAGAGGCGCAAAATCAGGTCAGGCAGGCGCAGGCGCGGATGCAGGCCGAGCCGCAAACGGCACCGCGGGCGCAAGCTGCCGCACCGCCTCCGCCGGCGCCCGCACCCGCCGCCGCTCCGATAAACGAGCGTCAACACGCTGCGCCGCCGCCGGCCAACGCCGTCCGCCTCCCGGCGACCGACGAGCAATGGAAGACCGCATGGGCGGGGGCGATGACTCAGGTGGCGGAGGAAATGACGGCCGAATTAGCCGGACTATCGCCGGCCGAAAGGGCCGCCGAGGTGATCCGCATTCAGGCGCTGAACCGATCCGCCACCGCGCTGGCGTCCGGCACGGTGACTCCGTCCTACCTCAACGCAGCCTCGGTTGCCGAGCGGCGATGACCCGACCCGCGTAACCGCCTACTCCTTCCCTTTGCTCGTCAGCACCGAATAGACCTGATCGCTGAAGTTATTGAACTGAATGACCTTCTGCACGCCCTGCACCTGAGCATCCTGCTTGATCACCGGGCAATAAGCAGCGGTCAGACCGTTGACGATATCGGCCTGCTGCGCGTGCGGCGCGGCGGCCTTCACCTTCGGCACGATCTGCTCGGCCACCTGCTCGACATTAACCAGCGTCAGTCCGTGCAGCGCATCGCCGATGCCGCTTTTCGGATCATTCACCACTGCCGCGATCTCCGGCTGTTCGATCTTCGGGCAGTCGCCGCGGAGGTTCATCGCCGTGGCGGTCACCTTGCGCAAATCGCCGACCATGCCGCCGGCGGCGGTGGCGGGGGCGGAGTTGCCCCAGGCCTGGCGGACATAATTCACCACATCGGCGATGTCCTGATCGGTCATGCCCGCGCCGATGGCCGGCATCGGTGCATTGCTGCCGCGTGCCTCGACGCCGCCCAGCACCACCCGGATCACATCCTGCGGGCCGCCCGCCAGCACCGAGGCAGCCCCGACCAACGGGACCACCGCGCCGTTGATGCCTTTGCCGTCAAGCTGATGGCAGGACGCACAATTGTTCAGATACGCATCCCGGCCGACCGCCGAGGCGCCGGTGAACGCCGTCTGGTGGGTGTTGTCGTACGTCGTCTTTGCCGGCGTGGACTTCAGATACGCCACCATTGCATGCAAATCGGCGTCCGTCAGCTTGCTCAGGCTGTCATGGATGGTTTCGGCCATCGGCCCATTGGCGACACCGACGCCCTGGGCCATGCCGGTCTTGAGGTAGGTGACAAGCTGCTCGTCGGAATACTTCCCCACACCCTGCCGCACGTCGGCGGTGATGTTCGGCGCGTACCAGTTTTGCAGTTCGCCGCCCTGCAGCCGCTCCGCCTCGCTGGAATTGCCCGCGAGGATGCGGCCGTTATGGCAGCCGCCGCAGTGGCCGAGACCCTCCACCAGATAGGCGCCGCGGTTGATCTCCGGCGACTTGGATGGATCGGGCTGGAAGGTGCCGGCATGGAAAAACAACTGGTTCCAGGCCAGCAGGCCGGAGCGGATGTTGAACGGGAACTCCATTTTGCTCGGCGGGCGCTTCGATTGGACCGGCTGCAGCGAAAACAGATACGCCTTGATCGCCAGCGCGTCGTCGCGCGTGACCTTGGTGTAGTACGGGTAAGGCATCGCGGGGTAGATGTAGTCGCCGTCGTTGTCGATGCCTTCATGCAGCGCCCGGTAGAACTGGTCGTCCGTCCAGTTGCCGATGCCGGTTTCCTTGTCCGGCGTGATGTTGGGCGAGGCGAGCTGTCCGAACGGCGTGTTCAGATACAGCCCACCGGCATAGGGCTGCCCGTCCTTCTTCGTGTGGCAGGCGACGCAGTCGCCGGCATCCGCGAGGTATTTGCCCCGGGCGATCAGGTCCACATTGGCATCGGTTGCGGCCCGCGCGGGAGCAATCGCCAGCGTGGCGCTCAACATCGTGGCCAGAACGGCACTTGTCTGGCATAGGGACGCGATCACGGTCTGCCCAGCCTGCCGAGTCGCCATGCAACCTCCCGCTCTGCGCCTCCTCAACGGAGGCGGATACCGGGGACAGAACGGCACCGGCCCGTCTCGGTTGCGGCGGTGCCCGGTGTCTCACGACGACGTTTGTGAGACGCAAGGGACGGGCAGGGGTTCAGATCAGGCGTGGTGGAAAGGGCGATAATGGCATCCGAGACTTCCGAGACGATTGTGCCGCGTCAGACGGCCAACCGTATATTCCTGCGAGTCGAGCACAGCCTGTATCTCGCGCTGGGTATCCTGCTCGTGCTGACCAGCGTGCTGGCGCTGGCCAGTGCAGCGGCGACCCTGTGGAACGGGCTGGGCGAGTGGTCGTCCACCGAAACCGTCTTCGTCGTCATCGATCGCTTGCTGTTCGTGCTGATGCTGATCGAGATCCTGCATACCGTGCGGGTGTCGGTGGAGTCAGGGTCGTTGAACTGCGAGCCATTCCTGGTCGTCGGCCTGATCGCCTCGATCCGGCGCATCCTGGTGATTACGCTGGAATCGTCGAAGATGGCGCAGGGCGAGAACTGGACCGAGGCCAGCGATCACGTGTTCCGGACGTCAATGATCGAACTCGGCGTGCTGGCGGTACTGATCCTGGTGATGGTGGCTTCGATCGCTGTGCTGCGGAAGAGTAAGCAGCGGAAAGCCGGAGGGGCGATCGGCGAGTAACCGTTGTGTCATGGCCG
This sequence comes from uncultured Rhodopila sp., assembly GCF_903915725.1. Classification (GTDB taxonomy): domain Bacteria; phylum Pseudomonadota; class Alphaproteobacteria; order Acetobacterales; family Acetobacteraceae; genus Rhodopila. Next base: position 11,788 of record NZ_CAIWTY010000049.1, read on the forward strand.
GACTAAGTCCGGCCATGACACAGAAGCAACGGCCGAGCCGAAGCCTCACCGCCGCTTCGACAACAGCCCCCGCCGCGGCATCCGGAACGGCAGCATCGCCTGGACGATCGGCATGGTGAACCGGTCCATCGACAGGCTCTCATGCATCGCCGTCACCGGCCCGCCGAGCAACTCACCGGCGACCACCGAGCGCGTATAGAACGGCGTGTCCTCCAGCGTCTCCACCACCGACGGGGCGGTCAGCCCGATCGTCCGGTCCACGCGCCATCCGGTCTTCGGCAGCGTAACCGAGGGCGGGGGCGTGAAATCCTCGACCCCGCCGGCCGAGTCGTATTTCAGCGCGATGGAGAACGGCCCGTCCCGCCGTTCCAGGTCGTACAGCACCGCCGTCCCGCCGGGGATTGGCGCACGGCTCCAGTCCCAGCGGATGAAATCGTCCTCCAGTGGGCGGTCGCCGGAGTTGGTGTCGAAATACGCCGGACCCGACCAGGAGATGCCAGGCTCGGCCAGTTCGACCTCGACCCGGGCGCAGGGCGCGATGGGCTGCCAGCGGTGCCGGCCGGCCGAATCCAGCACCAGCCCGCGGGTCGAAACCGATTGCGGATACAGTCGCACCGTCCCGCGCACCCGCCGCGGTATCGGCAGGGGCATGCCGATCTCGTCGAGGCGGATGGTGAGGCCCTGGCCGTCCCAGGAGAGCATGCTCTTGCCGATGGCCAGGTAGTCCGGGCTGCGATGCACGGCGGACGCGCCCCGCTCGGTCATCGTCCACCGCTTGGCCTTGCCGTACAGCGCGATGTTCATCGAGCAGTGCTGCAGCGGATCGCCGCCGCCGCCGCGCCGCGCCCAGCGGTAGTACGGGGAGAACACGCTGCCGAGGAAGGCGATCAAGGTGATCCCGTATTCCCCGTCATCGCTCAGCGCATCGACATACCACCAGATATAGCCGCGCTCCGGCGGGGTTATCGAGAAGTCAGGTCCTTCAGCACGCTGGCTGCCGCCAGCCGTCCCGACAGCAGCGCCATCGGCACTCCCGGCCCCGGATGCACGCTGCCCCCCGCCAGGTACAGCCCCTTGAGCGCGGTTTTCGATCCCGGCCGATGGAACGCCGCCATCGACCCGTGCACCAGTTGGCCGAACAGCGCTCCCCCCGTCGCCGGGAACAGCTTGTCGAAGTCCGTCGGGCTGGCGGTCTGCTCCGTTCCGCGCTCGATCTTCAGGCCGCACCGCTCCAACTGGGCGAATGTCGTCTTGGCGCATTGTTCGATCTCCGCGGCAGTATAGGGGTGGCTGTCGCCGTTGGGTGGGGCGTTGACCTGGACGAGCAGGCGCTCGGGCTGGCCGTCCGGGTTCTGCCCGGGCTGGCCGCGGTCCTGGCCGCATACATAGATGGTGGGGTAGTTCGGCAGCCGCCCGCGGCCCAGCGTGTCTTCGAACTCGGACTTGAAGTTCTCGGCGAAGAAGACGTTGTGGCGGACCAGCGGAAATCCTTCCGTCCTGCCGGAAACGGCCCAGGTGACGGCGGAGAGCGAGCGGGTATTCGGCTTCGGTGCCGGCACCGCCTTGGCCGCGCCGCGTCCGAAGAAGCCGGCCGCGATGGCGCGGTAGTCGGCCGCGCAGACCACGGCGTCCGACTCGATGAACTCCCCGTCCGCCAGCTTTACGCCCGCGGCGCGGCCGTTCTTGACGACAATTTCGGAAACCTTGGCGTTGACCCGGATGTCGACGCCTTTCAGCGCCGCCACGTCGGCCAGGGCCTTGGCGATGCGGATGATGCCGCCCTCGACCAGCCAGACGCCTTCCTGCTCAACGCTGACGATCAGCATCAGGGTGGCGGGCGCCTCGTACGGCGACGATCCGGTATAGGTGGCGTAGCGGCCGAACAACTGCAGCAGCCGCGGGTCATGAAAGTGCTCGCCGAGTGCCTTCCAGAGCGTGGTGAACGGCGAGACGCCCCACATCTTGATGGGATTGCCGGCGGTGGCAAGGCTCAGCGGCGTCGGCCGGGGGGACCGCATGAACGGCCCGTCCAGCATCTTGTGGACCTTCGTCGCGCGGGCCAGGAAATCCCGGAACCCCTGCGCCTCGGCCTTGCCGGCGAAGGCTTCGATGGCCGCGGCGGAGCGTTCCTTGTCGCCGAACAGGTCGAGCGTGCCGCCGCTGGTCCAGCTATGCCGCACCAGCACGTCGCTGCGGTGCAGGGTCAGGTGATCGCTCAGCGAGGTGCCGGCGTCGGCGAACAGGCTTTCGAACACGTCCCGCATCGTCAGCACGGTGGGGCCGGCATCGACGCCGAGCTCGCCGGCGCGGAGCTGGCGGATCTTGCCACCGCAATACGGGGCGGCCTCCAGCAGGGTCACGGCGACGCCGCGCCGCGCCAGGTCGATGGAGGCGGCCAGTCCACCGGCGCCGCCGCCGATAATCGTCACACGCGAAGTTCCCACCCGGGCTATGTCCTAATTTCGATGTTGACTTGGCTGTCAAGATGATCTGACACTCCTAATGACAACCACGGTTTACACGCAAGAGGGGTTCTAACGTCATGGATGCCGTCAGCCGGATCGAGCGAACCCTTGCAGCCTCTCTTGAACGAGTCGAAGGCAAGGACGCTCCGCCGTTGCTGGCTGCTGCCATGCACCATGCGGTATTTCCGCGCGGTGCCCGTATCCGCCCCCGGCTCTGTTTGGCCGTCGCCGCGGCCTGTGGCGGTGACGATCCCGCCGCGGCTGATGCGGCTGCGGCGGCGATCGAGCTGATGCATTGCGCTTCTCTGGTGCATGACGACCTTCCCGCCTTTGACAACGCAGACCTGCGCCGTGGCCGCCCCACGGTGCATCGCGCCTTCGGTGAGCCGCTGGCGGTGCTGGCCGGCGATGCGCTGATCGTCCTGGCGTTTCAGACGCTGGTCTGGGGCACGGCGAACTCGATCGCCCGGCTCGGGCCGCTGGTGCATGTGCTGGCGAAATCCACCGGCATGCCGAGCGGCATCTGCGCCGGGCAGGCCTGGGAATGCGAGCCGAACGCCGATCTGGGGCGGTATCAGAGGCAGAAGACGGGGGCGCTGTTCGCTGCGGCCACCGAGGCCGGCGCCGCGGCGGCGGGTGTCGAGGCGGAAGTCTGGCGCGAACTCGGGATGCGCCTGGGTGAGGCCTACCAGGTCGCCGACGACATCGCGGACGTCTATTCGGGCGAGGCTGAAATCGGCAAACCGATTGGTCAGGACGCGGCGCTCGGGCGGCCGAATGCGGCTTTGGCGATGGGCATGGCGGGTGCGATGAAGCACCTGGAAGCGCTGGCCGAGGCGGCTGCCGCCTCGATCCCGGCCTGTCCGGGGCAGGCGGGATTGCAGGCGCTGACGCTCAGCGAGGCTAGGCGCCTGCTGCCGAAAGACATGACATTGAGCGCTGCCTGATATGTCCGGAGTTGATACGTTGCCGCTGGCGCCGGAGCGTCCCGGGTTCAGCCTGATCGAGCGTTGGCAGTCTTTGCGTGATCGCCTGCTGGCCAATTCGGCCTTCCAGAGTTGGGCGGTGAAGTTTCCGCTGACCCGGGGGATAGCCAACCGCCGGGCGCGGGCGCTGTTCGATCTGTGTGCCGGGTTCGTCTACAGCCAGGTGCTGGCGGCCTGCGTGAAGCTGAACGTGTTCGAGATCCTGTCGGAGGGCCCGCAGACCACCGAACGTCTCGCCGGACGGCTGTCGCTGACGGTGGAAGCCGCTGCCCGTCTGCTGGATGCGGCCGCGGCGCTGAAGCTGGTGGAGCGGCGGCGCGGCGGGCGGTTCGGGCTGGGGCCGTTGGGTGCTGCGATCCTGGGCGCTCCCGGGGTGGTGGCGATGATCGAGCATCACGCGATGCTCTATGCCGACTTGCGCGACCCGGTGGCGCTGCTGCGCGGCCAGCAACCGGAAACCGGCATCGGCAGCCTGTGGCCCTATGCAGCTGAAGGCGGTGAGACGCTGAAGGCGTCGGACGTGGCGGATTACAGCGCGCTGATGTCGACGTCTCAGCCGCAGGTTTCGGCCGATATCCTGGCGGCATACCGGTTTGATAAGCATCAATGCCTGATGGATATGGGCGGGGGCGAGGGCACCTTCCTGACCGCCGTGGCGCCGACCGCGCCGAACCTGCGGCTGAAGTTGCTTGACCTGCCGGCGGTGGCGGAGCGGGCGCGTGCGAAATTCGCGGCGGCCGGGCTGTCCGGGCGGGCGGAAGCGTTCGGCGGCGATTTCCGGGCCGGACCATTGCCGGAAGGCGCGGACATCATCTCGCTGGTGCGGGTAATCCACGACCACGACGACGAATTTGCCATGGCAATCCTGCGCAATGCGCATAAGGCGCTGCCGCCGGGAGGCACCTTGCTGCTGGCCGAACCGATGGCCGGCACGGCCGGGGCGGAGACGGTGGGTGCCTATTTCGACTTCTACCTGCTCGCGATGGGCAGCGGGCGGCCTCGTACGGTCGAGGAACTGACCGCGATGCTGAAGCGGGCCGGGTTCTCGTCGGTGACGCTGCAGCCGACGCGGCGGACCATGCTGGTGCGGGTGCTGATCGCCAAGGTGTAAGGCTGGAGGACGCAGGTCGCCCTGCGTCCCCGGCGCGCTTCAGATGGTGCTGCCGCTGCTGCGGCCGGCCACCGCGTGGTAGACGAACAGCACGACGACCGCCCCGATCACCGCGACGATGATGCTGTAGATGTTGAGACCGGTTATCGGCGTGGCGCCCACGAACGAGAACAGGAAGCCGCCGACAAGCGCGCCGACAATGCCGAGCACGATGTCGAGGATCACGCCCTCTCCGGTCTTGTTGACCAGCTTGCTGGCGATAAAGCCGGCGATCAGGCCGAGGATAAGCCAGGCGAGTATGGACATGCTGGTGGTTCCTTTCGGTTATGGTTCGGCGTGTCTCAGCTCTGGCCGCGGGCCGGGATGACCGACGCGACCGCGTAGGCGAGGCCCCCGGCGATCAGCAGCGAGATCAGCGGCTGCTGGCGGACCTGTTGGGCGAGGGTTTGCTTGGCCTCCCGCGCCTGCACGACCGCCTGGCCGTAGGCGTCCTGCGCATCGCCCGCGACCTCGCGGGCTTTTTCCTCAAGAACAAGCGCGGTCAGCGCCAGCGTGACCAAAGCCAGGAGTGGCTTCATGGAATGCTCCTTGTTTCGGCTGCTGCCGGAGGCCGGCCGGAGGGTTTGCCTTCGTGCGGCACCGCATCGGCCTGTGCGGACAACGCGCCTGCCGGGCTTCGGATGCGGCCGGGGCTGGATCAAAAAGCCGAACGTCCGCTGTCGGCGTGACCGCCCCCGTTAACTGTTTCGTAACTGTGACCGGCTAGGCTGGGCGAGGAAGCTGAATGGGCTTGACGGAATATAGTCGAACAGCTATAGGAAAGGAGAGGTTGGATGACGTCGCGGGCAAGTGGCGATCTGAAAGAGGTGATCTTTATCAACGAGGCAGCCGCCCGGGATTACGGCGCCCTGCCACCCGACGTGCGGGAGGCGGCGGATGCCAGGACGACGGTTTTACAGAACGGCGGCAGGTTGCCGGCGAAACAAGTGCGGGATTTGCGGGGTTCGTTGTTCGGGATCTCGGAGATCCGGATCTTCTACGATGACGACACGTATCGGGTTTACTTCGCGGCGGAGTATGCGGAAGCGATCTACATCCTTGACGCCGGCATCAAGAAGTCGCCGCGGGACAGCGACATGCCGCGCTGGCAGATCGATCGTCTGGTGGCGCGGAAACAGAAGGCTGACCACCACTACCTTGAGAACCGGCTGGCCCTGCGGCGGCGGGCGGAGGAGCGGCTGATGGTGCGGCAAGGCACGGACAATGGTCTAAGCGGCGATTTGGCCTGGTGACAACGATTGCGATGAAGGCAAGTGGCATGACTGAAAACTGGCACGACGATCCATTGGAAAACACCGCCCCCGTTGTCGGCAGTGGCGACTTCCTGCGGGACCGCGGCTACGCCGATGCGGACGAGGCCCGGGTGAAGTTCTACCTGGCGAACCGGATTGCGCTGCTGATCGAAGACCAGGGCCTGCGGCAGACTGACGTCTGCGATCGCACCGGGCTGAAACAGCCTGACGTGTCCCGGATCGTCAACGGCACGGTCTCCGGCTTCTCGGTCTGGCGGCTTCTGCAGGTGCTGAAGGGTCTCGGGCAGAAGGTGACGATTTCGGTCCAGGCGCCCGGCCAGGAGCGCACGCCGCCCCTTGCCATGGCGCTTTAGCCGGCGTCAAGCTTCAGGATTTCGCCCGCCAAATAGAGGCTGCCGCAGATCAGCACGCGGGCCGGTTCGCCAGTCCGGGGAATCGCACGCAGCGCATCCGCCACGCGCGGTCCCGGCCGGGCGACACCGCCGGAGGCCGCGACGATCGCCTCCACCGGCAGGGCGGCGTGCTGGTTCGGCTCCCGCACCGCCCAGACAGTCGCGGCCAGAGGCAGCAGCGGCCGCAAAAACTCCGTCGAATCCTTCGCCTGCTTCATCCCCACCACCAGATGCACCGGCCGATCGGCCCAGCCGCGGAGATGTTCGGCGAGGACGATGCCGGCGCCCGGGTTGTGGCCGCCGTCGAGCCAGAGTTCCCAGTCCGGCGGCAGCAGGCGGGCGAGATGGCCGTCCAGGCGCTGCAGCCGGGCGGGCCACTCCGTCGCGGCGACTCCGGCCGGGTGGTGCGGCAGGCGGGCAGCGCGCAGGGCGGTGATGGCGATACCGGCGTTGTCGTGCTGGAACAGGCCGGGCAGCGACGGGGCCGGCAGCTCGATCGTCCCGCTCCGGTCGCTGTAGGACAGGCCGGACGCGGCCGCCGCTATGTCCCAGTCCCGGCCGCGCAGCAGCACCGGCGCTTCGACGTCTTGGGCGCGATCCAACAGAATGCGCGTCACCTCCGGCGTTTGCGCGCCGATGGCGACCGGCACGCCGGGCTTCATGATCCCCGCCTTCTCCCCGGCGATGGTCTCCACCGCCGAACCCAGCAGTTCGCGGTGATCGAGCGAGATCGAGGTGATCGCGCAGGCGGCCGGCGCATCGATGACGTTGGTGGCGTCGCCGCGGCCGCCAAGCCCGACCTCCAGGACGCAGATGTCGGCTTGTGTTGCCGCAAACAGGTCGAAGGCGGTGGCGGTGATCACCTCGAACACGGTTATCGGCGCGTTGTTGTTGACACGCTCGATCCGTTCCATCGCGGCGATCAGGCGGTCCTGCTCGACCAGGCGGCCGGCGATGCGGATGCGTTCGTTGAACTGCACCAGATGCGGGGAGGTGTAGACATGCACGCGCTGTCCGGCCGCCTCCGCCATCGCGCGGATGAAGGCGCAGGTGCTGCCCTTGCCGTTGGTGCCGGCGACATGGATCACCGGCGGCAGGCGCTTCTCCGGGTGTCCCAGGCTGGCCAGCAAATCGCGCAGGCGGTCCAGGCTGAGGTCGATCAGCCTTGGATGCAGTCGCTCGAGGCGGGCGGCGATCTGGTCGATGGCGTCTGTCACGCGGCCGCCTGAATGTCCTTCACGCTCAGCAGGCTGATGATGCGGGCGAGGGTGGCTTTCAGGTCGCTGCGCTTGACCACCATGTCGATGATGCCATGCTCCAAAAGGTATTCGGCGCGCTGGAAGCCCTCGGGCAGGATTTCGCGCACGGTCTGTTCGATGACGCGGGCGCCGGCAAAGCCGATCATGGCGCCGGGTTCGGCGATCTGGATGTCGCCGAGCATAGCGAAACTGGCGGTGACGCCGCCGGTCGTCGGATCGGTCAGCACGACGATGAAGGGCAGGCCGGCGTCCTTCACCAGGCGGGTGGCGATGACGGTGCGCGGCATCTGCATCAGGCTGACGGCACCCTCTTGCATGCGCGCGCCGCCGGAGGCCGTGAAGACGATCAGCGGCACCTGCTGCAGCACCGCGAGGCGAGCGGCGGCGACGATGGCGTCACCCACTCCGGCGCCCATGGAGCCGCCGATGAAGCCGAACTCCATGACTGCGACGACGGCTTTCTCGCCGTCGATGGCGCCGTGCGCCACGGCGATGGCGTCATCCATCTGGTTGAGCTCCCGCGCCTCCTTCAGCCGATCGGCGTAGCGCTTGGTGTCGCGGAATTTGAGGGGATCGGCGACGGGCTTGGGGAGTTCGATGCGGGTGAAGGCATCGGCGTCGAACGTCCATTCCAGCCGCTCGGTCGAACTGGTCCGCATGTGGTGGCCGCAGTTGCTGCACACCTTGAGGCTGGCGGTCAGATCGCGGTGGAAGATCATCTGCTGGCAGGCCGGGCACTGGTGCCAGAGGTTGTCCGGCACCGACGAGCGGGTGAACAGGGTGCGGATCTTGGGGCGGACGTATTCGGTGAGCCAACTCATGCGGCAGCAGATAGCGGGGGCGCGGCCCGGGGGCAAGGAGGGTTGATCGGGGATGATACCAATCCGCTTTGAGTTTGACACATAGGCTCGGCCGCCTCCAACGTCATGGCGGGCGCAGGCCCGCCATCCACGCCTGTGTTCACGCAAGTGAAAGGCGTGGATGCCGACCTTCGTCGGCATGACGAGGCGGCGCGGCCGGAGAGTCGCCGTCGCGGCTGACTGGTGTGAGACGGTTGGCGCGGCCGGCTCGGCGGATTACGAAATTGCGCGGGAGGTGGGGATGGTGAACGAGGACCTGAAAGGCTGTTCGGTCGCCGACGTGCTGGAACGCCTGGAAAAGCGCAAGATCGGCCACCGCGCGGCGATGGAGTGGTGCAATGTGTCCGCCTATGCCGATCTGGTGGAGATCATGCACGCCAATGGCCGGCTGATGCCGGGGCACCAGCCGATGAAGGTTTTGCCGGAGACGCGGGCGCTGGTGCGGTCGATTTTCCGGTGATCCCGTCGCTATAAGGCTCGTGCACCGAAAACGGCGTCCGCGCCGCCGCCTGAAGTAAGGGTGGCTTCGGCATCGAGCCGGGCAAAATCGATACTGATCTTAAGTTCTCTGGCCAGCCAATCGACGAACTCGACGATCGACTTCGAATAACGTTTCGCCCGCGGGAACACCAACCAATGGCCGGTATAGGTGACGTCCTCGCAGATCCCCTTGAGCGGCCGCACGAGCCGCCCGGATGCCAGCTCGCGCTCAGCCAGCAGCATTGATTCGAGTGCAACGCCGAGTCCGTCGGCCGCCGCGCTCAAGGATAGAAAGCTGCGGTCGAACCGGGGGCCGTGCGGCTCAGGCGCGAGCAAGCCGTTCGCTGAAAACCACGTCGGCCAGCGCACTTTTTTGACCTCGCTCTCGATGAGCGTCTCGCTCAGCAGACTCTGCGCGGTACGGATCCGGGCTGCCAGTTCAGGCGCACAGAGCGGGGTTACCACTTCGGTCCCGAGCGGCAGGACCACGACACCCTGTTGTCCCGACGTGCCATAGAGGTACGACGGCGATGCGCCATAGACGATGTCCGCATCGAACCTGTCATCAACGAAGCGGGTGTAGTTGGTGTCGGCAACGATACGTACTTCCAGTCGGTTCGTTTCGACCAGCAGCTTGCGCAGGCGTGGCACCAGCCACTGTGCAGCGAAGCTCGGCGCGCAGTGCAGCCGCAGAAACCGCGGCCCGTGCGCCGAGATGTTGCCGATACCAAGCTGCAATTCGCCGAAGCCGCGTTCGACGTGATGCATCAGCGTTTCGCCCTCGCCGGTCAGCCGGATCGAGCGGCCGTCGCGCACGAACAGCGTCGTGCCCAGCATCTGCTCCAACCCGCGGATTGCGTGGCTGACCGCGCTCGGTGTCAGGCTCAGGTCCGCGGCGGCGGCCCGAAACGAGCCGGTCCGCGTCACCGATTCAAAGGCGCGCAGCGCCGAAAGCGGCAGATAGCGGGACATTGGCGAATGATGAACTCAGGTCTCCCATAGGTGCAAATTTCTCGCTTGTCGTCAACCCGTGGCTGCGGCAAACCCGATAGCAACAGACAAGCAGGAGGAAACAGCATGCTTCTTAAAGACAAAGTCGCCGTCATTTCCGGGGCCGCCAGTCCTCGCGGCATTGGTCTCGCGACCGCGAAGCTTTTTGCTCAACACGGGGCTACAGTCGCTATTCTTGATCTTGACGAAGCGGGCGCGCAACGAGCCGCCGCGGAACTCGGTCCCCAGCATCGCGGTTTTATTTGCAACGTTGCCGATCGGCAGAGTTGCCGGGACGCGGCGCGGGCGGTGCTGGAGGCTTTCGGCAAGGCCGATATCCTGCTCGCCAATGCCGGCATCACCCAGCCGCTGAAGTTCATGGACATTTCGACGGAGAACTGGAATAAGGTGCTGGACGTCAATCTGGGCGGCGTTTTCTACCTCAGCCAGGCGTTCGTGCCGCACATGCGGGAGCGTAGGCAGGGCTCCATCGTCTGCATGTCGTCGGTCTCCGCCCAGCGCGGCGGCGGCATTTTCGGCGGCCCGCATTATTCGGCAGCCAAGGCCGGGGTGCTCGGCCTCGCCAAGGCGATGGCGCGGGAACTCGGCCCCGACAATGTCCGCATCAACTGCGTCACCCCCGGCATGATCCAGACCGACATCACCGGCGGCAAACTGACCGACGAATTGCGGGCGGAAATCACCAAGGGCATCCCGCTCAACCGGCTTGGCAATGCCGAGGATGTCGCCGGCGCTTACCTGTTCCTCGCCTCCGACCTGTCTTCGTACATCACCGGCGCGGTCATCGACGTCAACGGCGGCATGCTGATCCACTGATCAAAGGCAGACCCATGCGCCCCGTGTCATGGCCGGATTTAGTCCGGCCACCCACGACTTGCGGTCGTTTGTCCGGTCAAAGTCGTGGATGGCCGGGCCAAGCCCGGCCACGACACGGGGGACCGGCCGAGCACCGTCGGCATGACGGGGTGGCGAGGCCGGGGAACCGATAGAAAACCTAGGGAGATTAAAGAATGGAAGCCTCACCTTCGCGCGTCAATGCGCCAAGCCTGGCCGAACGCGCCTATCGCATCAGGCGCAATGCATTGCGCATGGGCGAAGTGCAGGGCCAGGGCTACATCGCCCAGGCCCTGGGCGTCGCGGATGTGCTGGCCGTCGCCTACTTTCACGCCATGCGCTACCACCCGGACGATCCGGAATGGGAAGGCCGCGACCGCTTCCTCCTATCGATCGGCCATTACGCTATCGCAGCATATTCGGCGATGATCGAGGCCGGCATCATCCCCGAAGACGAGCTCGAAACCTACGGATCGGATGACAGCCGCCTGCCGATGTCGGGTATGGCCAGCTACACGCCCGGAATGGAAATCAGCGGTGGCTCGCTCGGCCAGGGTCTGGCGATTGGGGTTGGCTATGCCCTCGGACTCAAGCGCAAGAAGTCGGACGCATTCGTCTATTGCCTGTTCTCGGACGGCGAATGCGGCGAGGGCGCGGTCTGGGAAGGCGCATCCGGCGCCGGCCATTGGAAGCTGGACAACCTGATTGGCATTATCGACGTCAACAACCAGCAGGCGGACGGCCCGTCGTCCGAGGTCACCGGAGGACTGGAGCACCTGGCCGACAGATTCACCGCGTTCGGCTGGCATGCGCAACGGGTCAACGGCAACGACATCGGTGCGTTGGTCAGTGCTTTCGACGCGGCGCGGTCGCTACGTGAGCCGATGCCGCGCGTCATCATCTGCGACACCAGGATGGCCAAGGGCGTGCCTTTCCTCGAACAACGGGAGCGCAATCACTTCCTGCGCGTCGATGCGGATGAATGGCAACAGGCGCTGGCTGTACTTGAGGAAGGGAGGACCGCATGATGCGAAACAAATACGCGCGGCCGGTTCGGCTGACGGAGCAGGGGGAAGGCGGCCAGGGCGGCGCCTCGCGCCTGACCACATCGGCGATGATTGCCTCGCTCGCCGCACCGGGGCAGCGCACGAAACCGGCGCCGTTCGGCCAGGCGTTGCTGGCGCTGGCGGAAACCCGGCCCGACCTTCTCGGTCTGTCTGCCGACCTGAGCAAGTACACCGACCTGCACATATTCGCCAAGGCGCATCCAGACCGATTCTACCAGATGGGCATGTCGGAACAGCTTCTGATGTGCACTGCCGCCGGACTGGCGCGCGAGGGGTTCATGCCGTTCGCCACCACCTATGCGGTGTTCGCCGCCCGGCGTGCCTATGACTTCATTTGTCTTGCGATCGCCGAGGAGAACCTGAACGTCAAGGTCGTCTGCGCGCTGCCCGGGCTGACCACCGGGTATGGACCGAGCCATCAGGCCACTGAAGATATCGCGATCTTCCGCGGCATGCCGAACCTGACCATCGTCGATCCCTGCGATGCACTCGACATCGAGCAGGCCGTGCCGGCCATCGCCGCGCACAGCGGGCCCGTCTATATGCGCCTGCTGCGCGGCAATGTGCCGATCGTTCTTGATGAGTATGACTACAAGTTTGAGCTGGGCAAGGCGAAGTTGTTGCGCGGCGGCGCGGATGCGCTGATCATATCGTCCGGCTTCATGACGATGCGGGCGCTGGAGGCTGTCGAGAGTCTGAAGGCGCAACGGATCGATGCCGGCGTGCTGCATGTGCCGACGATCAAGCCGCTCGACGAAGCAACGATTATCCGCGAGGCCTCCAAGACCGGGCGCATGGTGATCGTCGCGGAAAACCACACCGTCATCGGCGGCCTGGGCGAAGCCGTTGCCGGTGTCCTGCTGCGTGCCGGCGTCACGCCCGCCTTCCGTCAGATCGGCTTGCCCGACGAGTTCCTCGACGCCGGGGCGCTGCCGACGTTGCACGATCGCTACGGGATCTCGACGGCGGCGATGTCGAAGAGCATCAAACGGTGGCTGGCGGCATGACGACCGTCGGCTTCGTCGGTCTCGGTGCGATGGGATTGCCAATGGCGCGCAACCTCGTCGCGCGCGGCTTTTACGTCCGCGGCTTCGACATGCGGCGGGAGGCGTCCGTGGCGCTCGTCGCAGCGGGTGGTTCGGCTGCTGCCTCCGCCCGCGAGGCGGCCAGCGGCGCCGGGCTGTTGGTGTTGATGGTGGTGAATGCCGCGCAGGCGGAACAGGTGCTGTTCGCCGGTGGAGCGTTGGAAGCGCTGCCACAGGGCGGCATCGTCGCCCTGATGGCCACCTGCCCGCCGGGTTCGGTGGAGCACTTGTCCGAGCGGGTATTGGCGGCCGGCCGGCGCTTTCTAGACTCGCCGGTTTCCGGCGGCGTGGCCGGGGCCAAAGGTGCGTCTCTGACGATCATGGCGGCCGGTCCGTCCGCCACCTTCGCCGCCGCGAAACCGGTGCTGGAGGCGCTCGGTGACAAGATCTTCCATGTCGGGGAGCGTCCGGGACAGGGCGCTGTGGTCAAGACCGTCAACCAGTTGCTCTGCGGTGTGCACATCGCCGTTGTCGCGGAGGCATTCTCGCTCGCCGCCCGCGTCGGCGTGGACCGGAACGTGATGCTCCGCATTCTAAGCGGCTCTTCGGCGTCCAGTTGGATGCTGCAGGATCGCGGCCCGCGCATGCTCCAGGCGAACCCGGAGGTCACCAGCGCGGTGGACATCTTCGTCAAGGACCTTGGCATCGTGCTGGAGGCCGGACGCGAGACCAAGGCGGCGTTGCCCTTCGCCGCACTGGCGCACCAGCTTTTCCTTGCCACGTCGGGCCGCGGTGACGGCGCGGCGGACGACAGCCAGGTTATTCGCAGCTACTTCGCACTGAACGGCCAGTCGCCGCCGTAACAACCATAGTTTGGGAGAGAAACAATGACCAGCAAAGGTTTCACACGACGCAGCATCGTTGCCGCGGGCGCCGCTCTGCCGTTGATCGGCACTCTGCGCCGCCCGGCTTTCGCGGCCGACTTCAACTACAAGATGGCGACCGGCCAGGACCCGACGCATCCGATCAATACCCGGGCGCAGGAAGCCATCGACCGCATCCGTGAGGCCACCAAAGGCCGTGTTGAAATCAAGCTTTTTCCTGCCAACCAGCTTGGTTCCGACACCGATCTGCTGTCCCAGGTGCGCAGTGGGGGCGTCGAGTTCTTCAATCTGTCAACCTCCATCCTGGCGACGCTGGTCCCGGCCGCGAGCATTCCCAATGTCGGCTTCGCCTTTACCGATTACGACGCGGTATGGAAGGCGATGGATGGCGGTCTCGGCGACTATGTTCGGGCCCAAATAACCAAGAGCGGCATCATTTCCGTCTGCAAGGCGCAGGACAACGGATTCCGCAACATCACCACGTCCACCCGGCCGATCGCGACCCCGGACGACCTGAAGGGTTTCAAGATTCGTGTCCCGCCCGCACCGATCCTGACCTCGCTGTTCACCGCGCTCGGCGCCGGGCCGACGCCGATCAACTTCAGCGAACTGTATTCGGCGTTGCAGACGCATATTGTCGAGGGCCAGGAGAATCCGCTCGCCATCATCGCCACCACGCGCCTGTACTAAGTGCAGAAATACTGCAGTATGACCGGCCATGTCTGGGACGGCTACTGGCTGCTGGGCAATCGCCGGGCGTGGCAGACGCTGCCGGAAGACCTGCGCGCGATCGTCACGCAGGAGTTCGACAAATCCGCCATGGACCAGCGCGCGGACGTCGCGAAGCTCAGCGAGAGTCTGCGCCAGGTTCTGACCGCCAAAGGACTGGCGTTTAACGACGTGGACCGGATCAGCTTCCGCGATGCGCTGCGCAAGACCAGCTTCTACAAGGACTGGCGCGCCAAGTTCGGCGAACAGGCATGGTCGTTGCTGGAGGCTTCGACGGGGGCGCTGGCATGACCCCGACCTTTGCAGCGGCGGGAACCGATGCCGATCGCGACACAACCGCGGCGCGCCGCTTTATGGCGCAGGTCGAGCGGTGGCTGGTCCGCATCGTCGGCGCCGTCGCCGCGGTGGCGGTGCTGGTCGAGGTCGGCATCCTCCTCACCGGCGTCATCGCCCGGTTCGGCCTGAACAGTCCGCTGGTGTGGAGCGACGAGCTTGCCTCGATGGTCTTTCTCTGGCTGGCCATGCTGGGTTCGGTGCTGGCGCTGTCGAAGGGCGAGCATATGCGGCTGTCCACGATCGCCGCACGCCTGCCGGAGCGGTGGCGGGGCCCCGCCGAATGCCTGGCGGTGCTGACGCCGCTGCTGCTGCTGGCCTTCCTGATCAGCCCGGCGCTGGACTACATGACGGATCAGTCCTTCATCGAAACGCCCGCCCTGGGTTGGTCGGACGCGGTGCGTGCCGCTGCCATGCCGATCGGCTTTGGGTTGATGATGGCGATTTCTCTGCTGCGGCTGGCCCAGCACCGCCTGCGCGATGTCGCCGGTGTCGCGGCGGTGCTGGCGGTGCTGGCTGTCGTCTTGTGGTTGGGCGCGCCGGCGCTGGCGCATCTCGGCAACTGGAACCTGATCGTTTTCTTTGTGCTGCTGCTGGGTGCGGGCGTGCTGATCGGGGTGCCGATCGCCTTCGCTTTCGGGCTTGCCACGGTGGCGTATCTGCTGTGCACGACGCACACCCCGTTGCAGGTGCTGCCGGGCCGCATGGATGAGGGCATGAGTTCGCTGATCCTGCTCGCCGTGCCGCTGTTCGTCCTGCTGGGTGCCCTGGTCGAGATGACGGGCATGGCCAAAGCGATGGTGGCGTTCCTCGCCTCGCTGATTGGCCATGTGCGAGGTGGCCTGCAATACGTGCTGCTGGGCGCGATGCTGCTGGTTTCGGGCATTTCCGGTTCGAAGACCGCCGACATGGCGGCGGTCGCTCCGGTGCTGTTCCCGGAGATGAGAAAGCGCGGCCTGGCCGATGGCGAGATGGTCTCCCTGCTGGCCGGCGCCGGGGCGATGGCGGAGACGATCCCGCCCTCGCTGGTCCTGATCGCCATCGGTTCGGTCACCGGCGTGTCGATCGCCGCGCTGTTCACCGGCGGCCTGCTGCCGGGCGTGGTGCTGGCCATCGGGTTGGCCATCCTGGCACGCCAGCGCACCGGGGCCGAGGACCTGCGCGGCGTCAAGCGCGCCTCCGCCCGCACCGTGATGTGGACCCTGCTGATCGCGCTGCCTGCCCTGCTGCTGCCGGCCCTGATCCGCTTCGCCGTGATCAATGGGATCGCCACCGCGACGGAGGTGTCCACCATCGGGATCGCCTATACCGTGCTCGCCGGCCTGCTGATCTATCGCCGCTTCGACTGGCGGCGGATTTATCCGATGCTGGTCGAGACGGCGTCTTTGTCCGGTGCGATCCTGTTCATCATCGGCGCTGCGAACTGCATGGCGTGGGCGCTGACGCAGTCCGGTTTCTCGCACAACCTGGCCGCGACAATGGCGGCGGTGCCGGGCGGTTCGTGGGGCTTCCTGGGCATCTCCATCCTGGCGTTCATCGTGCTGGGCAGCGTGCTGGAGGGCATCCCGGCGATGGTGCTGTTCGGTCCGCTGCTGTTCCCGATCGCGCGGCAGCTTGGGGTGAACGAGGTGCACTACGCGATGGTGGTCATCCTGGCGATGGGCGTGGGGCTGTTCGCACCGCCGTTCGGGCTGGGCTACTACGCCGCCTGCACCATCGGCCGGGTCAATCCCGATGCGGCGTTGTTGCGCATCTGGCCGTATCTCGGGGTGCTGGTGCTGGGATTGCTGCTGATCGCCGCGGTGCCTTGGATTTCCACCGGATTCCTGCCGAAATAGCCCCCGGCCAGGGAATGGCTTCACTTCGAGTCCGCGCCGCTCGTGGCTGCAGGCTGAACCAGTCGAAGAAGGTTTCGCCGGGGGACACGGGCGCGCCGGGTCGATGGGTATGCGGTCCGGTATCGAGGGCCGCATCGGCTTGTGCGGCCACGCCGTACGATGCACGATGGGAACTGTTCCGGCAGACGGGTCCTCGGATGGACGGCGGCGACTTCAGCTTCGACTACTTCATCTCCCGCCGCGGCACCGCCGCCGGGCTGGCGAAGGAGGCCGCCGATGTGCTGGAGGCCGCCGGGTATAAGGTCCGTGTTCAGGACTACGACTTCGCCGCCTCCGGCCAGTTCGTCGGCGACATCGACGACGCGCTGAAGCAGTGCCGCCATTTGCTGATCCTGCACACCGCCGATTACCACGACAGTTTCTGGACGCGGTCGGAGTTTCATAACTTCCTCGCCGCCGTCGCGGTCAGCGACGGGCGGCGCCGCATCGGCGTGCTGCGCTGCGACTCCGGGGTGCCAGGGGGCCTGCTGCACAGCGCCACCTTCGGCGACCTGTTCAGCGAGGATGACCGGGCGAAGCGGCGGGACATCATCCTGGCGGTGGCGGAGGGTCGTGCGCCCGCTTCCCGTCCGGTGCCGCGGCTGTTCGGTGGCGCCATGCCGCTGGAGAACCGGCTGTTCACCGGGCGCGGCGCTTTGCTGGCGGATCTGCATGCGGCGTTGTCGGTGGTGGACGGCACGGCGGCGCTGACTCAGGCGGCGGTGCATGGGCTGGGCGGCGTCGGCAAGACCTCGCTGGCAAGGGAGTATGTCGCGCGGCATGGGGACGGGTTCGACTCCGTCTGGTGGATCATCGCAGCCGACAGACTGGGGACGATGGCGGGGCTGGCCGAGCTGGCGCGGGCGATGGACCCGCGTCTGCCGCCGGATACGCCGACGGAGCAGGCGGCGATGGGCGCGCTGCGGGAGATCGAGAAGCGCCGCGGCCGGTTCCTGCTGGTCTACGACAACGCGCCCGGGCCGGAGGCTTTGACCGGGCTGCTGCCGGCGCGCGGTGCTTCGGTGCTGGTGACCTCGCGCAATCCGGACTGGGTGCGTTCTGCGGCGGCGCTGCCGGTGGCGGAGATGCCGCTGGATGAGGCGGTCGCGCTGCTGCAACGCCGCGCGGGGCGTGAGGATGCGGCGGGGGCAGGGCGGCTGGCGCGGGAACTCGGCTGCCTGCCGCTGGCGCTGGACCAGGCGGCGGCATACGCGAAGGCGACAAGGTGCGGGTTCGACGACTACACGCGCCGGGTGGAGGCGCTGATCCGCCGGCCGAACCCCAACCCGGACTATCCGCAAATCGTGGCGGCGACGTTCGAGACCGCCATTCATGGCGGGGCGGCGGTCCGTCCGTCCAATCTTCAGGCGGAGCAAGGGCTGCTTGGCGCCCTGCTCGCTAATAACAAAGCCTACGAGCGGGTCTCAACGATTGTTGCGCCTGAGCATTTCGCTGACCGGATCCACGGCCGCATATATCAGGCACTTGCGCGCCGGATAGAGGCCGGGCAGCTAGCCGACGCCGTCACGCTAAAGGCCGAGCTTGAATACGCCGGCATCCTTGATGAAGTCGGTGGCACCGCGTACTTGACCCACCTTCTTACCGCCATGGTCGGAGTCGCCAGTGCTGGCGACTGCGCACGCGCGATCTACGACGCTTGGCAACGCCGCCAGCTGATCGACCGATATACGACAATGGCATCCGCGGAATCGGACGCCGCCGGTTCACGGTGGGCCGTTAAGGATGACCAGTTTGCCATAGATCGGGCAACAAAGCAGACGGACCGGAATGCTGCTACCGATCCTTTACGTCAGCAGTTGCAGGCCGCGATCTGCGACGCCGCTGCGGAGTTAGCCGACATTGCCGGGCGGATCTCAAATTCGCGCACATGGGGACGAGTGTCACTAACCGCCAAACTTATGCATTCTCTGCTAGCTGCCGACCCGCTGACTTTGCCGAGCCGCCTTGGGGAGATCTATGCCGCGATGCTACGACTCGGACGGTTTCTCGAAACTGATATCCGCGTGCAACGCGACACCGCCTCATTGGACGATCCGCTCGCTCCTGACATCCACGGCTTGCTTACCGACGTAGTGCAGATGGCGGCCCCTTGGCTGCGAGGGTTTCCCACCGTCGCGGCCTGGGATGACGAAGCTGGTAAAGCTCTGGTACGGGCGGACCTATTCCAACCAGCCCGCGACTTCACGCGTATTGCTCGAGAGCAGCAAATCATCTCTGAACAAGACTCAGCAGAGATCGAGATGCTTGCCGAAACCGCCGATGAACAAGATTATCAAGGCCAGAAGGCCGGCAATCGAGCGGTTGGCAGTGCAAAGAATCTGTTGCTCGCAACGGCTGGAACTGTCGCTGTATTTCTATCCGGGGCAGTTTCATCGGATTTTGCGACGCGATCGTTACTGGTGCAACGGGCAGGGGCAACGCTTGCCGCGGCGGAAGCACAGGTAGAGGCGATTGCCGCCAACCTACCCAACGATCTGAGGCACGCTCTAGAAGCGCTTGTGAAAGAAGGGCGATGGTTGAGCAAGTTATGAGAGAGATGAAAGAATGACCTAACCGCGTTCCCGACCCACGTGAAGAAGTCGGGACTGCCTTGCCGCCGCTTCAACAGAGCTGAGCGATTGCTTCGATTGGACCATGATGATAGTCCAAACCTCAGGAGGTTCCGGCATGAATATCCCCATCAGCGACGCCAAAGCGCAACTGACCGACCTGGTGCGGCGTGCCGAAGCCGGCGAGGACATCGTGCTGACGCGGCACGGGCACCCGGTGACGCGCCTGGTGCCCGTCCGGCGCATCCCCGGGACCGCTGAAAAGCGGGCCTTGTTCGCCGACATCATGCAAAGCGGGCGCACAAAGGCTGCGGATGAGGATGCGGCACGCAGCCAGGATTTCCTGTATGACGATCAGGGGCTTCCGGGTTGATCGTTGTCGATACGTCCGCCTTGTTCGCCATTGCAGCGGGTGAAGCACGCGGTCCGGCCTGCGCCGAAGCCATGGCAGTCGAGACCCACATCCTGATTTCAGCCGCCACCCTGGCTGAGGCTCTGATCGTAGCCTCCCGGAAGGGACTGGCGGCAGAGATGCACCGCCTCATCGCCGGGGCGGGCATGGAGGTGATACCCTTGATCGAGGCCGATGCCGTGCGCGTGGCCGATGCCTACAACCGATGGGGCAAGGGCGTCCACCCGGCTGGCCTGAACTACGGCGACTGTTTCGCCTACGCGTTGGCGCAAGCCCGCAAGTGCCCACTACTATTCGTTGGCAACGACTTCTCGAAGACGGATATGCAGTCAGCTCTTTGAGTCTCTTCGTTCGAGCCGAACTGCATGACCGGACGCGTCAGGCACCGTCATCGTCAGATGGGCAATATAGCCCGACCGGCTTTCCCCTGCCGCGTGTGCCTGCGCATCGAGACGCAGTAAAACCCGGCGCGGCAGGGTGATGTTCACCCGCTCGACGGTCCCATCGAACGCGGCGGGGTCCACCGCAATGACGCCGAACGCCCATCCGGCAAAGTCCGGTTTCGCCGTTATGGCCTCGATAGAAGACGCCGCGGGAATAGCCTCGCCGGCATCGAGTGTCGCATCGATCCACGCGGCGGCAGCCTCCTCGGCACCCGTTATGGCTTCATCCAGCGTATCGCCGGCCGAGAAGCAGCCGGGCAGGTCGGGCACGACAACGCCGTAGGCTGCTGTGTCGGTGCCGATTTCGATCGCGATCGGATAGCGCATGGTCACCTCCTACAATCCCGCCTGTTTGCGAATCGCAGCGACCAACCCGATACCCAAGTCCTTCTTCGGATGGGGAACGACGACAATTCCGGGGCGCGTTGGATGCCTGAAAACATGGTGTGAACCTCGGATGCGGTCCAGGGTCCAACCTGCGGTTTTAAACTCCTTGATGAGGTCCGCACTCTTCATGTGTGTATCATACACATGATCTGACGTTGGTCAACCGAATCGTGACGGGCAACATCATTCAGGGCAGGCTGGCTCCGACCTGTGGGTTCAGAAAGCGAAGTCGTGGATGGCCGGACCAAGTCCGGCCATGACACAAGGGCACACCGACAGCCGGCCACTCCTGAACAGAGACTTCTCTCCCCTTGATCCCGCCAACGGGTCGAACTTATCGCCCCCTACTCAATATCCTCCAAACTGAACTGCTCAGCCTCCTCATCATAACTGAACAGCTCCGCGTACCGTCCCCACCCGATCACCGTCCGTAACGTATCCGCCGCGTAACTGGCGGACATATGATCTTCCAGTTCATCCCTGAAACGAACCGCCGAGGCCCGGTGGTTCCAGCGCTCATCCAGCACCTGCCGGATCATGTTCACCAGTGGCACATGCTGCCGCAGCGCCTCCCCAAATATCTTCTTCCGGTCATCCGTGTCGCTGTTGACGAAACTCCGCCCGGCGTCGGTCAGCAGAATATCGCCTTCCTCCAGTACCGCGAACCCCAGCAACTGCAGCGTCTCGCCCAGCGGCAGGATATCGTCCACCTCGTACTGCAACGCCCCCGCCAGCGCCGGCAAGTCCGCCCGCCCGTTGTAAGGCTCCGCCGCCAGGGTCTCCATCAACCCCGACATCACGTTCGTTCCCACCGACTGCAGCGGCGTCGCCAGCGGCGAGGGCGCCGGGGCCGTCGGCAACCGAGGCTCCACCGGCTTCCGCCGCGTCATGATCCCGTAGATGTCGTCCACCAACTGCCGGAACGCCGGGTCCAGGCGGTTCCGAGGATGCGGGAACGGCACTTTCAGCTCATGCGCCACCCGCCCGGGGTTGGACGAAAACACCAGGATGCGGTCGCACATCAGCACCGCCTCCTCGATGTTGTGAGTCACCATCAGCACCGACTTGACCGGCAGCTTGCCGTCCATCCACAAATCGATCAGGTCGGTGCGCAGCGTTTCCGCCGTCAGCACGTCCAGTGCGCTGAACGGCTCATCCATCAGCAGCAGGTCCGGATGCACCACCAAAGCCCGCGCCAGACCGACGCGCTGCCGCATCCCGCCCGACAGCTCCTTCGGATAGGCGTTCTCGAACCCGCCCAGGCCGATCATGTCGATCGCGCCCTCGGCGCGGCGTTCGCGCTCGGCACGGGGAACGCCGCGGGCTTCCAGGCCGAGTTCGACGTTCTCCTGCACAGTCAGCCAGGGAAACAGCGCGAAGCTCTGGAACACCATCGCCACGCCATCCGTCGGCCCAGACAACGGCACCCCCCGCCACGTCACACTCCCGGCGGTCGGCTTTAGCAATCCCGAAACGATCCGCAGCAATGTCGATTTGCCCGACCCGGATCGCCCAAGCAGCGCAACAATCTCGCCCTCATGCAGCGTCAAATTCACATCGTCCAGCACCACCAGATCGGCGTTGGCCTCCTTGTGGTAGGCCTGCCGGCAGCCCTTCACATCGATCAGGAGGGGGCGGACATCGACGGCTGTATCCATGATCGTATCCTCAGGCCAGGGTCAGGCGCCGCTGCGCGTACGCATACATGGGGCGCCAGAGCAAGCGGTTGAACAGCACGACAAACGCGGACATCACCACCACGCCCAGGATAACCCGCGGCATGTCGCCGCGATCCGTCGCGTCGGCGATATAGGCACCCAACCCGTGCGCCTGAAGCTTGGTATCGCCCCAGGACGCCACCTCGGCCACGATCGCCGCATTCCACGACCCGCCGGATGCGGTGATCGCCCCGGTGACATAGTATGGGAAAATCCCCGGAATGATCACTTTCCGCCACCACAGCCAGCCGCCGATGCGGAAATTGGCGGCCACTTCCTTCAGGTCGCCCGGGAAGGCGGCGGCTCCGGCCACCACGTTGAACAGGATGTACCACTGCGTTCCCAACACCATCAGCGGCGTCAGCCAGATATCGGGACTCAGATGGAAATACACGATGAACAAGACGACCGGCGGAAACAGCAGGTTGGCCGGAAACGCCGCCAGGAACTGCGCCACCGGCTGCGCCCGCCGCGCCCAAACCGGCCGCAGCCCGAGCCAAACGCCGATCGGCACCCAGATCAAGCTGGCTATGATCATCAGCACGACAACCCGGACCAGCGTGATCAGGCCCAGCAGCACCGCCTGCTCGACATCCGACCACGCCAACTCGCGCGATGCAAAGCCCTGCACACGCCACACCGCCCAGGCCAGCACGGCCAGCAGAAGCGCGATCCAGGCCGCGTCAATCAGCCTCGACGGCTCCTGCCTGCCACGTGCGCGGGGAAGACCGGTGAACGACAGCCGCAGGCTGCCGAGATAGGCCGCGGCGTCGCCGAATGCCTCGCCAATCAGCTTCAGCAGCCGGGTGCGCCGCATCAGCCGCAGCATCCACGGATCGGACGCAGTCGTGCCGGCGGTCGTCTCGAACCGGAACTTGGCCGACCAGGCGACCAGCGGGCGGAACAGCAACTGGTCGTAGGCCAGGATCACCAGCAGCATCGCCAGGATCGCCCATCCGACGGCGACAATGTCCCGCTGCTCCAGCGCCAGGGCGACATACGACCCGATTCCCGGCAGCTTCCAACTGTTGTCGCCGACGGTGACGGCTTCGGATGCGACGACGAAAAACCAGCCGCCCGACATCGACATCATTGTGTTCCACACCAGCCCGGGCGCCGCGAACGGCACCTCCAGCTTCCAGAACTTCTGCCATCCGGTCAGGTGGAAGCTGGTCGAGCACTCCGCCAGATCCGCCGGCACCGTCTTCAGCGACTGGTACATGCTGAACGCCATATTCCAGGCCTGGCTGGTGAAGATCGCGAAGATCGCCGCCAGTTCCAGCCCCAGCACCTGGCCGGGGAACAGGTTCATGAAGAACACCACCGTGAACGTCAGAAACCCCAGGATCGGCACCGACTGCAGCACATCCAGCACCGGCACCAGCACCAGCGCCGCCCGCCGGCTTTTTGCCGCGGCGGTGCCGTAGGTGAACGTAAAGAACAGCGACGCCCCCAGCGCCGCAAACATCCGCAGCGTGGTGCGCAATGCGTAATTCGGCAGGTTCCACGGATCGAGGCTGATCTCGGTTGCCCCCGGCGCGTCGATCCGCTTCAACGTGCCCTCAGCGACATGGCCGAACGCGATCAGCGCGCCGATGACGCACACGAACGCCACGGCGTCCCAGAGGTTGGGCAGACGCCATCCGGCGGCCATCGAGGGATATTTCGTGGCTGACATGTCGCAGAAGCCGATTGTTCGCGGGAGGGGGTTCGCAGCCGCCCTGTTAGCCCGCCCGCACCAACCCTGTCACGCCCGAATGGCGTTGCAATTCCATGACATCACGCCTGGTTCCGGGTGATCAGCCGCCCGGCCCGCGCCTCGGTGGCGCCGTCGCCGAACACATAGGCGGATTGGCCATTGATCCAGGTTTCCAGAATGCCCCGGGAAACCGCCTGCGGGTTGTCATAATCGGCCGCATCGCTCACCAGGTCCGGATCGAACAGCACCATATCGGCGTAAGCGCCCTCCCGGATGACGCCGCGGTCCACCATGCCGAATACCGCGGCGGTATGGCCGGTCATCTTGCGCACCGCCTCCTCCAGGCTGAACAGCCCGAGGTCGCGGCTGTAATGCCCCAGCACGCGCGGGAAAGTCCCCCACAGCCGGGGATGCGGAAACTCATCATGCGGCAGGCCGTCGCTGCCGATCATCGCGAGGTGGTGCGACAGGATGCGCTGCACGTCGGGTTCATCCATCTGGAAGAAGATCCCGCCCGCGGGCAGCAGCCGTTCCGCGGCCTCACGCAGCCCCATCTTCCACTCGGCAGCGATGCCGTGCAGGGATCGGCCGGCCATGTCCGGGTGCGGCACCGACCAGGTGATCTGCACCGGCACATCCTCCCGCACGCGATGCGGCATCAGCACGGTGGAACTGGCATCATAGGGATAGACGTCGAAATCCACCTTCTGGCCGATGGCGGCGCTTTCGATCAGGGCAAGCGTGTCGGTGCTGCGGCCGAAATTCTCCGGCATGGTGCATTTGTGGTGGCTGATCACCACCGGGGCGCCGACGGCGCGGCCGATTTTGAGGCTTTCCTCGATCGATTGCAGGACATCGTCGGCCTCGTTGCGCATATGCGTGACGTACATCCCGCCGGTGGCGCGCAGCGCTTCGGCCACGGCGATCACCTCATCCGTCGGCGCCATCATGTTGGGCGGGTAATACAGGCCCGTGGAAAAGCCCGAGGCGCCCTCGACCAGCGACTGCAGCAGCCGCGACTGCATGAAGGCCGCCTCACGGGCGGTGGCGGCGCGCTGGGTGTCGCCGTTCATCGCCTCGATCCGCAGCGACATGTGGCCGATCAGGGCGTAAGTGTTGACCGGTGGCGGCTCGCGCTTCAGCCGTTCGGCGTATTCGCCGAAGCTGCCGAAGCTGAACCAGCTTGCGTCGCCAATCAGGTCCAGCGGCGGGGGCGGGCGCGACGTCATCCGCACCGGCGACAGCGAGACGCCGCAGTTGCCGACGACGACCGTGGTGACGCCCTGGGACATCTTGCACAGCATGCAGGCCGGGCCGCACAGCACGGCGCGGTCGTCGTGGGTGTGCGCGTCGATAAACCCCGGGGCTAGCGCCAGCCCGTCCGCATCCACCTCCCGATCCGCCTTTGATCCCCCTAGGTCGCCGATGGCGGCGATCCGGTCGCCGGTGACGCCAACGTCGGTGCGTACGCGTGGCGTACCGAGGCCATTGAAAACATTGGCATCGCGGATGATCAGATCGAAGCGCTGTGTCATGGCTTGCTCCCCCCGCCTTGTTGGTAGATTAGACTTTTGACATTAATCCGGAGAGTGCGGCCGTGACCATCGCTGACTTATGCCTGCTCGCGGCCGTCGTTCTCACGATCGCCACGATCGCCCCTGCCAAATTGGACGGGGGACGAGAATACGACAACGCCAATCCGCGCGACCCGGGCTTTTACAAGCCGGGGCTGAGGGCAAGGGCGCAGGGGGCGCACCTGAACGGGTATGAGGCGTTCCCGTTCTTCGCTGCGTCGGTGATCCTGGCGGAGATGCGGGCGGCGCCGCAGGGAGTGGTGAATGCGCTGGCGGTCGCGTTCATCCTGATCCGGATCGTCTACGTGCTGCTGTATCTGACCAACCGCCCGACCGCGCGGTCGATCGTCTGGTCGGCCGGACTGCTGTGCAACCTGGCGATTTTCTTCGCGCCGGTTTGGGCGTAGAGGCCGACGCTGGCACATCGAGGCTTAAGCGTGTCATGGCCGGATTTAGTCCGGCCATCCACGACTTGCGGTGTGTGGAGAGAAAAAAGTCGTGGATGGCCGGCACAAGGCCGGCCATGACACAGGACATAAACGGCCCGACGATGGCCGGCTTGTTAAGCCTGCTGCGCCTGCTCCACCGAACCCGCGCGGTTTCCCGCATTCATACGCCGCTCGGCGATCTGCGCCTTCATCGCCTTTTGCAGCTTCTCGAACGCCCGCACCTCGATCTGCCGCACCCGCTCGCGCGAGATGTTATATTGCTGTGACAGGTCTTCCAGCGTGGTCGGGTTATCCTTCAACCGCCGCTCGATCAGAATGTGCCGCTCACGCTCATTCAGCGTCTTTAACGCGCCGGTCAGCAGAGCCTTGCGTCCCGTCAGCTCCTCGCGATCGGCGATCGAGCTTTCCTGGCTTTCCGACTCATCGACCAGCCAATCCTGCCATTCGCCCTCGCTGTCCTGGCGCACCGGTGCGTTCAGGCTGTGATCCGGCGCGGCGAGGCGGCGGTTCATGCTGACCACGTCCTGCTCCGGCACATCGAGCACGCGGGCGATCTTCGCCACCTGCTCGGGCTGCAAGTCGCCGTCGTCGATCGCCTGCATCTGCCCCTTCAGGCGGCGCAGGTTGAAGAACAGCTTCTTTTGCGCGGCCGTTGTGCCCATTTTCACCAGCGACCAGGAGTGCAGGATGTATTCCTGGATCGCCGCACGGATCCACCACATGGCGTAGGTCGCCAAACGGAAGCCGCGGTCGGGATCGAAGCGTTTTACCGCTTGCATCATCCCGACATTGCCTTCGCTGATCAGCTCGCCAACCGGCAAGCCGTATCCGCGGTATCCCATAGCTATTTTTGCGACAAGCCGAAGATGGGAGGTGACAAGCTTATGTGCCGCCTCCATATCCTGCGTATCACGCCAGCGGTGAGCCAGCGAAAGTTCCTCATCCGGCGTAAGCATAGGGAACTTGCGGATATCCTGGAGATACCGCGAGAGGTTGCCTTCCGGGGCAATATTGAGGACGGCAGAGGCCACGTTCTAGGCTCCTTTCGTCAACCGCTTTTTCTTGCCCGACTGCCGGCGCAAGGACTGCGGTGTGAATGTTATTGAGGCCAGTCTGGATGCAGGGCGGGACTTTCACGTCCCGGCGACCCACCCCGTTGCGGCAGCGGCATAGCCGGACGACCCCGTCGGTGAAGGGCATCCACCCGCATCGACCATTTTCGTATACAGGACTGAAATGGTCCTGTCAAGATTAAGTCTCGTTCAGGTACCGGTCATCTTGAAATCGACATCCCGGAGCAGTTTCTCCATATCGTCCGGGATTGCGGCGCTGAAGCTGAGCGGCTTGCCGGTCCGGGGGTGCACAAACCCCAGAGTCGCGGCGTGCAGGGCCTGTCTGGGGAAGTCGAGAAGCTGGCCGCGCAGCGGCTGCTCCACGGTTTTCGCCACTGCGGGCACGCGCCGGATATAGACCGGATCGCCCACGACGGGGTGACCGTTCACGGAGAGGTGAACGCGGATCTGGTGAGTCCGGCCTGTCGCCAGCCGGCATTCCAGCAGCGCCAGGCTGGTTCCCCAGGCCCGAATCGTCCGGTAGCGGGTCAGCGCCGCCTTGCCGCCATGCCCGACGACCGCCATGCGCTTGCGGTCCTGCTTGTCGCGGCCGATGGCGCCCTCGATCTCCCCGGTCAGCGGCGACGGCAGGCCCCAGCACAAAGCGACGTAGGCGCGATCGAGGTCGCGGGCGGCGAAGGCGGCGGTCAGCACGTCGTTGGCGAGCTGCGTCTTGGCGACGACCATGACGCCGGAGGTGTCCTTGTCGAGCCGGTGCACGATGCCCGGCCGCCGCTCCGCCCCGATGCCGGTGAAGCCGGGGCCGCAATGTGCCAGCAGCGCGTTCACCAGCGTGCCGTCGAGGTTGCCGGGTGCCGGATGCACCACCAGCCCGGCGGGCTTGTCGAGCACGATCAGGTCGGAGTCTTCATACAGGATGCTCAGCGGGATGACCTGCGCCCGAGGGGTTGCCGGTATCGGCGGCGGCACGTCCAGCGTGTAAACGCCGCCGGCGCGCACAGCTTCGGCCGGTTGGGTGACCGGACCGGCGTCGCTGCGCAGCCGTGAGTCGTCGATCAGCGTCTTGATCCGGGAGCGGGACATCGTGCCGCTGGCGTCGGCGATGAAGCGGTCCACGCGCTGGCCGGCATGCTCCGCCCCGGCGGTGAAGCGAATCGGTCCGGAGATCGGGGGGGCGCCGTGGGTTGTCATACGTCTCTGGGGATACAGTGGTTCGGGGCGGTTGGGAACGATGCCGCCCGGGCGGCGTGGGCTCGGACGCCCGGCCCACTTCCGTGTATCAGTCCCGCCGCGCGGCCGCCGCTGTGGTGCCGCCGCCGAGTCGGGCAGGAACGAGTATGGCTTTTCTGAAAATCGCGGTCGTCGTTATGGGCGTGCTGATCATCGGTGGAACCGCGACGCTGATCGCCGTGGTGGCGAAGCGGGCGGCCGGGTCCGGCGACTTGCCGCCGGTGGTGACGGCCGTGCTGGAGGAGCCGGCCGGTTCCCGCATCGCCGGCATCGCGGCAACCCGCGATCGGCTGGCGGTGCAGGTCCAGGGCGGCGGGGCGGACCGGATCATCCTGATCGATCCCTCGACCGGCGCCCTGGCCGGCCGGATTTCCCTCGCGCACTAGGAAACAGGTGCTTGAGGTTCCGGCGGTCCCAGGTTAGAACCCGCGCCTTGGCCGATGTCCCGTTCGTCTAGAGGCCCAGGACAGTGCCCTCTCACGGCACCAACAGGGGTTCGAATCCCCTACGGGACGCCATGCCCCCACAAGGGGAAATCACAGAGCGATTACAGGGAGTTAGCGGATCGAGTTTCCCCGCTGCCCCCACAGGGTGCCCCCACAGGTTGCCCCACCGGCAGCGGCTGGATTGTCGCCCCGGTGTGTCCGGAGGGCCACAGGTTTCCGTGCCTACTTGCCTGAGTTTATCCGGGTCGCCGCCTTCCCAACCTTCTCCGCCCATTTCACCACGCTCAATATCCCTACGCTAATGATTGTGCCGTTCACCCACCACGTCACGTCGGGGCTTATGATCCACATCCCAAACCACCTGGAATATAGGATCGCGTCCATAAAGTGCTGTAAGCTGTTAGAGTCCACGCCCGTTCTCCTCGGCAGCCACACGCCACCGTCACGGAGTTGGCACTATAACGAATATGTGTCGATATGCTTCTGAGGCACCGTCGCGGCCGGGTGGACCCGAGCCGCAGGGATTTGGCCACCCCCAGTTTCCGGAAGGTCTCAAAGACCCCCTGGGGTCGAATAATGACGGCTCGGTGAATATTCCTGGCCGCTCTACTCGTCAAAGCCGGGGTTAACAAAAACAACACCAACCTTTAGCGGTTCTTTTGAAGTCATTCCTGGAGACCCCCTGGGGTTCTACTTTGCTGCTGTCGTTCTGGTTTGGCGGCCGAAGCCGACGCTTTGCGCTGTGTGTGTAGTCGTGCTGCGTGCTGTGTGTGCTGACGATGCAGCGATGGCAGTGTGTGTGGCCATGGTCGCGTCACCACCGCCGCAGTCGCCACTGTCCTGATAGTTCACCCGTCATGGTTGTAGAACTCTCGGACGCTTCGCTTGTCTGCTGCCTGTCCGGAACCGGTCGATTACGGACACCCCTTCCAGACATGTCCAAAATATAGCTTGACGGCATTGTGGACAGGCTCTAGTTACGGACACCACTTACGGACAGGACACCCCGCCAATGCCTCGCACCTTTGCCTATGTCAGAGTTTCCACCACCGGACAGACCACCGAGAACCAAATCCGGGAGATTGAACAAGCTGGCTTCACTGTTGATCCGCACAGGGTCGTGTCCGAGACCGTGTCGGGTAGTTCTGCCTTGGAACAACGGCCGGGGTTCATGCGGCTGTTGGACCGCCTCGAACGGGACGATGTGCTCCTTGTGACGAAGTTGGACCGCCTCGGCCGGAACGCCATAGACGTGGCCACGACCGTCGAGAAGCTGGCCTCCATGGGCGTTCGGGTCCACTGCCTCGCTTTGGGCGGGGTCGATCTCACAAGCCCACCGGGGCGGATGACAATGTCCGTGATTAACGCTGTCGCTCAGTTTGAACGTGATCTCCTGATCGAACGCACACAGTCGGGGTTGAAGCGGGCCGTGGCCAACGGTGCCACTCTCGGCCGCCCTGTGGTGCTTGGCGAGGCCCAAAGGGACGCCGTGAAGGCCGGGCTTGCAGCGGGGACGAGTGTTGCCGCGATGGCTAGAGAACTCGGGACGAGCCGCCAGACGGTGATGCGGGTCCGGGATGCCCTGGCGGCCGAGGCTGGGGCTTGAACGAGTCTCCAATTCTGGAGAGGTGCGAACCGGGGCGGCTGGCGGGCCGCTTCCCGGATTTGGGAACCGAGAGGAGCAACTAAAGTGGTAAAGCGGTAAAGTGGTAAACCAAAGTCTACTGTAACCTAGAAGTCTCATCGGCGGACTAGGCTTACGCTCTCTTCCGATTTACATTGCTTCCGGTCAGTCAATAGCCGATACGTGATGCCGCCACGATGTAGTTCCAATGTCGTTACGGGGATATTGGGATGCCACTACGTGGTGTGTGTGAGAGATAATCCGGCTACCACCTGTTGATTTTCCCCTGAACCGAGGCCACCAATGAACACTGCCACCTCCTTTCCTGCCTTCTGCGCTTCCGACCTTAAGACCCTTGCAGCCATCCAGGCGCACCCCCGCCGCTCCGGTTGGGCGTTCCACTTCGACCGGGACGAACCCTTTGACCTGATCGCCATCAATTCCCCTACCGCCCACCGCGCCTATGATCCTTTCTTCACCCCGCCTTGCTGGCTTATCGCTCCGGCCAAGGCAGGACAGGCGGGCGTTCGGATGACACTGCCGGACATGAGCACCGAGGTTGCTTACGGGTCACTGGCGGATGCCTTGAGGGCCGTTGGGGGGCCGGGAGTGGCCTGGAAGCGGGCGCTTTGCTGACCCGGTAACCTTCGCCCGATGGGTTTGATGGCGGGGCCTTGGCAGGGTCCTGCCCTCCGCCTTCGCCCAACGTCCACGCTATGCCACCCAGCGAGTCGCCACAGACTCGCCAGACCCTGCACCGCTCCCACCCCAGCGCCCGCCACGGGTCGCCCTGTAGCCCCCGCCTGAGACTCGCCGTGTGGGTGGTCTGTTCCGTCACGGCTGGAGCCATCGCCTAGGTCGCCCGACCGCCCGCCTGGGCAACTGACCGCCGATGGGCTTTTCCCCGATTGGTGAGTGATTTCAGGGCAGTAGCGATTTCCCATATCATTAGAACCTTAAGGGGTCTTAAAGGGATACCTAGAGTGATCTTAGAGTTCCCTTAGTGTTCTCCAGAGAGACGACAAAGAGAACACCTATCTAGGTCCCCTTAAGGTCAACCTGGGGATACCTTGGCGAGCCACCTAGAGCTTCCCCCAAGGGAGACGCCAAGCTGGCCCTCAGATGGCCATGATACTTCCTGTGTGGGGGTCTGATCCGTCTCGGCTGGAGCCGTCACCCGATGCCGCTTGAGGCAACCCACAGTGACCACCCTGAGTGCTGCTCAAGCCGTCATCGGGTAGCCTTGCCGTGCTGCTCATCGGTGCCAGCCGTTGCGGTCAATCCCGCCACGGTCATGGCCTCAGCCCCGCCGGACGATGGCGTCAAGATGCCAGAGGGCGGCCCTTCGGTGCGGTCGGTCTGCCACGCTGGCCTATAGGCCGGATCGTCGCCACCGCCTCCAAAGCCCCACGACCGCCGTGGCGAGTCCTGGAGGCCACCCACAGACTCGGGAGGCCATGAGGGCACCCACCCTAGCCACCACCGGGCCGGAGGGCCTCATGGAGTCGCTTGCCAGTCTGGCGGCTGTGCTGGCGGGGTTGGCTCCCGTGTCGGGAGTTTGACCGACTCGACACATTCCCGAAGCCGGTCCTGTGTGTCGCCACCGTGGTAAACGCCCATGGTGATGCCCTGCTGCTTGTGGCCAATGATCTGCTGAACAATGTGTTCCGGCTGTCCGGCCTGGATCGCTGCGGTCACGAAGAACTTGCGAAGGGAATGGAAGTTGACCTGCGAGCCTCTGCGCCCCGCCACAGGGTCATGGATGCCGAGGCCGATGCGGTATGTCCTGAACCGCTTCACGACTGCGGCCGACCTGGAGCCGGTGCCTGTGGCGCTGCACTCCGAAAACAGCCAATCGCCGGGGGCCTTGCCCTCGCACCGAGCGGCGATCAGAGCGGTCAGACCGGAGTGGATCGGGAAGCGGCGGGTTCCAGACTTGGTTTTGTCGCGAAGGACATGGAACGTCCCGCCCTGGCACTCTCGCACCTTGAGTTGTGCGATGGACTCGACGCGGGCACCAGTGAGAGCGGCCACGCGGATAAAGTCAGACAAGACGGCATCGGCTCCGCCTGTCAGGAGTTTGGACAGTTCCGCCGCTGTGAACGGTCGGACGCCTGCATCATCGTCCTGTGAGAGCCGCCCCGGTGCTAGCCGCTGGCCTGTCCACGGGTCGCCTGTGGCGTGCCCACGGTTCACCAGCCACCCCCAGTAGGCCCGCATGGTGGAGAGTTTGCGGTTGATCGTCGCACGGGCTGCCTTGCCTGCGACCGCGCTGGCGATGAACTTCCCGGCCACCTGTCTGGTCACGGCTTCTACGTCGGCGGAAACGCCTTGAGCCACGCACCACCGCTCCAACTCTGCCACCGTGCCCTTATGCTGCACTCGACTGCGAGCCGGGTATTGAGCCTCTGCGAGCCATCCGTCTACGTGGTGTGCCAGCGGCGTTGACCGGCCGGACGCCACGCGGAAGTATGCCTGCGCCGCTTCTTCGCCGTGGGTTTCCTCGATCCAGTAGGCCCGGTCTCCAATTCCGCCGTCCTCCCCGACCGTCAGCACGGCCCGGTCTTCCAAGGCCAACGCCATGAAGTCTCCTGGCGCGGCCACAGAGGCTCCCCGGCTGGCCACGGCGATCCGGTCGTTGAACTCGGCCACCACCTTGTGGCGGAGCCGCTGTGCCGCGCCAAGGTCGTGAGTGCCGAGGGACCGGGACAGCTTCCGGCCAAGGGTGGCCTGGAGCGGCCGAGGAACATAGATGGTCGCAAACCATGTCAGGTGCCGCAGTTCCAGGTGGCGGGTGTCGGCTGGTTTCGTGGCTGCCATGGCTGTTCTTGTCCGGGTTCCCAGCGAGTGACCCCCACAGGCTGCCCCCACAGGGTGCCCCCACAACGAGTAGAAGAAAAGCCTTATTCCGAGCCATTCTGCGGGTTACGAGGTCGCACCGTTTCCCGTCCCCTACGGGACGCCATGCCCCCACAAGGGGAAATCACATACACACCGATATCAGGGCATGAGCGGAGCGGGTTTCCCGGCCGCCCCGAAATCCGTAGGGCCGCTGGTTCGGGGCGCTCGCGGTCATTCAGCACCGGACTCACAATCGTATAGCTACGAAATGATGGCGTGACTTCCGGCCAGGAACAAATGATCGGCTGTCAAAGCCGACGCGGATACATTCGTCAGTAGAATGACCCCGCGGGATTGGTCGCCTGCCAAATACAGCTCGATCCCGCTTTCGGCGTTGAACGTCACATCCGCGGCCGACAAGGTGCCGCCGCCGAGCGCCAGCTTCAGAGTGTCGGTTCCGAATTGGAACCCGCTGATGACCTCCACCCCGCCGCCCAATGTATCCTCGACCGTCGCCGCGGTGGCACCCAAGGTGATCGTGTCGGCTGTTCCGGTCAGGCTGACGGCGCTGTTCGTAAACGACATCGTTGCACTGTTTGTGCCCAGCATGATGTCGGTGATATGGGTGAATTGCGAGGCATCGATAGCGGATCCCGCTTCGGTGCTTGATCCCTCGATGTAAAGAACTGCGTTGGCATTGGCATTTGTGGCGCCCATCACGTCGTTGATGGCTGTGCCGTCTTGCGAGGCTTGCGCCGCGGTGACGCTGATCGCGGCCGGGCCGGACGCTAGCGTGAGCGTGCCGAGGTTACCGTCCGTCGCCAGCGTTTGCAGCGCCGACAGACTGGCCATCATGCTCGAACCCGAGCCATTGACGTCGATCGTCCCTGCAATGGAACTCAGACCGTCGGCCATCAATTGCCCCGCCTCGGCCGCGGTCAGCGTCAACGGGCCGTCGCTGATCGTGATGCCGGTGATGCGCGCCAGGCCGCCAAGAATCGCGGAACTTCCGTTGCCGAGTGCAAGATCGGCGGCGATAGCGCTGGCGCTGTCAGCCAGCGTGATGCCGGCCGGGGCGTATGTCAGCCCGTCCAGGGTGCCGAGATCGGCCACCGCCGCGCCAGCCACGTCGTAAGTCCCGCCGGCGATCTTGCTGAGCACGCCGCCGGTGCCGGCTACACCGGCGATTTCCGCCTGCGCCGCGGTCAGCGTCAGCGGGCCGTCGGTCACGTTGATGCTGGCGATTTTGGCATGGACGGCCTGCAGCGCGGCCAGTTCGCTCGCAATATCCGCCGTCGTATCGCTGACCGCGATGGTGCCCGATAGGTTGCCCAGCGCCGCGATCGTCACCGCCTGAGCCGCGGTGGCGGTGCCGGTAAGAGTGACGTTGGCCAGCAAGCTGATGACGTCGGTATCCGTTGTCAGTTGCGCCGCCGTCGCCGCCACGGTTCCGCTGGTGGCGGTGATGCTTGCGATCTTGCCATGGATGGCCTGGAGCGCATCGAGTTCGCCGGCGATGGCCGCAGCCGTGTCGCTGACGGCGATGGTGCCCGAGAAGTTGCTCAGCGCGGCGATCGTCACAGCCTGCGCGGCGGTGGCGGGGCCGGATAGGCTGACGCTGCCCAGCAAGCCGATCACGTCGGTATCCGTTGTCAGTTGCGCCGCCGTCGCCGCCACCGTTGCATCGGTGGCGGTGATGCTGGTGATCCTGCCGTGCACCGTTTGCAGCGCGTCGAGTTCGCTGGCGATGCCGCTGGCGGTATCGCTGACCGCGATGGTGCCCGAGAAGTTGCTCAGCGCCGCGATCGTCACCGCCTGTTCGGCGGTGGCGGTGCCGGACAGGGTGACCCGGGCGAGCAGGGCGACCACGTCGGTATCGGTGGTCAACTGCGCGGCGGTCGCCGCCACGGTCCCGCCGGTGGCGGTGATGCTTGCGATTGTGCCGTGGACGGCTTGCAGGGCATCCAGCTCGCCGGCGATGCCGTCGGCGGTGTCGCTGACCGCGATGGTGCCCGAGAAGTTGCTCAGCGCCGCGATTGTCACCGCCTGTTCGGCGGTGGCGGTGCCGGTGAGAATGACGCTGGCGAGCAGAGCCACGACTGCGGTATCGCCGGTCAATTGAGCCGCCGTCGCCGCCACCGTTGCATCGGTCGCGGTGATGCTGGCGATGGTGCCGTGAACGGCTTGCAGCGCATCGAGTTCGGCGGCGATGCCCGCGGCTGTATCGCTGACCGCGATGGTGCCCGAGAAGTTGCTCAGCGCCGCGATCGTCACGGCCTGCTCGGCGGTGGCGGTGCCGGACAGGGTGACGCTGTCCAGCAGGCCGATCACGTCGGGATCCGTCGTCAGTTGCGCGGCGGTCGCCGCCACGGTTCCGCCGGTGGCGGCGATGCTGGTGATTGTGCCGTGGACGGCTTGCAGCGCATCCAGTTCGGTGGCGATGGCCGCGGCCGTGTCGCTGACGGCAATGGTGCCCGATAGGTTGCTCAGCGCCGCGATTGCCACGGCCTGTTCGGCGGTGGCGCTGCCGGAGAGCGTGACCCCGGCGAGCAGGGCGATCACGTTGGTATCCGTGGTCAGTTGCGCGGCGGTCGCCGCCACCGTTGCATCGGTGGCGGTGATGCTGGCGATCTCGGCGTGGACGGCCTGCAATGCGTCCAGTTCATCCGCGATGCCGGTCGCGGTGTCGCTGACCGCGATCGTGCCCGACAGATTGCTGAATGCCCCGATTGCCCCGGCCTGCGCCGCCGTGGCGGTGCCGGACACGCTGAACCGGTTCAGCAGACCGATGGCCGAGGAGTCGGAGGTGAACTGGTCTGCCGTCACCGTTACGGCTGTATCTGTTGCGGTGATGCTGGCGATCCTGGTGTAGGCGGCCTGTAGCGCGTCGAGTTCGCC
Organism: uncultured Rhodopila sp.; assembly: GCF_903915725.1. Classification (GTDB taxonomy): domain Bacteria; phylum Pseudomonadota; class Alphaproteobacteria; order Acetobacterales; family Acetobacteraceae; genus Rhodopila. The sequence continues at coordinate 47,778 of NZ_CAIWTY010000049.1, forward strand.
GGAGATGCCCGCGGCCGTGTCACTGACCGCGATCCTGCCCGACAGATTGTCCAGCGCGGCGATCGTAACGGCTTGGTCGGCGGTGGCGGTGCCGGACAGGATGACGCTGCCCAGCATGCCGATAACATCGGTATCCGTGGTTAGCTGTGCGGCGGTCGCCGCCACGCTTCCGCTGGTGACGGTGATTCTGGCGATTGCGCCGTGGATGGCTTGCAACGCATCCAGTTCGCTGGCGATGCCCGCGCCGGTGTCGCTGACCGTGATGCTGCCCGAGAAGTTGCCCAGCGCGGCGATCGTAACGGCCTGTTCGGCGGTGGCGGTGCCGGAGAGCGTGACCCGGGCAAGCAAGCCGATAACGTCGGTATCCGTTGTCAGTTGCGCTGCCGTCGCCGCAACAGGTGCATCGGTGGCGGTGATGCTGGTGATCTTGCCGTGCACCGTTTGCAGCGCGTCGAGTTCGCTGGCGATGTCGCTGGCTGTATCGCTGACCGCGATGGTGCCCGAGAAGTTGCCCAGCGCGGCGATCGTCACCGCCTGTTCGGCGGTCGCGCTACCGGACAGGGTGACCCGGGCGAGCAGGGCGACCACGCCGGTATCGGTGGTCAACTGCCCGGCTGTCGCCGCCACGGTCCCGCCGGTAACAGTGATGCTGGCGATTTCGGCGTGGACGGCCTGCAATGCGTCCAGGTCGGTGGCGATGCCGGCGGCGGTGTCGCTGACCGCGATGGCGCCCGACAGATTACTCAGCGCCGCGATTGTCACGGCCTGGTCGGCTGTGGCGGTGCCGGTGAGCGCAACGGCGGCGAGCAGGGCGATCACATCGGCATCCGTGGTTAGCTGCGTGGCGGTCGCCACCACCGTTGCATCGGTGGCGGTGATGCTGGCGATGGTGCCATGGACGGCTTGCAGCGCATCGAGTTCGCTGGCGATGCCCGCGGCTGTATCGCTGACCGCGATCGTGCCCGAGAAGTTGCCCAGCGCCGCGATCGTCACGGCCTGCCCGGCAGTGGCGTTGCCGGAGAGCGTGACGCTGGCCAGCAAGCTGATCACGTCGGTATCCGTGGTGAGCTGCGCGGCGGTCGCGGCCACCGTTCCGCCGGTGACGGTGATGGTGGCGATCTCGGGGTGAACCGTCTGCAACTGGTCCAGTTCGCCCTCGATCCCGGCCGCCGTGTCGCTGACCGCGATCGTGCCCGACAAGTTGCTCAGCGCCGCGATCGTCACGGCCTGCTCGGCGGTGGCATTGCCGGAGAGCGTGACGTTGGCGAGCAGGGCGACCACATCGGTATCGCCGGTTAGTTGCGCGGCGGTCGCCGCCACCATTCCACCGGTGGCAGTGATGCTGGCGATCTTGCCGTGGACCGCTTGCAGGGCATCGAGTTCGCCCGCAATACCAGCCGCCGTATCGCTGACCGCGATGGTGCCCGAGAAGTTGCTCAGCGCCGCGATTGCCACGGCCTGCGCCGCTGTGGCGGTGCCGGACAGGCTGAACAGATTTAGCAGGCCGATCGGCGCGGGGTCGGAGGTGAACTGAGCCGCGGTTACCGCCACGACGGCATCGGTGCCGGTGATGCCGGCAAGCTTGCCGTGGACAGCCTGCAGTGCGTCGAGTGCGCCCTCGATATTCGCGGTGGTGTCGCTGACCGCGATGGTGCCCGACAAGTTGCTCAGCCCGGCGATCGTCACCGCCTGGTCGGCGGTGGCGGTGCCGGTCAAAGTCACGCTGCCCAGCAAGCCGATCACGTCGGTATCTGTTGTCAGCTCCGAAGCCGTCGCCGCCACGGTCCCGCTGGAGACGGTAATGCTGGCGATCCGGCCATGGACGGCCTGTAGCGCGTCGAGTTGGCTCGCAATGCCCGCGGCGGTGTCGCTAACCGCGATCGTGCCCGAGAAGTTGCCGAGCGCCGCGATCGTGACCGCCTGTTCGGCGGTCGCCGTGCCGCTAAGCGAGACGCCAGCCAGCATGCCGATCACGTCGGTATCGCCGGTCAACCGCACGGCGGTCGCCGCAACCGTTCCGCCGGTGGCGGTGATGCTGGCAATCTTGCCGTGGACGGCCTGTAGAGCGTCGAGTTCGCCCGCAATGCTTGCCGCCGTATCGCTGACCGCAACGCTTCCCGATAGGTTACTCAGCGCGGCAATCGTGACCGCCTGTTCGGCGGTGGCGGTGCCGCTAAGCGTGACGCCAGCCAGCATGCCGATCACGTCGGTATCGCCGGTCAGTTGCGCCGCCGTGGCCGTCACGGTTCCGCCGCTGGCAGTGATGCTGGCGATCTTGCCGTGGATCGTTTGCAGGGCATCGAGTTCGCCCGCGATACCCGCCGCCGTGTCGCTGACCGCGATGCTGCCCGACAGGTTGCTGAAGGCTGCGATGGTCACCGCCTGCGCCGCTGTGGCGGTGCCGGACAGGCTGAAGTGGTTCAGCAGGCCGATCACCGCGGCGTCCGGGGTCAACTGCGCTGCCGTCACTGCCACGGCAGCGTCGGTGGCGGTGATGCCGGCGATCTGACCGTGGACGGCCTGCAGCGAGTCGAGTTCGGCGGCAATGCCCGCGGCGGTGTCGCTGACCGCGATCGTGCCCGAGACGTTGCTGAGCGCCGCGATCGTCACCGCCTGCCCCGCGCTGGCCGTGCCGGTGAGTGTCACGCTGTCCAGCAAGCCGATCACGTCGGTATCGCCGGTCAGTTGCGCCGCCGTCGCCGCGACCGTTCCGCCGGTGGCGGTGATGCTGGCGATCGTGCCGTGGACGGTTTGCAGCGCGTCCAGCTCGCTGGCGATGCCTGTCGCCGTATCGCTGACCGCAATGCTGCCCGACAGGTTGCTCAGCGCCGCGATCGTTACCGCCTGTTGGGCGGTGGCGGTGCCGGACAGGGTGACCCGGGCGAGCAGGGCGATCACGGCGGTATCGCCGGTCCACTGCGCAGCGCTCGCGCCGACGGTCCCGCTGGAGACGGTAATGCCGGCGATCTTGCCGTGGACGGACTGAAGTGAATCCAGTTCGCCCTCGATCCCTGCCGCAGTATCGCTGACCGCGATCGTGCCGGAGAGGTTGCTCAGCCTGGCAATCGTCACCGCCTGTTCGGCGGTGGCGGTGCCGGACACCGTAACTCCGGCGAGCATGCCGACAACGTCGGTATCCGTGGTTAGCTGCGTGGCGTTTGCTGCAACCGATCCGTCGGTGCTGGCAATGCCGGAGATCTTGCCGTGGACCGTTTGCAGGGCGTCGAGTTCGCTGGCGATACCTGCCGCAGTATCGCTGACCGCGATGGTGCCCGAGAAGTTGCCCAGCGCCGCGATCGTCACGGCCTGCCCGGCGGTGGCGCTGCCGGATAGCGTGACGCTGTCCAGCATGCCGATAACATCGGTATTCGTCGTCAGCTGCGCCGCCGTCGCCGCCACGGTCCCGCTGGTGACGGTCATGCTGGCGACCTTACCGTGGACGGCCTGTAGCAAGTCCAACTCGCCGGCGATGCCCGCGGCGGTATCGCTGACCGCGATGGTGCCCGACAAGTTGCCTAGCGCCGCGATCGTCACCGCCTGCGCGGCGGTGGCGGTGCCGGAGAGCGTGACTTGCGCGAGCAGGGCGATCACGTCGGTATCGCCGGTCAGTTGCGCGGCGGTCGCCGCCACCGTTCCGGCGGTGGCGGTGATACTGCCGATCTTGGCGTGGACGGCCTGTAGGGCGTCCAGCGCGCCGGCGATGCCCGCGGCGGTGTCTCTGACCGCGATGGTGCCCGACAGGTTGCTCCGCGCCGCGATTGCCACGGCCTGCGCCGCTGTGGCGGTGCCGGACAGGCTGAACAGGTTCAGCAGGCCGATCGGCGCGGGGTGGGAGGTGAATTGAGCCGCGGTTACCGCCACGACGGCATCGCTGGCGGTGATGCCGGCAAGCTTGCTGTGGACAGCCTGCAGCGCGTCGAGTGCGCCCTCGATATTCGCGGCGGTGTCGCTGACCGCGATGGTACCCGACAGATTGCTCAGCGCCGCGATCGTAACGGCCTGCGCGGCGGTGGCGGTGCCGGACAGGCTGACGCTGTCCATAAGGCTGATCACGCCGGTATCTGCCGTTAGTTGTGCCGCCGTTGCTGCAACCGATCCGTTGGTGCTCGTGATGCCGGCGATCTGACCGTGGACGGCCTGTAGCGAGTCCAACTCGCCCGCGATGCCCGCGGCGGTGTCGCTGACCGCAATCGTGCCCGAGACGTTGCTCATCGCCGCGATTGATACCGCCTGCGCGGCGGTGGCGGTTCCCGAGAGGCTGAAGTGGTTCAGCAGTCCGATCGCCGCGGCGTCCGGGGTCAACTGGGCTGCTGTTACCGCAACGGGGGCGTCGGTGGCGGTGATGCTGGCGATCTTGCCGTGGACGGTTTGCAGCGCGCCGAGTTCGGCGGCGATGCCGGCGGCCGTGTCGCTGACGGCGATGGTGCCCGACAGGTTGCTCAGCACGGCGATCGTCACCGCCTGGGCGACGGTGGCAGTGCCAGTCAAAGTCACGCTATCCAGCAGGCCGATCACGTCGGTATCGGTTGTCAGTTGCGCCGCTGTCGCGGTCACCGTGCCGCCGGTAGCGGTCATGCTGGCGATCTTGGCGTGCACCGTTTGCAGCGCGTCGAGTTCGCCGGCGATACCCGCGGCGGTGTCGCTGACCGCGATGGTGCCGGAGACGTTGCCGAGTGCCGCGATTGCCACGGCTTGGGTTGCGGTGGCGGTGCCGGACAGGCTGAACCGGTTCAGGAGTCCGATCGCCGCCGCATCGGAACTCAACTGTGCGACCGTTACCGCTACGGCGGCGTCGGTGGCAGTGATGCTGGCGATCTCGCCGTGGGCGGCTTGCAGCGCGTCGAGTTCGGCGGCGATGCCGGCGGCGGTGTCGCTGACCGCGATGCTGCCGGAGACGTTGCCGAGTGCCGCGATTGCCACGGCTTGGGCGGCGGAGGCGGTGCCGGACAGGCTGACCTGGTTCAGCAGTCCGATCGCCGCCGCATCGGTGGTAAACTGCGCTGCCGTTGCCGCCACGGCGGCATCGGTGGCGGTGATGCTGGCGATCTTGGCATGGACGCCCTGCAGCGCGTCAAGTTCGCCCGCGATGCCCGCGGCCGTGTCGCTGACCATGATCGTGCCTGAGAAATTGCCGAGCGCCGCGATCGCCACCGCCTGCTCGGCGGTGGCGGCGCCAGCCAGGCTGACGCTGCCCAGCAAGCCGATCACGTCTGTATCTGTCGTCAGTTGCGTCGCCGTTGCTGCAACCGATCCGTCGGTGCTGGTGATGCCGGCGATCTTGCCGTGGACGGCTTGCAGCGCGTCGAGTTCGCTGGCGATGCCGGCTGCCGTGTCGCTGACCGCGATCGTGCCGGAGACGTTGCCCAGCGCCGCGATTGTCGCCGCCTGCGCGGCGGTGGCGGTTCCCGACAAGCTGAAGTGGTTCAGCAGTCCGATCGCCGCGGCGTCCGAGGTCAACTGCGCTACTGTTACCGCCACGGGGGTATCGGTGGCGGTGATGCCGGCGATCTTGCCGTGGACGGCCTGCAGCGCATCGAGTTTGGCGGCGATGCCGGCGGCGGTGTCGCTGACCGCAATGGTGCCCGACAGATTACCTAGTAGAGCGATCGTCACCGCCTGCTCGGCGGTGGCGGCGCCGGACAGGTTGACGCTATCCAGCAGGCCGATCACGTCTGTATCGGTTGTCAGTTGCGCGGCGGTCGCCGCGACCGTTCCGTCGGTGGCGGTGATGCTGACGATCGTGGCATGAATCGTTTGCAGAGCGTCGAGTTCGGCGGCGATGTGGGCCGCGGTATCGCTGACCGCAATCGTGCCGGAGAAGTTGCCGAGTGCCGCGATTGCCAAGGCTTGATCGGCGGTGGCAGGTCCCGAGAGGCTGAACCGGTTCAGCAGGCCGATCGCCGCCGCATCGGAGGCCAACTGTGCTGCCGTTACCGCCACGGGGGAATCGGTAGCGGTGATGCTGGCGATCTCGCCATGGACGGCTTGCAGCGCGTCCAGCTCGCTGGCGATGTCCGCGGCTGTGTCGCTGACCGCGATCGTGCCGGAGACGTTGCCAAGCGCGGCGATTGCCACGGCTTGGGCGGCGGAGGCGGTGCCGGACAGGCTGACCTGGTTCAGCACCCCGATCGCCGCTGCGTCGGAGGTAAACTGCGCTGCTGTTGCCGCCACGGCGGCATCGGTGGCTGTGATGCTGGCGATCTTGGTGTGGACGGCCTGCAACGCGTCGAGTTCGGCGGCGATCCCGTCGGCGCTGTCGCTGACCGCGATCGTGCCGGAGAAATTGCCGAGTACCGCGATCACCAGGGCCTGCTCGGCGGAGGCGGTGCCGGCCACGCTGACACTGCGCAGCAAGCCGATCACGTCGGTATCCGTGGTCAACTGCGCGGCCGTCGCTGCGACCGTTCCGTCGGTACTCGTAATGCTGGAGATCTTGCCGTGGATCGTCTGCAGCGCGTCGAGCTCGGCGGCAATGCCCGCGGCGGTGTCGCTGACCGCGATCGTGCCCGAGACGTTGCTCAGCGCGACGATCGTCACCGCCTGTTCGGCGGTGGCCGTGCCTGACAAGGTGACATCGGCGAGCAGGGCGATCACACCGGTATCGCCAATCAGCGCCGCGGCGGTCGCCGCGACGGTGCCGTCAATGCTCGTGATGCTGGCGATCTTGTCGCGGACCGCTTGCAGCGCGTCGAGTTCGGCGGCGATGCCGGCGGCGGTATCGCTGACCGCGATCGTGCCGGAGAGGTTGCCGAGAGCCGCGATTGTTACCGCCTGCGCGGCCGTGGCGGTGCCGGCAAGAGCCACGTTGGCGAGCAGGGCGATCACGGCGGTATCGCCGGTCAGCTCCGCGGCGGTTGCCGCGACCGTTCCGTCGGTGCTCGTAATGCCGGCGATCTTGTGGTGGACCGATTGCAGCGCGTCGAGTTCGGCGGCGATACCGGCGGCCGTGTCGCTGACGGCGATGCTGCCCGAGAGGTTTGCCAGGGTTGCGATCGTCACGGCCTGGGCGGCCGTAGCGGCCCCGGTCAGGCTGAACCGGTTCAGCAGGCCGATCGCCGCGGCATCCGGCGTCAACTGCGCCGCGGTCACGGCCACGGCGCTGTCGGTGCTGGTGATGCCGGCGATCTTGCCGTGAACGGTTTGCAGCGCGTCCAGTTCGGCCTCGATGCCGGCGGCGGTGTCGCTGACCGCGATCGTGCCGGAGAAGTTGCTCAGCGCGGCAATCGTCACGGCCTGTTCGGCGGTGGCGGTGCCGGCGAGCGTGACGCCGGCGATCAGGCCGATCACGCCGGTATCCGTGGTTAGCTGCGCGGCGGTCGCCGCTACGGTGCCGTCGGTGCTGGTGATGCTGGTGATTCTGCCGTTGACGGCTTGCAGCGCGTCGAGTTCGGCGGCGATGCTCGCCGCCGTGTCGCTGACCGCGATCGTGCCGGAGAAGTTGCTCAGCGCCGCAATCGTCAGGGCCTGCGCCGCTGTGGCGGAGCCGGCGAGCGTGACGCTGCTCAGCAAGCCGATAACATCGGTATCGGTCGTCAGTTGCGCCGCCGTCGCCGCGACCGTTCCGCCGGTGGCGGCGACGTTGGCGATCTTGCCGTAGACGGCTTGCAGTGCGTCGAGTTCGGCGGCGATGCCGGCCGCGGTGTCGCTGACCGCAATGGTGCCCGAGAGGTTGCTCAGCGCGGCAATCGTCACCGCCTGCGTGGCGGTAGCGGTGCCGGAGAGCGTGACTTGCGCCAGCAGGGCGATCACGGCGGTATCGCCGGTCAGCTCCGCGGCGGTCGCCGCGACGGTTCCGCCGGTGGCGGTTATGCTGCCGATCTTGGCGTGGACCGCTTGCAGCGCGTCCAGCTTGTTGGCGATGGCCGCCGACGTGTCGCTGACCGCGATGGGGCCGGAGAGGTTTGCCAGAGTTGCGATCGTCACGGCTTGGGCGGCGGTCGCGGTGCCGGACAGGCTGAACTGGTTCAGCAGTCCGATCGCCGCAGCGTCGGAGGTCAACTGAGCCGCGGTTACCGCCACCGCTCCGTCTGTCGCGGTGATGCTGACGATCTTGCCATGGATGGCCTGCAGCGCATCCAGTTCGCTGGCGATGCCGGCGCGGCTATCGCTGATCGCGATGGTGGCGGAGAGATAACTGCCCAGTCCGGCGGCGATGGTCACCGCCTGCGCGGCGGTGGCGCTGCCGGTGAGGCTGACGCTGGCCAGCTTGGTGCCCAAAGCTTGCAGCCCGGCGAGGCTGGTGACGACGTTGGCGGCGGTGTCGGCAACCGCCAGGCCCGCCGTCAGATGGGCGGTGATGCCGGCGCCGAGCGCCACCGCCTGCGCCGCGGTCAAGCTGCCCGCGGTGACGGTGAGGCTATAGGACGCGGTGGTGATCTTACCGAGCGCGCCGGCATCGGCGGCCAGCTGCGCGGCGGTCAGCGACAGCACCGGGCCGGTGCCGGTCAACGCGATGGACGCCAGCTTGCCCGCGGCGGTCAGCGTTTGCAGGCCATTGAGGCTGGCGGCGACGTTGGCGGCTGTGTCGGAGACGGCGAAGCCGGCGGTCAGTTTACCCGTCAGGGTGGCGTTGGCGCCAGCCGCCTGCGCCGCGGTGGCGGTGCCGGACAGGGTGATGCCGAAGCTGCCGCCGATTTTCAGCAGCACGGGCGCATCGGCGATAAGCTGCACCGCGGTCAGCGACAGCACCGGCGAACTGTTGGTCAGGGCGATCGACGAGATGGCTGCGGCGGCGGCCTGGAGCGCGGTCAGATTGGCCACAACGTTGGCCGAAGTGTCGGAGACGGCGAGCGTGGCGGTGATATGCGACAGCACGGTCGTGGCGAGTGCGGCGGCCTGCGCCGCGGTCAGGGTGCCGGACGAGATCGCCAGGGTATAGGCCGAGGCGATCTTGCCGAGCGCGCCGGCATCGGCGGCCAGCTGCGCGGCGGTCAGCGTCA
>NZ_CAIWTY010000050.1 GCF_903915725.1 uncultured Rhodopila sp.
CACGGGGTTTCGGGGCCACCGCAGAGAGTTCAGCCTCAACACGATCGCAGCATGAGGTTGGCTCAACGCCGGCCCGCCACGCCAGCATTTTCATCCATGGCGGTGCCCGGTGCGGGCTGGGAGACTGCGTCGAAACGCGGATTTTGCACGCATACCAGCGCCGGGGTGACCCCCGGATAACCCCGCGAGCCGTGACAAACCGCACAACTCCAAAGATTTCCACCGCTTCGCTCAGACTCTATGATAACAACGGCTCACACCTGTCGGGCCGGAACCCCATCCATGAGTCGCTGCGCCGCTTTCATCAACTCACCCTGGCCGCGCCGTATCGCGTGCCTGGCGCTTCTCACCGCCCTCGCCGCCTGCGGCAGCCGCCCGGCGCATCACGCCGCGCATCGCCAATACGACCCGACCCGCTACTACCCGCCACCGGGGCCGCCGTCCGATCCCTGGGGGCCGTATATACACGAAGCCTCCGGCCGGTTCGGCGTGCCGGAGCTGTGGATCCGCCGCGTCATGCGCCAGGAATCCGGCGGGCAGGAAGACGTGATCTCCTGGGCCGGCGCGATGGGGCTGATGCAGGTGATGCCGGATACCTATGACGGGCTGAAATACCGCTACAGCCTGGGCGAGGACCCGTTCGATCCGCACAACAATATCCTCGCCGGCACCGCATATCTGCGCGAGATGTACGACCGGTTCGGCGCGCCTGGCTTCCTCGCCGCCTACAATGCCGGGCCGAACCGGCTGGATCGCTACCTGAACAACGGCACCCCGCTGCCGGAGGAGACGGTTAACTACGTCGCGGCCATCGCGCCGCAACTCGGGCCGGGCACACCGATGTCCGGTCCCCTGGCGGTGTATGCGGGGTCGAGGTTCGCGTCGCGCCCGGCACGGGCCGGTTGCGACACGGATGCGGCGTACGATCCGTCACGGCCCTGCCAGCCGGTGCGACAGGCCGTGGCAGCGGCGGCGCCGGCGTATGGTTCCGCGGGCTGCGATACGGATGCGGCGTACGACCCGTCGCGGCCGTGCCAGCCGGCGCGACAGGCGGCTGTCGTTGCGGTATCGGCGCCATCGTACGGTTCCGCGGGCTGCGATGCGGATGCAGCGTATGATCCGTCGCGGCCATGCCAGCCGGTGCGACAGGCGGCGGTCGAGCCGGTTGCGTTCGCCCCGGCGGCATCGTCCTACAGTTCCGCCGGCTGCGACCCGGATGGTGCCTTCGATCCGTCGCGGCCTTGCCAGCGGCCGCGTCCCCCGGTCGCCGCCATGCAACCGGCACGGGCACCGGTGTATGCACAAGCACTGCCGCCGCCCATTATCCACGCAAGGCCGCTACAGGAGATGACGGCGCAGCGCGCCTCCTATGAAGCCGTGCCGCCGCCCGGCCGCTGGGCAATCCAGGTCGGCGCTTTTGCCAGCCTGTCCACGGCGGAAGGGGCTGCGGAAAACGCGCGTTCGGCAGCGCCGGATCTGTTGCGGACGGCGAAGATCGAGCTGCCGGCTACCACGTCGTTCGGCAGTCAGGTGGCCTTCCGCGCACGTCTTTTCGGGCTGTCGCAGTCCGCCGCGGTGGCGGCCTGCGGGCGCCTCAGCGGCAGGGGGATGGCGTGCATCACCGTGCCGCCGGACCGGGGCAGTTTCTGATCCCCGGCCCCCTGCCACCGAACCGTCTAGGGGACGAGCTGCAGAACTTCGGCGGTATAGGTCTTATATTTCAGCTTGCCGGCCGCGGCTTTCCATTCCGCTGTGTCCGTAACCGACTTGATGGCGCTTTCCTCGGGCCACACGGACGTGGTGACGATTGTCAGTTTGCCCGCGTCGGTGCCGGAGAAACTCGCCTTCACGGCGGGCGCCTTTTTCAGCAGCGCCACGAAGGTTGGGACCAGGGCGGCATTGGCGGTGAAGTCGGCCTCGTTCTCCGCCACCACGGTGGCGACGCGGATGACATCGGCATGTGCCGCCGGCGCGCCCGCGTAGCAAGCCAGCACAGCCAACGGCAAAGCGCAACGAAATACGTTTCTCATTCAACATTCCCCCTTCGAGTGAAACCGGAATCCGTAGGACCGGAAACGGACTCCGCGCATTTGTTCCGACCGTCGTCGCGGCCGGAACCGGGGGACTGATAATCATTCTTTCGGCAACCGGCGCATCACGTTTCCAGGAGCATTTGCCGCGGGCGGAAACCGTTATGACTCCGGGTCGATCACCTTCAGCACCACCGGATGGTACTGGTCGCCGTAACCCGCCGCCTCCGCCTGCTTCAGCCGCTTCATCGCGAGCTGTGCTGCCTGCATGTCAAGGCCGGAGGCTTCGGCCATCTCCAGCGCATAGGACAGGTCCTTCATCGCGTAGCGGGTGGAGAACGCGCGTTCGGGGAAGACACCCGGCAGCATCGCCTTCATGCCGTGGTTGCGCAGCACGAAGCTGTCGCCTGAACCCATCGCCATCGTCGGCAGCAGGATCTCCGGGGCGACGCCGTTGCGGCGGCCGATGGCGATGGCCTCGGCCAGCGCCGCGCAGTGCTGGAACACCAGCATGTTGTTGAGGATCTTCACCACCTGGCCGCAACCGACGGGACCGCAATGGGTGACGTCGGTGCCCATCGTCTCCAGGATCGGCCGGATGCGGGCAAAGGTTTCGCCGGTGGCGCCGACCATGATGCTGAGTTCGCCGCGGGCGGCGGCCTCGCGGGTGCGGGCCACGGGGGCGTCGGCGTAGTGGATGCCCTTCTCCGCCAGACGGTGGCCGATGCGGCGGGTCAGTTCGACGGAGGACGTGCTGGTGTCGGCGACGCACTGTCCGGCCCGCAGATGCGGCTCGAGTTGGGCGACGACGGCGTCCACCGCCTTGCCGTCCGGCAGGGACAGCAGAATGAGGTCGCACCGCGCCGCGATCTGCGGAACGGAGGCGGGTTCCACGCCGTGCGCGGCGAGCCTGTCCAGCGGATCGGAGCGGAGATCGAAGGCCAGGACCGGCAGGCCGCAGCGGCGCGCGAGATGGCCGCACATGGGTTCGCCCATCACGCCCAATCCAATGAACCCGATCGTGCCGATCGGCCGGGCGGTGTCCGGTTGCTTGGACATTTCGGTCTCCCGTCGTGTTGTATCGGGTTGTCGTCCGGGCGTGCGGCGAAGTCAAAGCGGCCCGCCGAGGGTGATGAATGGCGGACCATCCGGGCTTCCGCCGCAGGTCAGCGCCGACGTATTACGAAACTGTTTGACGTGGGAAACTTTCCCACATACGATCCGACACAGATCGGGCTCCGGTCCCTCATCTCCGGGAGCTCGGGTGAGATGGCGACGCATCGCCGGGCGCTACAAGCCGGCGCGCCTCGCCACCCGCCGATTTGGAATGAAAGGCAACGGACGATGCTACACGCCGCCGACTCCGCCCGAACAACGCGTCGATTTGCCGCTGTCCCTCCGGGTCAGCCGGATTTCGATGACGCGGTGCCGAACGACACTGCCGCGCAAGAGATCGACCTGCGCCAACTGCGTCACCATACCAAGAACACGCTGCAACGGATCATGGCGCTGATCTCGGAAAGCTCTAGCCTGTGCGACACGCCGGCCGCCGAAAAGTTTGCCCGCGAGCTCGAATATCGCATCGGCCTGTCAGCCACGATCTCAAACGCGCTGTTCGGCCTGACCGAGGCCCCCGGTTCGATGGCCGATCGGCTGCGCCAGCTTGGCGGCGGGATCGTCGAGATGATGCGGGGCGCCGACCAGGTCATCCGCATCGGCGTTTCGGTGCGCGGCACGTGCCCGGTCGCTTTGCGCGAAGCCGTCATCCGCAGCGCCAACGAACTCATCGGAAACGCCGTCAAGCACGGCATGAAAAATCGCCCGGATGGCCGGATATCCGTGCGGCTGGTGACCGAGGCCGAACTGACGGTGCTCAGCGTCACCGACAACGGCTGGGGCTTTTCCGGCCTTCCAGGTTCGGGTGAGGGCCTTTCGCTGGCACAAGGCTTTGCCGAACGGCATGGCGGAACCTTGCGGCTGGAAAGCGCCGGCGGCACCGTGGCAACCATGGAATTGCTGCACAGCGCGGTTCGGTCTGGCGACGCTGTCACCGGCTCCGTGGTCGAGACGCTCAACGCCCAACGGGGGGTGCACGGTTCGCTGCCGCAGAAGCCGCCAACCGATGGCAAATGCCGCTCGGCTCCGCAGCGGGAAGCGACGACCATCCCCATGCCGCGACCATCGTCACGCAAACAGTCGAGCGCCGCGTCGTTGATGGCGTAAACGGAGCGGCGCGCGGCGGCCTGAAGCGGCTCAAACGCCACTCGCTTGCCGGCGCGTGCGCCAGGTTGACGCGTTCCGGCGGCAACCAAGTTGGCCGCTCCATCGTCACCGGTCCCGCCCGGCAAGCGGTTCAGTCGAGGGCGGCGATCAGGCGACCCGGCAGCGTGAAAGTCCGGTCGCCGACAGACCGCCGAGTGTCCGCAGACCCGTCCGGCGGCGGCGCAGCGTTTGAAATAAGCGGCTCTCCCGGTGACGAGTCCGGCACGTCGTTGATGCCGGTGTTTCCGTCGGGCGCGTCTGGAATTGCTTTGTCGGCTGGCGGCCCGGGTGGGGCCTCCGGCGGCAAAATCAGGTTGCCGGCGCCACGTCCCCGGCTCCGCGCCGGCACATCCGCGGGCTGGCCTCGATAAGCGGTGTAGTGCAATTCCGTGGCGACGAACGCGCCGGAGGCTGTGCGCTCCAGCCGGATGACGGCGTTGCGATAGGTGTTGCCTTTCCCTTGCACGTCCGCACCGGCCGGGAAACTGCGGCCGTTATTCAACCATACCGTCCCGCGCCGGACACGAACAAACCCCTGCACGATGACCTGGCCGGCCGACGTTCCGAAATAGCCGGCCGGGTCTTCGGACAGAGGATCCGCATCGATCGACCTCACTTCGGCGGTTCGATCCGCATACGTGCCGGCGATCGAGACGAAGGCCCCGCTCTTTGCGACGGTAGCCGGCGCTCCGTGCAGCACCAGGCCGCCGATGCGGACGGTATCGCCCTCCCGGATGATTTGGCCACGCACGAACAGCGCACCGGCTCGTGCGCGGTCCAACCGGCTGGCCATCACGGTCCCGTCCGGTTGCCGCAGGCCGCTGACGGTGACCCAATTGCCGATCCCGAAGCGGGCCGCCACCCAGGTGGTGGGCAGCACCATCACCCTTTGCCCGGCCACAATCATGGCGCCCGCGGCCGCATCGACCGCATCGATCGGCCCCGATACCTCATAGCGGACCGCGATCATCGTCGCCTGATCGGCGGAGTAGCCCGCGGTCTCTCGCCCGCCGGCTTCGATCACAACCACCTGGCCGACCCTGAGCTGCTTCAGCGTTGCTGCGCTGCCGTTGACGGATACCGGAACGTTCTTGTCGAACCGAACCTCCAGCCCATCTACACAGATGGACGCGAAGCCGGTGACGACACCGAAAATGCCGGTTCCGCCGATGCCGCGATCGGTGGTTCGCGTCCTCGCTGCGATACCCGTGCCGCCGATACCCCGATCCGCTATGGCCGAACCGCCGTCATGGCCGACGCGGCAGACCGCGCCCGGCCCGAAAACGGTGGTTTCATCGGCGGCCTCGGGCTGAGGGCCGGCGCAGCATGCCAATGTCAGCAAGGCCAGAAGAGCACCATAATACTTCATTCTGCCACTCCGTCCGCCGCTGTCCGCCGGGCCTCGCCAGGCGGTGTTGCATCGGCAGGTGATCCGCTTTCGGAGAAAACAAAGGCCCCGAAATTCACCCGGACCGGTGTATCGCCGCCGGGCGCCCGGTCGGCTTCGACAAGTTCAAGGGCCTTTCGGTTGACCTCGAGCAGAGCCTGCATCGCTGTCGTGCGGGCAAATGCTTCCAGTTCCCGGGCCTGGGCCGGCGTCAGCCCGTCGTAATGGACGCTTCGGTCAAGAAATGGCGCGACATCGGCGGCGCTGATGTTCGCAACCGCTGCCGCGACATGATCCTGCAGGTTCCTGGCGAAGTAGAACAGTTGCTCGGCCGCGCCCGGCAGCGGAACGAACGCATCGACCCTCAGCACGACCAGGTCCGGAGGTGCCACCTGAACAAAACCCCGGGCGAGCCAGTCGTCGAGAACGGCCCGTGAGCGTATGTCGGTTGTGACGGAACGGACCAGCGCATCGAACGATGGCCTGGCGTCCCCGGGTTCGCCCAAACGGGGCAATGGCTGCGGATTTCCGGCGGCATCCACGAATGGCGGCGATCCTCGCCAGCGGGCAATAATCCCACTCGTGACGGTCACCACCTCGGGCGCCACCGTGGCGTCTAGCCGCATCTCCCGGAAATGTCTGACCAGCTTGCGATGGACCCCGGTCAGCAGGCTGATGCGGCTATCGGTCTGCTCGGCCGCGCCCTTCAGGATGTCGGTCGCCGCGACGTCCACGAACAGGCGGCGCAGCGCGTCCGTCAGCACGGGGAAGGTGACGCCGTTGCGCAGCATAAGCCGCACCAAAGGCCGTAGCGTCTGCGAGACAGCGGTCAGGAGAGCCGTCGGAGGTGTTGGCAGAGGGTGGCCGAATGGGGGCACGGTTCAATATCGGTTCAACGAAGAACGCCCCTAGCATATTTAATTCTGATAAGACAATCATAACATTAATGCCAGGGTCGCGAAGCCGTGTCGCTGCATTTCAAATTATCTCTTGCGGCGGGCCTGCCGGCGCCGGCCGCTCGGAATCATGCAACGTCGTCTCGGGCGGCCGTTGCCGTCATGGCGGCCGCAGACCCGCCATCCACGCCTTTGTTTGTGCACGCACAAGGCGTGGATGCCGATCTCCGTCGGCATGACGAGGTCGCGCGGCGGGAGTGTCGCAGTCACTGGCGTGGAAGGCCGCCTCTGCACCGCCTCGTCCAGATCCACGCCCCACATCTTCTTCAGCGCTTACATGGTCCGGACATCCGGCTTGAACAGTCGCGGACTGGATCTGACCGGTTTGCCTATGGTGACGGTGTCGGTTTCGTTGACGCGAGGCAAGGCATCTGCTATCAATGCCTGATATCAGATTCCCGGGGTTAGAATGGGCCAACTGATCGTTCGGGGCCTGGATGATCGCCTGATCCGGACGCTCAAGCAAAGGGCGGCCCGGACGGGACGGTCCGCGGAGGCTGAGCATCGGATTATTCTGGAGCAGGCCCTGGCCCCCGAGACGGAGACGTTCGCCGAGGCAGCCGCCCGGCTACGCGCGCGGACTCCAACGCAGGCGACGGACAGCGTCGATCTGATCCGGGAAGATCGTGACAGGGATCATGATGGCGCGAAGCGGTGAAAGAGGTTGTGATTGACGCCTCGGTCGCCGTGAAGTGGGTGGTCGAGGAAGATCACAGCGCAAACGCCGCGCTGCTGCTGGGCTACGACACGCTTTATGCGCCCGCTCACTGGCGGGCCGAAGCGGTCAATGTTCTATGGGCGAAGGTTTTCCGGGGTGATCTGACAGCGGTGGATGCCTGGGAACGCATGCTGGTTCTGAACCGCGCGCCGGTTGTGGAAACGGCGATCGCCGGTTTGGTGCCGCGGGCCTTCGCGATCTCGGTGGCGCATTCTGTAACGGTTTACGATTCGCTCTATGTCGCTTTGGCGGAGCAACGGGGGATTCCGTTCGTCACGGCCGACGAGCGGTTGGTTCGGCGGTTGGCGGGGGACGCGGATTTGGGGAATCGGCTGGTTTGGGTCGGGACTCTGGCTGGCTCCTGACGGCAACCGGCGCGAAGACGGCCGATCGGCACGGTCACCCCGCCGGAGTGTGCCTGGGCTGGGTCATTTGCAAAATGGGACCTGAACAGGGACACGGAAATATACCTTACTTATCCGTATCGACCTTGGGGGTGCCGTCGGACATCGAACAAATTTAATATTTATTATGCAACTGGCACCTGAACGCCGAATTGCGAAACCGGCATTGTATGCTGCAATAGCAGATCGTCATCAGTCGTCGAAAAGGCTGTTGCAATGAGATATAAACCTACAATCGTGAACGCGGGCGCGCCAGTTTGAGCCGCTTTGGCACCATCATTCATCGCCGCGACTAGACTTGTGATGTACTTAGGCGACGCTCAACAATTACCGCTTCAGTCGGGCGTCCTTCCCTCCCCGTCATGGCCCGGCTTGTCCGGGCCACCTATACCAGCAGCCCGCCGCGATAGGTGGCCCGGACAAGCCGGGCCATGACGGACCAAAGTCAGCCACCCGATTCGCTTATTCTTGGGCGTCGCCTTAGGTGGTTCAAACTGGTCCAACTACGTCCGCCTACTTCTCGTGCGTAAATTTGGCTTTCGGCGCGATTCCGGATACGCAGCCCGCCACAACCGCGCCACTGGTGCCGTTTCCCGGGAAAGGAGACAGGTGCGTTCCCCAAGATTTTGCACGTTGTCCCGCCCGCATATCCTAAACCGCCTCGTCCAGATCCACCCCCCACATCTTCTCCAGCGCATACATCGTCCGGGCCTCCGGCTTGAACAGATGCACCACGATGTCACCCGCATCGATCAGCACCCAGTCCGAGCCGCCCTTGCCCTCGATCTGCACCCGCTTCAACCCGGCATCCTTGAGCTTCTCGCTCAGATGTTCCGCCATCGCGCTTATCTGCCGATCGGCCAGCCCCGAGGCGATCACCATCCGGTCGCAGAACATCGCCTTCCCGGCGAGGTCCATCGCGACCACGTTCTCCGCCTTGTCGTCCTCCAGGCTGGTCACGATCACCGCCTGCAGACGATCGAGTTCCGACGCCTCGGTCTTCACTTTCTTCACCCGCGTCGTACCGGTCTTTTTCGGCCCGGCGGCGATCGTCTTTTTCCGCGGGC
The DNA here is from genome assembly GCF_903915725.1 of uncultured Rhodopila sp. Lineage (GTDB taxonomy): Bacteria > Pseudomonadota > Alphaproteobacteria > Acetobacterales > Acetobacteraceae > Rhodopila. Next base: position 8,825 of record NZ_CAIWTY010000050.1, read on the forward strand.
TGCCAGGCGCCACCGCGGCATCCGCCAGGGCCGGCTTCACAGCCTTCTTGCGCGGCGCCGGCTTATGCCTGGCGGGGGACGATGACAGTGTCGGCGACTTGGTTATAGCACAGTTCCTTTGGCGGCATTACGGATCGCGGTGGCGGAGGCGGCGGTCTGCCGCACCGGCAGAAACACCCAGCCCGGCGCGCTGCCGGGCAGCAGGGACGCTTGCCGAGGCAACCGGCGCCCTGCCCGTAGCCGATACGCCGCCTGTCCCGCAAGCGCCCGCTGATTATAAGCCGGCCGCGGCAGCACCGCGAACGGCATCAACCGGGCGATTTCCGTCCACCGCCGCCAGCGCGGCATCTCCGCCAGAATGTCCGCGCCCATGATCCAGACAAACCGCACGCGCGGAAACAACCGCCGAAGCCGCCGCAGCGTATCGAGCGTGAATCGCGTTCCCAGGACCGCCTCGATCCCGCTCGCCAGCACCCGCCGCCGGTCCGCGATCCGCCGCGCCCCGGCCAGCCGTTGCGCAAACGGCGCCATCCCGTCGCGCGGCTTCAGCGGATTGCCGGGGGAAACCAGCAGCCAAACCTGATCCAGCCGCAGGCACCGCCTGGCCAGCAGCGCCACGTGGCGGTGTCCCTCATGCGCCGGGTTGAACGATCCCCCCAGCAACCCGACCCGGATTCGCCGCCGGTCCCCGAACCGGGGGATCGGGTCGGGCGTGTTCAGGGACGCACCTGGCCCGAGCCGAGCACGACGTAGCGGTAGGTCGTCAGTTGCTCCAGCCCGACCGGGCCGCGGGCATGGATGCGGCCGGTGGCAATGCCGATCTCGGCGCCGAAGCCGAATTCGCCGCCGTCGCAGAACTGGGTGGAGGCGTTCCACAGCGCCACCGCGCTGTCCACGCCGCGCAGGAAGCGATCAGCGGCGGCGGCGTCCTCGGTGACGATCGCTTCCGTATGCTCACTGCCATGCGCCTCGATGTGGGCCAAAGCAGCGTCAACGCCATCCACCACCGCGACCGACAGAACCGAGTCCAGCCATTCGGTGTCGAAATCTTCCGCCCGCGCCGCCGGCAGGTCCGGCACGATGTCGCGCGCCGCCGCATCCGCCCGGAAGGAACACCCGAGCGCCCGCAGATCGTCCACCAGCAGCGGCAGCAGCGATGCGGCGATGCCGCGATCGATCAGCAGGGTCTCCGTCGCGCCGCAAATCCCGGTGCGCCGCATCTTCGCGTTCGCCACGATCCGCCGCGCCATCGCCGGGTCTGCCGCTTCATGCACGTAGGTATGGTTCAGCCCCTCGGCATGCGCCAGCACCGGAACCCGAGCCTCGCGCTGCACGCGTTCCACCAGCGACTTGCCGCCGCGGGGAATGATCAGGTCCAGCAGCCCTGCCCCAGCCAGCATCGCCGCCACGAACGCCCGATCGGCGTTGGGCGCAACCTGGATGCACGCCTCCGGCAGCCCGGCCGCCAGCAAACCCGTCCGCAGTGCCTGATGGATCGCCCGCGCGCTGTGCGTGCTGTCCGAGCCACCGCGCAGGATCACTGCATTGCCCGACTTCAGGCACAGCCCGGCGGCATCCGCGCCGACATTCGGGCGGCTTTCGTAAATCATCCCGATGACGCCGATGGGCGAGGCGATCCGCCGGATGCGCAGCCCGTTCGGCTGCGTCCAGTCCGCCAGCGTCCGTTCCAGCGGGTCCGGCAGCGCGGCGATGTCCTCCAGCCCGCGCGCCATCGCTTCAACCCGCGCTTCCGTCAGCGTCAGACGGTCGAGGAACGCCGCGGTGCCCTGATAGCCGGCGACATCAGCGGCGTTGGCGGTCAGGATGGCGCGCAGGCCCTGGCGCAAGGCGTCGGCCATCATGCGCAAGGCCGCGTTGCGAGTTCCGGCTGAACTGCGCGCCAGGACGCGGCTCGCGGCGCGCGCTGCAACCGCCGCGGCCTTCAGATGTTCGTTCTCGTCCATCACTGCACTATGTTTCAGTCAACAGGGACTTGTGCTTAGGCTATTCGCCGGTGCCGATCAATGCGATAACCCCGAGACCGTCGCGGAGGAAACAATGACGCTAACCAACCGGCTGCTCTGGCTTGCCGTCACCCTTTTGGGGACGGTGTCTTTCGGCATCGTCGCCCTGGCGCGGGGAGAGCCGGTGAACGCCGCCTGGCTGGTGGTCGCGGCGGTCTGCATCTACTTCATAGCCTACCGATTCTACGGGTTGTTCATCGTCAACAAGGTGTTCCGCATCGACCCGGCCCGGCCGACTCCGGCCTACCGCCACAATGACGGCCTGGACTACGTCCCGACCAACAAATACGTGCTGTTCGGCCACCATTTCGCGGCGATCGCCGGGGCTGGTCCCCTCGTCGGCCCGGTGCTGGCGGTGCAGATGGGCTATTTGCCCGGCACGCTGTGGATTCTGGCGGGCGTGGTGTTCGCCGGCGCGGTGCAGGACCTGACCGTGCTGTTCCTGTCCACAAGGCGCGATGGCCGCTCCCTCGGCGACATGATTCGCGGCGAGCTTGGCCCGGTCCCGGGCGCAATCGCCGGGATCGGCATCCTGCTGATCTGCATCATCGTGCTGTCGGTGCTGGCGCTGGTCGTGGTGATGGCATTGAAAGGCAGCCCCTGGGGCACCTTCACGGTTGCCTGCACCATCCCGATCGCGTTGCTGATGGGCGTCTACAGCCGCTTCATCCGCCCTGGCCGCATCGCCGAGATGTCCGCTATCGGCGTCGTCCTGCTGCTGGGATCCCTCATCGGTGGCCAATATGTCGCGGCGGACCCGGTCTGGGGGGCGTTCTTCAACCTGACCGCGCCGACACTGGCGCTGATCGTCATCGGCTATGGCTTCGTCGCCTCCGTGTTGCCGATATGGCTGCTGCTGGCGCCGCGCGACTACCTGTCCACCTTCCTGAAAATCGGCACCATCACACTACTGGCCATCGGCATCGTCATCGTGCAGCCGTATCTGCAGATGCCATCGGTCACACGCTTCATCGATGGCAGCGGACCGGTCTGGGCCGGCAGCGTCTTCCCGTTCCTGTTCATCACCATTGCCTGCGGTGCCGTCTCCGGCTGGCATGCGCTGATCTCCTCCGGCACCACGCCGAAGATGATCGAGAACGAGAACCAACTCGCCTTCATCGGCTACGGCGCGATGCTGATGGAGTCGTTCGTCGCCATCATCGCGCTGATCGCGGCGTCTTCGATCCATCCCGGCGTCTACTTCGCCATGAACAGCGCCGCCGGTCTTATCGGCACGGACCCCGTGCACGCCGCCGAGGTGATCAGCAACTGGGGCTTCACCGTCACCCCCGACATGCTGACCCGGATCGCGCATGACGTGGGCGAAACAAGCATCCTGTCCCGCACCGGCGGCGCGCCCACCCTGGCGGTCGGCATGGCGAGCATCCTCTCCGGGCTTATCGGCGGCAAATGGCTGATGGGGCTATGGTACCATTTCGCCATCCTGTTCGAGGCGCTGTTTATCCTGACCACGGTGGACGCCGGCACCCGGGTCTGCCGCTTCATGATCCAGGACCTTGTCGGCAATGTCGTGCCGGTGTTCAAGGCGACGGAGTCCTGGGCCAACAACCTCATCGGCTCCGCGCTGGCCTGCCTGTTGTGGGGGTATTTCCTCTATCAGGGCGTGATCGATCCGCTGGGCGGCATCTGGACGCTGTGGCCGCTGTTCGGCACTGCCAACCAGATGCTGGCGGCGATCGCGCTGATCTTTTGCACAACCGTTCTGTTTAAGATGAAACGGCACCGCTACGCCTGGGTCACGCTGATCCCGACCACGTGGCTGGTCGTCTGCACGGTCACGGCGGGCACGCAGAAGGTGCTCAGCCCGAACCCCACCATCGGCTTTCTCGCGCACGCCCAGCGCTTCAGCGACGCGATCGACGCGGGCAAGGTGCTCGCCCCCGCCAAGAGCCTGGCGGAAATGAGCCGCGTCGTCTTCAACGACTATGTCGATGCCAGCCTGGCCGGAATCTTCGCCGTGATCGTCATCTTGATGGTCTGGTTCGGCGCCAGCGCCTGCCTGCGGGCGCTGACGGAACCGCGCGTCTCCGCGATCGAGATCGACGGCGCAGTCAGGGGGGCGGGCGATGACTAGGTTCAAACTCGTTTGCGAGCGGGTCGCCGAAACGGCCCGCCTCATGGTCGGCGTTCCCGACTACAAGACCTATGTGGCGCACCGTGAAACCATGCACCCGGGCAAGGAAATCATGAGCTACGAGGCGTTCTTCCGGGAACGCCAGGACGCTCGTTACGCGGTCAGCAAAGGACGAATGCGCGGCTGCTGTTGACCCCGTCAGCAGCGTAAAGTCTCCAACCCGATCGTCGCGTCCGCCAACCCGGGAACATGGACCCGTTGATCCGTGAGCGCGCCCGGCCGATGCCCGATGCGCTGCCGGGCAGCGCAACTTTCGACCGGGTCGGGACGTTGCGCTCTAGCAGCCATTGAGGCGGGGCACGGGTGCCCCCGCAATCTCCTGCTCATACAAAGCCGCGGCCGCCTCCGGCCCGGACAGAATCTCGATCAGCCGCAGCTTCCGCACCGGCGTCAACGTCCCCGCCGCCGCCGCTTCCTTCACCGCCGCGGACGCCTCCTGCAACAGACGATCGTAATTCGCCGCGCCGCCGATCTTGCGCGCCTCGGATTCCAGTTCCCGCAGTTCCCGGCCGCAGCTCTCCATCAATACCTGCCCGGTGCCGTCGACCGGTGCCGATCCAGCCGCCAGCGGCGACAGCAGACCGGTGTTGAGGCCGTCGGAAAACCGTTCCCGGCAGGCATGATCGAGCTTCCGGCGGATCGCGTGCAGCCTGGGCCGATCGATGCCCGCGCCGGAGTCTTCTTCGATCTCGTGCAGAAAGGTGGTGATCCGCCGCACCATCGCGCCGACATTCGCCAGCGGACCGCGGCTGAGTTCCTCGCTCAGGGCCGTATCGCTCTCCATGTCGCTCAGCATCTGCTCGGTGCCTTGATCGATCGCCCGGCGCACCATCGCCTTGGCGGCCTGATCCCCGCCCGACGCGACGAAACGCCGCAGCAACGGCGCGGCGTGCGGCGATTGCAGCAGGATCAGCCGGGCGATCAGGGCGCAGCCTTCGGGAGGTTCCTTGCCTATGTCTTTGAGGATATCGGCAACCGCCTGCTCCGCCGATTCAAAAACCCCGACCTCTTCGTCGCGCAGCAGCCAACGGAGCTGCGGGCCGCGCCGCAGCACCGCGGCAACCGCCCTCGACAATGGTTGGAAGACCTTGATCGACAGGCCGGCCTCGGCCCAATCGTCCGAAGGACTCGCCGCGGCCAACACCTCGGCGGCGCGCGGCCACAATGCCTCCCCGGCCAGCGTGATCGCCTGCATCGCATCGGTCTTCCGTCCGGCGATGGTCTTGTCGATGAAAACCGCTTCGGCGCCTAAACCGGCCCGCACAGTCCTGGCCAGGGGCGCCAACGCGGTCCGCGGCACGGCCGGCTCCTCCGGCTTCCAGTCGCGCGGCGCGACGATCACCGGATCCAGCGGCAGAAACAGCAGCCGCGTGAACCGCAGCGGACGAACCAGATTGAGCGACGCCAGCCGCACGCGCAGCGGGTCAAGCAGCGTCTGGTTCATCTTCGGGTCCGCCACATCGTCCAGCATGGCGATGACGCGCTTGATCTTCTGGTCATCCGCCAGGCTCAGATCCTTGCGCAGGGCGTGGACGGCCGGCGGTGCGGCTTTCATCGAGGGCTGTGTCATGCGTGGCATTGCTCCCGGGGGTTCACCGCATTCAAACCGTGATCGCCCGGAAATGCTCGTTCCGGCGGATCAGACTGAACACCATGGCGCCGGTGAACCAATCTTCGTTGAGGTTGATCAGGCGGCGGAAGCGAACAACGTCGTCGATCTCGTTGGTCATCGAGCACCAGTCATTGACCTCCTTCGGCAGGATCGGCACCAGCGTCGCCATCTCCGCCAGCGCCGCGCGCCGCGTGGCGTCGTCCACGGCGTTGTTCCAGATCAGGCAGATCTGCTCCCACCCGTCGAGCAGCCACTCCGGCCGGCCCACCAGTTCAATGATCGAGTCGCGATCCGCGGCCCAGGTTTGCAGCAGGTCGATCATGTTGTCCGGCAAAGCCTGCGCCTTCGCGACCGTCGTCTGCGCCAGCGACAGGGTCACGTCCGCCACCGCGCAGAACATCTTGGCGTAGCAGGTCTGGTCCTCGTGCCGCTGGGTATCGCTCCACTCCGAAACGCTGGTCCGCACGGCGCGCAGCATGTTGGTCAGGCGGGGCGTGCGGCCGGTGGCGCCGACGGAGCCCACGCCGATATTGGACATCACGTCGGCCAGTTCCTCGAGCGCGTTCGCGGTCCAGGTGGTGGACTGGCCCAGCCGCGGCGAGATCCAGTCCACGGCCAGGCGCGCCTTTTCCGACGGATCGAGCGCATGGCTGCCCTGGCCGGTCAGGGATGCGGGGGAGAAACGGCGGACGACCTGCTCGACCAGGGTCATCAGCAGGCGGTAGTTGGTGACGACCCGGTCGCCCTTGTCAGCATCGGTCGCCACCCGGGCGGCTTCCATCGCTTCCTCGCCGGCCAGGCCCTCGGCCGCTATCTGCCGGGCAACGCGGCGGATCGTCGCCGGGGTAACATTGGTGACGGAGGCGATTCTCTGGCTGAAGACCTTGTCATGCAAGGTCGGGCGGCAGAGCGCCGTCAGGCTGCTCCATGGCATGACATAGACGCCGCGACCGCCGGAGAGGTTGGGCACGACCAGTTCGACGAGGTGCTTCTTGGCCGGCCGCGCCCGGGTGCCGCCGAGACGCGGGGTGGTGAACGGCACCGCGACGCCGCGTTCCAGAAAGGTCGTGGGATGATATGGCCGGATCGGGGGGAGTTCCGCCTCAAGCAAGGGCGTTGCCTCCGGGGAGCGGCTTCAACGTCATGGCGGCGGCCGGGCCACCATCCACGCCTTGCGGTCTCGTTCGCAGCGAAGACGTGCCTGGCAGCCCTATGGCCACAATGACGTAATTCGCCGCCGAATCAGAACCTTCGACAAGCCGCGCAGGGTTTGCCAGCGCCGAATGGAGGCATCCGCCGCACACAATAGTCTTCAACATCGAACACTCCGCCTAACGGGGGAGTGCCATTATTGCGCTCAAATCCTTTACGAAGCCTTACCACGGCGCGGAAAAACGCACTCGCGCAGCAAAAAAACGGCGGCAAGCCGATGCGTCAGGCGCGGCGAAGCTGGGCTTCGTCGACCACGCGTTCATGGCTGTCGAGGGCGCTTTTCGCCCGATATTGGCAGCCCTGGCTGCTGGCGGGCATGCGTCGGATAATCGTGTAAATCCCGCCGCGGACATTGGCGTTGGCACTGTTCGTCACCAGGGCAACCTTGTCGCCGGCAGTAAACTTGTAGTCCGTCATGGCGATCCTTCTGCAACAATGGGGCGGCGCATCATGCGCCGCCCGGCATGTCAGCTCGCCTGAAGATTGACCGCGGAGGTCTTACCCTGCTGACCGCGTTCCAGTTCGTAGCTAACCTTCTGGTTCTCGTTCAGCGTTGTAAGTCCGGCGCGTTCAACGGCCGAGATGTGTACGAACACATCCTTGGAGCCGTCTTCCGGCTGGATGAAGCCGAAGCCTTTTTGGGGATTGAACCATTTAACAGTGCCTGAAGCCACGTGAAGTCTCCGCAACTGGCCAAATCCCGCGCACATGCGGGATATCTTACTTTTCAATTGGGGAGAGAAATGCGGCGCTTTGCGGGATTTATGACGCTAGGCGGCGCGAGATAGGCATCTTGCCCCGGCTGAAAAGTTCAGCCGTTCAACCTTCATACGCGCTATCCGGGAAATAGAACAGAGGTTATTTTGCCTGAGTTGCCTTTTCTGTGCCCGGCTAGACCGTGGACAGCCAGGCCACAAACAGCAGGAAACCAAGGGAACCGGCCGCGGCGTGTGCGGCCACCACGTAGCTGGCCTTGCGGTGGGACTTCCTGGCGGTCAGTGAACCCAGGAATCCTAACGCCAACGTGATCGCCAGCACGCCAGCGGCCTTGTAGCCATACACGCCACCCCGGTCGCCTGATATGTTGATCACCAACTGCTCCAGCGCCCCCGCCCCCATCAGCAGATGCGCCGCCGTCAGGATCGGCTTGTTGGCGGTATGGCGGAGATAGTTCATCCCGAGATATCCGCCGATACCAACGGCCCCGAAAAGCAGGATGGTCAGGGGGACGGTCGTCATAAGGTCAACTCCGGTTCAGTCCGCGACATGATGTCCGGACTTTCACCGGCCGTGTCGATCATAAAATCGTCTCGCAACGCGTCAACCGGCCGCCGGGGTTTCAGATGCGTTTTCATCCGCACATTCCAGCCGCGCGTCTTCCAGGCAAGCCCCGGGCATAGGGCACCGGCGAGCGGGGCACATCGATCCGGCTGTGTTCGTGCCGGCGAGCTTCGTTCTCAGTTCCGTAGGCGCGGGCCCGGGCGGCATGCTGGCGCAGGTCCGTACGCCGGACCTGCCGCTGCCGGGCCTTGCGGCGCTGTCGCCGCTGCAGCGGCGCCGGGCGGCGGCATGACGTGTGCGTGGTTCGCTATCGCAGGGGGTGGATGTCCTCCGATGGGAACCGGCGGCGCAGGCGGTGGGGGACAGTCCGCGTTTCGACGCAGAATGCGCAGAGCGGGGCGCAGAGTGCGCAGAGCAAAACTATACCAACCGGCAGTCCCTGCGATGATGCCTTCAGTTCCTGACGCCTTCGGCAAGAAATCAATCTTATACTGGATCGGCATAGTTGCCGCAGGGTCAACCGCCCGCGGGAGATCTCGCTCTGCGTGCTCCGCGCCCCGCTCTGCGAACTCTGCGTCGAAAAAAGCGGTGGCAAAACAAAGACTGGTGCTGCGTCCGGCCCGATGCGAGCCGGCATGAAACACCTCCGCCCCGATCCGCCACAGCACGACCCAAGCCTTGCCCGGCGGCGGGGCCAAGCCTCGCATTCCGGCCAGCCGAAAACCGGCCGGAATGCGATATAGAGGTGCCGTTAGATGGTGATCGGAACTGCCGCGGTCCAAACTACACCGACGGCGCTGGTCGGCGGGTTCGGCCCGGAGTGCACGGTTACGACGCCGCCCGTGGTTATCTTGACCGTGAAGCCCGACACGCTACCCCAGTTAATGCCGATAATAGCAAGTGTATAGTTTCCGGGAGCAAGAACATCCTGCGGATTGACGATATATATTCCACCGGATCGGCGCCGCCGGAGGTAAGATGGAGGATCTCGTTGCTTCCGTAGCCCCCTGCCGGTATGGCGATCAGTTAGAGTTCGTTGTCAGTTGCGGTGATTTCGATCTTTGTCGTCGTTGACATTTTGCTCTCCATTGAAATTTGGTGCCGATGCCACGCGCAAGAACAGAGTATACCTGACACCCCGAGGGCATATCACAGTGATTCCCACCCTGGATTGTTATCTAAGCTCCCATGTCGCAGTATTATCGAATAGCGCTACGATAACAATATAATTGTGGTATGCAAATCAGTCTGGTCAAGTGGCTTCCGGATAATTTTTTCCGTTATGCGCGAGTTTAACATTTCCATCACGCACCAGGAGGGTATTTTATGCCGGACACCTTGATCGCATCGGATCCACGAACCCGGGGCCTCTTTAGGGTTCCTCCGAAGGATGCAAACCAAGGCCAGCACTCTCAAACGGCGTCAACCGACCGCCGGCGTCTCAGCGCTGCTTTCATCGGCAAATTCCAGCCGCGCCTCTTCCAGGCAAGCCCAGACATACGGCAACAGCGAGCGGGGGACATCGATATGGAACACCTCCGCCCCGATCCGCCACAGCACGACCTCAGCCTTGCCCAGCAGCGTCCGCGTGCACATCCCCACCGGAAATGCGCGCGGATCGAGGTCCAGCGCGCAGAACCCGTTCAGGCACCATGCCGCCCTTGGTCCTGCGAGCTCCAGCGCCCGGAAGCCCTGCGATACGTCCACAACGCTGGCCGGACGGTCTGCCGGCGCCCGCCGCGCCAGGGCTTCCAGGCCGGTTGATCCCTCCGGCGCCTGGATCAGCCATTCATCCGGCCCCAGCCAAAGCGCCGCACGCTCTCGCGCGATGACCGAGCGGCACGGCACCGTCGGCAACAGCACGCCGATGGCCATGCCGATGGCGGTCGCCGCTCCGGGGCCGGCCCGCACCGACAATAGCGTGGCCGGCGCCAACGCAGCCAACCGGACGGAACCGGCCGCGCGAGCGACCGGCGCGGGCCGCGCCACCGCCGGCAGCAATGGCAATGGCGAAGTCGGTGCGAATGGACGTTCGGGCGGCCGGGGGACGAACACCGGGTCCGTGACGACGACCTCGACCGGACCGGACGCCATCGGCACGCGCAACCGGGCGCCAACGCGCGACCGCCCGCCCGCGACCAGCGCCAGCGCGAAGCTCCGCCCCAGAGTCGGGCTGTGATACGAGGACGTCACATGACCCACCGAGGGTCCCTGCCCCGCCTCCGTCAGTTGCGCCCCTTCCTCCGGCACCATCGCCGCTTCAGCCGGCAGCAGCCCGACAAGCTGCAGCCGATCGGCGCGGGAGAGTTCAGGCAGGGACAGCGAACGCTTGCCGACAAAATCGCCCTTGTCGCGGCCGATCGTCCAACCGAGGCCCAGATCGTCCGGGGTAACGGTGCCGTCGGTTTCCTGGCCGACAATGACGAAACCCTTCTCCGCCCGCAGGACATGCATCGCGTCAGTGCCATACGGGGTGACGTCGCGTTGCCGCAACGTATCCCACACCTGTTGCGCCGAATCGGGCGGCAGGTTGATCTCGAAACCCGTTTCTCCGGTGAAACCGGCGCGGAACAGCCGGATCGGGATGTCGCCGATGTGGCCTTCCCGGACGCTCATGCGCGGCATCGCGCCGAGCTCGATGTCCGGAATGAACGGCGCCAGCGCCTCAATCGAGCGCGGCCCCTGCACCGCAATCACCGCCCATTGCTCGGTGACCGAGGTCAGCCAGACCCGCAACCCGGCAAATCCGGTTTGCAGGTGATCTTCCATGTGGTGCAGCACGAACGCCGCCCCGCCGGTCGTCGTCGTCACATGCCAGCGATCGCCTGTGGCTCGCGCAACGATTCCGTCGTCACGCACGAAACCATCCTCACCCAGCAGCAGCGCGTACCGGCACTGGCCCGGCTCCAGGCTGTTGAAATCCCCGGTGTAGATGCGGTTCAGGAACAACGCCGCGTCCGGCCCGGCGATCTCGATCTTGCCCGGGGTGCTGGCATCGGCCATCCCGACATCGTTACGGACCGCCAGGCATTCGCGTGCCGTCGCCGCCTCGATCGCTTCACCATTGCGAGGGTAGCAGCGCGCCCGCCTCCACCCGCCGGCGTCCTCCGGCACCGCATCGGCACTGAAGATGGGCGTCATTCTGATCGGGGCGAACAGGTCGCCGCGGCTTGGGCCGGCGAAGGCGCCGAACGTTACCGGCGTATACGGCGGCCGGAATGTTGTCGTCCCGACCGCGGCGGGGTCGGCGCCGATCTGCGCGGCAACGGCAACGATTGCGTTGACGTTGGAGGTCTTGCCCTGGTCGGTTGCCATGCCGGCGGTGGTGTAGCGTTTGACGTGCTCGATCGAAACGAAACCTTCGCCGGTCGCGGTGGCGATATCCTTTGTGGTCACGTCGTTCTGGAAATCAACGAACGCCTTTGGATGCGGCAGCGCCGGAAGCGGTAGCGCGGCGGGCGTCATCTCCGGCAGTCCGGCGACCGCGAACGTGCCCGGCTGGCTGCCCCCCGCTTCAGTGCCGTCCCGCAAACAGGTTGCGAGACCGAAGGCTCCGGCACAGGCGCCGACGGAAAGCCACGCCTCGCCGCGCGACTGCGCCAGCAGATGCACCGACGGCGTCCATCCGCCGGACATCAGGACCGTGTCACAGGAAATGATAGTCTGCCCATCCGCCAGCCTGACCGCATCCACCCGCCGCCGGCCGGCGGCGCCGCCGATGGTCATTCCGGTGTGGATCGGGATGTCGAGGGCCCGCACCGCCTCCACCACCGGGCCGACTGGTTCCGGCCGCAGATCGACGACCGCCGCGACCGCCACGCCGGCCGCATGCAGATCCGACGCGGCGCGATAGGCGCTGTCATCCGCCGTCACGACCACGGCCCGGCTTCCCACTTTGACGCCGTAACGGTGAAGATACGTCCGCGCCGCGGCCGCCAGCATGATGCCGGGACGATCGTTGCCGGGGAAAACCAGCGGGCGCTCGATCGCCCCGGCGGCGAGGATGACGCGTCCGGCACGGACATGCCACAGCCGCTCCCGCGGCATCCCGGGTGCGGGTTGCGCCAGATGGTCGGTTAGCCGTTGCGCCAGGCCGATAAGGTTGCCGGGATAGGCGCCGAAGGCGGTGGTGCGCGGCAGCAGCGTGACCTGATCGCCCAACGACGCGATCGCCTCCCGCACCCAGTCCGGCGCGGCCCAGCCGTCGATCGTTACTCCCGGCTCGGACAGCAGCGAACCGCCGAATTCCGCCTGTTCGTCGCACAGAATCACCCGTGCTCCGGTGGCCGAGGCGCCAAGCGCCGCCGCGATCCCCGCCGCGCCGCCGCCGATGATCAGCACGTCGCAGTGGGCATACTGGTGTGCATACCGGTCCGGATCGCCCTGGCCCGGCGCCCGCCCCAGCCCGGCGGCATGCCGGACCGCCGGTTCATACAACCGCTTCCAGAACGAAGCCGGGCGCATGAAGGTCTTGTAGACAAATCCTGGAGGCAGCAGCGGCGCGGCGGCTCCCGCCACGGCACCGAGATCGAAACGAAGCGACGGGAAGCGGTTCTGGCTGATCGCTGTTAAACCCTCGTGCAACTCGATCTGGGTGGCCCGCAGGTTCGGCGTCACCCGGCCGAGACCGCGATCCACTGTCACCAGCGCATTCGGCTCCTCCGATCCCGCCGACAAAATCCCGCGCGGGCGGTGATACTTGAACGATCTGCCAACCAGGTGCACGTCGTTCGCCAGCAGCGCCGAGGCCAGCGTGTCGCCCGCACAACCCTCCAGCGCACGGCCATCGAAACTAAAACGCACGGGGCGTTGGCGGTCGATCCGCCCGCCCGCCGCGGTCCGGAACGGCTGAGTCATAACGGCGGTGCCTCACCCGGCTTATAGGTTCCCGCGATGCGGTCGCTCACCGTGTCGCGGATGCAGTTGAAAAAACGCCCGCAGCCATGCAAATGCCGCCAGCGCTCGGCATGCCGCCCCTTCGGATTGTCACGCGAGTAAAGATAGTCACCCCAGGCGGCGTCATCCACCGCCGAAGCATCTTCCGGCGGCGCACGATGCGCCGCGCCGCCGTAACGGAACTCGTGCTCCGGCCGCGGGCCGCACCAGGGGCAAGGGATCAGCAGCATCAGTGCGCCACCGCGGCCGCCGCGGCCTCATCGATCAGACGGCCGGCGGCGAAACGATCCAGCGAGAACGGCGCCGCCAGCGGATGCGGCTCGCCCCGCGCAATCGTTGCTGCAAAGACCTGGCCGGAGCCGGGCGTGGCCTTGAAGCCCCCAGTTCCCCAGCCGCAATTGACATAAAGCCCGGTCACCGGCGTCATGCCGATGATGGGCGACCGGTCCGGTGTCGTATCCACAATGCCGCCCCAGTTGCGCAGCATGCGCAGCCGCCGGAACGATGGAAACATTTCCAAAATTGCCGCGAGAGTCTCGCACGACACGTACAGCCCGCCCGCCTGGCTGTACGACGTGTAGGCATCCGTGCCGCCGCCGATGACCAGTTCTCCCTTGTCGGACTGCGAAACGTAAGCGTGCACGTTGTTCGACATGACCACGCAGGGCAGCACCGGCTTCACCGGTTCGCTCACCAGCGCTTGCAACGGAAACGATTCCAGCGGCATCCGCACGCCGGCCATTGCCATGACAACGCTGGTATGTCCCGCCGCCGCCACGCCGACGCGCACCGCGCCGATGGGTCCGCGAGTCGTTTCGACTCCCGTTACCGCGCCCGTCTCGTCGCGAACCATGCCCGTCACCGCACAGTTCTGGATGATGTCCACGCCATAGGCGGAGGCTGCGCGCGCATAGGCCCACGCCACCGCGTCATGCCGCGCCACCCCGCCGCGCCGTTGCAATGCCGCACCGAGAATCGGATGGCGCGACCGCTCGCTGACATCCAATGCCGGACAGAACGCCGCCGCTTCGGCCGGAGTCAGCCATTCGTTGTCGATGCCCTGCAAGCGGTTGGCATAGACGTGCCGCTTCTCCACCTGCACCTCGTGCCGGGTGTGCGCCAGCTTCAGCACTCCGCGCGGGGAGTACATCACGTTGTAATTCAGCGTTTGCGACAAATCTTCCCACAGTTTCAGCGCGTGCTCATACAGCGCCGCACTTTCGGGCCGCAGGTAGTTGGAACGGATAATCGTCGTGTTCCGCCCGGTGTTGCCGCCGCCCAGCCAGCCTTTGTCCAGCACCGCAACGTTACGGACACCGTGCTCCGCGGCCAGGTAATATGCCGTTGCCAGTCCATGCCCGCCGGCGCCGACAATGATCACGTCATAGGCGGCCTTCGGCTGGGCATCCCGCCACTGCCTGCTCCAGGCTTTGCCGGCGCCATGCCGCAGCAGGGAGAGGAAGGAAAATTTCGACAGGTGCGCCATCGGGCGCATCCTTGCCACACGAACCGTTCATGCGAAAGCCGCGAGCCTTCCTGCCAGCCGATGGGGACGCTATAGATTCGTCACAAAGGGGAGATGAAAATGTCCGAGTTCGACTACATCATCGTCGGCGCCGGTTCCGCCGGCTGCGTCCTGGCCAACCGCCTGACCGAGGACTCCCGCGCCACGGTCCTGCTGCTGGAAGCCGGCCCGCCCGATGACTCGCTGTGGATCAACATCCCGGCCGGCTTCGTCAAGCTGCTGAACAACCCGAAATACAACTGGAATTTCGAAAGCGAACCGGAACCCAACGCCGCCAACCGCCGCATCCCCATCCCGCGCGGGCGCACCCTCGGCGGATCCAGCTCGATCAACGGCATGCTGTATGTCCGCGGCAATCCGCTGGACTACAATACCTGGTCGCAGTTCGGGAATGTCGGCTGGGGCTATGACTCGGTGCTGCCCTATTTCAAGAAGGCCGAACATTTCGCCCCCGGCGGCGACGCATCGCGCGGCCGCGGCGGGCCGCTGCATGTGGACCATATGCGCGAACGCGCTGAAATCCTCGATGCGTTCATCGACGCCGCGGTGGATGAGGGCTTCCCGCGCAACAAGGACTACAACAACGGCAACCAGGAAGGCTTCGGCTACTTCCAGGTGACGCAGAAGAATGGCGAGCGCTGGTCCGCCGCGCGCGGCTACCTCGATCCGGCCCGCACTCGCCCGAACCTGAAGATCGAGACCGAAGCCCTGACCACCAAAATCCTGCTGGACGGCAAGCGCGCCATCGGCGTCGCCTACACCCAGGGCGGCGAGGCGAAACAAGCCCGTGCAAGGCGCGAAGTGATCGTCTGCGCCGGGGCGGTGCAGTCGCCGCAGATCCTGGAACTGTCGGGCATCGGCCAGCCCGGGCTGCTGTCCTCCCTCGGTATCGCGGTGCAGCACGCCCTGCCCGGCGTCGGAGAAAACTACCGCGACCACTACGCCCCACGCATGAACTGGCGGGTGAAACTGCCCGTCACCCTGAATGAACGCAGCCGCGGCCTCGCCCTGGCTAAGGAAGTCGTCAAATATTACACCCAGCGGCGCGGCATCCTGACCTTCACCGCCGGCATCGCCTACGGGTTCGTCAAATCACGCCCCGAACTCGAGGAACCCGACGTGCAGTTCCACTTCGCCCACGCCAGCTACGGCAGCGCGCAGAAACGCGACCTGGAAACCCAGCCCGGCATGACCCTGACAGTCTACCAATGCCGCCCGGAGTCGAAAGGCTCGATCCACGCAAAATCCAGCGACCCGCACGCTGCCCCCGCCATCCGCGCCAACTACCTCGCGGACCCCTACGATCAGCGCGTCCTGGTGGACGGCATGAAAATCGGCCGCCGCATCATCGAGAACGCGAACCTCGACAAATACCGCGCCTACGAGATGAACCCCGGCGCGAAAGCGCAGACCGACGCCGAATGGCTGCAATGGGCGCGCGAAACCGCCCAAACCACCTACCACGTCATCGGCACCTGCAAGATGGGCCAGGACCCGCTCGCCGTGGTCGACGACCGCCTGAAAGTCCACGGGATCCAAGCCCTGCGCGTCGTAGACGCCTCCATCATGCCCACCATGACCAGCGGCAACACCAACGCCGCCGTCATCATGATCGCCGAAAAAGCCGCCGACATGATCAAGGCCGCAGCGTCGGATCATCTGCGGGCGGCTGCGTGAGGCTTTAAGGAAGGCCAGGGCTCCGCCCTGGACCCGCAAAGGGCCGGCGGCCCTTTGATCCCGTTAATTTAAGGGGTTTGAGGGAGAGGGGGCACCTCGGGGGTTGCAACCGTCTCGGTCGCCCCCTCTCCCTCAAACCCCTAAAGTCATGGTTCCAAGGGGCCACGCCCCTTGGCGGGGTTCGGGGCAGCGCCCCGACCTTCCTTAAGACTCCAGCAATCTCCGCAGGAGTTCGACGTCTTCGGCGAAGGTGCCGTCGCGTTCCATGAGTTCGGTGACGCGGGAGACGGCGTGCATCACGGTCGTGTGATCGCGGTTGCCGAATTTGCGTCCGATCTCCGGCAGGCTGCGGCTGGTTAGTTGCTTTGCCAAAAACATTGCGACCTGGCGCGGCCGGGCCACGGCACGGGCGCGGCGGGCGGAGGACATGTCCGTCAGCCGGATACTGTAATGCTCGGCGACTTTTTTCTGGATTTCTTCGATGGTGACGCGGCGATCATGTGCCTTCAGGATGTCGTGAAGTACTTCGTGCGTGGTTTCAAGTGTAACCGGGCGCCCGAACAGGTTTGCATGGGCGACCAGGCGGTTGAGCGCGCCTTCAAGTTCACGGACGTTGGAGGTGATCTTGTGCGCCAGGAATTCCAATACTTTGACCGGGACTTCAACGCCGGCGCGGGCGGCCTTGGCCTCCAGGATCGACAGCCGCAGCTCATACGTGGTCGAGTGCAAATCGGCCACCATGCCGCACCCCAGGCGGGTGCGCAGCCGGTGTTCAAGGCCGTTCAGGTCGGAGGGCGACTTGTCCGCCGAGACGACGATCTGCTTGCCCTGTTCGACCAGGTAATTGAAAGTATGGAAGAATTCTTCCTGGGTGTTGTCCTTGCCAATCAGGAACTGCAGGTCGTCGATCATCAGCACGTCGACGCTGCGCAGGTTCTCCTTGAACTCCATGGTGGACTGGCTGCGGATGGCCGCGATGAAACGATACATGAACTTTTCGGCCGACATATAGGCGACCGAGACCGGGTTCGTTGTGCGGTCAGTCAATTCCCAGGCAATCGCGTGCATCAGGTGGGTTTTGCCCAAACCGACGCCGCCATACAGGAATAACGGGTTGAACCCCTGACTGGACGGGCGCTCCGCCACCCGGCGGGCGCATGCGTAGGCGAATTCGTTGGGTTTGCCGACGACGAAGCCTTCGAAGGTGAAACGCGGGTCCAGCGGGGCAGCCAGATCGGAGCGCGGTTCGGCCCGCTCCTCGGCCCAGGCGGAGCTGCCGGGCGGCGGAGCAACTGATCCGGCATTTCCGGGTGCCGAAGCCGCCAGCGTGATTTCAGCCCGTATCGGCGGCGCTTCGCGGGATGCCTGCGCGCGCGGCGCGGTCAGGCTTTCCGCCAGTGCCGGCACGGGCGACGCGGCCCCGCCGACACGGATATCGACGCGGCGGATCGCCGGGTTTTCGGCCTGCCACAGGGCACTGAGCCGATCGCCGTAGCGTGTGGAGACCCAGTCGCGGAGGAAACGGGTCGGCAGGGTGACAGTGATCTCGTCGCCGTCCAGGCCGGCCAGGGTCATCTGTCGCAGCCAGGTCCGGTATTCGACTTCTCCGACCTCCGCCTGCAACCTGCCCCTGATACGCGCCCAATGCACCGCAAGTTGCGGCAGTTCCACGATCTCCGGCTCAGTCGTGGTCATCCAAAGCCCCCCATGCGCAGGCCAGGCGCCTGCAAACGACAGTCTATTATGCAAGGCCGGTACAAGAACGGCTATGCTTTACTCTCTTGGGTCAGCACTGGGCGCACTTCCCCACTCCCTTGTCAGGGTTTTATTGCAGATAGCGGTGCTGTCCGGCTGACGAAGCTGAAGTATGTCAGAGTTTCGGGAAGACGCAACGGGAAATTGGCGCTGACCAGTGGTGTTCAGACAAACGAAAGAACATTTCCCGCCAGGGTTGCTAAGTACCTCATTACATTACCGTTTATCTTGCGACATCAACAAATTTGACGAATTGAAATGTAATGTTTCGGCGGTATGTCGGAGTTTGAGACGGGCGATCTCACAGATTTTTTATCGGAGGTCCGGCCAGCCCTGCGGCCGGCCGGTTCGCTTACTCAGGCGCCCGGGAGGGCCTTGACCCGCGCGGACAGGCGCGACAGCTTCCGCGCCACGGTGTTGGCGTGAATCACGCCCTTGCCGGATGCGCGCTGCATCTCCGGCTGCGCGGCGCGCAGAGCGTCTGCCGCCGACGTTTTGTCGCCGCTCGCGATCGCGGTCTCCACCTTCTTGACGAAGGTGCGCATGCGCGACTTCCTCGCCTGATTGCGGGTGGTACGGGTCAGGGTCTGGCGGATGCGCTTGCGCGCCGATGCGGTGTTGGCCATGCGTTCTTCGATCACGAGGTTAGGGGAGCCAGGCGGGCCTTCGGGCATGACAACCCTTGGCCGAGCCGGCGGCAGAGGTTGGTTCTACGCAGCGGCACCGCCTGAGTCAAGGAGGATGGCCGGTCGCGCCATTATCCACCGGCCCGCGGGGGCGTTCACCGCCGCGGCACCTGGATGCCGCAGCGCTTGGCTTTCTCCTCAGGCTCGACATGGATGGTAATCATAAGGTGACCCATCTCAGCCTTAAGGGTGCTCTCAATGCGGTCGCAGATGCTGTGCGCCGCCGCAACTGTCATGCTGCCGGGCACCACGAGATGAAAATCGAGAAAAGTCAATTTTCCCGCATGGCGTGTGCGCAAATCGTGCGCCTCGATCGCCCCGGAGGCGCTGGCCGCGACCAGCTCCTTGATCCGCTGCATCACCGCCGGCTCCGGTGCGGTGTCCATCAGCCCGCTGACGGAGGTGGATATCATGCGCACGCCCGACCACAGCACATACAGGCCGGTCGCCCCGGCCAACAGCGGGTCGAGAATCAGCCGGCCGGTGGAGACGGCCAGGATCATCCCGGCCGCGATCCCCGCCGAGGTGACCACATCGGCGAGCAAATGCCGCCCGTCGGCCTCCAGCGCGATCGACCGCAGCCGCCGCCCGGCGGACAGCAGCACGGCCGACCATCCGGCGTTGATCAGGGTGGCGAGGGCATTGAGGCCGATGCCCTCGAACGGCATGCCGATGGGCCGCGGATGCTGCCATGCCTGCCAGGCCTCGCTGAAGATCAGGCCGGCGGCGACGACGATCATAAGGCCTTCGACGACGGCGGCGAAGAACTCCGCCTTGTCATGGCCGTATGGATGATTGTCGTCGGCGGGCCGCGCGGCGAAGCTGATCGCCAGCCAGGCGACCAGGCTGGCAGCGACGTTCACGGTGCTCTCCAGCGCATCGGAATACAGCGCCGCGCTGCCGGTGAGCCACCAGGCAGCGCCCTTCAATCCTAACACCAGACAGCCAGCGGCCAGGCTGCCCAGCGCAAAGCGCTCCCCGTTCATCATGTGGAATCGGCCTAGCATATCGTCACGCAGGCGTCAGCCACCCGTCGATGTCAGCCGGCGGAGGCCTCGGCGAGCAACCTGCGCCGGATCCGGTTCCGCCTGAGCGGCCGCAGCACAAACAGCGCGAGAAGCACGACCGTGACATTCGTGGCCGCCGCGACCAGAAACACCGCCTCCCACCCCCCGGCCGCGTTTTTCAGCACGTTCGCCAGCGGCACCAGGAACGCCGAGGTTCCCTTCGCGGTATACAGCAGGCCGGCGTTGGCGGTGGCGTATCGCGGTCCGAACGCGTCGGTGCAGGTGGACGGGAACAATGAGAAAATCTCGCCCCAGGTGAAAAAGATCAGCCCGGCGCAGATGACGAACGCCCATGGCGTCTGGCCCGCTACCGCGAGCAGCCAGTAGCTGATCGCGCCGAGCGTGAAGGCGACCGCCATTGTCGGCTCCCGCCCGATTCGGTCGGACAGGGCGCCGAAGGCCGGACGGGCGGCGCCGTTCAGCACATTATCGACGACCAGAGCCACGCTGAGCGTGCTGGCGCCGAAAAAGATAGCGGTCGTGGAGATGCCGAGATCCTTGGCGATCGGGCCAAGCTGGGCGGTGGCCATCAGGCCGCTGGCGGAGACGCAGACGAACATCACGTACAGCAGCCAAAACACCGGCGAGCGCAGCATCTGCATGCTGGTGGCGCTGCCGGCGGCTTGCTGGAGCCTGGCGGAAGGCGGCGGCGTCGTGACCTGACCATCCGGCCCGTGCAACAGGAAGGCGACGGCGACCAGGGTGACCGCCTGACCGATGCCGAACCACAGGAACGTGTACTGATAGCCGAACGCAGCGATGGTCAGGCGAATCGGGATGACGGTCAGCGCCGCTCCGGCGCCGAATCCCGCGGCGGTGATCCCCACCGCTAGTCCGCGGCGATCAGGATACCACTTCACCGCGTTGCCGACGCAGGTGGCATAGATCGCGCCGGCCCCGGTGCCCGATACCGCGGCACCGGCATACAGCAGCGCCAGCGAATCGGCGAACGCGTTGATCGCCCAACCGATTCCGACGAGCAATCCGCCTGCTGCGATTGCCAGACAGGGCCCCCGGCGCGGCCCCAGCCGGTCGACCAGCGCGCCGGCCGCGGGGGTCAGCCAGGTTTCCGTCGCGATGAAGATGCTGAACGCCCATTGGATCTCCGCCAGGCTCCACCCGCGGGCGACATGCATGGGATCGACGAACAGCGTCCAGGCGTATTGCAGATTGGCGATCAGCGCCATGCACAGGACGCCGAGCCAGAGTTGAATCCGCCGCCCGGGCAAACGGAGCGGTTTCGAGTAGACTACCGGCAAACCAGCACTCCCGACGCAAGAACTTTGTACATATTATTCCGCTTTCACTTTGAGCGAACGCAACCAAAAGCGGCGCATGGTGTCCAGTCATAAGCGCCGGACGAGGAATTTTGTTCCCTGCGAAATCCGCCGTGGCGGTGCGGATCGAAGCACGCTATTGAGTGTTTGCAATCGATTAAAAGGAGACGTGTATGCGCCGACTCATGAGTGCCGCTGTGGCGCTGACCATGCTGTCCGCTCAGCCGGTCCTGGCGGAGCGTCAGTGCGCTTCGCTGGCCGACCAGTCAGCGTTCGAGGTGCAGGCTTTGCGCAGCGAGCTGATGGTGCTGGCGACCGGGTGCCACAACGATGACCAGTACAATGCGTTCATCCACCGCTTCCAGGCCGATCTTCAGGCCAATGAGCGGCAGATCAACGCGTATTTCCAGCACCGCTACGGCCGCGCCGGGCAGACCGAGCACGACCGCTTCGTGACCGAGCTGGCGAATGCGATGTCGCGCCAGGGCAGCGATTTGGGCGGCGATTTCTGCCCGCGCAACGGGCTGATCTTCAACGAGGTGCTGGCGCTGGATTCGCCGTCGGAGCTGACGGATTTTGCCGCCGGCAAGAACCTTGTGCCGGCGACGATCGAGATTTGCACGCCGGTGGCTACGAGCTCCGCCTCGACCCGCAAGGCGCACGGGAAGGTCGTCACGACGAAGTAGGTTACGCCGCCGTTCAATCCTCACCGTCATGGCCCGGACGAGCCGGGCCATGACGGTGGGTTGGAACTTCAGGGTGCCGTAACCGTAACCGCGACCTTGATCCGCTCCTCGCCGGGGATCAGCTTCACCGTGAACGTATCACTGCCGGAGAAGCGGCGGTCCGGCGTGTAGTCGATCCGCGTGTCGTCGCCGACTTCATGGATCAGCACGGACCCGTGTTCCGGCCGGGTGAGCAGAAGGCCGGCATCGAACGGCTTTGTCCCGGCCTGGCGCAGGCGCAGGCCGCACCAGCCGCCGTCATTGGCCACTTTGATCGTCGCAGCGGTGGTGGCGCCGCCGGCCGCAGTGACGGCCGGCGCGTCGCAGACTTTCGCCGCTCCGGCGACGTCCGCGGCATAAACCCGCTGAGTCGACCCGGCGGGCCCGCCGGCCGGGTTGGAACAGGCTGCCAGCAGTGCGCCGGACGCCAGAAAGGCGATGCAGGCCACGCGCGGCAATGTGGCCCGAACGGGAGCCGGCCGGTTTTCAGTCATATCGTCTGCGCCTCTATCTATATGGATACGCGGGGGGACCGAGTCGCGGGTTCGGTCCGGTATGGCGCAGATAGACCGGTTCTCGCGGCTATTGGAAGCCGGGATTGCCGATTTGCCCGGGCGTTTGCGGGACGCGGCGGAACAGGCTGATGTCATAGCCCTGGTCGCGCAGCCGTTTCAGCAGCGACTCGTAGGTGGAATCGTCGATGACGGGATCGCGCGCCAGTATCCAGCCGTAGCCGCGGCCGGGATAGCCCACCAGCGCGGTCCGGTAGTCCGGGTCCACATAAAGAATAAGGTATGACAGATAGAGCGGCCAGAAGGGCGTTTCCCGCCATCGGGCGTTGCCGGTGCCGGGTACGACGTAGCCGCCCATGGTGAAGCTGCTCGGCTTGGCGCTGAAATCCTTCGCATGCGCGTTGTAGACGTCCTTCAGCCCGCCGCCGGGTTGGAAGCTGACGTCGAAATAGCTGCCCACGTTCCCGTTTTCAGCGAAATACGGGATGTTGGCGATGACGTACCAGCGGCCGGCATAGCGGTCGAGATCGACATTTGGTGCCAGCGCCAGGGGCTGCGGGTCCGCCGCGCAGCCGCTGAGCAGCGCCAGGGCAATGACGGCGGCCGGTAGGATCGGTTTGCGTACGGAGAATGCCATGGTGCTGATACGGAACGGCAAGCAGGATAGATCATAGCCCGCGCCTGCCGGAACGACGCGGCTTGCCGAGCTCAGGCCCGAGTGCTTAATGGCGGCCCACTCCGCGACCTGCCCCGGGACCACGATGACCACGACCGCCCCCAGCTTCCAGGACATCATCCTGCGCCTGCATGGCTTTTGGTCCGCGCAAGGCTGCGTCATCCTGCAGCCGTACGACGTCGAGATGGGCGCCGGCACCTTCCACCCCGCAACTACCCTACGGGCT
Organism: uncultured Rhodopila sp.; assembly: GCF_903915725.1. GTDB lineage: Bacteria > Pseudomonadota > Alphaproteobacteria > Acetobacterales > Acetobacteraceae > Rhodopila. The sequence continues at coordinate 32,131 of NZ_CAIWTY010000050.1, forward strand.
CTCGGGCCGAAGCCGTGGCGCGCCGCCTACGTGCAGCCCAGCCGCCGCCCCAGCGACGGCCGCTACGGCGAAAACCCCAACCGCCTGCAGCACTTTTATCAGTACCAGGTGATCATCAAGCCCTCCCCCGCCGACGCGCAGGACATCCTGCTCGCCTCCTACCGGGAGATCGGCCTTGACCCCCTGCGGCACGATTTCCGGTTTGTCGAGGACGATTGGGAAAGCCCAACCCTCGGAGCCTGGGGGCTGGGCTGGGAGGTCTGGTGCGACGGCATGGAAGTCGGCCAGTTCACCTATTTCCAGCAGGTCGGCGGCCTCCCGGTCACCTTCCCCAGCTTCGAGATGACCTATGGCCTGGAACGCCTGGCGATGTACGTGCAGGACCGGGAGAACGTGTTCGATATCGACTTCAACGGCGCGGGCGTGAGCTACGGCGACGTGTTCCTGCGGGCGGAGCGCGAATACAGCGCGCATAACTTCGAGTTCGCCGACACCGCGATGCTGTCCCGCCACTTCGCGGACGCCGAGGGCGAGTGCGCGGCGCTGCTGGAGCGCAAGCTGGCCTTGCCCGCCTACGACCAGTGCATCAAGGCGAGCCATCTGTTCAACCTGCTGGACGCCCGCGGCGTGATCAGCGTCACCGAACGCGCCGCCTATATCGGCCGGGTGCGGACACTGGCGAAAGGGTGCTGCGAGGCCTGGGTGGCGGGGGAAGCGGCGCAGTGACCTCCGACCACGTGTCGAATCGCCTATGGCGTTTCGCACCGCGTTCTACCATATTTGCCTAAAGCTCTACCAAGAGGCGGCTATGGGCACGGAACTGACCATCGAAAGCGAGGAAGCCCACCGGCTGGCGTCGCGCCTATCCGACTTGACCGGCGAATCCTTGGACTCGGTTGTCACGAAGGCCCTGCGCAACGCCTTGGCGGACGAGCAGCGGATACGCGACAGGGCTGCTTTGGAGGCCGACCTTTTGGCGATAGCGGCAGAGATCAAGGCGAACATGCCGGACGACGTGACCTCGGATCATAGCTGGCTGTATGATGACGAAACGGGATTGCCGCGGTGAGTTGGTAGCAGGGCCATGGGAACGCAACTGAACATCAAGAGCGACGACGCCTACCTGCTCGCGTCCGAACTCTCCGAGTTGACCGGCGAAAGCCTCACATCCGTGGTGACGCGGGCGCTTCGGGCCGAATTGGCCAAGGAGCGCCGTGAGCGCGACATAGAGGCCAAGGTCGCCCGGATGCTGGCAGCGGGGAAGGAAATCCGCGCTCATTTGCGCGAGCCGATCACCTCGGATCACAGCTGTCTGTATGACGAGAACGGATTTCCGGTGTGATCGTCGATGCTTCGGCACTGTTGGCAATCGTTCTCGACGAGCCGGACGCTTATCGCTACGCGCGGGCCATTGCCGCAGCTTCGCAGGCCCGCATCCCGTCGGTTACCTGGTTTGAAGCGTCGATGCGGATCGACGCAGTCGGGGACGCGGTTGCCATCAGTCGCTTCGACGATTTTCCCGAGGAGTTCGGGCTTGAGATCGTGCCCTTCACCCAGCGGCACGCTGAGGCAGCCCGCCTCGGACACCGCCTGTACGGCCGCCCGCTGCATCCCGCCGGCCTGAATTTCGGCGATTGTCTGGTCTATGGCGTTGCCCGATCCGAGCGCGAACCCCTCCTGTTCAAAGGCGACGATTTCGCGCAAACCGACGTCGAGCCGGCGCTCAGGGACTGACTAGATGGCGGAACTCTTTATCGAACTGTTCAGCGAGGAAATCCCGGCGCGCATGCAGCGCGGCGCGGCGGCCGAGCTTGAACGCGCGGTTACCACCGCGCTGTCCGCCATCGCCCCCTCCGCCATCGCCACCTGGTTCGGTCCCCGCCGCATCGCCCTGCGGGCCGAGGTCGCCGCCGAAGTCGCCGCCGCCAGTTCCACTGAACGCGGCCCGCGCGCCTCCGCCCCCGAACAGGCGCTGGTCGGCTTCCTGAAAAAGCATAACGCCCAGCGCGACCAGCTTCGCCAGGAGGGCGACTACTGGGTGCTGGAGAAGCGCGCCGCCGCCGTATCCGCCGTGGAGCTGATCGCCGCGGCGATGCCCGGCCTGCTGCGCCGCTTTCCCTGGCCGAAATCGATGCGCTGGGGCGGCACCAGCAGCTTCGTCTGGGTCCGCCCGCTGCGCCGCATCATCTGCCTGATGGACGGCGAGATCGTGCCGTTCGACCTGCGCGATGGGGCCGATGACGGCCACGGCCTGGCCAGCGGCAACCTGACCGAGGGCCACCGCTTCCACGCCCCCGGCGCCTTCGCCGTGACAAGCGCGGCCAACTGGCAGGAATCCCTGCTCGCGCACCGCGTCCTGACAGACGCCGCCCACCGCAAACAGGTCATCGCCGATCGGCTGGCGGGTTTGGCGGCGGAGAAGCATTTGGTGACGGTGGACGATCCGGGGCTGCTGGACGAGGTCGCGGGGCTGGTCGAATGGCCGGTGCCGCATCTCGGCCGCATCGCGGATGAACACATGGACCTGCCGCCGGAGGTGATGCAGGTCTCCATGCGGGTCAACCAGCGCTATTTCGCGTTGCGCACCGAAGACGGCGCCGCCGCGCCGCTGTTCGCCTTCGTTGCCAACATCCAGGCCGACGACGACGGCGCCACGATCATCGCCGGCAACGAACGGGTGCTGCGGGCGCGGTTCGCCGATGCGCGGCATTTCTGGGACCTCGACCGCAAGACAAGGCTGGCGGACCGGGTTCCGGCGCTCGACAAGATTACCTTCCAGGCCAAGCTGGGCACCCAGGGCGAGCGCGTCCGCCGCCTGACCGCGCTGGCCGCCGTGATCGCTCCGCTTGTCGGTGCCGATGCCGCGCTGGCCGCCCGCGCCGCTGAATTGGCGAAGGCCGATCTGGTCAGCGGGATGGTGGGCGAGTTCCCGGAACTGCAAGGCGTGATGGGGCGGTATTACGCGCTGCACGACGGCGAACCGGCCGAGGTCGCCGATGCGATCCGCGACCATTATGCGCCGCGTGGTCCGGGAGAGCCGGTGCCGTCAGCGCCGGTTTCGATCGCCGTCGCGCTGGCCGACAAGCTGGACCAGCTGACCGGCTTCTTCGCCATCGGGGAAAAGCCCACCGGCTCGGGCGATCCATATGCGCTGCGCCGGGCGGCGCTGGGTGTCATCCGCATCATCCGCGAGAACCGCCTGCGCGTGCATCTGCGCGCCCTGCTGTCAGCCGCCTGCGCCGATGCCGACACGGTCGAGGCTGTGTTCGGCTTTATTATCGAGCGGCTGGTGGTGCAGCTTCGCGCCGACGGCGCCCGCTATGACGTGCTGAATGCCGTGTTCGGCGCCAAGGGCCCGGGCAGCGCCAGGGCAGACGATTTGGTGGCGCTGCTGACTCTGACCGATGCCGTCGCCGCGCTGCTGCAGACCCCGGATGGCGCAAATCTGCTGACCGCCTACCGCCGCGCCGCCAACATCCTCCGCATCGAGGAACGCAAGGATGGACCCTACGACACGCAACCAAATGCCGATCTGTTCCGTGAAGCCGCGGAAATTGATTTGGATCATGCGCTAAGCGTCTCCGCTGACGTAATCTTTCTGATCAGGGAGGAAGCGTATGGCCAAGCCATGGGCAACATGTCAGGACTGCGCGCGCCTCTGGATGCGTTTTTTGAACAAGTCACTGTCAACGCGCCTGATCCGGCCCTTCGCGGCAATCGGCTGCGAGTTCTCGCCCGCGTTCGGTCCATAATGGACCAGATCGCTGATTTTTCCCGTATTGAAGGCTAAAAGAGGTCCGACATGACCAAATGGGTATACAGCTTCGGCGCCGGTCACAACGAAGGCCGAGCGGATATGCGCAACCTGCTGGGGGGCAAGGGAGCAAATCTGGCGGAAATGGCGTCAATCGGTCTCCCCGTCCCGCCCGGCTTCACCATCACCACCGGTGTGTGCACCGCGTTCTATGACAACAACCGGAACTATCCGGCCGATCTAAAGGCCCAGGTCGATGCGGCGCTGGCGCTGATCGAAAAGGCCGTCGGGCTGAATTTCGGCGATGAGACGCATCCGTTGCTGGTCTCCGTCCGCTCCGGCGCGCGCGTGTCGATGCCCGGCATGATGGATACGGTGCTAAACCTCGGCCTGAACGACAAGACCGTCGAGGGCTTGCAGAAAGCCTCCAAGGACCCCCGCTTCGCCTGGGATTCGTATCGCCGCTTCATTCAGATGTACGGCTCGGTCGTGCTCGGCGTCGATCATCACCGGTTCGAAGAAATCATCGAGCACGCCAAGCTAAATGCCGGAGTGGTCGAGGACACCGCGCTGACCGAGCAGCATTGGCGCGCGGTCGTCGAGGACTACAAGGCGCTGGTCGCCGAGGAAATCGGCAAGCCGTTCCCGCAGGACCCGCAAGAGCAGCTTTGGGGCGCCGTCGGCGCGGTGTTCGGCTCGTGGATGAACCCGCGCGCCAATACTTATCGCCGCCTGCACGACATCCCGGCCAACTGGGGCACCGCTGTCAACGTCCAGGCCATGGTGTATGGCAACATGGGCAATGACTGCGCCACCGGCGTCTGCTTCACCCGCGATCCTTCGACCGGCGAGAACATGTTCTACGGCGAGTATCTGGTGAACGCGCAGGGCGAGGACGTCGTCGCCGGCATCCGCACGCCGCAGCCGCTGTCCGACTCGGTTGCCAAGCCGGGCGAAATCTCGCTGGAAAAGGCGCTGCCGGATGCCTACGCGGACCTGTTGAAGGTGCGCGCGACGCTCGAAGCGCACTACAAGGATATGCAGGACATCGAGTTCACAGTGCAGCAGCACAAGCTGTACATGCTACAGACCCGCAACGGCAAGCGCACCGCGCAGGCGTCCCTGCGCATGGCGGTCGAGATGGCGCATGAGGGCCTGATCGACAAGGCCGAGGCGGTGATGCGGGTGAACCCGTCCTCGCTGGATCAGCTGCTGCATCCGACTTTGGATCCGAAGGCGCCGCGCACCCTGCTCGGCAAGGGCCTGCCGGCCAGCCCGGGCGCGGCCTCCGGCAGCGTCGTGTTCAGCGCGGATGAGGCGGAGAGCCGCGCCGGCAAGGGCGAGGCGGTGATCCTGGTCCGGGTCGAGACCAGCCCGGAAGACATCCATGGCATGCATGCGGCCCAGGGCATCCTGACCACCCGCGGCGGCATGACCAGCCACGCCGCCGTCGTGGCGCGCGGCATGGGTCGGCCTTGCGTGGCTGGCGCAGGCGGCATCAGCGTCGATTATAACAGCCAGACCCTGTCGGCCGGCGGCAAGACGGTGCGCGCGGGTGAGATCATCACCCTCGACGGCGCCACCGGCGAAGTGTTCGTTGGTCCGGTGGCAATGGTCGAACCGACGGTGTCGGGCGATTTCGGCACCCTGATGGAGTGGGCCGACACGTATCGCCGCATGGGCGTGCGCGCCAACGCGGAAACCCCGCTGGACGCCGAGACCGCGCGCAAGTTCGGCGCCGAAGGCATCGGCCTGTGCCGCACCGAGCATATGTTCTTCAACCCGGAGCGCATCCTCGCGGTCCGGCAGATGATCATCGCGCATGACGAAGCCGGCCGCCGCACCGCATTGGCGCGCCTGCTGCCGTTCCAGCGCGAGGACTTCCGGCAGATCTTCACCATCATGGCGCCGCTGCCGGTGACGATCCGGCTGCTCGATCCGCCGCTGCATGAATTCCTGCCGCACGCGGACCAGGAAATGCAGGATGTGGCGAATTCGCTCGGCACGGATATCGACACGATCCGCCGCCGCGCGGCGGAACTGGCCGAAGCGAACCCGATGCTGGGCCATCGCGGCGTCCGGCTGGGCGTGACCTTCCCGGAAATCTACGAGATGCAGGTGCGTGCGATCTTCGAAGGCGCTGTTCTGGTGGCCAAGGAGACCGGCAAGACCCCGCATCCGGAAATCATGATCCCGCTGGTGGGCATGATGAAGGAACTGCAATTGACGCACGCCCAGGTGGACAAGGTTGCCGCCGAGGTGTTCGCGGAAACCGGCACCAAGGTCGAGTACACCGTCGGCACCATGATCGAGCTGCCGCGGGCCGCGATCCTGGCGGATCAGATCGCCGAGGCCGCGGACTTCTTCAGCTTCGGCACCAACGATTTGACTCAGACGGTGTTCGGGCTGTCGCGCGACGATGCCGGCAAGTTCCTGCCGCACTATGTTGACGCGGGCATCCTGCCGAAGGACCCGTTCGTGTCGATCGACGTCGAAGGCGTGGGTGAACTGGTGCGCCTGGCCGCCGAGAAGGGCCGCAAGACGAAGCCGGACCTGAAGCTGGGGATCTGCGGCGAGCACGGCGGCGATCCGGCCTCCATCGCGTTCTGCGAGAAGGTCGGCCTGAATTACGTGTCGTGCAGCCCGTTCCGTGTGCCGGTGGCCCGCCTGGCGGCGGCGCAGGCGGCGCTTGGTGCGGCCGGCGACCGGACTGCTTAAGTCATCAACGGTTGAGTGCGAAATCGGCGGCATCCCCCGGGATGTCGCCGATTTTGTTTGTGCTAAGCTGAGCCTGCGGTAATGCGGCGGGCGGCGTTGCCAATTCCCTGGCGCAACCGTTATAGCCGGGCAGCAATATCGGCAACGGAGTCCGCACATGGCACTTTCCCGGCGAGGCCTGTTATACTGCGTATCGCTCCTGGCAGCGGGCCGTGCCCTGGCGGAGCCTGCTCCGGTGCAGATCTACGCCGCGATGACATTCCGCCCCGCGCTCGAACGCGTGCTTGCCGCGTATCGCGAAACCGGAGGCAACGCGGTTGCGGTGTACGGTCCGACACCGGTGCTGATCCGCCAGCTCGCGGGAGGCGCCCCCGCCGACATCCTGCTGACGGCGGACCCCGACTGGATGGATGCCGCCGTGAAGCAGTCCTTGGTGCAGCCGGAGACGCGCGCGAACCTGCTCGCCAACGATCTTGTGCTGGCCGCCGCGGCCGGCAGCCAGGCCGCCGGCACGATCACCCGGACATTCGCATTGGACACCCTGCTGAATGGCGGGCGGCTGGCGATGTGCGACCCCGATCACGATCCGGCCGGGAAATATGCCAGGCAGAGCCTCCAGGCCCTCGGCTTCTGGGAGGCAGTTCAGCCGCATATCGCCATTGCGGAAAGCGCCCCGACGGCCGTTGTTCTGGTCGACCATGGGGAGGCGCGGGCCGCCGTGTGCTTCAAAACCGACCTGCATGGCGATGAGCATGCGGCTCTGGTCGGGACGTTCCCGGCGGAGTCCCACGCCCCGATCGTCTATCCGGTCGCCCTGGCGCGCGAGCCGCGCAGCCCGCACGCGGCGGAGGCTCTCGCTTTCCTGCACGGGCCCGAGGCGCTGCGTATTTTCACCGGCTTCGGCTATCGCCTGCCGGGATGATGTTGCCGCGCGTGATGGGGTTCAGGAGGTTTCCGTCCCGCCCTCCGAACCGTGCCGGCGGATCGCCCGCGCACGGCTTTGCGGTTGCTGGTTTCCTCAGTTCGCAGGGAGGTGCCGGTTCAAGTGCGGCCGCGGGTATAGGGCATTACTGACGGGGCGGCACGACGATCGTGGTGCGGCTCTCCGGGGCTTGCGGGCTGCTGCTGCTGAACGACAGGCACCCGCTCAGCGCAAGCAGCAACAGTGTGGCTAGCGAAGCGAAACGCATGGTCGGTATCCTTCGGTTGCTCAGGCCGGCGCAGCATTGAGGCCACGCTGGCAGCGGCCAACCTAAGCGCCTTCATGGCGGAAATATTGTCGTCACGGAAATGTGCTGCTGGCCGCATAGCCCGAGCTCGGCAATGCGGGTGCCCTCACGGTATCGCGCGTGCCTGCAACCGGTTCTCGCCCGCCGACTCTTGCTATGCGGCAACCCAAGTGTCCCCAAGGAGCCGGCGTTCATGAACCCCGCCAAACGCACCGCCACAGCGGCTTCCGCCTTGGCTACCGTCCTGACGATCGCCACCGGCACGCCGTCCCGGGCTGAGGCCGCCTGCAACGGCGACGCCGGCGGCATCACCGTTTCCCCCGGCTTCTGCGCCACCGTCTTCGCCGACAGGCTCGGCCATGTAAGGCACCTGGCGGTCGCCCCGAACGGCACCGTCTACGCCAACACCTGGAGCGGCCGGTACTACCACAATGACACGCCGCCGCCGGGCGGCATGCTGATCGCGTTGAAGGACTCCCAAGGCGACGGCAAGGCGGATAAGACGGTGCGCTTCGGTCCGTCGCAGGACGAGGGCGACGCCGGCGGCACGGGCATCGCGGTCTACCGGAACCATCTGTATGCCGAGACCAACGACCGCATCGTCCGCTACGCCCTGCCGGAGGATGGCCTGGCGCCCGGCGGACAGGCGGAAACTGTCGTCTCCGGCCTGCCGCTGGGCGGCGACCATCCGATGCATCCTTTCGGCATCGGCCCGGACGGCAGCCTGTATGTCGATCTCGGCTCCGCCACCAATGCCTGCCAGAGCCAGAACCGCATCCCCGGCGTCGCCGGCAACACCCCCTGCACGGAACTGGAAAACCGCGCCGGCATCTGGCGCTATGATGCTAACGCGCTGAACCAGCGCTTCTCGCCCGCGGATCGCTTCGCCACCGGACTGCGCAACGGCGAGGGCTTTTCCTTCGATTCGGCCGGGCGAATTTTCGGCACCCAGCATGGCCGCGACCAGTTGTATGAGAACTGGCCGAAGCTGTACCAGCCCCTCCAGGGCCAAAACAACCCGGCCGAGGAACTCGTTGAACTGCGCCGCGGTGCCGATTTCGGCTGGCCGGAGTGCTATTTCGACTATGACCAAAAGAAGCTCGTCCTGGCTCCGGAGTACGGCGGCGATGGCGGCCATGCGCAGGGTGTCTGCGCGGACAAGCAGGCTCCGGTCGCCGCGTTCCCGGCGCACTGGGCGCCGAACGACATGCTGATCTATCAGGGCAACCAGTTCCCGGCGGCCTATAAGGGCGGAGCGTTCCTCGCCTTCCACGGGTCGTGGAACCGCGCGCCGGGGCCGCAGGGCGGCTACAACGTGGTGTTCCAGCCTCTGGCCGATGGCAAGGCTGCCGGGCCATTCGTCGTCTTCGCCGATGGTTTCGCCGGGGCCGACAAGCAGCCCGGCCGCGCCGCCCATCGCCCGACCGGCCTGGCCGTGGGACCCGATGGCGCGCTGTTCATCGCCGACGACGCGGGCGGCCGGATCTGGCGGGTGACCTTCCAGGGCGACCGCGATCAGGCCGGCCTCGCCCCCGGCGCCCGGGTGGCGTCCAGCCAGCAGGTTGCCTCGGGCGATGCGCTGCCGCCGGAGGGACTGCATCCTGATGCCGGCGCACCGCCTTTGCCGATACCGCCGGGTGGCTCGCCCGATCAGGTGGCGCTGGGTGATCGCATCTTCCATGGACAGGTAGCCGGCGGAACCTGCAGCGGCTGCCACGGAACTGACGGGAAGGGATCGGATGTCGGGGCGAACCTGACCGCCGGGCATTGGCTCTGGAGTGACGGCAGCCCGCAGGGGATCGCTCAGACGATCCGGCGCGGGGTGCCGCAACCGAAGGACCATACCGGGGCGATGCCGCCGATGGGCGGCGCGCAACTGTCGCAGGCGGATGTCGCCGCGGTGGCGGATTACGTGTGGGCATTGGGTCATCGCGGCACGCAGACCAGCACGCGGTAGGCCAGCGTACAGGCGTGCATTTGGAGGACGGTCGGGGTAGAACTGCATCCTTTCTGGAGCAGATTCGGAACCATGCCGACTAATTTGTCCATCAAGAATGCGCCTGACCATATCGTTGAGCGTCTGCGCGCGCGCGCTGAGCGGAACCATCGATCGCTGCAGGGCGAACTGATGGCGATCATTGAGGCGGCCGTGCAGGCCGATCGGCCCGCGACGCCTGCCGAAATCCTTGCGGACGTTCGGCGGCTCGGACTGAATACGCCGAACGAGTCCGCCGCCCTGGTGCGAGCCGATCGCGATGGCCGTTAAGGTCGTCGATGCCTCCGCTCTCGCCGCATTGTTGTTCGGGGAGGCCGAGGCCGAGGCCGTTGCTGCCAGGCTAGGCGACGCTCAACTTGTTGCACCGAATCTGATCGGCTTCGAGTTGGCCAATGTCTGCCTGATCAAGACCCGGCGGCATCCGGCGCAGGGTTCGGCCTTGATGGCGGCGTTCGCGTTCCGCCACCGGCTGGTGCTTGAGGAGGTGGCCGTCGATCACGATGCCACGCTCGATCTGGCGGTGCGGACCGGACTCACCGCTTACGACGCGAGCTATCTTTGGCTGGCACGTCAGCTTGGCGCTGAGTTGGTTACGTTGGATCGGCAATTGGAACGGGCGGCAGCTTCGGCCTGAATCGCCTGAACGTCGTTCCTCCATGACGAGGGCGGGATACACACCTTCTGTTCGCGTCCTCATAATCACGTCCACCCACCGAACTCGGTGATTCAATCAAACCCCGTGCCTTGGCAGGCAATCGCCATGTTCCACCGACTGTCATGTTGACCCACCAATCATCGGCGTATAATGCTCCCCCTGGCCGCACCAACGCGGCCCGGGGCACCCACGCCAGATCGTGACCCGGACACGCTCCAAGGAGACTCGTATGCCCGCGGTACGTTCTGTTGCCGAGATAAAAGACCAGCTCTGGCAGGAACTGGCGCTGAAAGCCGAACTGATCAACGAAGGCGTTGCCATCACGCAGGAAGCCCTCGACCTGATCCAGCCCGGCGTCATCGCGCAGGAGCAGGTGCACAGCCTGTTCGAAATGGACTTCGACACCCATGATTTCGAGCTGCCGTCCGGCTACGACCTGCCGAACGGCCTGTCCGTCGGGTTCCGCTGGAACAAGCGGTCCAACAACGTCATTACCGCCGACGGCAATCGCGCCATCCTGCTGCGCGACGGGCATGAGCATGGGGAGGTCAAGTTCCACCCGCGGCCGGGGTGGTACAGCCGGAAAACCTCCGACGGCCAGGACATGTCCACTGTCGGCGTGCTGTATCGCAACCGCGCGCTGTTCGTTGCGTACAGCAACGAGTGCTCGTACAAAGACAAGGGTGAGGACTGCCTGTTCTGTAACATCAACTCGACCAAGGACACCTACGGCGAGAAGCGCGGCATCTTCTGGAAGACCGCCGGGCAAATCGGCGAAGTCGCTGCCACCGCCTATAAGGAAGGCCTGATCGACCACCTGACGATCAGCGGCGGCGTCATCCCGGAACGGCGCGAGCTTGACTATTACCTCGACGTTGCCGAGGCGATCCAGGACCACACCGGGCTGCAGGATTTCAACGGCACCGCGGTCGTCGCCGCACCACTCGATCTGCGCCACCTCGATCGCTTCAAGGAGGCCGGCTACCGCACCACGGCGATGAATATCGAGCTGTGGGACAAGAACATGTACGACACGATCTGCCCCGGCAAGTCGCGCGGCGGCGGAGGCTGGGACCATTGGGTCAAGGCGCTGAACTACGCCGTCGGCGTGTTCGGCCGCGGCAATGTTCGCTCCAACATGGTCGCCGGCATCGAGCCGAAGAAGAAGACAGTCGAAGGCATCCACATTATGACCGAGGCGGGCATCGTCGCCACCGCGACGATCTGGTGCCCGAATCCGGGTTCGGAGCTGGAAGGCCACCGCGCGCCGGAATCCGGATGGTATCTGGACCTGGCTTACACGATCGCCGCGGCATGGCGGAAAGCCGGGTTTACCTGGCAGCAGGTGTGCGACTGCAACGCCTCGAACGACACGCTGCAGCACGACATCTGGCGCATCCAGGACGAGAACCTGCCGGTTTTCGCCACTGCCCGGACGCTGGTCGCCGAACCGGCGGAATGAGGCGGCCTATGCCAACCGGCGTGGGGCGCGACTCTCCGGCCGTGCCTCATCGTCATGCCGACGAAGATCGGCATCCACGCCTTTCGCTGGACCAGGAAAGGCGTGGATGGCGGGCCGTCGCCCGCCATGACGGTGGGCGCGAGCCTGCCTCCGGGTCGAGCTTCGCGCCGACACAACGACACAAAATTTCAGCACGACCGGGGGTCCAGTGACCGAACGCAGCGTCAAACACATCGCCATCTACGGCAAGGGCGGTATCGGCAAGTCCACCACCACCTCCAACATCAGCGCCGCGCTGGCCGAAGCCGGCCGCCGCGTCATCCAGGTGGGCTGCGACCCGAAGGCCGATTCCACCACAATCCTGCGCGGCGGCGAGGACCTGCCCACGGTGCTGGACACCTTGCGCGAGCAGGGCAAGGTCAAGCTGGAGGACATTTCCGCGCTCGGCTTCGGCGGTGTGCTGTGCATCGAATCCGGCGGTCCGGTGCCGGGAGTCGGCTGCGCCGGCCGCGGCATCAGCACGGCGGTCGATCTGCTGCATGAGCTCGAGGTGTTCGAGCAGTTCCAGCCCGACGTGGTGCTGTACGACGTGCTCGGCGACGTGGTCTGCGGCGGCTTTGCCGTGCCGATTCGCGACGGCATCGCCGATCGGGCGTTCGTGGTGACATCGTCGGATTTCATGGCGATCTTCGCCGCCAATAACCTGTTCAAGGCGGTCAGCAAATATGCTCCGTCCGGCGGCGCCAGGCTGGGCGGCATCATCGCCAACAACCTCCAGGCGCCCTATGCCCGCTCGCTGGTGGACGATTTCGCCGGACGCACCGGCACCCGCGTCGTCGGCTACGTGCCGCGCTCGATGGCGGTGGCGCAGGGCGAGCTTTATGGCCGCACGGTGATCGAATCCTCGCCGCATTCCGAGCAGGCGGAGATCTACCGCAAGCTGGCGCGTGCCGTGGTGGATGATGAGACCACCACCTTGCCGCGTCCGCTGAACGGCCCGGCGCTGAAGTCCTGGGCCAAGGAATGGGGCGACCGGATCTTCGTCGAGGACTCGCAACTGGTCGAAGCCGGCGGCGGAGTCTGAGATGGCGCGCCGTCCGGGGGCCGTCACGCGGGAGCGGCGGCTGCAGGCGGTCAGCGCCTATCTGGATAAGCCGGATGCGCTGGCGGCGGAGTTCGCCGCGGGCGAGACCACGCAGCGAATCCGCACGTTTTCCCAAGCCGCACCGGACGATCTGGTGGCGGCTTTGGACCTGCTCGGGCGGGTGAAGGGCGCCGCCATCGTCGTGCACGGCCCGCGCGGCTGCGCCGCCGCTTTGGTGGGGGCCGCCCCGGAGGCCCATTGGGCGGTCACCGGCCTGGACCAGCGCGACACCATCATGGGGTCGGAGGGCGTGGTGGAGCGCGCCGTGCTGGCGCTGGTGCGCCGGCACAAGCCGTGGGCAGTGTTCGTGGTGACGACTCCCGTGGTGGCGATCAATTCGGACGACGCGCGCGATACGGTGCTGTCGCTGACGGACGAGCTTGGCATTCCGGTGCAACTGGTGCGCACCGACGGGTTTCGCTCCCGCGTCGCGGCAACGGGTTTCGATGCGGCGTGCCAGGCTCTGCTCAATCTGGTGCCGCCGGTGGCGGAGGCGACGCAAGACGACCTGGTCAATGTGGTGGCGCGCGATGCCGCCGGGGCGAGGGCGGCGGCTGCGCTGCTCGCCGATGCCGGGCTGGAGGTGAACGTTCTGCCAGCGGGGGCGGATGCCGAGGGGTTCGCCCGCGCCGCCCGGGCGCGCTTGAGTATCTGTATCGATCCGGACGCGACGATGGCGTTCGCCGCGGGATTGGAAGCGGCGCACGGCGTGCCGGTGCTGCGCGCGGGCTTGCCCATTGGCCTGGCGGCGACGCAACGCTGGGTGGACGCTGTCGCGGCGGTCGAAACCCCCGTCATGGCGGGCGAAGGCCCACCATCCACGCCTTGCGGTGTGGGGATCGACGAAGGCGTGGATGGCGGGCCTGCGCCCGCCATGACGAGGGGGTGGAGCAAGGGCGTCCCCTCCAACAGAGTTGCTGTTCCGCATCTGGTTCTGCAGGGCGTCCGTGTGCATTTGGCCCTCCCGGCCGATGCCGCCTTTGCCGCGGCCGAACTTGTCGCAGAACTGGGGGGCGTGGTCGCCGGGCTGAGCGTCAGTCATATCGACAGCACCCACGCCGGCGCACTCGACGCATTCACTCGGACGCACCCCGGCGTCACGTTGCACGTCGCCGCCGGACAGCCGTTCGAACTCGTCAATCTGCTGGCGAAACAGCGACCCGACCTGTTCGTAGGTACGCCGGAGCTGGCCTCCCTCGCCGCGGCGGCCGGTTTCCCGGCGGTGGGGCTGACTCCGGACGCCCTCATCGGCTGGCGCGGTGCCACGCGGCTGGCGCAGCGGGCGCGGGCTGCTCTGACCAATCCGGCTTTCGTCCGGCGGCTGTCGGCCGCGCCGTCTCCCTATGCTGCCGGGTGGCTGCGCCGCAGCGCCGACTGGCACGTCAAGCAGGAGGTCCGCTGATGGCACGTCCGTTGGAAAGCCCCGGCGCGGGATGCGCGCTGCATGGCGCTTTGCACTGCGCGACCGCGGTGCCGGGGGTCGTGCCGATCCTGCATGCGACGGCGGGATGCGCGGTGCAGGCGCATCTGAATGGGGCAGCCGCGGGCTGGGGCGCCCCGGACCGGTTCGGTGGACTGGCCGCTCCGGCGTGCAACGTGTTCGAGAAGCAGGTCGTGTTCGGTGCCACTGCCCGGCTGCGCGAGCAAATCAAGAACACCGTCAAGATCATGGATGGCGGCCTGCACGTGGTGCTGACCAGTTGTGCTACCGAGATGATCGGCGACGACGTGCCGGCGATGGCGAAGGAGGCGCGCGACCAGGGGTTTCCCGTGCTGTCGATCGATTCCGCGGGGTTCCGCGGCAGTTCGCATGACGGGTATGTGCTGTTCCTGAAGGGCGTGCTGGCTCAGTTCGCAGAACCGGTGGCTGAACGCGACCCGCTTCTGGTCAATCTGCTGGGCATCGTGCCGCGCCAGGATGCGTTCTGGGAGGGCGACCTGGCCGAGTGGGCGCGCCTGCTGGCCGGTATCGGGTTGCGCGCCAATCCGGTGTTCGGGCCGGAGGGCGGGATCGATGGGCTGCGCGACCTGCCCCGTGCCGGCAGCTCTCTGGTGGTGTCCCCGTGGGGTCTCGAGGTCGCCCGGGCGCTTGAAAAGGATTTTGGTGTGCCCTGGCTGGAAACCGGAGGGTTAACCGTGGGTGCCGTCGCCAGCGGCAGCCTGTTGCGCGACCTCGCGGCGCGGCTGGACCTGCCGGGTGAACCGGTCGAAGCCTTCATCGCGGCGGAGACCCGGCGCGAGGATCACCACCTCGGCCGGCTCGCGGACGTCTATTTCCGGCATGATCTGCAACGGAGTTTCGCGCTGGTCACCGGCAGCCTGCACGCGGCCGGCCTGGCCGGTTTCCTGACCGGGACGCTGGGCTGGTTGCCGTGCCTGATCGTGGTCGCCGACGGTCCGCCGGAAGCCTCCCGTCCGGCGCTGCGGGAGCATCTGGCCGCGCTGACCGAAGGCTACGACACGCGCGTGCTGTTCAGCGAGGATGCCGGGGAGATCGAGGCGGCGATCGTGGAGGGCGGTGCGGAGATCGTGCTCGGCCGCGCGCTGGATCGCGGGGCGGCGGATGCCCTTGGCGTCGAACTGGTCCAGGTCGCCTTCCCGGTAGCCGATCGGCTGGTGCTGGATAAGGGATTGTCGGGGGTGCGGGGGGCGGTCACGCTGATCGAGGAGATCGCGCGGGCGGTGCTGGCGGCGGGCTGACATGTAAAAGTATGGACTTGATCTGACGGTCGGGTCTCCGCCGTGGTGGGTGTCCGACGAATATCTCGTGTCGCTGATCACGCCGCTTGCAGCAATTTCTCCCTCGCTACCGGTAGCGTGTCAATGAAGGTCTGCATCGGCG
>NZ_CAIWTY010000051.1 GCF_903915725.1 uncultured Rhodopila sp.
ACCTACCTTGTCTTTCAATCGTGGGATGAGCTTCTCGCTACTTTGGCGTTCACACGGCCACCGCCGTTGGGACCGTGATGGCTCGAAAAAGCTCATCAAGGCCCGAGGGAGCACTGTGGCAGCCCAAAATGAGAACTGCTGAGCCATGAGGCTGCTGATTGACATGAATCTGTCGCCGAGATGGGTCGATCTGTTTGCCTCTGCGGGAATCGGGGCTGCCCACTGGACGACACTTGGGGCGGCAACCGCGCCGGACGCCGCGATCATGAAATATGCCTGCGAGAACGACTATGTGGTTCTCACCCACGATCTGGATTTCAGCGCGATCCTGGCGGCGACCGGCGGCGGCAAGCCGAGCGTCATTCAGATCCGGGCCGAGGACATCAGCCTTGGCGCAATCGGCACACAGGTGATCGCGGCCATCAGGCAGACGGTATCCGAGTTGGAAGCTGGCGCTTTAATAACCATCGAACCAACTCGCATGCGCATGCGGCTTCTGCCGCTGCTGTCCCGTCCGTGACGCGGGAGACTTGACCCCCCGACCCCCGCCGCCCTACACGCGCGCCATGACCGAACAGCCCCCCGATCCGATCGACATCGCCGCTGCGACCCGGCAGGCCGAGGTTCTGGCGCACGCCCTGCCGTTCCTGCGCCGTTACGCCGGTGCGACGGTTGTGGTGAAATACGGCGGCCATGCCATGGGCGAGGAGCACCTCGCCCGGCAGTTCGGCAACGACATCGCCCTGCTCAAGCAGGTCGGCATCAACCCCGTGGTGGTGCATGGTGGCGGGCCGCAGATCAACGCGATGCTGAAGCGGCTGGCGATCCAGTCCACCTTCGTCGATGGCCTGCGGGTGACCGATGCGGCGATGGTAGAGGTGGTCGAGATGGTGCTGGCCGGCACCGTCAACAAATACGTCGCCGGGCTGATCACCCAGGCCGGCGCGCTGGCGGTCGGCATTTGCGGCAAGGACGGTGCGATGATCCGCGCCCGCAAGCTCAGCCGCACGAAGAAGGATCCGGGCAGCCATATCGAGGAGGTGCTGGACCTCGGCTTCGTTGGCGAGCCGACGGCGGTGGATGTGCGTGTCATTCATGCGCTGACCGGCGGCGGCCTGGTGCCGGTGATCGCGCCGGTGGGTGTCGGGGCGGACGGCGAGACCTACAACATCAACGCCGACACGGTGGCGGCCGCGGTCGCCGGGGCGCTGAACGCGACGCGGCTGCTGATGCTGACCGACGTGTCCGGCGTGCTCGACAAGGACAAGAAGCTGATCGAGTCGCTGACGGTGGCGGAGGTCGGCGAGAGGATTGCCGACGGGACCATCACCGGCGGCATGATCCCGAAGGTGGAGAACTGCGTCGAGGCGGTGCGGCAGGGGGTAAAGGCGGCGGTGATCCTGGATGGCCGCGTGCCGCATGCGTGTTTGCTGGAATTGTTTACCGAAGCCGGGCCGGGGACGCTGATCAAGCGGTAGGGTGCTAAGCGTCGGGGACGGTGCGGTGTTTTCTAAAGTATTTTAACACAGAGGAAGAACGGAGGGCACGGAGCACACAGAGAAACGGAGCGGGTGATCCTTGTCGTCTCACTGTCCTCTGTGCCGCTCAATTCTTTCTCTGTGTTGAATGCCTGCCGTAATCAGACCCAAACGCCTCAGTAATGAATCGCCTGCCTGTAGGCGTCCAGCACCGCCTCGTGCATTGTTTCGCTGACCGTTGGATGCGGAAAGACTGTGTGCATCAGGTCGGTTTCGGTCGTTTCCAACGTGCGGGCGATGGTATACCCCTGGATCATTTCGGTAACCTCAGCGCCGATCATGTGGGCGCCGAGCAGTTCGCCGGTGCGGGCGTCGAAGATTGTTTTGACGAAGCCTTCCGGTTCGCCCATCGCAATGGCCTTGCCGTTGCCAATGAAGGGGAATTTCCCGATTTTGATGTCGTGGCCGGCGGCTTTGGCCTTGGCCTCGGTCAGCCCGACGGAAGCAACCTGCGGGCGGCAGTAGGTGCAACCGGGAATGTTCAGGATGTTCATCGGGTGCACATCGTTCAGGCCGGCGATCTTCTCGACGCAGATGACCCCTTCGTGGCTGGCTTTGTGCGCGAGCCAGGGCGGGCCGGCGAGGTCTCCGATGGCGTAGACGCCGGGTTCGCCGGTACGGCAGTATTCGTCGATCACGACGTGGCTGCGGTCGACTTTGACGCTGGTGCCTTCGAGGCCGATGCCTTCGACGTTGCCGACGATGCCGACGGCGGAGATCACGCGATCGACGGCGATGTCGCTGGTTTTTCCGCCGGATTCGACTGTTACGGTGACGCTGTCGGCGGATTTCTTCGCGCTTTTGACAGAGGCGTTGACCAGGATTTTCATGCCCTGCTTCTCGAACGCCTTGTGGGCGAAGGCGGAGATTTCCTCGTCCTCGACGGGCAGGATGCGGGGCAGGACTTCGACCACGGTGACCTGCGCGCCCATGTTCAGATAGAAGCTGGCGAATTCGATGCCGATGGCACCGGAGCCGATAACCAGCAGGGATTTCGGGAAGATCGCCGGGACCATGGCTTCCTTATAGGACCAGATCAGCTTGCCGTCGGTTTCCAGGCCGGGCAACTGCCGCGCGCGGGCGCCGGTGGCGAGGATGATGTGCGCGGACTTCAGCGATGCTACGTCCTTACCGTCCTTCGTTACTGTAACGGTCTGCTTGCCCGCCAGTCTGCCGGCGCCGTCGAACACGGTGACCTTGTTCTTCTTTAGCAAATGCGCGACGCCGGAGGACAACTGCTTGGCGACTCCGCGGGAGCGTTTCACCACCTTGTCGATATTGAAATGGGATTCCACGGCGTCGAATCCGAAATCGGGCAGGTGGTGCAGCAGGTGGTTGATTTCGCTGGTGCGCAGCAGGGCCTTGGTTGGAATGCAGCCCCAGTTGAGGCAGATGCCGCCGAGGTGCTCGCGTTCCACCACCGCGGTCTTCAGGCCGAGTTGCGCCGCGCGGATTGCGGCGACGTAGCCGCCGGGGCCGCCGCCGACGACGATCAGATCGAAGGTTTGCTCAGCCATGTGGGTGTCCTTCCGCCAGTGCGGCGAGCGCGTCGCCGCCGAGTTGCCGTGTGTGCCAGTCGGTAATCGGTTCGGCACCGATACGCTGGTAGAAATCGATGGAGGGCCGGTTCCAGTTGAGCACGCGCCATTCGACGAAGCGGCAGTTTTCCGAAACGGCAAGCTGCGCGACGTGGCGCATCAGTGCGAGGCCGATGCCGGTGCCGCGATGCGCGGGTTCGACGAACAGGTCTTCGAGGAAGATGTTCGACTGTGCTTTAAAGGTGCTGAAGGTGTAGAAGAACAGCGCGATGCCGACGGATTGTGCGTTGACTTCGGCGAGAACCGCACAGGCGCGGGGCAGGGGGCCGAACAGGGGGGTGCGCAGGTCGTCCTCGGTGACGGTGGCTTCGTGCAGGAGATGTTCGTACTCGGCCAGGCCTCGGATCAGGCGGACGATGTCGGGGAGGTCGGATTCCCGGGCGGGGCGGAGGGTGTAGGGGGGGGTCATGCGGGTGGCCTGGAGCGTGCGGTGGCGGAGGGCAGTAGTGGCAGCATTACTGTGTCGTAGCCGGGCATCTGTTGTGTGTCATGGCCGGGCTTGGGCCGGCCATCCACGACTTTGCCGCAGCCGGCGCCAAGCAGAGGACGAAACCGCCGTTCGTGTAAACGCTTTGTTAACTTCCACCTGTCATTGTTTAGTCCATGCCCGCCGGCTGGATATACATTATGACCAACAAACCGAACGGAACACTCTACACGGGTGTAACGAGCAATCTCACGAGCCGTGTAAGGGAGCACCAGTGTGGGTTCGGCTCTGTGTTCACCAGTCGCTACAAACTGCACCGTTTGGTCTACTACGAACCGCACCCCGACATCACCGATGCCATCCGGCGCGAGACTGCGGTCAAGCGCTGGCCGCGAGCCTGGAAGGTTCGCCTGATCAACGCCGGGAATCCCGATTGGAACGACCTTTCGATGGACTTGCCTTGAAGTCGTGGATGGCCGGGCCAAGCCCGGCCATGACACAACGGACGGTGCCCGGCCGCTGCGACCACAGGCTGCCATCACGGCGGCCAGTGTTCGGCTGCCCGCACTACTCATCATCAAGACACCGCTACAGCAGCAAGCTCAACGGATCTTCCACCACCCGCTTGAAAGCCCGCAGCCATTGCGCACCCAGCGCACCGTCCACCACCCGGTGATCCACCGACAGGGTGCAGGTCATCACCGTGGCAATCGCCAGTGCGTCGTTCTTCACCACCGGCCGCTTCTGGCCGGCGGCCACCGCCAAAATCGCGCCCTGGGGCGGGTTGATGATCGCGGCGAACTCGGTTACGCCGAACATGCCCATGTTGGAAACCGAGAACCCGCCGCCCTGGAATTCCTCCGGCTTCAGTTTGCCCTCGCGCGCCCGGCCCGCCAGATCCTTCATCTCCCGGCTGATCGTTGCCAAACCCTTTTGATCCGCCTTGCGGATGATCGGCGTAATCAGCCCATCCGGTATCGACACCGCAACGCTGACGTCGACATCGTCGTAGAAGACCATGCCGTCCTCGGTCCAACTGGCGTTGACCGTCGGGATCTGCCGCAGAGTCGCCGCGGCGGCCTTGATCACCAGATCGTTGATGGTAATCGCGAAGGCGCCCGGTCCCTCCTGCGGCGCCTTGTCGTTCAACTGCTTCATCAGGCCAATCAGCGCATCGATCTCGATATCCATCGAGACGTAGAAATGCGGCACCGTCTGCTTGGCCTCGGTCAGCCGCCGGGCGATCACCTTGCGCATCGAACTGTGCGGAATCAGCTTGTGCGGCGCCGTAATGACAGCCGCCGCCTTGCCAACCGGCGCGGCGGCCGGCGGAGCAACCGCGGGCGCCAGGGCCGACGCTGCCGCCGGAGCGGGGGCCTGAGCGGCCGGGGCTGCGCCGCCGCGCTGCGCTGCCTCGATATCCGCGCGCACGATCCGTCCGTTCGGGCCGCTGCCCTTCAGGCCGCGCAAGTCAATCCCGGCCTGCTGCGCCATCCGCTTCGCCAGCGGCGAGGCGAAGATGCGTCCGCCTGACATGTCGTGTCCGTTGCTTGCCGGAGCCGCAGCCGGAGCCGGAGCCGGAGCGGGTGCCGGCGCTGCCGCTTCAGGCTTCGCAGCCGCCTTCGGCTCCTCCTTCGCCGCCGGCTTGGCTGCCGGGGCCGGGGCCGCGCCCGACGGCACAGCCTCCCCCTCATCCACCAGAATCGCTATCGGCGCATTCACCGCGATGTTCGGCGAACCATCCCCGACCAGAATCTTGCCGAGCACGCCCTCATCCACCGCTTCGACTTCCATCGTCGCCTTGTCGGTCTCGATCTCGGCGATCACATCGCCGGCCTTGATGGTGTCGCCTTCCTTCTTCAGCCAGCGCGCCAAAGTGCCCTCGGTCATGGTCGGGCTCAGCGCCGGCATCAGGATATTGGTCGCCATTGGTAACGCTCCCGGTCAGACGATCTTCTTTACCGCGTCTACCACCCATTCCGGTTGCGGCAGAGCCAGTTTCTCCAGATTCGCGGCATAGGGCAGCGGCACATCGACGCCGTGCACCCGGACCGGAGGCGCATCCAGCCAGTCGAACGCGTGCTCGACAATCTGCATCGCGACCTCCGCGCCGATGCCGGCGAACGGCCAGCCTTCCTCCACCGTCACCAGCCGGCTGGTCTTCTTGACGCTCTCGACGATGGTCGCGGTGTCCAGCGGCCGCAGGCTGCGCAGGTTGATCACCTCCGCCTCGATCCCCTGTTCCGCCAGCTTCTCCGCCGCCTTCATCGCCACGCCGACCATGATGGAGAAGGCGACGATGGTGACGTGAGAACCGGTGCGTTCGATCTTGGCGCGGCCGATGGGCAGGATGAAATCCTCATCCACCGGGCACTCGAAGGTCTGGCCATAGAGGATTTCGTTCTCCAGGAACACCACCGGGTTGGGATCGCGGATCGCCGCACGCAACAGCCCCTTGGCGTCGGCCGACGACCACGGCGCCACCACTTTCAGCCCCGGCACATGCGCGTACCAGCTCGCGTAGCATTGCGAGTGCTGCGCCGCGACGCGCGACGCCGCGCCGTTCGGCCCGCGGAACACGATCGGGCAGCCCATCTGGCCGCCGGACATGTACAGCGTCTTGGCCGCCGAGTTGATGATCTGGTCCATCGCCTGCATGGCGAAGTTGAACGTCATGAACTCCACAATCGGCCGCAGCCCGTTCAGCGCAGCACCCGTCGCCAGGCCGGCGAAGCCGTGCTCGGTAATCGGCGTGTCGATGATCCGCCGCGGCCCGAACTCGTCCAGCAGCCCCTGGCTGATCTTGTAAGCGCCCTGGTATTGGGCGACCTCCTCGCCGAGCAGGAAGACGTCGCCGTCGCGCCGCATCTCCAGTGCCATCGCGTCCCTCAGAGCCTCCCGCACCGTCGCCGGCTTGGTCGGCCCCCAGTCCTTCTCCGGCGCCGGAGCGGCTTCCACAGCCTCCTTCCGTTGCCCCTGCGCCGCCTGGTCTGCAATTGCAGCCGGGTCCGTGCCCTGCGCCGCAACCTTCGGTTCGGACTTCGGCGCCGGGGGTTCGGCGGTGGAGGCGTCCTCGCCGTTCACCGTCAGCACGGCTATCGGCGTGTTCACCGCCACACCCTCGGTGCCCTCGTCGATCAGGATGCGGGCCAGCTTGCCCTCGTCGACCGCCTCGACCTCCATCGTCGCCTTGTCGGTTTCGATCTCGGCAATGACGTCGCCGGCCTTGACCTCGTCGCCGACGCCTTTCAGCCATTTCGCCAGCTTGCCCTCGGTCATGGTGGGCGACAGCGCCGGCATCAGAATTTGAGTCGCCATCGCTCAGTCCTCCAGCAAGACATCGGTGTAGAGTTCGGCGGCGTCCGGTTCCGGACTGCTTTGCGCGAAGTCGGCGGCGTCCTGGATGATCCGCTTGACCTCGTCGTCGATCGCCTTGATCGCCTTTTCGTCCACATCCAGCGATTCCAGCTTGCGGCGGGCGTTCTCGATGCAGTCGTTCTGCGACCTCATCATCTGCACTTCTTCGCGGGTGCGGTATTTCGCCGGGTCGGACATCGAGTGGCCGCGATAGCGGTAGGTCTTCACTTCCAGCAGATACGGCCCCTTGCCGGCGCGGCAGGCGGCGACGGCTTCCTCGGCGGCGGCCTGCACCGCCAGCACATCCATGCCGTCCACCTGCTTGCCGGGAATGCCCCAGGGCGAGCCGTTCTTCGACAGGTCGTGGCTGGCGGAGGCGCGCTCCACCGAGGTGCCCATGCCGTATTTGTTGTTCTCGATGACATAGACCACCGGCAGCTTCATCAGCGCCGCGAGGTTGAAGCTTTCGAACACCTGGCCCTGGTTGGAGGCGCCTTCGCCGAAATAGGTCACGCTGACGCGGTCGCTGCCGCGATACCAGTTGCTGAACGCCAGGCCGGTGCCGATGCTGACCTGGGCGCCGACGATGCCGTGGCCGCCGAAGAATTTCTGCTCCTTGCTGAACATGTGCATGGAGCCGCCTTTGCCGCGGGAATAGCCGCCGGAGCGTCCGGTCAGTTCCGCCATCACGCCGCGGGCTTCCATCCCGGTGGCGAGCATGTGGCCGTGGTCACGATAGGAGGTGATGACCTCGTCGCCGTCGGTCAGCGCCAACTGGATGCCGACAACGACGGCTTCCTGGCCGATATACAGGTGGCAGAAGCCGCCAATCAGGCCCATGCCGTAGAGTTGGCCGGCTTTCTCCTCGAAGCGGCGGATCAGCAGCATGCTGCGATAGGCTTTCAGCAGCAGGTCGCGATCTGCCGGCGGCTGCTTGGTCTTGCCGCGTTTCCTGGTTTCAGCCGCTTGCGCCATGGTGGACTCTCCCGCTCCGGTTGCCGGCATGCTTCCGTCTGACGTAGCGACAGGAGGGCCGGTTCGACAAGTGCGAGATGGGGGAAAAGCGTGGTGATGCAATGCAATAACATGGATTAACCGGATAATGGTTAACTGCTTGCCGGGTCTTCGGTCCGGGTGGCGTCGTGTGTGGGTTCGTGAGCCGGGCGGGTGGCGGGACGAAACAATATTTCGTGTCGGCCCGCGTATTCGCAGAGAGCTTGCCGCGGCAGCGGATGTCACGGTGGCCGTAGGGCCGCCATGACGCCTTGCATAGCGCCCGGGGCAGATCGCTCCGTCCCCGTGTCATGGCCGGACTTGGTCCGGCCATCCACGACTTGCGATGTGTGCGGCGGCAAAGTCGTGGATGACACAACCCGCGAGCACGCCGCCAGCCTCCTAATTTAGCGCCTATGGTCCTGCACCCGCCATGACGTTTATGGCGCGTGCCCGGGCATGGTAGAGCACAGGCATAACGGCAGTCGCCCCGGGTCGATCCCTACACGGCACGGACCACCAGCGACGCCTCCTCCACCTCCGCATTGTTGCGTATCTTCAGGAACAACGCGCAAATCGCCGCGGCAGCAAACCCGAACAGCGCCAGGCCATACAATCCCCCTGCGTAACTGCCGGTCGCGTCCTTCATGAAACCCACGTACCAAGGCCCGAAAAATCCCCCGAGGTTCCCAATGGAATTGATCCAGGCGATCGCCGCCGCCGCCGCCGGCCCGGTCAGGAACATCGGCGGCATCGCCCAGAACGGACCTTTCGAGCCGTAGAACCCGCAGGCCGCAATGCTCATGCCCACCAGCGCCCACCACGTGCCCATCGCCGCGCCCGCGATCAACAGCCCGGCGGCGGAGACGATGCACGCCCAAAACAGGTGCCACCGCCGCTCGCCCGCCCGGTCCGAGGCCCATGCCCAGCCCAGCAAAGCCAGCGTGCCGCACAGATACGGGATCATCGTCAACCAGCCGACGGCCATGTTGCTGGTGACGCCGAGCGACTTGATGATCTGCGGAATGAAAATCAGCATGCCCAGGCTCGCGGTGACGATCCCGAGGTAGTTCAGCGACAGCAGCAATACCTTCGGATCGATCATCGCCTGCCAAAGGCTCAAACGCCGCACCGCGTCCTTGGCATTTCGTTCCGCCGCCAGACGGTTAGCGAGCCAGGTCTTTTCCTCCGTTGTCAGGAACGTCGCTTGCTCCGGCCTGTCCGTCATCACGAACAGCACGACGAAGCCAATCAGAATGGTGGGGATGGCTTCGAACAGATACATGTGCTGCCAGCCATGCAGGCCGAAAACCCCGTCCAGCGACAGCAAGGCCGTGGACAGCGGCGCCCCGGCGGCAACCGCTATCGGCAGGCCAACCAGGAAGCCGGACATGATGCGGGCGTGGTGGTAATGCGGGAACCAGTAGGTGAAATACAGCACCAGTCCGGGGAAAAATCCGGCCTCCGCAACGCCCAGGAAAAACCGGATCACGGCGAAGCTTTGCGCGCCGGTGGCGAAAGCGGTGGCGCCGGCCAACAGGCCCCAGGTGATCATGATCCGCGCGATCCAAAGCCGCGCGCCGACTTTTTCCAGGATGATGTTGCTGGGCACCTCGAACAGGAAATAGCCCCAGTAGAACGTCCCGGCGGCGAAACCGAAATCCGTTGCCGACATGTGCAGATCGCCGCGCATCGTCAGCGCCGCAAACCCCACATTTATCCTGTCCACGTAACACAAAAAGTAAGCCAGCAGCGCGATCGGCAGTAAACGCAAATAAACCTTGCGGATCGCCGATTGTTCGACGCCATCGGTCATCAAAACCTCCCTGTGCCGCCCGTTTTCGGGCTTGTCGCCGGCAGCCTAGCGCCGAAAGCAGTCAGCCGGCGAATCGCAATCGCGCGGTCTCGTCCGCATCGATCTCGCCGCTGCCGGACACCGCAACCTTGTAAACCACCCGGGCGTTGTGCGCCGACACCAGGCCGTTGCGCACATCCCGCGCGACAAGCCCGGGGTCACGCTCGCCCGGGTCGCCCATCCCCGCACCACCGGGCAGTTCCAGCACCAGACGATCGCCATCGGGAATGACCTGCAGGCCCTTGGTGCGCAGGCTGGCCCCCGACTTCAGCGCGACGCGGCCGGCCGCGCCGTCCAACCCGCCCTCCCGGCCTTTCGGTGCATGGGCGACGCGGTCGAAACTGGCGTTGACGGCAAATTCCAGGTCGCCCTTGGTGGCAATCTCCATGATCTGGCCGGCGCCCCCCCGCGTGCGCCCAGCCCCACCGGAATCCGGCTTCAACTCCTTCCGCCACACCACGATCGGCGCAACATTCTCCGTCGCCTCCACCGGCATGGTGCGCACGCCGGAGGGGAAGGCAGTGGCGTCCAGGCCGTCCTTTGTCGGACGCGCGCCGGTGCCGCCGGAGTTGAAGGTGATGACCTCGAAATCGCCGATGACGGGCCGGTTGCCGCGCGCCTGGCCGGAGATCGCGCCGCCGCCACGCAAAGGTGGGTTCCACAAAGCGGAGGCGCCCTCGGCCGTCACCCGATCCGGCACCGCCTGGTGCAGGCAGCCCATCATCAGGTCCGGCAGCAAATGCCCGATGACGTGGCGCACCGAGACCGGGTAGGGGCGGGGAGCGTTCAGGATGCAACCCGCCGGGATCGTCATCCGGAACGGTGCCAGCGAAGCCCAGTTGTTCGGGATCTCCGGCGCCACCACGCATTTGATGCCGAAACACGAATAGGCGCGGCAATAGGCCGGCGGAACGTTGATGCCGCGTGACGACAGGCCCGAAGTGCCGGCGAAATCGACCTCGATAGATTCTTCGCCGATATGCATCGACGCCGCCAGCCGGACCGGTTCCTCATAGCCGTCGGACCAGATCTCCGCGGCGAAGGTCCCGGACGGGAGCCGGGCGATCTCCGCCAGCGTGGCGCGGCGCGAGCTGTCGAAGATGAACTCCGCCAGCGGATCGAGGCGGGGCATGTCGAATTCGTCCATCATCTCGCTGAGTCTTTTGGCGGCCGCGTCATTGCATGCGCATAGCGAGTAGATGTCGCCTTCCAGTTCGACGGGCAGGCGCGATCCGGCGCGCATGAAGTCGAAGAACGTTTCGTTTGGCGTGCCTCGGTCGAAGCATTTGACGATCGGTATGTAGATGCCTTCTTCGAAGACCGAGCGTCCCTCCGGCCCCATGCCGAGGCCGCCGATGTCGATGACATGGGCGGTGTTGGCGAGCAGGCCGGCGATGGCGCCGTTATGGAAGGCGGGTGTGACCACGGTCAGGTCGTGCAGGTGGCCGGTGCCGAGCCAGGGATCGTTGGTGATGTAATGATCACCCGGCCGCATCGCGGGGGCGGGGAATTTGGCCAGGAAGTGGCCGACGGATTCGGCCATGGAATTGACGTGGCCGGGGGTGCCGGTGACCGCCTGCGCCATCATCCGGCCGTGCAGGTCGAAGATGCCGGCGGAGAGGTCGCCGGCCTCCCGCACGGTGGTGGAGAAGGCGGTGCGGATCATGATCTGCGCCTGTTCCTCGACGACGGCGATCAGGCGGTTCCACATGACCTGGCGGTGGATTTGGGCGAGGGGGTCTGAGGTCGGTGGCATGGTCGGGTCCCGCGTGGTTCGGGGTCAGTGTGGCATGACGGAAATCTGGCTGCCACCGGGCTGCGATGGATTGCAATGCGATGGGATCGCAATATATAGTGCAACTCACTACATTAAGGGCCGTCATGGATCAAGCTATCTCCGCTGCCGAAGCAAATCGCAGTTTTTCACGCCTCCTTAGGGAGGTTCGGGAAGGCCGCTCCTATGTGGTCACCGCGCATGGCAAGCCCGTCGCGCGGATTGTTCCCTGCGATGAGGCCGATCTGGCACGGGAGAAGGCGCGTGCGGTGTTGCTCGAGCGTCTCGCAAGGCAGCCGGTGATTGATATCGGTCCGTGGACGCGTGACGAGTTGTATGAGCGCTGAGCGGTGCGGATCGCGTTGGATACCAATATTCTTGTCTACGCTGAGGGTGTGAACGGGGAGGACCGTAGAGATGCCGCCGCCGGGATCATAAACGACCTGGCGGGGGACGAACTGGTGCTTCCCGTTCAGGCGCTGGGGGAATTGTTCACGGTCTTGATCCGCAAGGCTCGCCGGTCGGCGGCGGAGGCTCGGGAGGCGGTGCTTGGCTGGCACGACGCGTATGCGGTAGCGGAGACCTCCTCCGGTGTCCTGGTGGATGGGATGGAACTGTCGGTGGCGCATAAGTTTGCGCTTTGGGAAGCGGTCATATTGGCGGCATCCGCGGCGTCAGGGTGCCGATTGCTGCTGTCCGAGGATATGCAGGATGGGTTTACATGGCGGGGGGTGACGATTCGCAATCCGTTTAATAATAACCAGTCGCAATGAGCCAAGGAACCTCCCTGCCTGTAATCATCGCTGTGGGGATGGAATAGTCCTTTTCAAGTTGTCTCGGATTTCATCATCGAGCTTTATATAACGCGCCAAAAGCTGTCCGATCGCGGTATTTATTTGAGTATACTCCTCAGTCTTCCCACCAAAAAAGCCATACTTCAATGTCTTCCGTGCAGTGATCGTTATGGCGGTTGGCTCTTCGCCTTCAATCGATGAAATCGGATCGTGCACAACGCGATTTCGATCTCTTGTCAAGCGGTCGGCTTCTGCGCAGAATTGGTTAATAGATTTTATCAATTCTTTGCTGCCGCCTTTAAGTTGAACGATTGCAACAAGGGCATTGAGTCGGTATGCGAGCGATTGAATTTGTGCTGTGAGGCATGCTCCAAGCTGGGAATCAAGCCCGGCGAGCGACCAGAGTGTAACGTCAACACTCTGTTCAAGATGTGACCATGTAGATGCGATGCTCCCGATTAGGGCATAAAGATGCTTAAGCACCTCGGGAGTTTGATTTGCTTCTTTGCTGTCCATTGCAGGAGTCCCGTTTATGGTTTCGCCTGTTCGGCAAGACGCATCATCTCGATATACCCCAACCCGTTCACCACCGCTGTCCATCCGGCGCCAATCAGCGTGGACGTCTCATCCTCCGCGACGATCGCCGGTCCGGCGATGCTGACGCCGGGGGTCAGTGCCGCCCGTTCATAGACGGCCCAGTCCGACACCGCCCCGGTCGCCGTATCGAGCACGGACTGGGACCGCGCCGGCGCCGCCTCGCCCGCGAACAGACTGTCGGGCCGGGGCGCCGCCGTGACTTCACCCGTCACAGTCGTTACGACAACAGCGTAGCTCATGATCTCTACATCCGATCCCGGCACCGGGCGGTCGAAAAACGTGGCGTATGCCTGATCGTAGCGGGTGCGGATCAAACCCACGTCGTCCTGTCCCAGCACCGCGACCGGCAGCGGCACCGGGATTTCGTGGCCTTGTCCGACATAGCGCATATACGCGGTCCGGGTTTCCACCGTTGGCGCGCCGAAGCTGCCTTTCGCGACGGCGGCCTCCGCCTCTTGCCGCATGTCGTCGAGCAGATCGTTCACCGCTGCCACGTCGAAGGTCGAAAACCGCTGGTAGAGGCTGCGCACGACCTCATACCCGACCGGCGCGCGCAGGAAGCCGATGGCGCTGCCGACACCGGCGCCGGAGGGCACCAGCACGCGGCTGATGCCGACTTTCTCCGCCAACCGGCAGGCATGCACCGGGCCGCCGCCGCCGAACGCGATCAGGGTGCGGCCCTGATAGGTCTTGCCGGACTCGATCGCGTGCACGCGTGCGGCGTTGGCCATGTTCTCATCGACGATTTCCAGCACGCCCAGCGCCGCGTGCTCCGCCGTCAGGCCGAGCGGGGCGCCGACATCGGCCAGCAGGGCGCCGCGCGCCGCCGCGGCGTCCAGCGGGATCGAGCCGCCGGCGAAACGCGCGGGGTCGTATCGTCCAAGTACCAGATTGGCATCCGTCACCGCAGGCTTTATGCCACCCCTGCCGTAACATGCCGGTCCCGGGTCCGCGCCTGCGC
The DNA here is from genome assembly GCF_903915725.1 of uncultured Rhodopila sp. Classification (GTDB taxonomy): domain Bacteria; phylum Pseudomonadota; class Alphaproteobacteria; order Acetobacterales; family Acetobacteraceae; genus Rhodopila. The sequence goes on from NZ_CAIWTY010000051.1 coordinate 13,895, forward strand.
TTTCCGGTCCGACAGCGATACGGCCGAGCGCGTCCAGATGCGCGATCGATCCGCCTCCGGCGCCGATTTCAACCATTTCGATCACCGGAATCCGTAGTGGCAGACCCGATCCTTTGCGGAACCGGCCGATCCGGGCGACTTCGAAGGTTCGGGCGGTTTGGGGGGAGCAGGAGTCGATGAGGCAGATTTTCGCTGTCGTGCCGCCCATGTCTAAGGACAGCACGCTGTCCAGCCCGCATTCCCGCGCGATGTGGGCGGAGAAGATCGCTCCGCCCGCCGGGCCGCTTTCGACCAGCCGGATCGGGAAGCGGCAGGCGATGTCGATCGTCGTCAGCCCGCCGCCCGACATCATCAGGAAAACCGGCGCCGCCGCCCCCGCCCCATGCAGATCGGCTTCCAGGCGCCGCAGGTAGCGCGCCATCAACGGCTGCACGTAAGCGTTGGCGGCGGTGGTGGAAAACCGTTCCCACTCCCGCATTTCCGGCGAGACGTCCGACGACAGCGACACCGGGATGTCCGGCAGCGCATCGTGCAGGATGGCGGCGACGCGCCGTTCGTGCGCCGGATTGACAAAGCCGTGGAGCAGGCCGACGGCGATGCTTTCGACGTTTTCGTGCCGCAACAGCGGGATCAGCGCCGCCACCGCGGCCTCATCCAGCGGGCGCAGCACCGTGCCGGTGTTATCCAGCCGTTCCGGCACTGTCAGGCGCAGATAGCGCGGCACCAGCGGTTCCGGCAGCACGATATTCAGGTCGTATTGATCGTAACGGCTTTCGTTGCCCATCGCCAGGACGTCGCGAAAGCCCTCGGTGGTGATCAGCGCGGTGCGGGCGCCCTTGCGCTCGATGATCGCATTGGTCGCCAGGGTGGTGCCGTGGATGATCAGCGCGATGTCCGCGGGTGCGATCCCGGCGGCCGCGGTGATGGTTTGCAGGCCCTGCATGACGCCCTGCTCGGGGGCGGCCGGTGTCGTCAGCACCTTGATCGTGGTGCGCTGGCCGCCGTGCTCCAACGCCAGGTCGGTAAAGGTGCCGCCGATATCGACGGCCAGGCGGGCAGAGGTCATGCGGGTCCTCGGTCGGGTTGGACTTGGTTCCGGGCGTGCTTCGTCACATGATATCATCCCTAGGGGCGGTGAGTGTCACCTTGGCACAACTTGTGGTCCGCAACCTCGAAGATGTCGTCGAGGCCCGCCTGCGGGTCCTGGCGGTCAAGCACGGCCGCAGCATGGAGGAAGAGGTGCGCGCCATCCTCCGTGCTGCAGTCGGCGCGCCGGCACCGCAATCAGGTGGTCCGGGCCGTGAAATCGCCGCCTGCTTCAAGGGTTTCGGACTGCGTGACGGTGAAGAAATCCCTGAACTCCGCAGCCACTTCGTCACGCCGTGGATCTTTGACGATTGCTGATCATACTCAATACCGGCCGCCCCGGAGAGCTGTGCGACAGCATGATCGCCGGCATCGCGCTTTCCACCCGAGCCGCGCTCGCCACCCGCAATGCGCGGCACTTCGCCGATGTGGCGATCACCCTGATCGATCCCCGGGCGGCCTGACGGCGGTCCCCACAACAGCAGGATCGCGGTCACAATGCCGTCGCCGCCCCCGTGCATCGGCGGCCGCATTCGCGTAGAAGCACGGCCCCAACCACCGGCAAGCAAGGCGGACCCGTGCGGCGAGATACGATAGCATTCATCTGGATTGGCGGCCTGGTGCTCGCCGTGTTGCTCTATGCCGTGGGGCCGGACAGGTTCCTGGGGGCATTCCTCGATCTGTGGGACAATTTCGATCTGCTGTTCCACAACCTGGCGCTGATGCTGGGTGCGCAGGTGTTCGGCGTTGTGCGGGCGCTGGCCATCGCCATCTACTTCGTCTTCGCCGCCCTGGCGCTGCTGTCGGTGCAGCGCGGGCGGCGCGGGGTCTGGGCGCTGGTCGTGGTGACCGTATTCTTCCTGATCCTCGTCGGCAGCCCGTTCGGCGCGTTCACCGCTCCCGTCGGCCGCTGGATACTTGCCCTGGCGCTGGTGCTGTTTGCCGCGGCCATGATGACGCAACGGCTGCTGGGACCGCCGCGGCGCCGCGACCTGCCGCCGCCGCCCTATCCGCCGGGGTTCCGCCAATGAGTCCGGACAGCCTGTCCGGCGACGGAGCGACCAAGCCGCAGCAGACCGCGAAGTTCGTCCTTGCGCTGCTGCTGGCGGGGATCGGGCTTTGGACGCTGCACCGCTATTTGCCGGCGCTGATCTGGGCCTGCATTCTGGCGATTTCGTTCTGGCCGCTGTATCAGCGCGCGGTGCGGCGCTGGCCGCCGGGCAAGCACAACGTGGTGCTGCCGTCGGTCTTTACCGTGGCCATCGGGCTGCTGTTCATCATCCCCTTCGTGCTGGTCGCCTACCAGGCCAGCCAGGAGGTGCACGGCGTGCTGGAAACCTTCGAGCAGGCGCGCTCCGAGGGCATCCCGCCGCCGGAATGGCTGAGCCACCTGCCGTTGGGCAGTGGGCAGGCCACGCATTGGTGGCAGGACAACCTGGCGACGCCGAGCCAGGCCTCGGACCTGATGAAGCGGGCGCGCGAGTCGGAGTTCGTGACGAACAGCCGCGAACTCGGCGGCGAGGCGGCACACCGGCTGGTACTGTTCGGCTTCACCCTGCTGACGTTGTTCTTCCTGTTCAAGGAGGGCGAGCGGCTGAACGGGCAGTTGCTGCGCGCCAGTGAGCGGGCGTTCGGTCCGGCGGGGGAGCGGATCGGGCGGCAGATGATCGCCTCCGTCCATGGCACGGTGAACGGGCTGGTGCTGGTAGGGCTGGGCGAGGGGTTCCTGCTGGGGATTGTGTATCTGCTGACCGGCGTGCCGCACCCCACGTTGTTCGGGCTGCTCACCGCCGTTGCCGCGATGGTGCCGTTCGGCGCGCCCGTGGCGTTCGGGATCGCGGCGCTGCTGTTGCTGACGCAGGGGTCGGTTGTTTCGGCGGTGATCGTTGCGGTGTCCGGCATGGTGGTGTCGTTTGCGGCGGATCACTTCATCCGGCCGACCTTGATCGGCAAGACGACGCGGCTGCCGTTCTTGTGGGTGCTGCTGGGGATTTTGGGCGGGGTCGAGACCTGGGGGCTTGTCGGGTTGTTCCTCGGCCCGGCGGTGATGGCGGCGCTGATGCTGCTGTGGCGGGAGTGGAGCGGGGCGCAGGATTCGGCAGGATCAGGAGGCTGACGCCTCCCCCAATCCTTCGACCCGGCTGAACTCCCGCAGATTTCCGGTCACCACGATAAACCCGTGGTTTCGCGCGTGCCCGGCGATCAGCATTTCGCTCGCCTTCGCCATCCTGAACGCGGACGATCGCCTTCAGAATCACACAAGCGCATCGGTCGGGATGAGGCGGACGAGAACCTTGAAGTATCACACTTTGTGTGACATATATCGGCGGATAATGGGTTGCGGGCGCCGTGCGGGTCTTCAAGAACAGTTGGTTCCAGCGGTTTGCCCGCAAGGAAAAGATCGCCGACGCTTCGCTGTGCGACGCGGTGGCGCGGGGTTGATTGACGCGGACCTCGGCGGCGGACTGATCAAGCAGCGGGTCGCAAGGGCCGGTGCCGGCAAGTCGGGCGGCTATCGGACACTGGTGTTTTAGAGGCGCGGGCGATTTTCGCTTTCGGCTTTGCGAAGAAAGATCGGGATAACATTGATGCGGCGGATCAGGCCGATTTGAAGAAGGCCGCAAAGGCGCTTTTGGCGCTCTCGGAGGCCGAGATCGACGTGTTGGTGGCGGCGGGCACATTTGACGAGGTGGATTGTGGCGGATAAGGCAGAGCAGACGAAGACCTACCGGAGTGAAATCGCGGCTTCCGTTCATGAGATGATGGAGGGGGTTTACGACGCCGGCCTGATCGGCAAGCAGACGATGCGTGAGTTCGATGAGTCATGCCTCGCGCCGGCGGCGCCGATGGCCCCGGAGGAGATCAGGGCGATCCGGGAGAAGGAGCATGTGTCGCAGCCGGTGTTCGCTCGCTACTTGAACGTGTCCAAGAACCTCGTGTCGGATTGGGAGCGTGGCGCCAAGCGGCCGGGTGGGCCGGCGCTGCGGTTGCTGGCGGTGGTGCGGAAGAATGGGCTGCGGGCGATTGGATAAGCTGCCTGCATCCAAGCCGCCCTGAGTTGCATACGTCCAAATTCCTGTGCCGGTCCCCGGGTCGTCCCGCTATGACTGCCTCATAACAACGGGCACTGTTTGGCGCTTTTAGCGCGGCTGAACCGCCAACTTCGCAAAATCGATTGGGATGCCGGCACCATGAATTTCTTGCGCTAAAGTGAGCTTCCATCCACCGTCGGACGCCATTTCTGTGTAAACAACTCCAGCGATATCGGATAGAAGTTCCACATTTCCCTTCTTCAATGCACACACGCGCCGCCGGGTAAGGCGGGCGATAAAGTATCCAAGCTCGAATATTACGTTTTGTCTAGCCCTATTTTGAATCTTATCTGGAGTCTTGCGAGATCCCCCGAAATCGTCTTCGGTCAGCAAAACTACTGCAAAGTCAACGCGACCGTAGTCCTCTATTTTTTCGATTACTGTCCGTCCTTGGCTGATTTGTTCATTCAAGATGATGACCTCAAGGTCGAGCCTTTCTAAAAGACGGGCCACTTCGAATTTAGCCGCATCGTCGTGTCCATGAACGATAAAAATCTTTCTTGGTGACGGCGAAGCCGCTGCTTGAACCACGAACCCCGTGCTGGGATAATCGACTCCAGAGTTTGGATCAGCCGGCGATCCCTCCTGGCGCTGCGGAATGGCTGAGTTTTGCTTGGCAGCCAGGTTTTCAAGATGGTCGATCACCTCCTGCAAGATCATTACCGTTGCGAGGGCCTCGCCGCGTAGGTGTTCGGCGGTGTAAACATCACTGGAGATGTCGCGCGACTTCTTGCCAAGCGGAATTTCTGCGGAGGCGAAGTGTCGGTCCCACCATGGGCCATCGGAAAAAAACCGTTCCAACATCCTTTGTATGGTTTCTGCCAGGGTTTGGGCGGGAAGTACGTACGCGTGGCCTGAGCTGGAGACGATCGCTTTGGAAAAGCGTTCGACTTGGTCCTTTTTGCCACTAAATGACTTTATCGCCTGAGCTGTAGAAGTCTCGACTAAACCTGACAGTTGGGGTTCAATCGGTGGGGCAAAGGTTGCCCGGTGTGTCGGCTCGCAGGGAGGCGGAGCCGACCGAAGAGCCGACACACCGGGCGGGCAAAATCGGAGCGCCCGCTATGA
>NZ_CAIWTY010000052.1 GCF_903915725.1 uncultured Rhodopila sp.
CCAGCGGTGTTCGGAACCGTCGATCTGCACGAGTTCGCCCAGGCATTCACGCCGCCGGCGCGGCTGATGCGGGGAGGGCAGTTTGTGGCGGCGATCGATCCACAGCCCGTCCGCCATCATCCATTGCCGCAGCGTCTCGACACCGATCCGCAGACCGTTACGCGCCATCAGTTTTTCCGCCGCCAGTGTCGGGCCGAAGTCGATGTAATGGTCGCGCACCAGGCTCAGCACCGTGGCCCGGAAGGTCGCGCCATGCTTGCGATTGCTCGGCCGGCCGCGTTTGCGCGACGCCAGACCGGCCGGGCCATCCGCCGAAAATGCGTGGCGGAGCCGGTTAGATCTGACGCCGGCCCAGGCCGGTCAACGTCGCCGCAGCATCAACCGTGAGCCGACCGTCCGCGATATCGATCATCACGCGCAGCCGGGTCAGTTCCCGGTCGCCCATCTGGAACACCCTCGTCATCACACGTCACTCCGAACGCCGCGATGACGACAGCCTGCCTTTGTGACATTTCTATCGGGGACGCGCGTGACGTTTCTATCGGGGGCTTACATTTTTGCAACGCCGCCAATGGGTTATGTAAAACAAAAGAAGGAAGCTCGGACTAGGCCCCAACTAACCAACTGGCCTCCTGGTACGCATGAGACCGTCCAGAACCTGGGGGTGCTATGGGACGGCCGGTTGTGGCAACCGGGAGTGCGGCATGAAGTGGCGGGTCGTCTTGGAGTTGGTCGGGGCGAATGGGACGGTCGGCGTTCATGAGCTAAGCGGTGTCGCTGAGGTGGCCGAATACGCTCCGCGGATGATCGGGCTGACGCTGACAGAGGGCAAGCAGATGCTGTCGGCGGTGCAATACCATCTTGTTCGTGCCCAGACGGAGGATCATTGCCGCCGCCGGCGACGCTGTCAGCGGTGCGGAGCGCAGCGGCCCCTCAAGGATCAGCGCTCTCGCCGGCTGGTATCGCTGTTCGGCACGGTGGAGGTTCGCGCGCCCCGCTTCACTCCGTGCCGGTGTGCGGTGACCTGCCGGCGCACGCTCAGTCCGGTCGCTGAGATCATGCCGGACCGATGCACGCCGGAGTATGAGCGAACCGTCGCGAAGCTGGGTGCCCTCTTGCCCTACCGGCGCGCCCGGACGCTGTTATCGGAGTTTCTGCCGCTCGGTGAGCCGCAGACCGTGGAAACGACCCGGCAGCGAACACTCCGGGTTGGTGCCAGGTTGGAGCAGGAGGCCATCGCGGGTGCCGGGTCCAAGCCGGCCGGGGCGGCGAAATCGGTCGTCGTGTCCATTGACGGCGGTCACGTGAGGGCGGCTCGTCAGTATCAAGGGCGCTCGTTCGAGGTTCTGCTCGCTCAGGTCAGCAACGATGAGGGGAAGCAGGTCGTGTTCGCCAGCGTTCCGGCGGAGGCGCATTCTCAGACGCGCCAGTTGCGCGGCATGCTTCATGGACTGGGAGCGACGGCGGAGACACCGGTCACCATCCTGAGTGATGGCGCCGACGGTCCGCGATCGCTCGGCGAAGCCGCCAGCCCCGGGCCAATCTATCATGTGCTGGACTGGTTTCATCTGTCGATGCGAGTTCAGCACGTCGCTCAGGCGGCCAAAAGTTGGCCGGATGCCGCAGAGAGTGATCGCCAGGCCGGTGCTCGCCTTGCCGAGACGATCGAGCGGATCCGTTGGCGTCTCTGGCATGGCCAAGTCCGCCGTGCCCTCGATCTCATCGGCGAAACTCTCGCCGAAGTCGACGACACCACCGCAGCCGCCACATCGCCGCTTTCCGCGGCGGCGCGAAAGGTGGCGCGACTTCTGCGTGACCTTGAGACGTACGTATCCGGACAATCCGCTATCATTCTAGATTACGCGACAACCCGCCGACGCGAGGAACCGATCTCGACGGCGATCACCGAGAGCACGGAGCACTGGCTGCTGCATCGCCGAATGAACTCCCAGCAGCAGATGCGATGGTCGCCGAGGGGTGCCCATTTAATGCTGAAGGTGCGAACCTCCGTCGTGAACGGGACGCTCGACCGGAACCATGCCGTCGCGGAGCGTTGGCGCGCGCCGTCCGTTTCGGCGAGCAGCGTAATCACCCCCAGGTTCTGGACGGTCTCGCGCCGCTACACCTAGCGCGTCAGCCGATCGACGTCCCAAAAGATCCCTCAGCCGCACCTGACCGTAGTCGCGGCCGGCGATAAGGTTTGGCAACTTCCAGTCCGCAGCGAGAGCCGCCGGGGTGGAACCAAATCCGCGCGGCGCGCGGGCTTGGTGGCTTAAAGGCGCGAACGGTTCGATGGCTCCGCGGCACGCCGCGACTTTGCTTTCAATTCCGTGACGGGAAGCGGGCGTGAACCTCATCGATCTGTCTAAATTCTATCAAAATCGAGAGCCAAGTTTAAATTCTATCAAATCGTGCGGTAATTTGGAGGCAACGAAGCCAGGAAATAGATTGAGCAGAAAACTGGCAGATCTTAACGGCGGATTCCGAGGAGGTTTTTGATGTAATCAATTTAACGCTTGTCACGCCAATCCTCTGATGTAACTATAGCGGGAAAGCACCATAAAGCTCCGTTTCGGGCGTTGTATCATCATTCTGGTGGTCGCCGTATTCGATTAAGGAATAATATGAGTCTGATGTACAACAACAATATGAGTCTGATGTACAACAATATGACTTTTATGTTCGATCAAAGCGCGTTGGACGCTCTGCGGGCTAATTCGGATGCAGACTGCGGATGCACAGACGTGCCGTGCCGCTGCTTCAGCCGCTTGAATGTTTCAGTTCAGGGTTACGGATTGCCGCCTGCACTGATTGCGGTACCCTATCACAGCGGCATGACCTCGTCCAAAAATTCGGATAGAATCAGTGTAAATGGCTTCATGTCGCTGCCGAATCACTCCGGATCTCTAGTCGAAAGGAAAAAGAGACGCTTCGATCCGGCCAAGCCGATCGCGATACACGTGTTCCAGTTTGTTTATGGAAATATCTCAATAATTGCCGACAACGTTCCAGTGCTAGCGCCGTTTTGCGGGACTTCGCCAGGAACGATTAGCGGACGTGCAGTCTCATGACCTCGGTTACCGTAATGGGCGGCCAGGGCGATTTAGTTGTTCTAACGTACAACAATAGTCCTTCCCCGCTCGGACCCAGCGCATCCGATATCGCCCAGGCGATTGCCGACGCGATCAGTGCCGGCATTGCCGCCGGAACGATCGCGCCCGCCGCCAATACCTTTGGTCCGGCCCCATTCGTTCCGGCCGGGCAAACCGGGGAGTTGGAGGTGACCCTGCCCGGGGTTATCTCGGTACCGGCTAATTACACTGACGTCGTGGTAACGGCGTCCGCGGCACTTATCAGAGGTAACGGGAGTCCCAATGAGCAGATCCTGGCCGGGGACGGGAACCTGACCTTCTTCGCTTCCGGTGCGGCCGGAGGTTCGGGCACCATCGTCGGCGGCGATGGCAATAATATCATTCAAATACCAGCTTCCGATGCCGGGTCCTGGGACATCATTCTTGGCAACGGCAACAATACCATCGTCGGCCTGGGGACGGGCACAGACACCATCACCACCGGTACAGGCCACAACCTCATTGAACTGGGCGCCGGTAAGGCCGTCATTGCAACGGCCGGCAACGACACGATAACCTCGAGCGGCGATAATACGGTCTACGCCGCCGGCGCCGATGTGGTTTACGGTGGCCACAGCCTGGTCTTCATAGGCGGCCCGGCGTCCACGGTCTACGCCGCGTCGGGCAGCAACTCGATCAGCGGCGGGAATGGCGTGCCCGTGAGCGTGACCGGCGGCCAGGGAAACTTGATCGTATTCTCCTACAACGATAAGCCACCCCCGTTCGGCCCGAGCGAAGCGGCTGTCGCGCAGGCAATTTCAAATGCAATCAGTGCCGGTGTCAGCAACGGAACGATCGCGGCGGCAACCAATATATATGGTACGCCTCCATTCGTGCCGAGCGGGAAAACCGGAGAACTGGAGGTGGATCTGCCCGGGGTCACCTACCTGCCTCCCGGCTATCTCGACATCGTGGTGACAGCGCCCACCGCGCTGATCCGGGGCAACGGCAATCCGAATGAGTTGATTCTCGCCGGCAATGGAAATCTTACCTTCTTCGCATCCGGCGCGGCAGGCGGCTCGGGCACGATCGCGGGGGGCAACGGCAATAATCTCATTCAGATCCCGGCCTCCGATGCCGGGTCGTGGGATATCTATCTGGGCGATGGCAGCAATACCGTCATTGCTTCGGGCGCGGGCAGGGATACCGTCGTTACCGGCGCAGGCACCAACCTCATCGAGTTGGGCAGCGGCCAGGCCCTGGTGGCGACCTCCGGCACGGACACGATCACCTCGACTGGCAGCGACACCATCGTGGCTGCCGGATCGGATGTGGTCTATGGCGGCATGAGCCTGGTCTTCGTCGGTAGCCTATCGTCCACGGTCTACGGCGGGTCGGGCAGCGACACGCTCACCGGCGGCCAGGGGTCGAACCTGCTGATCGGCGGCACGGGCGGCAACAATGCGATCCAAGGCGGTCCGGGCGCGTCAACGCTCTATGGGGTGGCGAACGGCGACCGGCTTTACGCGGATGGCAGCGGACCGCAGATCCTCTATGCCGGCGCCGGATCGGAGACGCTTTCAGGAGCGGCCGCCAGCGGTGCCGATAGCTTCGTCGGGGGATCCGGCAGCGACCTTATCGTCGGCGGCTCCGGAGCCAACACCTATCTCGCCGGGTCGGGGAGCGCGACCATCAATGCGGCGCCGGGCGCGACCAACATTTTCGAGTTCATCCTTGGCTCGGCGGGTGGCTCGGAGACAGTCAAAGATCTTTCCGCTGCAAGCCAGGTGCAACTCGTTTTGTCGGGCTATGGCGGATCAAGCTATACGCCGGCCCAGCAGATGACCGCCAGCGGTTTGACGGTAACGCTGTCGGACAATACTCGCATTACCTTCTCCGACATCACCTCCGGCACGATAACCAAGATCGTGTCATCGTAACGTATTCTCGCCGGACCTGGCGTGCGGCGACTCGGCCGTTTCCCGCTTCGACGCTCCTACGAACTTCTGGAAAATGGAGTAAAAATCGTGAGATACCGGCTCTATTTGATTATCGTGCTATTCAGTTTGCTTGGCAGCCGCAACGGCGGGGCCGTCGAGTTCCTGACCTTGACCGAACCGAACGCCGGAGGCGGCTCAACGATCGCCTCAGGCATCAATGATGCAGGCACGGTTGCGGGGTCCTACGTCGATGTAGCAGGCGTCACGCATGGCTTTACGTATTCGCTGACGGGTCAAACCTATTCATCGATCAATGTCCCGGACGCGGCGGCTACGACAGTGACCGGCGTAAGCGCCGATGGCACGGTGGTCGGATATGAGCAGACCGCCAGCGGCAATCACGGCTTCATTGTAACCGACGGCTCATTTACGACGAACATCAACTTCCCCGGCACGACCGGGAACACCTATGCGTCCGGTATCAACGCGGCGGGTACGCTCGTCGGGTACTACTACAATTTAACGACTTCGGGATTCAAAGAATCAAACGGTACCTTTACGAACCTGAAAGACCCGAACAGCGTGAACGTGACGGCTGCCCTGGGCATCAACGCGACAGGGGCGATCGTCGGATACTATCTTAATGGTTCCGGTATACAAAACGGCTTCGTTTTGACCGAGTCGGGCTACACAACCGTTAATGATCCCCTCGGCGTCTACGGCACGGTTGCCACCGGTATCGACAATAACGGCGACATCGTCGGTTCTTACGTGGATAGCGCGGGCCACGTAAACGGATTTATCGACTCCCAGGGTGTGTTTAGGACGATCGATAACCCGAATGCCCCGGTCTTTACGGAAATTCTCGGGATCAATAACGAATATCAGGTCGTCGGCGACTATATCGGAGCGGACGGCATCACCTATGGTTTTGTCGCCAACGTTCCGGAGCCGGGAACGTTGTCACTCCTCGCGGCGGCGCTTTTTGGGATACCGCTCGCGCGATGGCTTGGTCGCGCGCGGTACAAAGCCAGATAATCTTCGATCGTGGAACTTATGGCCGGGCGCCCGTCCAATCGCGCACCGAGCTCGGTCAGAAGTTCGCGGTTGTCGGCAAGAGTTCGCAAAAGTGCTGCCAATATCACGGTATTTCCCAACGGAAAATGGAAACCGTCGACCCCGTCGCGGACCTTTTCCGCCATGCCGCCCACATCAGAACAAATAACCGGTCGTCGGTTGCGCAGCGCCTCCTGTATGACGACCGGTGAGTTTTCCCACCAAATCGACGGCACGAGCACGGCGTGCACTGACTGCATGAGCCGATCGACCTGTTCTCGCTGGTAAGGACCACTGAACCGGATATTGGGACCGGCGCGGGCAATGCGTGCCTGGAAATCGGCAATGGCCTCGAACGACTGTCCCGAATAGTCGCCGAAGATTTCAAAGCTGATATTCGCAACGCTTGCGGCCTGGAGCGCCTCGGCGGTGTCGAAGATCACCTTGATGCCCTTCAGTTCCGAAATCTGCCCGAAGAAGCCCAGCCGAAGCACGCCATCCAAAGATCGCTTTGCCGGAAGCGCGTCGACCGCGGGGGGCATCAGGTTTTCCAGGACCGTCATTTTTTCCGCGGGCAATCCCCATGCAATATAGCGTTCGGCGAGGAACCGGCTTGGAGCGATGAAGACGTCCACCAGATCCAAGAAGCGCATGATGTAGCGTTGTCTCAGATAAAAGTCCGATGGCGAAAATTCCGGGAAACATTTCGCGCATTTCTCCGGGCTTGCCCCATGGCACAGAGCCCGGTGCTTCGGCGTGACCATTTGCCCGTAGTGATGGCAGATCGCCAGATACTCATGCAAAGTGAGAACGATGCGGCAATCCGGCAGGACGCGCCGGAGGTACAGCATCGCTTCGAGACCCAGATTGATATAGTGATGGAAATGCACAACATCCGGCGCGAGGGCCTTGAACAGCCGCTCGATTTCGGAGCCGAACCGGGCGTCCTGATTGGCGAATTTGAACCAATCAAATGCCTTTGTTCCGTAAAGAAATTCGGCCTCCGACCATGGTTGGCTGATGACCACGCCGGGGCGGCCGGCTGCGTGGCCTCTAGCGCATCCGAGGAACCAGCTTACGCAATCCGATCTCGCCTGTAGTTCCTCGAACAACTGAAACGCCGAGATCTCAGCCCCGCCATTCGCTATTTTCGGGTGGCCATGAGACGCGATCAGGATTCGCAGAGGCGTTGTAGCCGAGGTGGCGGTAGCAAGCCCGGGTCTGGCACGGCGAATCGGACCTTTCACGGCGCACCCCATTTCGCTTCGATGGTTGCACCCCAACGGGTCTCGTGTTGCCAGGCGTTATAGACCGTCAGGTTCATCCGCCATCTTTGGTCGGGGCCGATCTGAGACTGGCGTTCGAGGTGGATAAGACGGACCTGCGGATCGACAACACAGCGATAGCCACGCGCCTGAATCCTGAGACATAGGTCCGAATCCTCGAAGTCCCCCAAGACATACGCCTGATCGAAACCGCCGATTTCGATCGCCAGGTCCCTTCTCATGAGCATGCAAGCACCGGTGATACTGGCGTGGGTCTCAAGTGTGGCGGGGGAAGATGGTCGCAATCCCTTGTCGATGTGCACGGCAAAATGAAAATCTCCGAATTCAGGAATGCGGACGAATTTTGTCCCGCAGTGCTGGATCGATCCGTCTTCGAACAGCAAGACCGGGCCTATGACGCCGATGTCCGGGTCGCCGAGCATTCGGCCCGAAAGCAGATCAAGCCAGTCGGGTGTCGCCGGGAACACGTCTGAGTTGAGGAACGCGACGAATTCGCCGCACGCGTGCTCCAGACCGATGTTGGTGGCCGGCGCATAACCGACATTGCGGTCTAACAAAAGCGCCTTGAAAGGAATCCGAAACCGTTCGAACAGCAAAGGAAACTGCTGGCGAGCCTCCCTCCGCTGCGCCGGATCGTCCAGCACATAGATGAATTCGACGCCGGCATTGCCGGGATAGGTGGAAAAAAACGCGAGCTGATATTCGACGAAGTCCAGGCGCCCGTGCAGCGGTATGACGACGGAAAATCGAGGGTTAGGATCAACGATACCGTATTCGATCACCTCGATCCGGGGCCGTATCGCCAGACGAGATCGGTTCAAAACCTCTATCGCGGGTCCCAATACACAGTCGAAAGCCGGACGCACCTCGGCGAACCGTATCTCTACCGAGGCGAGAAGGCGGCGGATCGCATCGATACCCACCAGCTTCAACGGCAAGACATCGCAGCATCCAGACTGCCGGTATGATGATCCGGCCTCGATATATATGCGGGCATCCGGAACGGAGGCTTCCGGCAACCATGCTACAAAGCCGCACCGTGTATCTTTGTGTCCGTTCAGCCCAAGCGAGTTGATAACGTCGGGGCGGTCCACCCAGATGCAGCGGCCCGGATCTACCGTCCAGGCTATTGAACCGCAACGTACGCGAATCGTGGGGACGCCGTCCGTCGAAGCAATGTACCAGCCTGCAAGAACGACCCCCGACGTTCCGCAGAGGATAGCCTCGTCGATGAACAGTTTCGCCGCGTCCATTCCGCCATCAGCTTGTATGTGATGCTTCGCCGACAGAGCCAGCAACGCATCGCGGTGGGGGCCGGGGGCGGATGCTTCCAGCACAGTGTGCATTTGCCCGAGCAACCGGGGGCCGGGCACCTTCATCGTGGCAGGAGTGGCGGCGAGAATCGTTTGCTTGCCGTCCGCCTCGAAGGTGATAGCCTTCAAGTCCTGTTCAGGCTCATCCTTTGAGGCCACGAAAAGCAGCAGGCCGGTCGCCGCGTCCTGGAGATCGTGCCGCGGATACAAGACCGCAAATCCATCGCCCCGGGACCGCCCGGTTTCGAAGGAAAGCTCGACCTTGAACGGTTGACTCCCCTCCGCCCATGCGCGAGAGGTCCAGCCATTGCAAAACCAACCACCCGCAGTTTCATGATATGAGTAAACATCGATCGCGCCCGTCGCCGGATCGCTGCTTTGCTGACGCGACAGAAGGCTTTGCATGTGCCGACTCTCCACCCCTCGCTCATCGCGGCTGAAAACATTTTTCAGCAGCGCCGCGAGTTCGGTTTCGTCGCTTGGCCCTATAGCGGGGCTCGGATAGATCGTGTTCGGTATGCCGGCGATCTCGATCAGGAGCGTCAGGAGGGATAGGGTTGACGACTGCCCCGTCGGGAAGAAGAAGACAAATCCGATTCCCCGACCGCGAATGTCATCACGACCGTAAAACATCATGTGTTTGCAGCCGACGACCGACTGGTCGTTGAAGATAGCAGCCAGCTTTTCGGGTTGATGCCCGGCGGGCCAGGGATAGGAGATCCAACCGCAGATGAACCAACCCAGGGCGAGCGAGTGATAGCCGTGGAAGTCGATATAGCCTCCCAACCTGTAGGCAGGATCCCTAGGCGGTTCCGCTGGGGATCCCGCTGGATCTGTCCGGACCTTTGCGGTCGGTATGGGGCTTTTTGCCGGAGCCTTTTTCGTCACGGATGCCTCTGCGTTATGGAAGGCATCCTCGAGAAAGACGAAAGAGCGGCTCCAGGCAGGAAGCCTCGGACATTTCTCACGCAGCACCCACTTTCGTTATGCCTTCCTACTATGCATGGTCATCGTGCGATTTGCAAGGCGGGTCGAAACTGACAATTTGTAAGCGTGGGACTAACTGTATGCTAAACTGGCGGAGCCATCCGGTGACAAATTTCTCCCACCACTTGAATACCAGAATCAACCCCAAAGCGGGTCGAGGAGGGCGTTTGCACCGATACGTTTGCCGCTGCATCACTGCAATAACTCTTGCGCTCACAATTATTTCGGGCTAACACGCTGTCACGAGGACGTGATCCCGCTACGGGTTGGAGCTTGAACGTTGTTCGCGAGGGGCCAAACCTTTGTTGGAATGCTATCGGTGCGCGTATTGATGCGGACTTGGTTGAGCGTAGCAGTTTCGGGGCGAGGTTCCTCAGGATGCCCGTTGGCCTATTGCGCAGCCGGACGCCATGCAATCGATTAATGTGGCGCGAAGGTCGGAATGATCCCGTCGTGCGTAAGGCCATGGCCCAAAAGGTGCCTAATATTTTAACGTTATTCTGTCCGAAGAGGTGTTAAGCGATGCCGTCAAATGGCCAGCCTGTTAGATCGGCTCCGGGCTTTGTCGAGCCCGCCCCGTTCGAGGTACTCAAGAGGCATGTTCAAGGTCTAAAGTCGCTTTCACGCGCCGAAATGAGAGCAACTTTGACCGCAGCTAGTTTCGCGGCAATCAGTTCCGTTGATTTTGATGAAGCTTGGTATCTTTCGGCATACCCGGATATCAAGCTCGGCGTCGAGAGCGAGCAATTCGAGTCCGGTTTGCACCACTATCAAATCCAAGGATACTTTGAAGGGCGGCTTCCCAAGGAGATCGAAGTCGATGAGGATTTCTATCTTGAGAACAATCCCGACGTCAAACGGGCAATCACTATGGGTGTCATACCGGGCGCAGAATTGCATTTCCTGACCAAGGGATACAAGGAGGGTCGCATTCCGTCGGCGAGTTACAGCTTTTCGCGTCCGGAGTTGTCCGAGGCGCTACGAGGCGTCAAAGCGCGCGTATCACGCGAGCTCAGCGATGTGCAGCCGGTTTTTGCGAAACAAGCTTGACGGTGCTCGCGTCGACCTAGCCGCCTTCACGGCGGCTGCCTTTCAATTTGCCGATCCTAAGAAGAGAAGAAGACTTGCATGCGGGAAGCGATAGTTGATTCAATTACCGGTGCAAGATAGAGATCGCAATGACGACGGGATTTGAAGGTCAGGTTGAGAATTTTGACGGCGTCGAGTTGGTTGGCTGGGTTAGCTTCGACGGGACGTCGGAACCTGAAATATTTGTCGAGATTTCGGGGTTCGGGTGCCGTCAAGTCGAAAATCTACACCAGCGAGCTGACCTCGCGGCAGCAAAGGGTCAGACAGCGCGCGAGTTTCGCATTTTGTTGGACGCCCTCTACCCCGGAATACTCGACCACAGCGGCCGAGAACGCGATGCCAATTTTTGCCTGAATCTTTCTGCGCGGCATTCGGACGGGACACAAAGCATATTCTTCGAGTTCGTCGGCAGCTGGGGCCTGCTTCATGCGGCGGCGTCTACGCGACCCAAATCCGACGGACGTATCGATAGCTTTGACGAAAAATGGATCGGCGGATGGGTTATAACAGACACGTCTGACCTGGCTAAGATCGACATTTGCGCGAACGACAGGGTCATTGCGAACACAGTCTCAGGGCTCTACCGGGCAGATGTGGCGCGCCTTTACTCGCGAGGGCACTATAGCGGCTTCCTTATGGCCACTCCCGAAGCACTGTGTGACGGCTTTCCTCATACGGTATCGGTCCGGCTAAGCTCCGGTTGGGTGTTTCCCGGATTTCCGCGCGAGATCCGTCTCGGCAAAACGCTTGGTGTGGTCGACAGAATCGAAACGAACCTGATCGAAGGCTGGTTCGGATTTCTGAGAAACTCGAACCAGTCTGCCAAAATGCTTACGATCCTTTGTAACGGCGAACGGATCGGGGTGACTAATTTCAGGGCCCCTCGACCCGATATAACTGCCAAGGGCCTCGCGGCATCTGCCTTTAGTTTCCGGTTCGAGACGAAACGGGGCATTTTTGTCGAAGACACGATCAACGTCGTCGACGATTCATCCGGTTTTCAATTGCGGGTCGCCGAAAGCGCCAAGGCCGCAAATCTGCCGTCCGCTATTGCCGGACATCTCGACCAGGCGAGCGAATCCGAAATCGTGGGTTGGGCGGTCGATCGGCGGTCTCCGTCGGAGACTCTCCGTATCATTGCCTATTCCGACGGTGCCCCCGTTGCGGAGGTCAACACCGAAGGTTTCCGAGCCGACGTGCAGCGAAGTTTTCCCCTGGCGATGCGGCCCGGCTTTACCATCCGGACACCGGATGCGCTCCGCGATGGAAAGCTCCATCAGATAGAGCTTCGGGTCTCGGGTGGATCGCGCGCTTTGAGCGGAACGCCGACTACAATTCAGCTTTCGAAGCGCTCCGCCGTTTTTCGGGCGCCGGCGATCGTAGAGCTGGGGGTCCTCGATCAAAGAATTCAGCGGCACTTAAGGGAGGACATGCCGGGGACCGTCGCGTACAAAGGGCTGGATGCGAGCAAGGGCCGAAATCGACGGAAACGTAATGCCCAAAAACGAACCGAAGGCGTCTCGCACATCATCCTGAACAAGAATGGCGGGGACGTATTCCTCCGCTGCCTCGAGTCTTTGTTGCAATATATGGATTTCCGGCGCGACGAGCTGATCGTCGTTGACCACGCTTCTAACGACGTTAGCCGAGAGGCCCTGGAGCGACTCGAACAGGCGGGTCTCGCCAAGGTGATATGGAAACCCAGGAACGATAGTTTTTCGAAATCAAACAACGACGCCGCAGCCGTCGCGACGAAGACCGTTCTGCTGCTCTTGAACAACGACATCGAATTCGTGTCGAACATTTCGCGCAACATCGAAGATCATCTGCGATCACCGGAGATTGGCGCCGTCGGCATCAAGCTCTACGATATTGTCGAGCGGTCTTCGGAAGAATTTATCGCTCGGAACCTTCACGAACTCCGTATCCAGCACCTGGGTGTCTGGTTCCATCCCGGTCACGCCAACAACGACTTCAATCTGTCGGGCTACGACATAACGACCGTGGCGGCGCATCGCGAGATATTCGGCCTTCATGAGGTCGCCGTCGTGACCGGAGCTGCGCTGGGTATCAGAACAGAGGATTTCAATAAGCTCGGCGGCCTGGACGAAACCTATTTCTACGGGACCGAGGACATCGATCTTTGTCTGCGGGTGCGCCGGGCCAGGCTTCGCGTGGTTTGCGATCGCAACCTCGAGGCGCTGCACGTTCGGGGATATACCCGGTTCACGCATCGCGGCGGCGGCGCATCGGATCGGTTTTCCACCAACAACAAGCACCTGTGGACTAAATTCGGTGCCTCTATGCGGCGAGATTATCTGCGCAGCCTCGTTGCGCGCGACGGCATCTTTTGTCCGCCCACCTTCCGCATCGGATTTGCGGTTACCGAGGCGAACAGCCATACCGTGGCGGGCGACTATTTCACCGCACTCGAGTTGGCGCGCGCGCTGGCCGGGCATTCCGGTATCGAATATGTATTCCTGAGCGAAAAGGAGGACTGGTACGATTGCAACGGCCTCGATGCCGTCGTCGTCATGCGCCACGATTACGACCTTCGGCGGGTCCGCAATCAGAAGTCCCATTGCCTCTTTTTCGGATGGGCGCGCAATCAGTTTGAGACTTGGCTGCACCAGCCCTGGGTCGAGCGCTTCGATGCGGTGCTTTCCTCGTCAAAGCTGTTCTCCGACCTGCTGTACCGCAGCCTCGGCATTCGCGCGCATACTCTCTATATCGCCACTTCGTTCAATGCGCCTCCCGCCAGCGGCATTCCCATCGAGCAAGACGTCGTCTTCGTCGGTAGCCGATGGGGAGGCGCTCGCGAAATCGAACAGGCGCTGGTGCCGGAGCGGATCAATGGCTCGATTCGGATTTACGGGACCGGATTCGGCGATGTCCCTCATTTGCATGACGTTTGGGGGGGCGTGTTGCCGTATTCCGCAGTTGAGGCGACCTATCACCGCAGCCGCATCGTGGTGGATGATGCGAACGCAACGACCAAGCGGTGGGGTAGCCCGAATTCACGCGTGTTTGATGCCATCGCGGCTGGTGCAGTTGTCCTGACGAATTCCGCAGCGACATCCGAGGTGCTTGGCCGCACGCTGCCGGTTTGGCATGATGCCGATGAATTAAGCGGCGAAATTAACTACCTACTGGCCAACGAGGAAAAACTGAGCGCGCTGGCCGCTGCCCAGGCCTCGGTCGTCAAAGGGCGCCACAGCTATACGGCGCGCGCGAGCGCTTTTCTCGATCTGATAGCCGCCCATGCCGACGCAAGTTTGAGGATCGATATTCTGACGGCGGTGCCTCGGGAGGCGAACCCCGACCTTTGGGGTGATTGGCATTTCGCGTTGTCTCTGGCGCGCGCGCTGCGCAAGAAGGGCCATGCTGTGCGGGTGCGCAAGCTGAACGAGAAGGCCGATCGCGCGACCGATGTAGTTTTGGGCTTGCGGGGACTCCAGCGATTTGTTCCGGTTATCGGGGCGATCAATCTGTTGTGGATCATCAGCCATCCCGATCAGATCGCGGCGGAGGAACTGAAAGGATGGCAGCACGTGTTCGTTGCATCGCAAACGCTGGCTGATCGGTTCGGGCCGTTTTGCCTATCGATTTCGGTGCTGGAGCAGGCGACGGATTGCAAACCCTCGTCGCTGTGGGCGGCGAGGCGCGGCCAGGCTGATGGGACCGGAGGTTCCGGCGTGTTTGTCGGCAACACGCGTGGAGTGGCGCGTCCGTTTATTGATATGGCGGCCGGGGCGGGTTTGGATTTTCGCATCTGGGGGGATGGCTGGAAGGGAAGCGCTTTGGAGGATCGGGTTGTGGCAAGCAGTATAGAGAATCGGCGGTTGGGCGAGCTTTACGCCAGCGCATCCTTCGTGTTGTCGGATCATTGGCCGGACATGGCGGAACAGGGTATCGTTTCAAATCGGGTGTTCGATGCGCTTGCTGCCGGGGGGGTGGTGATAACCGATCCGGTAGCAGGACTAGACTCATTGCGACTACCAAATGTCTTCGTGTGCATGACACACGAAGACATATCGGAGGCAAGCTTGAAAGCCATGATGATATCAGACCGTGACAGATGGGTGGGAGGTGCTACCATCGCCCAGCGATTCTCGTTTGAGAACCGGGCAAGCCTTGTGTTGGATGTCGGCCGGGCGCTGGCCGTAGGGAAGTAATCCAGATGGAAGGCGTCATTTGTAGTACCACATGCTTTTCGGCACAAGTCTTGAGGGTCAGGAGGCTTCGACGGAGTCTAACGGCTGAAAACCAAGGCGAAAAAAGATGAAAATCGATTTTTCGAAAGCAGCCGACTCGGGTAGGCTGATCGTTGATGCACTAAATATAGGCGGAGTTTCAGCAGTCTCCCCGGATGGCATATCGATCACCATCCATCCTAATGGAAAGCAACGGGCTTCTGTTCGAGTTTTGGTCCAGCGGCCCTCCTGTCAGCCTCGTATGGGCGCCATATTTACAAACCCGCATCCCAATGCCGCCGCTGTAAAGTTTTCTATCATACTCTACGACGGTCAAGGCGGCTTTCTCACGGAGACGTCCGTAAATCTTGGTGGTGGCGAAAGTGGAAGTGTCTTTTGTAACTTATCACGACCGGTGGACGATATCACTATTGAGCTTTCAACCGAGATGTTAGAGGCTGGGGCTTCCACGGACTCGGCATGGGCGCGTTTTGACTGGGTCCAGCTGGATTTGAGGGATAAGAACGATGTTATCCAACTCATGAGCCAGCGGTTCGAGGAAATTCCGAAAGCCTCTGCTCTAGATTTATCGGCCAGATTTTCCCAATGGTCGGCCGCACTCGGTATGCAATCGGGTCCACTACTTATATCCGATTGCCTGAAATACTCCCTAATACCTTGTTATTGCCCCAACCACTCCAGATTGTCTCCCGTTGCTCTTCGGACGTATTTGGATTACATGGCTCGCCCATTTCGCGACACTGCGCCGATCCATCTTTATGCCTTTAGCGACGCTTTGCATTTTCCTTACGGCGTAATGCTCGTAGATGGCAAGATCGTTGCAGAGACGCTACTGCCAGTCCCGCCCCCATATTTGGACCGCGTGAACGCACTATGGCGTTTGTCAAGAACGCATCGCCTTGAGGATCGTCAGCCCCCGATTGACAAGCCCGTGCTTGTTCTGCCTCAACCGGGGGAGGCAAACTATGGACACTGGCTTATCGAGATGATGCCGAAGGTTTCCCCGCTAATCTCTGCTATAATACGAGGAGAGGTGCAAATCGGTCTCTCTGAGGTGCAAACAAGCACACCCGTGATCATGGAGACCCTGGCACATTTGGGGATATCCTCGTCTCAAGTGCTGACGTTGCCTGATTACCCGATAAAGCTTCGCAAGGCCTTATACATTTCGCCGGTTTCCAAACACTCACATCCCGGCTATGTAACCCCCTGGAGTGTCGAAACATTATCGGAATACGTCTCGGCGGTTAATCCCGGCAAGACCGGGAGGAAATTATTTATATCGCGCCAAGATGCATCATTTCGTTTTCTTTCCAATGAGGGCGAAATTGTTGATATCGTTTCGGCAGCCGGCTATGAGTGCCTATCTACCGGGGGTATGTCTTTCATCGAACAGGTGGAGCTTTTCAAGGGTGCATCGCATATCATCGGGGTTTTTGGCGCGAGCCTGAGTAACATAGCTTTTTCCGAAGCTGGCACAAAGCTCCTGGTGCTCGCTCCCAGCTACTTTTTTGATCACTTCTACTGGAATCTCGCTTCTTTAAGACAGATGGCCTACTGGCAGTTGATCGGTTCGACCGAGCCGGATGCTTACAGCCAAACACAGGGGAGATCGGACTTCACTATAGACCTCGACGAGTTTAGAAAACTGTTCGCTGAATTTTCGGCATTTTAAATGAGGCAACCGCAGTTACGACGCTTCCCGCTGCCGCAGATGATTCTTTCGGCAGTTACCGCTAGCAAAGCGAGCGGGCCCTGAAGCGCGTGACGCAGCGGCTTTGCTGCCAAGCCGCTACAGACGCATAACTTCAGCGACACATCGTGAAATGGCATCGTCCTCCGCAGTCATTTGCAGTATCTCGAGGTGATCACGGAGGTCAAAATAGGTCAGCCGCGATATACTCTCCAGACTATCAAACAGGGGTTTGCGCAGGCAGTTCTGTGCGCGCCACACGATTGTTTGCGGATTGCCCGAGCCGACGACAGTACAATAGTTCAGACCTGGCCAGAAGTCATGAATATAGAATACAAGTTTGAAGACATCGCCGTGCCAGGAGCCGTTATCACTGCCCACTGTCTTCCTATGGCGCATGCAGGCGACGGCATCCGGAATCGCGGAATAAGCGTCGTTAGGTAGCGTATCGTCGACAATGATCACGGATCGGCGGTGGGCACGCAGTAACGCGTTGCCGAAATCGCGGACAACCTGCTCGAACTTATGGAGGCCATCGATGTAAATTAAATCGTAGGGTGGAAAGCAGGGCTCGTTTGCAAAGAAAGCATCGCTTGGCAGCGGAACGAGTCGAGTGAGCTCATTTGCGATTTCGTTCGTGTTAAAGGCGAATGCAGGGTCCACGCCCGTCCGCTCGGCGATCGCAACTTCACGAAACGTGTCACCTCGAGAAACACCGATTTCAAGATACCTCCTGGCGTCGAGGTTTTTAGCTAACATATTGATGCGGCGGGCTGAGTGATTCACGAGGGTGATCCTGACCTTAAACCAATAACAAACTAAGCCAAAGGGGCCAAAATGGCAACCGGACTTCAAAGCTAACGTTCCGTGAACCGGCGACGATGCCCGATCTTAATGGGCATTCCTGATATAGACGTTGTAAACGGCTTCTAACATCTCAAAAAAACTCTCGTCCCGGGTATGAGACGTTCCCTTAGTGCCTTCGGCAATCCAGGCATCCGGCAGGCGGTCGACGATACGGAAGGGACGCAACTCTAGGCCGCTTAGCAGAGGGTCCGTACTTTGTCCGCCTTCACAGAGCGCGACCTCCTGATAGCCAACCGCAAGCATGGTCTGTTCCAACATCGCGCCCGACCAAAGAAACTGATGCCCCCAACCGTGAAAGGCACGATTGATGCCTAGAGTGCTATTGATACGCTTCATAGGGTTCCGCTCGTCCAAATTAAAATGTGTCATCAGTACCATCTCAAGGGACGGCGTGGATATCCGCATTTTTCCCCCGACGGCGAGCGCTGTTAGCGCGTTCTCAAAAAATCGAACCGCACCACTTAGCGAAAGATGCTCCAGAAAATGCTCTGAATATATCAGATCCAGCGGGCCAAGGTCGTCAAACGGTAATGTTGCATCCCGAACTGCATCCACACCCGGGAACGAACGCAAATCCATGTTGATCCAGCCCTCTCTGATGTGGTGCGGTCCGCACCCGACATGCAATCTTCGGACCATAAAACCTAACCCCCAATGAGTGTGACATTCAGGTCACGCAGAACCATCTCTAGCCCGCGATAAATTACCGTGTAGTTTACCACGGCTATTCCGGAGATTTTCATCTCATACGCCAGATATCAGGGTATCGAAACGAAGTTTGTTTTTTTTCAAAATTAGCGTCCGATCGACGGACGTCATCTCAATTCGTGACCGATAGGCATCAGCATCGTCCGGTAATTCGCTAAGAAGCCCGTCCTCGTCCACCCAGCTACCGATCTCATAGATTTCCGCCACCTGCCGGCTGACTACGAGCGGACAACCGCAATTTATAGCCAGGGGTATGGTTCCGGTCAGACCCTCCCGAACATATCTGCCATTCGGATGATTGAGCGGTAATACATATGTGCGATCCTTTCGAAGCAGAGACGCCAAGGCGCGAAGGTCGAGTTGGTGCATCACCTCAACGCGTGGCGAGTTCGCCACTGCAGCCAACGCTGCATTCATTATATTCAAAGACATGCCAGTCATAACGAACCGAAATTTAGCTGGATCGGCTGACTGCAAATAACGAGAAAGCAGATTAAGGTTCTTATTTCTTAGGTGGCTTTCACGCGTCCAGTTTGGAAGCACGACAGTTGCTATATGGCAGGGCGTTGGATCACGTCCCACGAGAGATTCGACCACGTCGGCGACCGGTAACAGATAGGCGTTTGGGTCCACAAACGGGTGGGCAAAGATTTGAACCAGCCCAGCCCTTTCGAAACGTGTCCGTTCATGATGATAAACCACCTCAGTACCGTGCCACGCTTTGAGCAGCGGCGCCGCCCAATCCTCGGTCATCTCGCTAGCGGTATTGAATATGAGAGATCCGTGGTGAGATGTGCTCTCAATAATTGAAATCATCTCGGCAAATGTTTTGATGAACCGTATTCCATAGTGCGTGGAGATGAATTTCTCATGGGAAACAACGAGGTCGTCGGTCGGGTAGAATATTAGACAATTCCGCTCCAACAATTCAACAAAAAGAGATAGAGTCTCGCTGTGTGCACCGTGTCTTTGGACTACGATATTTAACATTTCAGATCATCCTTATCAGTTGCGCCATTGTCCGAAGAGCACCGCGTCTGGACCAGAGTTCGCCGAAAGCGCTGACATCTTGGCTAACTCCTCCAGACGCGACATGCGGCTGTCGCCGGGATAATGAATAGCCGACCTCATAAAAATTCCCTCGGCACCGCTTATGATCTTTCCTGCATATTGTTCAAAGTTCGGACAGGCCGCCGCTTTTTGAGCAACTATCGCATTGCCAAACCCGACGGCAGTTGCATAGCAAGCATAATATTCCGTAGCCATCTCGATCGATTGACCGTACGATCCGCGAAAGGCATAAGCGTCGAAACCTGCGTGACGAAGAATCTCCGCAATGTCATAGAGCCATTCGAGTGTGCCCATCGAATAGCCAAATCCCTGATACGGATTGGCATTGCGATAGCGATCGTTGATCTCGCCCGGCGTTGTCGTTGCTGTCTGAAAGAATGGACGACTTGTTAAGCCACTAAAACCCGTGTTATTATAGCATTCGTTCGGGTGGGCACCTATCCCGTAGATCGCTTTGTCGAAATAGGCGTTCCATGGCAAGGCGACGGGCATCGAAGGGTTGCCGCCGTAAACCACCGCGCTAAATCGCGATTCGTCGTCCAGAAGCCGGGCAACCGCCAGCAGCCCGGTCAGTTGGCTGCCGACGTGGTTGCTGTAGTGGTTGCACGCCCAGTCCGCATGGTCGACAAACCGATAGTTAAGCGCATTGCGTATTAAATCGAACATAGCTCCATGAAAGTCATTCGAATGCCGTGCCTCGTCGGCGTCGAGCGTACCCAAATACATCAGTAGATCCTGCGCATGGGCAGAATAAACCACGCCTCGGGAGACTTGAAGTCCAACCTGCGTCATGCTGCCGGCGTCAACCTTCCCTTCAAGGCCGCAAAACTGCCCGGCCGAGAACAAGAAACGGCCGGCCTCATCCCGAAACCCGTGATCCCCCCACGCCATTAGAATCCGCTTCGCCAGATCGGCAGCCCGCCCGGGATCCGGCGCTTTCGCCGGCAGCGGGGCGCCGGCCCTCGCCAAAGCCGCGTAAAGCGCGAGCCGCGATGCCACCACCGCAGCGCCCGCCGGCGGTTTCGCCTGCGGTCCGAGCCTAAGGTCGGAGCCAACCCGTGCGCTCTGCGCGGCGTCCTGCGGTTCGTGAGAAAAAGCATACAAATACGTCTCGATGTTGCAGCCTGAATAGGCCTTATCCCACGCCTTGCCGGCCGCAAGATCGAGGGCAATCCGTCCGGCGAGTTGCCCAAAGCGCAGCGATGAATAACTGTTCCGCACCGCGATCCGATCCGCCAGTTCGCGCAGCTCGCTCTGTGTTGTGAAAACCCGAGGGTGCTCGGCAAGGCTATGATACGATCCCGCCAAGCGGCCGAGAGACGGCGCCGCTGTCTGCGCCTCCACCAGCCGGCCGATCGATACAGCCAGAACAGCCGCCAAAACCACGCCAGCGCGCCCGGCATGGTGGACCAAGATGGATCCGAGGCTCCGGCAATGTTGCAACGGAAAGCGCACTGAGCCTCTATCCCATTGGGGCCTTGCTAAAGGGCTGACACGACCGGCCTCTCGATCCCACCCCGATCGGTGTGCGCAACGTCCGGAAGTCGAAGGATCGGTGTAGTAAGGCATTTGGGCCGGTAAATCCCTGCGGTGCCGCCGCAAGACAATAGAACCGAGCCAACCCCAGGCCGTGCAACCGTGCATTCGCGGTGATGTTCTTTTTTGTCCGGGGTCTTGCTCGGGATTCTCGTTGCCCGGCCGGCGCGCCGTCGGTCAAGCACCCTGAACCGCGGCCGGACCGGCTACGCAGGCAAGCCACCATCAACACCGGCTCCGGGCGATCTCGGCTGGTGTATAGATCATCCAATTGCTCCTTCAACCATCCGCACAGGTGGCACCGGCGATCGCCCCTCCGTCCGACCATGTACCAGGAACTGAGCCTTGCCGGTATATTGAGGGTGTTGCTCAACAGCTCTGGCAACGCCTGGAGGTACCATTCGTCGTCAGAATCAAAATCTTCCTCGTTCGGATGCGCTGGTGCCGCGGTCGCCGGCCCCGAAGGCGTCGGCTCTGAATGATGAGTGACGGGCACGTTCACGGGTGGAAGTGCGTCCGTTCGCAGGGGATCTTTTTGGACGCCTGAGTTTGGCGGCCTTTCAGGCGGTTGCGGAACCCCCAAACCATTGACAACAAATTAGCCATTGCGTTCGCTCCTTCGCTACATACGCGGCCACGAGCGTTTTGCAATACACCGAACTGGTATCCAACATCCTTTCTGTCATCGCGGCTGCCAGTATCGCTTCGCAAAACCGTTAACCCACCGCCACGGTAGCATTTCGTCTGAAACGCCATATCACTAACGCAATTGTATGCGTTCGCCAATAGGGTGTCAACGACGCCAGCAGTTCTCGATTTAGCCGGATAGAGCTGGGGCGGCGTCGCCGCGGGTCACTTTCACGGCCCCAACGGCATTGGCCTTGCGAACGAGAGCACCGTGCAGTGGCTGCTGCGCCGGCGGATGAACGCTCAGCAGCAGATGCGCTGGTCGCCGAGGGGCGCCCATTTGAGGCTGAAGGTACGAACTCCGCCGTGAACGGGACGCTCGACCGGGACCATGCCATTGCCGAGCGTTGGGCTCGCCGCCGTTTCGGGGAGCGGCATAGCACCCCCAGGTTTTAGACGGTCTTCTAGGCCCATGCGTCTGAGCGGAACGGTGTACTGTCATAAGGCCGGTTTTGACGCCTGTGATGCGTTCAGGCAGCGATGGATGGTAGCTGGGTGGACGTTGAAGGTCCTGGCAACCTCGCTTATGGACCTGCCTTCCTGGACGAGGGAGACGGCGAGAGTTTTCTGATCGGGACGTAGCTTCTGCGGCCGGCCGAATGACACACCACGGCGCTTGGCGGCTTGGCGCCCCTCATCGGTTCGATGGCGTATGAGGGCCCGCTCGAACTCAGCGACGCCGGCAAACACTGTCAGTACCATGCGCCCCGCCGGCGTGGTCGTATCGGCCCAAGGTTCCTCAAGCGACTGTAATCCTGCATTTTTCTCAGCAATGATCTCGGCGATACGCAGAAGTTCCGCAGTCGAGCGCGCCAAGCGGTCAAGACGCGTCACGACCAAGATATCGTCGGCGCGTAGTTCCTGCAGCAGTCGCTCCAGCGCAGGCCGCTGACGAGCGGCGCCGGAGATTTTCTCCTCGAACAGTTTGCCGCAGCCACCCTCCTTCAGCCGTGTTCGCTGCAGATCGAGGTGCTGATCCTCGGTCGAGACACGCGCGTAGCCGAGCTTCATGCCGATGCCTCGGCAGGCGTGCGAAACTTATCGCATAAATCTGATATTCCGCATAGGACTTTTGCAGCATGTAAGTATCTGATCTTTGGTCCGTTCCGGGACCGTCGCAAAACTCCGGAGTTCCGCACACCGTGCCAACCCATTTCCTGTCCGACGAACAGCGTGGGCGATACGGTCGCTACGCGGGTGATCCCAATGAGGAGCAACTCGCTCGCCACTTCCACCTCGATGCCACTGACCGCGAGCTGATCGGACAGATGCGAGGCGCGCATAGCAAGATTGGATTTGCAGTCCAACTCGGGACAGCGCGTTTCCTCGGCACCTTTCTCGATGATCCGACCCAGACACCGGCCACCGTGATCACGACCATGGCGCGTCAGCTGGGAGAAGTGCCTCCACCAGCTCTGGATGCCTATCGCGACGGGCGCCAGCGCTGGCGGCATATGGCGACGATCCGAGAGCACTACGGGTTCCGCGAACTTGGGGAGGACCAAGTCGCCGGCTTCAGGCTGACCCGCTGGCTCTACGTGCTGTGCTGGACCGGCGATGATCGCCCGGGATTGTTGTTTGACCGGGCGACCACCTGGCTGCTGGCGCACAAGGTTCTGCTGCCTGGCATCACGACGCTCGAACGCCTGATCAGCCGTGTGCGCCAGCGTGCCACCTTGCGGCTTTGGCATCGCCTGACCAACGCTCTGACCGACGATCAACGCCAAAAACTCGTCGCGTTGGTTACATCCGATGATGACAGGCTCAACACGCTCGACGATTTGCGCACGACGCCAAAGCGCCGCTCGCCGACCGAGTTGCTGCGGCACCTGGAGCGTATCGATGCTATTCGCGCGCACGGCTTGAGTCTGGCGCCGGCCACCGATTTGCCGGCAGCCCCGCTGGGGCGACTGGCGCGCAGTGCGCGCACTGCCAAACCGGCCAATCTGGCCGCACTGCATGAGCCGCGACGCACGGCGACCCTGGCGGCTCTGTTCCAGACCCTGGAAGCCACTGCACTCGACGACGCGACCGAACTCTTTGATGCCCTCGCAACCGACATCTTCACCCGGGCCGAGGAAGTGCAACGTAAATCCAGGCTGCGCACGCTGCGCGATCTCGACGCCGCGGCCGTTATGCTGCGCGACGTGGGCCGGCATGTCGTGGCCGACGAAGACGACGAGATGCCGGTTGCCGAATGGAAGCAGGCCCTGTTCGAGCAGATCGCCCGGGCCGACATCGAAGCCGCCATGGCTAGCGTCGACAGCCTGGTCGCCGCGCCCGATGACCGGCGTTATCAGGAACTGCGGCCGCATTGGCGGCGCGTGCGCACACTGTTCCCCGCCTTGCTGCGGCGAACCACATTCGATGCCACGTCCACGGGTCAGCCCATCATCGCGGCGTTGAATTACCTGCGTGGCGTGCAGGATTGGACCAAGGCCCGCATGACCGACGCACCGACTGAATTCCTCAGTCCGGCATGGAAGCGCCATGCCCTGGATGACGACGGCCATGTTGCCGACAACCGGGCCTATGTTTTCGCCGCCCTCGAAAGCTTCCGCGCCGGACTGAAGCGCCGTGACGTGTTCGTTCCGGCTGGCGTGCGCTACGCCGATCCCAGGCGAGGTCTGCTGAGCGGAGAAGCTTGGAACACAGCACGCCTGACCGTGTGTCGCTCGCTGGACCGCTCGCCGGATGTCGAAACCGAGATGAGCGACCTCACCGCCAGGCTCGAGCGCGCCTGGAAGCAAGTCGCTACCAACCTGCCGAACAACCCGGCGGCCAGGATCGAACGACGCAACGGCCGGGACGAACTGGTGCTCAGCCCGCTCGATAAGGTCGAACGGCCGCCCAGCCTCATTGCTTTGCAATCCGCCATTTCGGCCCGCATGCCAAAGATCGACTTGCCGGATGTCATGCTGGAGGTCGCCACACGATCTGATTTTGCCGATGCCTTCACCCATGTCAGCGAACGCCATGCCCGGGTCGAGGATTTCCCCGTCAGCTTGTGTGGCGCGCTCATCGCACAGGCCTGCAACATCGGATTTGAGCCACTGATCCGAATCGATCAACCGGCGCTCAGTCGCACCAGACTGTCCTGGGTCAGCCAGAATTTCATCCGGCCAGAAACGATTGCGGCTGCCAATGCCAGGATCGTCGCGGCGCAGAATGCGCTGCCCATCGCCCAGATCTGGGGAACCGGCGAGGTTGCCTCTGCCGACGGCATCCGCTTCGTGGCGCCCAGCAACGCCATCCATGCAGGACCCAACCCCAAATACTTCGGCGCAGGTCGAGGCATTACTTACTACAACCTTGTCTCCGACCAATTCACCGGCCTCAATGCGGTTGTCGTCCCCGGCACTTTGCGCGACAGTCTTCTCATCCTGGGACTGCTCCTCGAACAGGAGACCGATCTCGAGCCGACTGAAATCATGACCGATACCGCAGCCTATGCGGATACGGTGTTCGGTCTGTTCTGGCTGCTGGGTTACCAGTTCAGTCCGCGGCTTGCCGACATCGGCGACGCTCGCTTCTGGCGCATCGACCGGACCGCTGATTACGGCGCGCTTGATGGTCTCGCGCGCAATCGCATCGACATCGAACTCATTAAACGCAATTGGGAAGATCTGCTGCGTCTGGCAGGATCTCTCAAGCTCGGCCGGATTCACGCCGGCGCCATCATGCGCGTCCTGCAGGTGAAGGATCGCCCGACGACGCTGGCCCGCGCACTCGCCGAACTCGGTCGCATCATCAAGACGCTGCACATGCTCGGCTACCTCGATAGCAAAGAGAAGCGCCGCCGCATCCTCACCCAACTTAACCGCCAGGAGTTCCGGCACCGGCTGGCGCGCCGGGTCTGCCACGGTGACCGTGGCGAAATCAGGAAGGCATACCGTCAGGAACAGGAGGAGCAACTCGGCGCTCTCGGCCTGACGCTGAACGCCATCGCCCTGTGGAACTCGACCTACATCCAGGCAGCGATAGATCAGCTCACTCTGGAAGGATGGGACATCAGCCAGCCTGACATCGCCAGGGTCTCGCCGCTCCTCTTCAAGCACATCAACTTCCTCGGCCGATACGCCTTCGACCTACCGCAGGCCGTCGCTGAAGGCGCCCTTCGCCCACTACGAAACCCTACTTCCGAATAGGACTTTCGCATAGCCTTATGACAGTACACCGTTCCGCTCAGACGCACGGGCCCTCAAGGGCGGCAGCGCGATCAACCTGTTCGTTCGCGATATGCCGCGGTTGTCGGTCGATCTCGATCTGATCTTTCCCGACTACGCTCCCTCCCGCGACCAGGCGCTTCAGCGCATCAATGAAGCGATCCGGCAATCCGCCGAGCGCCTCAGCCAGCGCGGCTTTCAGACTTACGTGCCGGCCATGGCGGATGCCGGCGAAACCAAGCTGCTGGTGCGGCGTGGCGGCATCGAGGTCAAAATCGAAGTCAACTTCGTGATGCGCGGCACGGTCTATCCGGTTCGCACGGCTTCGCTGACCGCCAACGCTCGCGCAACGCTGCTGGCCGATCTCGAAATTCCGGTCGTGTCACTGGAAGACATGTACGGCAGCAAGTTGGTTGCCGCCATGGACCGGCAGCATCCCCGTGATCTGTTCGACGTCATGCAGCTCTTCGCGCACGAAGGAATCACCCCCGGCATACGCCGGGCATTTGTTGTCTATC
>NZ_CAIWTY010000053.1 GCF_903915725.1 uncultured Rhodopila sp.
ACCTACCTTGTCTTTCAATCGTGGGATGAGCTTCTCGCTACTTTGGCGTTCACACGGCCACCGCCGTTGGGACCGTGATGGCTCGAAAAAGCTCATCAAGGCCCGAGGGAGCACTGTGGCAGCCCAAAATGAGAACTGCTGCCGAAATGGGCGGCGAGTTGACGTGCCTGCTGTCTCGCCTTAGCCGATAGGGTCGCCATTCTGTCCGAACCGCCTCGCGACGCCTTGTTCAAATGCTTCGTCGATCGCAGCCAGGACATCATCAATGGAGTGGACACGGCCCGCCATGATATCTTCTCGCGCTTCGAGGAGATCGCGGTGGATTTGCTCCACGGTGGGGGTCATCAACGACTCATCCAAACCGTCATAGGAATGCCATTCCGCCGCCGCGGCCAGCCCATCGGCCGTAGGATGCTGAAAAGGCAGAAGGTCCTCTTGCACGCCTGAACCGGGGCGGGCTGGGTTATCTCTCTCATACCGGGGCGTTTTGACCATTCGCCGTCTCCTACAAGATCGTGTTCGGTCAAGGAGCGGAGGATTCACAATCATTTTCTGGGCGAGCCTGTGCCGCTCCGCGGGCAACAGAATCGGAAAAAGCGTCCGCGGCGCGTTCGCCGACATCCTAATCCTGCGAAAACGCCCCCGACTTCCCGCCGTCCTTGTGCGTCACCCGCAGCGCCTCGATCCGCATCGAGCGGTCCACCGCCTTGCACATGTCGTAGATCGTCAGAGCCGCCACGCTCGCCGCCGTCAGCGCCTCCATCTCCACCCCGGTCTGTCCCGTCGTGCGCACCGTCGCGGCAATCTCCACCCCGTCGCCGGTAGCCTCAAGGTCCACCGTCACCGCCGTAATCGGCAGCGGGTGGCACAGCGGGATCAACTCGGCCGTCCGTTTTGCCGCCATGATCCCGGCCAGACGCGCCACCCCGAGCACGTCGCCCTTTTTCGCGGACCCGGCGCGGATCATCGCCAGGGTCTCCGGCTGCATTGCCACATGCGCCCGAGCGGTCGCGGTCCGCGCCGTCACCGCCTTGTCCGACACATCGACCATGGCGGCGTTGCCGGCGTTATCGAAATGCGTGAACCCGCTCATGCGGGCGCGTCGGTCCCCAGCAACGCCCGCGTTGCTGCGGTGACGTCCTCCTGCAGCATCAGGCTTTCGCCCACCAGGTAGCAATTCAGCCCCACCGCCGCCAGCCGCTGCACATCCGCATGGTCCCGCACGCCGCTTTCGGCAATCAGGAACCGGTCCGGCGGCACCAGCGGCGCAAGCTCCTCCGTCACCCGAAGATCGGTCACCAACGTCTTGAGATTACGGTTATTAATGCCGATAAGCGACGTTTCCAGCATCAGCGCGCGTTCGAGTTCGTCGCGATCATGCACTTCCACCAGCACGTCCATGTCCATGCTCAGCGACAACTGCTCCAGCTCCCGCGCCTGGGTGTCGGACAGCGCCGCCATGATCAGCAGGATGCAGTCCGCCCCCATCGCCCGGCTTTCGTAGACCTGCCAAGGGTCGATCATGAAATCCTTGCGCAGCACCGGTAGCTTCACCGCCGCGCGCGCCGCCTTCAGATGCGCCGGATCGCCCTGGAAATGCGTCCGCTCGGTCAACACCGACAGGCACGCCGCGCCACCCGCCTCGTAGGCCCGGGCCAGCGCCGGCGGATCGTAGTCCGGCCGGATCAGGCCGCCGGAGGGCGACGCCTTCTTGATTTCGGCGATCAGCCCGTAGCGCCCGCTGGCCGAGGCACTCTTCAACGCGAAGCCGAACCCGCGCGGCGGGTCGTTGCGGGCGGCGATCTCGTTGCGCAGCGCATCGATCCCGCGCGCGGCCTTGCGCGCCGCGATGTCGGCCCGGACGTCGCCGCAGATCCGGGCGAGCACGTCCGGCATCGAGCTTAAATCGTCTGGCATCAGCTCTCCCTAGATTTCAGAATCAGGAACGGCGCAGACTCGCCGCAGGGTCTCCAACGCCGCGAGGGCCGCCCCGGATGCGATGGCGCCGGAGGCGAGGTCAACACCTTCGCGCAGGTCGCCGGCGACACCGGCGACGATCAAGGCCGCGGACGCATTAAGCAACACGGTATCACGGTAGGCGCCGCCCGCGCCCTGCAAAAGCGCTTGCAGCGCCGCCGCGTTGAACACGGCATCGCCGCCGCGGATCGCCGCGATGGGGGAGCGCGGCAGGCCGGCATCCGCCGCTTCGACGACGAAGCTGCTGATAGCCTGCCCGATCAGCGCGGTGACATGGTTCGGGCCGGCGACGGTCAGCTCATCCAGGCCCTGTCCGTGCACGATCCAGGCCGATTCATGCCCCAGCGCCAGCAGCGTTTCCGCCATCGGCCGGGTCCAGTCCGGCGAGAACACGCCGGTCAGTTGCCGCTTGACCCGCGCCGGATTGGCCAGCGGCCCCAGCAGGTTGAATATTGTGCGCGTCCCCAGCTCCACCCGCGGACCTGCGGCATGCCGCATCGACGGATGGTGTCGAGGCGCGAACAGGAAGACGCAGCCGGCCTCGGCCAGGACCGCTTGCAGGGAGTCTATCGGCGCATCGACATTGACCCCGAGAGCGGTCAGCACATCGGCGCCGCCGGTGCGCGACGACAAGGCGCGGTTGCCGTGCTTGGCCACCGGGACGCCGCAGCCGGCGACCACGAAGGTAACCGCCGATGACACGTTCAACGTGCCCGCACCGTCGCCGCCGGTGCCGCAGACATCCATCGCGCCGGCGGGCGCCTCGATCGCGGTCATGCGTGCCCGCATGGCGCGGACGGCGCCGGTGATCTCCGCCACCGTCTCGCCGCGCAGCCGCATCGCCATCAGCAGCGCGCCGATTTGCGCGGGCGTGGCCTCGCCCGACATGATGACGTCGAACGCGGCCTCGGCCTGATCGTCCGTCAGGGTTTCGCCGGCAGCCAGGCGGGCGATAACCGGTTTCAGCGTTGTCGGCATGGCTCAGGCCGCCTGCGCAGGAGAATTGGTGCCGCGGGCGATAGCAAGGAAATTGGCCAGGATGGCGTGGCCGTGCTCGCTGGCGATGCTCTCCGGATGGAACTGCACGCCGAATATCGGCTGGGTGCGATGATGCATCGCCATGATCAGCCCGTCATCGGTCCAGGCGGTGGGCACCAGCGTGTCGGGGATGCCGTCCCGCTCGACGATCAGGCTGTGATAGCGCGTGGCATGGAACGGCGACGGCAGCCCGGCGAAGATATCGGTTGCCGTGTGGCTGATGGCGCTGACCTTGCCGTGCATCGGTTGCGGCGCGCGGACGACCTTGCCGCCGAACGCCTGGCCGATGGCCTGATGGCCGAGGCAGACCCCCAGTATGGGGAATTTGCCCGCCGCGGCGGCGATCAGGTCGAGGCAGATGCCGGCTTCCGCCGGCGTGCAGGGTCCGGGCGAAAGCACGATGGCCTCCGGCTGCATCGCCAGGGCCTCGGCCACCGACAGCTTGTCGTTCCGCCACACCTCGCATCGGGCGCCAACGTCGCCCAGGAAGTGGTAGAGGTTGAAGGTAAAGCTGTCGTAGTTGTCTATGAGCAGGATCATGGCCGCGCATCTTTGGTCCGGAGCCGGGCGGCGGTCAATGACGGAACGGCTTTCCCTGCGTTAACGCCGGCCGCGCGGTTTGTCACAGGCCCGGTTTCGCGACCGGGACGGGCGGACCGATAAGCTCGCGCGGCCCCCTTCCGCTTCCGGCGGCAGCGCCGTAAAGGGGGGCCATGGCAGACGTCGACGGCATGTCATCGGTCCATCCCGTCCTGGCTCTCCAGGCGGAGATCCTTGCCCGCCCGCCGACTCCTGCCCGCCGCATGGCCGACGCCGTCCGGGCCCTGGCGATCGACGCGACCGAGCAGGCCGGGTCCGGGCATCCCGGCCTGCCGATGGGCATGGCCGACGTCGCCACCGCGCTCTGGACCCGGTTCCACAAGTTCGATGCGGC
Organism: uncultured Rhodopila sp.; assembly: GCF_903915725.1. Lineage (GTDB taxonomy): Bacteria > Pseudomonadota > Alphaproteobacteria > Acetobacterales > Acetobacteraceae > Rhodopila. Next base: position 3,950 of record NZ_CAIWTY010000053.1, read on the forward strand.
GGACCCGCGCTGGCACGACCGCGACCGTTTTGTCCTCTCCGCCGGCCATGGCTCGATGCTGCTTTATGCGCTGCTGCACCTGACCGGCTACGACGGGATGACGATCGACCACATCCGGGCGTTCCGCCAACTTGGTTCACCCGCCGCCGGCCACCCGGAATACGGCGAGCACCCGGCGATCGAGACCACCACCGGCCCGCTCGGCCAGGGCATCGCCACCGCTGTCGGTCTGGCGCTGGCCGAACGCCTCATGGCGGCGCGATTCGGCAAGTCGCTGGTGGATCACCGCACCTGGGTGATCGCCTCCGACGGCGACCTGATGGAAGGCATCAGCCACGAGGCCGCGGCGCTGGCCGGGCATCTCTGCCTGTCCAAGCTAACCGTGCTGTTCGACGACAACCACGTCTCGATCGATGGCGACACGGCCCTGGCCGCGTCCGACGACGTGCTGAAGCGCTTCGCCGCCTATGGCTGGGCGACGAAACAGGTGAACGGGCACGATCCGTCGCACATTCAATCCGCCCTGTCCTTTGCCGTGCGGTCCAAGAAGCCGACACTGATCGCCTGCCGCACCATCATCGGCTTCGGTGCCCCGGCCAAGGCCGGAACCAGCGCCGTGCACGGCTCCCCGCTGGGCGAATCCGAGGCCGCGGGCGCCAAGGCGCTGCTGAACTGGCACGAACCGCCGTTCTGCATCCCGGACGAACTGCAGCAGCGCTGGCACGCGGTGGGCACGCGCGGTGCAGTCGCGAGGCGATCCTGGCTGAAGCGGTTGGCGCGGCACAACCAGCGGGCGGAGTTCGAACGCGTCATGGCCGGACGGCTGCCGGACAACTGGCACGAAGCGGTCGCTGCGTTGAAACAGGACCTCGCCGATGAACGCCCGAAGATTGCTACCCGGACGGCGGGCCAGCGATTCCTCGAAGCGATGGCGCCGGTGACCCCTGAACTTGTCGGCGGATCAGCCGATTTGACCGGATCGAACCTGACGCTGGCGAGGGGGATGGCGCCGATTACCGCCGGCAACTACGGCGGCCGCTATATCCACTACGGCATTCGCGAGCACGGCATGGCCGCCGCGGCGAACGGCATGGCGCTGCATGGCGGCATCATTCCTTATATCGGCACGTTCTTCGTGTTCAGCGACTACCTGCGCCCGGCGCTGCGCCTCGCCGCGATCATGCGCCAGCGGGTGATCCACGTCCTGACGCACGATTCCATCGGCCTCGGCGAGGACGGACCGACGCACCAGCCGGTAGAGCAGCTCGCCAGCCTGCGGGCGATGCCCAACCTGCATGTCTATCGTCCGGCCGATGCGCTGGAGACAGCGGAATGCTGGGAACTGGCGATGCGCCGCACCGACGGTCCCAGCCTGCTGGTGCTGTCGCGCCAGGCGCTGCCGGCGTTCCGCACCGACCCGGCCGAAAACCGCTCCGCCCGCGGCGGCTACGTGCTGGCCGAGGCCGACGGGCCGCGTCAGGCAACGCTGATCGCCACCGGCTCCGAGGTGCAGGTCGCCATGGCGGCGCGGGAAAAGCTGGCCGGGGACGGCATCGCCGCCGCCGTGGTCTCGCTGCCCTGCTGGGAGGTGTTTGCCCAGCAGGATGAAGCGTATCGTGCCCAGGTGCTGGGCGGGGCGCCGCGCATCGGGATCGAGGCGGCCTCCGGCTTCGGCTGGGAGCGTTGGCTCGGACCGGAGGGGATTTTCATCGGCATGGCGGGCTTCGGAGCCTCGGGCAAGCAGGAGGATCTGTATGCCCATTTCGGCATCACGCCGGACGCCGCGGTGGCGGCGGTAATGCGGCGGCTCGGGTGACCGTTTCCCGCGGAATTTGATAAACCGCGTTTTTCGGCACTTTCTGCGCGGGCACCGTTGATCTCGCTCAACGACTGACGCATTAAGGCGCGCGAAGCTAAGGCCACGAAATTTCAGGAAAGGAAGCGTACTGATGGCTGTGAAAGTTGCAATCAACGGGTTCGGGCGTATCGGACGTCTGGTGCTGCGCGCCATTATCGAAAGCGGCCGGGACGATGTGGTGCCCGTCGCCATCAACGACCTCGGCAGCGTCGAGGCGAATGCGCATCTGTTCGCGTACGACAGCGTGCATGGCCGGTTCCCGGGCCAGGTGGAAGTGTCCGGCGACACCATCACCATCCGCCACAACGGCAAGGTCTACGGTCCGCTGAAGGTCTCGGCCGAGCGCGACCCGACCAAGGTGCCGTATCAGGGCGTCGACGTGGCGCTGGAATGCACCGGCATTTTCACCAGCAAGGTGAAGGCCTCGGCGCTGATCGCCTCCGGCGCGCGCAAGGTGCTGATCTCCGCCCCCGGCGAGGAAGTCGACGCGACGATCGTCTACGGCGTCAACCACAAGACGCTGACCAAGGACATGACCGTGGTGTCCAACGCGTCCTGCACGACCAACTGCCTGGCGCCGGTCGCCAAGGTGCTGCATGACCGCTTCGGCATCCTGCGCGGCTACATGGTGACGATCCACGCCTACACCGGCGACCAGAACACGGTCGATACGCTGCATAAGGATCTGCGCCGGGCGCGTGCCGCGGCGGTGTCGACCATCCCGACCTCGACCGGTGCCGCGAAGGCCGTCGGCCTGGTGCTGCCGGAGTTGAAGGGCAAACTGGACGGCACGGCGATCCGGGTGCAGACGCCGAACGTCTCGCTGGTTTCGCTGGACGTCAACCTGAAGACGAAGGCGACGGCGGCCGAGATCAACGCCGCGATGCTCGATGCCTCCAAGGGCGAACTGGCGGGGATCCTGGACTACAACACCGCGCCGCTGGTCAGCATCGACTTCAACCACAACCCGGCGTCCTCGACGTTCGATGCGACGCAGACGACGGTGGTGGATGGCGAACTGGCCCGGGTGCTGGCCTGGTACGACAACGAGTGGGGCTTCTCCAACCGGATGTCCGACACGGCCGCGCTGTTCGGCAGCCTGTAAGCGACGGAGTGCCTGCCGCGGCGTCCCGACGGGCGCCGCGGGCCGGATAAGTGGAGCCACACGCCGCACCGGCGCACTCGCGGTAACATTGTACATACGTAATGTTGACTGTGTCATGGCCGGGCTTGTCCCGGCCATCCGCGCCTTGCCGCCGGGAGTCAGTTCAACACGCCGGCGGCATCCATAACGCCCGTGGCAACGGCGGCGCGATACATCGCCGCGATCAGGCGCGGGTCTGCGGCCACGGCATCGCGCCGATCCTGCATCAGCGCGTGCCCCCGATCGAGGATCCCCGCCAGCAACTGCGGAACGATCGGGCCGCGCCACTGCTCGGATACGATCTGCTGGACCTCGCCCGGGACGTGGCGCAAGCCGATCTCCCCGGCCGGGCGATCGGCCTGCTACTCGGACCCGCGCCGCCGCCCGAGCCGCCACTTCGCCATAAGGCTGGAGCGGATCCCGCCGAGCGGCCGTAGTCGTCAAGCGGCCGGGTCCGGCCCTGCTCGGCGGTGGCATCTTCCTCCAGGGCATTTTCGTTCTTCGAGGCGCAGATGATCGATTTGCCATGCGTCTCCAGGCCGGGCCGTTTGGCTCGCTCCGGCGGGACGTCGTTGGCGGTGCTTGCCGGAACGGCATGGCGATGATTCTTGCCGCCGCAGACCCACTGCGTCTGTCGATTGATCCGATGAACGGATTACCGCAGCACCTCGTCAAGGCTCCCGGCGTCCAGCATGCGGAGGCCCCACGTTTCCAGCGCAGCAGTGTCGGCGGCGGCGATGCGATCTCGGACCGTGGCCGGCAGCGCACCGAACCGGCGTTCCAGCAGGCGCAGCAGCAAGGCCGCCTCGCCTTCTGCACGACCCTCCAGACGACCCTCCACACGGCCCTCCAAATGGCCCTCCACACGGCCCTCTTGCAGCCACTGCCGCTTCCAGTCCTCAGCCCGTGTCGCCAGCATGTTCCGAACCTCCAACAACTCCTCCGGCACCCGAACGCCAGGGGCTAGGGGCGCCATCAGGCCGCCCAGCAACTCGGCAAACAGCGACCTCAGCCCTTCAAACCCGGGATGTCGTCCGAACCACGCCAGCACGGCGTCGGCCAGGACGACCACCCGTTCCGGGTCGGGCGAAGCCTCCAGACGAAACAGCAGCGCCGCAAGCGTATCGCGCGCCGCCAGATCATCGTCGCTGAACGCACCTTCGTCCACCAGATGGTAGCGCATGTCCGGCTGGTATCGCCACAGCGGCGTGTTTTCGGGCAGTCCGACAAGCCCGTGCAGCGCCAGCGGCATCGCCCAGCGCGGGTCGCCGTTGTAGACCACCATCGGCAGGACCGGCGGCAGCTTTCCATCCGGCGGCAGATGCTTTTCCCGCACCAGATGCTGCCACAGCAGGCCGACATAGACCAGCGCACGCAGCGCCATCCAGCGGTCGGGTGTGGACTGGAACTCCAGCAGCAACAACAGGTAGGTGTCGCCGCCGCCGCGCCGGGGGATGCGCCAGATCATATCGCCCTCCCGCCGCTCGCCTGTCTCAGAGTGGAACTTGGCGTTCAGACGCTCCATGCCGTCGAGATCGAGGTCGTCGAGCCAAGGTTCGGCGACGAAATCGAGCAGCAACTGCGCCACCATTCCGGGATGGCCGAAGAGCTTGTGGTAGACGGAGTCGTGGCCGGTCATGTGCCGGGGTTTACCACAGGGGTGCCGGGCTTTTCAGCCCCGTTGCACCCCGCTGAGAGCCACTGCCTCACCATATGGCGCCCGCCACCGAAACCCTGTAAGACGCGCCATCTTTTTATGGGGGACCAATAATAATGACCTTCCGCACTCTCGACTCCGTTGACGTCGCCGGGAAGCGCGTCCTGGTGCGTGCCGATCTCAATGTGCCGGTGCGCGACGGCAAGATTTCCGACCTGACCCGCATCGAGCGGCTCTCGCCCACCATCCGGGAACTCGCCGGCAAGGGTGCCAAGGTCATCGTTTGCAGCCATTTCGACCGCCCAAAGGGCAAGCGCGTGCCGGAAATGTCGCTCGCCCCGATGGCCGCCGCCCTGGGCGAAGTCCTGGGCCAGCGCGTCCGCTTCGTCGAGGACTGCACCGGCGCCGCCGCCGAGCAGGCGGTGGAGCTGCTGCAGCCCGGCCAGGTGCTGGTGCTGGAAAACACCCGCTTCCACGCCGGCGACGAAAAGAACGATCGTCAGTTCTCCGAGGACCTGGCGAAGCTGGCCGACATCTTCGTCAACGACGCGTTCTCCGCGGCGCACCGCGCGCATGCCAGCACCGAGGGCGTGGCGCATTTCCTGCCGTCCTATGCCGGCCGCCTGATGCAGAAGGAACTCGAGGCGCTGGATGCCGCGCTCGGCAATCCGGTCCGGCCGGTGCTGGCGATCGTCGGCGGATCGAAGGTCTCCACCAAGCTGGAACTGCTCGGCAACCTGGTGACCAAGGTGGACTTCCTGGTCATCGGGGGCGCCATGGCGAACACTTTCCTCGCCGCCGAGGGCAAGTCCGTCGGCAAGTCCCTGCAGGAATCCGAGATGCACGCGACGGCGCTGGAGATCGTCGGCAAGGCCAAGGCGGCCGGCTGCCAGATCGTCCTGCCGGTGGATGGCGTGGTCTCCCGCGAGTTCAAGCCGAACCCGCCGACGGAGACGGTGTCTGTCGATGCGGTGCCGGCTGATACGATGATCCTCGACGTCGGGCCGAAGTCGGTCGCGGCGCTGATCGCGCAACTGCCGTCGATCAAGACGCTGGTGTGGAACGGCCCGCTCGGCGCGTTCGAGACTCCGCCATTCGACGCCTCCACCGTGGCGCTGGCGCATGCGGTTGCCGAGGCGACGCAGAAGCACGGCCTGCGCAGCGTGGCCGGCGGCGGCGACACGGTCTCGGCGCTGCGGCATGCCGGGGTGATCGACCAGCTCAGCTACGTGTCGTCGGCTGGCGGGGCGTTCCTTGAGTGGCTGGAGGGGAAGACCCTGCCAGGGGTAGCGGCGCTGGAGGGCTGATTGCATCAGAATGGGGGGCGGTCAGCGTGGCCGCCCCTCTTGTGCCTCAACAAGCGGGACATGTGCGGGCTGATAATCCACTTAATCGCCAAGACACCAAGACGCCAAGTTTAAGAAGTGGGCGCCGATTCCGGTTTCAGCACCCTTGGCATCTTGGCGGTCTTAGCCAGCTTGGCGTCTGCACGCGGTGCCGGGTCCAAGCGCCTGCTCCGAAGCGTTGGCACCGTCCCTAGCATTGTCCGGTGGGGCGCGGCGCCACCGGTGGAGACCTCGCAATGACGACGGGCAGGATCTACCTCGCCGGTCCCGACGTATTTCTGCCCGACGCCGCCGACTGGCTCGCGCGCAAGAAAGCCATCTGCGCCGGCTTGCATCTGACCGGCGTCTCGCCCCTCGACACCCTGCCCAACCAGCCGGCCTGCTGGTCGGCCGTACCCGAATGGCGCCAGATCGCCCTCCGCAACGAGGCGCACATCCGAAGCTGCGCCGCCATCATCGCCAACCTGACCCCCTTTCGCGGTCCCTCCGCCGATGCCGGCACCATCTACGAGGTCGGCTTTGCCCGCGGCCTGGGCCTTAAAGTGTTCGGCTACGCCACCGTCACCGCCCCGTTCCTCGATCGAACCCTCGCCGCCATCGGCGGCGGACGTCAGGCGGCGGACGGATCGTGGTGGGACGCCGACGGCATGCTGGTCGAGCAGTTCGGCCTGTTCGACAACCTGATGATCGAGGCCGGCATCACCAGCCTGATCCACGAGGACGCGGACCGCTGGCGCGACCTGTCGGTGTTCGAACGCTGCGTTCAGGCCGCGGCCGCCGCACTCGCCAACCCATAGCAGCCCGATTTGATCCAGATCATGCCGTCCGCGCCTCTTAAGGTTCATTAAAAATGAACCTTCTGGCCAACCCGGAAGGACCAACGGCAGGAACAGGACGACTCATGTTTTGCTTTCAATGTGAACAAACAGCGCGGACCGATGCGGGGGCAGGGTGCTCGACCGCCAAAGGCGTGTGCGGCAAGGACGAGGCGACCGCCGACTTGCAGGACGTGCTGATCCATCAGTTGCAGGGCATCGGCCAGTACCGCACGCGCCTCGCCGCCCGCGGCCACGCGGACCATGACGCCGACAGCTTCGTGCTGTTCGCCATGTTCACCACCCTGACCAACGTAAACTTCAACCGCACGCGCTTCATCGCCCTGATCGCCGAGGCCGCCCGCGTCCGCGACCGCCTGCGCTCCGCCTATGAGGCGGCGTCCGGCACCACCAGCACATTGGACGGAGCCGCCGCCTTCGTCGCAGCCGACTCGCTGCCCGCCCTGCAGGCCCAGGCCGCGACGATCGGAGTCCGCGCCGGCATCGAGACGGTGGGCGCCGACGTCATCGGCCTGCGCGCGCTGCTGCTGTACGGGCTAAAGGGTGTCGCCGCCTACGCGCACCATGCCGAGGTGCTCGGCCAGCGCCGCGATGCCATCGGCGACGGGATTGCCCGCGCGCTGGACGTCCTGGCGAGCGGCGAAGCCGATCTGAACGTGTTGCTGGAGGAAGCTCTGGCGCTCGGGCGCTGCAATTTCGCGGCGATGGAGGCGCTCGACGCGGCCAACACCGGCACCTTCGGCACGCCCTCGCCGTCTGCCGTGCGGGTGACCCCGATCGCCGGAAAGGCGATCCTGGTGTCCGGCCACGACCTGCGCGACCTGGCCGCGATCCTCGAGGCGACGAAAGATACCGGCATCAACGTCTACACCCATGGCGAGATGCTGCCAGCGCACGGTTACCCGAAGCTGCGCGCCTATCCGCATCTGGCGGCCAACTACGGCGGCGCCTGGCAGAACCAGCAGATCGAGTTCGCCGCCTTCCCGGGGCCGATTGTCATGACCTCGAACTGCCTGATCGAGCCGCAGGCGGCGTATCGCAACCGTATCTTCACTGCCGGTCCCGTCGGCTGGCCGGGCCTGCGCCATATCGGTGACGGAGATTTCAGTGCCGTCGTGCAGGCGGCGCGCGCTTTGCCCGGGTTTACCGAGACCGAAGCGGAAAAGACCATCACCGTCGGCTTCGGGCGCGATGCCGTGCTCGGCGTCGCCGGCTCGGTGATCGAGGCGGTGAAGTCCGGCGCGCTGAAGCATTTCTTCCTGATTGGCGGCTGCGACGGCGCGGCACCCGGCCGCAACTACTACACGGAATTCGCCGAGGCGGTGCCCGCGGACTCGATGATCCTGACGCTCGGCTGCGGCAAGTATCGCTTCAACAGCCATGACTTCGGCACCGTGGCTGGCCTGCCGCGGCTGCTCGATCTGGGACAGTGCAACGACACCTATTCCGCTCTTGTGATTGCTCAGGCGCTCGCCGGGGCGTTCGAGTGCGGGGTGAATGAGCTGCCGCTGTCGCTGATCGTCTCCTGGTTCGAGCAGAAGGCGGCGGCGGTGTTCCTGACCCTGCTGGCGCTGGGCGTGCGCAACGTGCGGCTGGGTCCGACCTTGCCGGCGTTCCTGACCCCGGCGCTGCTGGACATTCTTGTCAGCCGCTTCGGCATCCTGCCGATTACTACAGCCGAGGCCGACATCGCGCACGCTTTGCAACGTCAGGCGGCTTAGGCTTCCGTGTCACAGCGGGCCTTTCTTAAACGCTAACGCAAGGTTGCCGGCGTGGCCGCTGCTCTTTTGTGTCATGGCCGGCCTTGTGCCGGCCATCCACGACTTTGCCTGCATCAGCACCGCAAGTCGTCGATGGCCGGACTAAATCCGGCCATGACACCATTGGCACAGCCCTCGCCAGACCACCGCTTGACCTCCCTAAAGGTGCAAAATGCCCGACATCACTCTACTGACGCGCGACGGAGCGCGTTTCGACTTTCCCTGCGCCGCTTCCGACAACGTGCTCGATGCCGCCGAGACGGCCGGGCTGTTCCTGCCGGCGATGTGCCATGAAGGCACCTGCGGCGCCTGCCATGCGCGCGTCACGGAAGGGCCCTACGCGCTCGGTACCATCGGCGATGGCGCGCTGCCGGATGCGGCGAAGGGCGGTGTTCTGCTGTGCCGCTGCCGCCCCGAAGCCGATTTGGTGATTGACCTGCCGTACGGGCAGGCGGACATCCACCGCCACCGCATACCGCTGCGTGACGCGACCATCGCCGGCCTGACCCCGGCCGGCAGCGGTGCGATCGCGCTGACCCTGACGCTGGCGGCCGACCCGGAACTCGGCAGTGCCGCCGACTTCGTTCCCGGCCAGTACATGGAAGTGTCCATCCCCGGCACGACGATCCGCCGGGCCTATTCGATGGCCAATCTGCCGAACTGGGACGGACAGCTCGACTTCCTGATCCGCCTGCTGCCGGACGGCGCGTTCTCGACCTGGCTATCGCAAACCGCCCGCCCCGGCGACAGGGTCCAGGTGCGGGGACCGCTCGGCCGTTTCCTGCTCGACGAAACGAGCCCCCGGCCGCGTTGCCTGATTGGCGGCGGCTGCGGGTCCGCGCCGATCCTGTCGATGCTGCGGCATCTGGCCGCGTTCCAGGACGAACTGCCGACAACGCTGATCTTCGCTGCCAACCGGGAGGACGAATTGTTCGCCGCTGACCTGATCCCGGAGCTTCAGGCAGCGCTGCCGAAGCTTACGGTCATGCTCAGCGTCTGGCACCCCAGCGACGACTGGACCGGGTTCCGCGGCAGCGCCGCCGACGCGCTTGCTGCCTTGCTCGACCGGGCGGAGGAGCCGCCGGACATCTATGTCTGCGGGCCGCCCGGGCTGGTCGCCGCGGTGACAGCGGTCGCCGCCGCGCGCGGCCTGCCGCTGGATCGGGTGTTCTCGGAACAGGTCCAGCCGCGCTAGAAGGTGTCATGCGCCTCACCCGCTTCACCGATTACGGTCTCCGCACGTTGATCTACCTGGCGTTGCGGCCGGATGCGCTGGCGTCGATCGCCGAAATCGCCGCCGCCTACCGGATTTCCGAAAGCCACATGACCAAGGTGATCTTCGCGCTCGGCCAGGCGGGACTGATCGACACGCTGCGCGGGCGGAATGGCGGCCTGCGCCTCGCCCATCCCGCCGTGCAGATCGGCCTTGGCCAGGTGGTGCGCGCGACCGAGCCGGAACTGGCGCTGGTCGAATGCCAGGCGGGCGGGGAATGCGCGATCGACGGCTGCTGCCGCCTGCGCTCCATTATGGATGAGGCAACCGCCGCGCTGCTCGGCGTGCTGGACCGCTATACGGTCGCCGATGTCGCCGGGCCGGGCAGCCAGGCGCTGCTGCGCCGGCTGGGCCTGCCGGAGACGGTGCCGGACTGAGCGGTCAAAACCCTGCGTAAGCGGCCCATCGGCGGCTTATATGATGGTTTTAAGCCAAAAACCTTATTATAAACCCTTCAGCCGCTGTTATATGAAGGGTTACCGTGGACCGCTCCGGTCTTTGCCATCAGGTCCGGCAAGCGCTGAAGCGCCTGCCACCGCCGTTCGCCAACCACTACGGGGTGGTGCCGCTGCCTCCGCCGGCGGCCTCGCCGTCGATCGCACCGGTCATGCGCGAGATCCAGGCGGCATCGGCGGCGTTGGCGCGGCTCGAAACCCTGACGTCGGAACTGGGCGACCCCTGGCTGGTAAGCCGCATCCTTATGCGGCGGGAGGCGGTGAGCAGTTCGGCGATCGAAGGCACCAACAGCACGCTGGACGAACTGCTGGCGGTCGAGGAAACCGGGGACACCCGTGGACAGGAAGCCGCGCGCCAGGTGAAGGACTACGCCCTCTGCCTGGACGCAGCCGTGCCAATGGCGACCTCGCTGGGGCCGTCGGTCTTCACCGCGGGACTGATCAGCGAACTGCACCGCTCGGTGATGCAAAGCGAAACCGGCTACCCCGGCACACCCGGCGAACCCCGCACCCGCGTCGTCTGGATCGGCGGGCGGGATATCGCCTACTCGACCTACAACCCGACGCCGCCCGAGGACATCGGACACTGCCTCGGTGACACCATCGCCTATATGCGCGGCGAAGCGGACGAGACCTGGCCGCCGCACATCATCATCCGCATGGCGGTGGCACACGCGCATTTCGAGGCGGTGCATCCCTTCGCCGACGGCAACGGCCGAGTCGGCCGGCTGCTGCTGCCGCTCCTGATGGCGGCGCAGGGCCACGCGCCGCTGTTCCTGTCTCCTTATATAGAAGCGCACCGGTCGGCTTATTACGCGGCCTTGAAGGCGGCGAAGCAGCGGCTGTTGTGGCACGAGATCATAGGCTTTGTCTGCGATGCCGTGACGGGATCGGTTGCCGAATTGCTGGCGACGCGGCGGGCGCTGCAAGACCTTCGGACGATCTGGCTGTCGCGGCGAAAATTCCGCTCCGGCTCCGCCGCGCTGCGGGCACTGGATGTCCTGCCGCACTATCCGGTCGTCACCACGCGCCGGCTGGCGGCGCTACTACAGGTCAGCGCGGCCCAGGCGGGACAGGCGGTGCAGCAACTGATGGAGGCGGGCATCCTGCGCGAACGGACCGGCTACCGCCGCAACCGGCTGTTCGCCGCCGCCGAGGCGCTGTCGATCATCAACCGGCCATTCGGGGAGGATCCCATTCTGCCGCCGTTAACAAGTCCTTAACGCTTTTTGTTCATGGTCGGGCGCCATGATGCCGGACCGGACCATACTGCTGCGCCCGAACACCGAGCCGGGATGCCCCGTCATGCCGACGAAGGTCGGCATCCGCGCCTTCTGCGTGTTCAGACAAAGGCGTGGATGGCGGGCCTGCGCCCGCCATGACGATAGTGATGCCCGAGCCGATCGGCCCATGGGGGTAGCGCCGCTGGCGGGTCGTTGTCACCCCCGGTTCGTCGAAGGCGGCGTGCCATGATCGCGGCGGACTTCTATCGCTCGCTGCTGTGCCGCGATCCGCAGCTTGCGCCGGTGCGGGCGGATCTGGCCGGGGTGCTGCTCTCGGAAGGGGATCTTGACGCGGCCGTGGCGGAGTCCTCGGCGGCGCTGGCGGTTGATCCGTCGCTGGTTCAGGCCCTTCTGGTGCGGGCCGCCGCGCTCAAAACGCTGTGCCGGTTCGACGAGGCGGCCGAGGACTTCCAACGCGCGGCGACCTTGGCCCCCGGGCGGGCCATGATGCTCGTCAATCTCGGGAACACGTATGCCGAAATCGCCCGCCTCGGCGATGCGGAACGTGCCTTGCGGCAGGCGGTGGCGCTGGCTCCGGACAGCAAGGAAGCCCAACTCAGCCTTAGCTCCGTGCTGATCAAGCTCGATCGCCTGGCGGAGGCGGAGGCTCCCTGCCGCGCCGCGCTGGCACTTGACCCCGGGTTGGTCGCCGCACACCAGAACCTGTCCGGCATTCTCGCGCGCACAGACCCCGGCGCGGCGCGGTTTCATCGCGACGCAGCGTATCGGCGGCAGCACGTGTTCGTCGAACCGGCGCCGCGGCCGGAGCGGACGGTGCTGGTGCTGGCTGCCGCCGAAGCCGCCAACGTGCCATTGGCGGACCTGATCCCGCGGGCGACGACCAGCGTGATCCGCTGGTACGTCGAATATGCCACCGGCGATCCGGACCCGGCGCTGGCGCAGGCCGATGTCGTGTTCAACGCCATCGGCGACGCCGATATGGCGCCGGAACTTCCTCAATCGGTCAGGCGATTGCTGGATGGGCGGCGTGTGCTGAACGCTCCTGAGAAGGTGGCGCTGACGCGGCGCTGCGACCTGCCGGGCTTGCTGGCCGGTATCCCGGGGATCGTCGTTCCTGCGGTGACACGCCATGAGTCAGGCGAACCCCCCGGGATCGCGGGTCCCATCCTGATCCGGCCGATCGGCTCGCATGGCGGGGAGGGGCTGCGGCGATACGATGATGCCGGGGCTTTGGCGGACCTTCCGACCGGGCCGTGCTACGTCACCCGGTTCGTCGATTACGCCTCGGCGGACGGCTGGTATCGCAAGTACCGGGTCATCTTCGCCGAGGGGCGGCCGTATCCCTATCACCTTGCGATCTCGCGGCGCTGGCTGGTGCACTACTGGACCTCCGGCATGGAGCAGGATGCCAGCCGTCGGGACGAGGAACGCCGGTTTCTCGCCAACCCCGAGGCGGCCATCGGGTCCGCCGCGATGGCCGCGCTCGGCGCGATCGGGGAGCGGCTGGGGCTGGACTATGCCGGAATCGACTTCGGATTTCTGCCGGATGGCCGGCTGGTCGTGTTCGAGGCGAATGCGACGATGCTGGTTCATCCGGAGCGAGACGCATGTTTCGCCTACCGCAATCCCGCGGTCGAGGCGATCCGGTCGGCTTTTGAGGCGATGCTTGAGCGGGGCGGGTCGCCGATGACATGAAGGCCCGTCTGATTCTTGATGAGCGCCATCAAATCCGTCCCGAAGCCTTTGTTTCACTGCGGGTTTGGCACGTGCCCAAACCCGTGCGCGCGTCCAGGCACGACTACAAGTATGCCCTGGCCTATATCGTTTCCGGCGTTTGCGTGCTTCGCTATGATAATGAAGCTGGCAAGGGCGACCACAGGCACCTCGGCCGAGCCCAATTCGCCTACCATTTCACTTCACCGGAGCGTCTGTTGATGGATTTCTGGCAGGACGTCGATCGATGGAGACCCGAATGACCGCTGTAACCCTGTCGGTGGCGTCCCGTGAAGATGTCAATCGACGTGCGCGCGCAGCTTTTGCGGGCGAGCCGCAAGGCGCTCATATCTCGTTCGCCTCTGTTGACCTCCTTTGGCAGACACTGACGAAGAACCGTTGGCAGATCCTCCAGGCGATGACCGGGGAGGGTGAAATGTCCGTCCGTGAGGTAGCCCGGCGCCTTGGCCGTGACGTGAAGGCGGTCGACAGCGACCTGTCGGCTCTGATCGAGGCCGGTGTCATCGAGCGCACATCCGGGGGAGTTCTGTTCGCCTACGATTCCGTCCACGTCGATTTCACGCTGACAAAGTCGGATGAACCGCCTCGGGCTGCCTGACCAGGTGACCCATCATGGAAATGCAGAACCCGAGGCACGGTCCCCGCTGGTCATACCGACGCAGGTCGGCATCCACGCCTTCGACCGGGCAACACCGCAAGGCGTGGATGGTGGCCCTCCGGCCACCATGACGGGGGAGACACCGCCCGCCGCCGCTGGTTGGCTCCGCGGAATCGTCCGGCGTTACGTGACGGCGGCCCCCGGCAGACCCCTTCACAGCAGTTTTTCCTCCCGCCACCCGGCGGCAGAGACGCAACGACCGCCGTACCCTACAAACCATCGCCAGATGGCACGGAACGGCTTGCACCGAAACGGAGAGTGGACCAGATTTCCCCCATGGCCTCCTCTCGCCCCAAAACCGATGCCCCGTCGCCGGACTACTTCCTGACCGGCCAGTTGCTGATCGCCATGCCCGCCATGGCCGACCCGCGCTTTTCTCAGAGCGTGATCTATATGTGCGCCCATACCCCGGAAGGCGCGATGGGCCTCGTGCTGAACCGCCCCATCGTCAAGCCGACCTTCGACGATCTGCTGAAGCAGTTGAATGTGGCGCCGCTCCCGCCGGTGCGCCAGATCAAGCTATGCGCCGGTGGCCCGGTAGAGAACGCGCGCGGTTTCGTGCTGCACACCAGCGACTGGACCGGGGAGGGCAGCCTGAGGGTCGACGACAGCATGGCACTGACCGCCAGCCTCGACGTGCTGAAGGTGATTGCTGAGGGCGGCGGCCCGCGCGAATGCGTCCTGGCACTCGGCTACGCAGGCTGGGGGCCCGGCCAGCTGGATCAGGAGTTCCAGCAGAACGCCTGGCTGTCCGTCCCGGCGGACGAAACCCTGCTGTTCGACGGCGACCACGACACCAAGTGGCGCCGCGCCCTGGCCAAGCTGCACATCGATCCGCTGCTGCTGTCGGACGTCGCCGGCCACGCCTGATCCCGCACTTGTTAACCATTCGGTAGTGTTTCACGTGTACAATGACTGTGTGAAGCCAACCGAAGGAGCGACGCGTGGGTGCTTATCTGCCCGTAATCAGGTCCATAATCCGCGATCACTTGCATGACGCCGCCATCGAGGTCGCACCGGAGACACGGTTCGAAGACCTCTTCGGCTGGGATTCAATGGACCTTGTCAGTGTGGTGGTGGAAGTCGAGTGCCACTTCGACCTCCAGTTCGAGTTGCACGAAATCGATCGGCTGGAAACCATCGGCGAACTGGCGCACATGATCGATTCCAAGCGGACGCTCGTTCCGGCCTGAGCCAGTGTCGTTCAGCGGCCTGCCGTTCCTGCTGGGCTTCCTGCCGCTAGCCGTGTGCGGTTTCGCCGTTGCCGGCCGGTGGGGCGACGCCGTCGCGAAGGGCTGGCTGATCGCCATGTCGCTGCTGTTCTACGGGTTTGCCGCACCGGCGTTCGTGCCGCTACTGGTGCTGTCCGTCGCCGGCAATTTCCTGCTGCTGCAACGGATGCACTTGTCGCCTGAAGCCGAACGTTGGGCGGCGTTCGGGGTCGTCGCTAACCTGGCGGTGCTCGGCTGGTTCAAGTACCTGGCACCGGACCCGGTCACGCCGCTCGGTCTCAGCTTCTTCACCTTCACGCAGATCGGCTGCCTGCTGTACCACGCGGGCGGCGACGTGCAGCCTCCGCGAGCCGCAGATTACGGGCTGTTCGCGGCGTTCTTCCCCGGACTGACCGCGGGGCCGATCCTCAACCCGCATGATATGCTGCCGCAGTATGGCCGGAGATGGCACATCGACCCGGAGGATCTGGCCGCCGGCCTCGGGTTCTTCATCATCGGACTGCTGAAGAAGACGGTCCTGGCCGATGGTCTGGCGGGCGTGGTGGCGGCCGGGTTCGATGCGCCTGCCGGCCTGACGCTGTTCCCGGCCTGGCAGGCGGCCTGCAGTTACTCGCTACAGCTTTATTTCGACTTCTCCGGCTATTCGGACATGGCCATCGGGCTGGCCCGGATGTTCGGGCTGCGGTTCCCGGACAATTTCGACCAGCCGTATCGCGCGACCTCGGTCATTGAGTATTGGCAGCGCTGGCACATGTCGCTGACCCGGTTCCTGATGACGCATGTGCATGCGCCCCTGACCCTGGCGGTGTTGCGCTGGCGGCGCGAGCACGCCCTGCCCATCGGCGCCGCGGCCCAGCAGACCGCCGCGGGGTTTGCCTGGATGATCGCGGTACCCACCGGCGTGACGATGATGCTGGTTGCGCTGTGGCATGGCGCGGCGTGGACGTTCCTGGTGTTCGGCGCTCTGCACACGGCGTTCCTGCTGGTCAACCATCTTTGGCGGCTGCACCGGATGCCAGGCCTGCCGCAACTGGCCGCTGTCGGGTTGACGTATCTATGCGTGCTGCTGGCTTCGGTGGTGTTCCGGGCCGGAGATCTGTCCGGCGCGGGGTCGGTTCTGGCCGGGATGGCCGGCTGGCACGGCGTGACGTTCTCCCCGGCCGACATGCACGTGGCCGGCGATACCGGCTGGCTGGCGATGCTGTACGCGATCGTCTGGGGGGCGCCGTCCACACGCCAGATCATGCTGGGCGAGGCGCCCGGCGTCCGGGGCTGGAAGCCGTCGCCGCGCTGGGCTGTCGCGATGGGGTGCGCTGCGACCACCGGCCTGCTCGCCGCCGGCGGCACCGGCGAGTTCCTGTATTTCCGCTTCTGATGCAGTATCTCCGGCTGCTGCTGCTCTCCGCCGCGGTCAGCTTCGGGCTGGTCTGGGCCTGGGTCGCGACGATGCCGATGGCGTTCATGGAGCCGGAGTATGCCTCCTGGCGCGCCAAGCAGGCGATGCTGGACCGCTGCGACATCGGCGAGGCGATTATCCTGGGCGATTCCCGCGCCGCCGCCGGCATCCTGCCCGGCCGCCTGCCGCTCAAGGCCACCAATCTGGCCGTCGGCGGGGGTGAGGCGGTCGAAGCCTACACCGCCCTGCGGCGCGCTTTGGCCTGTCCGGCGCCCCCACGGCTGGCGATCCTGTCATTCGACCCGGGGCATTTCGTGCAGCCGGACGCGGTCTGGGATCGCAGCGTCCGCTTCGGTTTGCTGTCGCCTGCCGATGTCGAGGAACTCCGCGACACCTCCAACGCCCTAAGCGATCTGTCGATCTATGATCCGCGTCCTGGCAACAGCCTGCCCTCGGCCCTGCGGGATCGGCTGTATGAGGTCCGGTTCCCGGTCTTTTATTTTTCCAGTCTGGCGCATGGCGGCGTCTTCCTGCGCTGGCCGGGTAACCAGGTGCGTTTTCGCGATGCGCTGATATCGCGGGGCCAGTACTATTTCGGAGTAGGGCAGGGGTCGGATGTCGTCGCCGTCGAGGGCCACCTGGAGGCGTTCCAACCGCTGCCTATACTCGACCATTACTTCGCCAGGATGCTGACATTGCTCGACGCGCACGGGATCGAGTCCCGCTTCATCGCGATGCCGGTCAACGATGCGACCTGGAAGATGGTCGATCCCGCGGTCCTCAGCCAGTTCGCCGCCTATCTGGCCGGCTTCGAACGCCAGCATCCGCGTTTCAGGGTGACCGCGGAGATCATGCCGCACTGGCCGGACCGTTTTTTCGGCGACCGGTTCTGCCACCTTAACCCGGAGGGCGCGGAGCTGTTCAGCGCGCAGCTTGCTCAGCGGCTGCAGGAAGCGCCGCCGAGCACGCAGAACGACGCGCAGAACGGGTGGTTCAACGACACCGGCCGTGACGCCTCGGCCAAGGTCGTGCCCATCTCGAAGCGGGGATCGTAGGCCAGCAGCGTGCAGGCCAGCACGACGGGGGCGGAGGCACCCTGGCGTTTCACCACCATCCGCGCGCCGGCGCACATGACGTCATCCGGCGACTTGTTCAGGATGCCCCAGCAGGCGGTGGTGATCTCCGGCACGTCGCGTTCCGGCTCCATCTCCGGGAACAGCATCAGGCGGACCGGGTCGCTGGCATCGATCGGGATGTCATGCCCGGCGATCAGGCGGGCGAAGCCGTCACGCAGTGCGGCCTCGGATTCGCCGGTGAAGCGCCGCCCGGCGATGTCGGTGGCGAAGCCGTTGCGGGCCAGCCAGATCAGCCCGTCCAGCGCCGGTGCCCAGCTTCGCCGTCCGCGCTCCTGTTCGTGCTGTGCCGGATCGTGGTGGTCGATGGAGACGCGGATCGTCAGCCGCGCGCCGTAGCGGTCCCGCAGCGCCAGCATCTCCGCCCGCCGTTTGCGCAGCGGCTTCATCGCGTTGGTCAACACCAGTGCGTCCAGCCCGCGCGACAGCACCGCCTCCAGCATCGCGATGATGTCGGGGTTCATGAACGGCTCGCCGCCGGTAAAGCCGATCAGTTTGGTGGGCAGGCGGTCGCGGGCGATTTCGTCGAGATAGGTTTCGACCTCGGCCAGGCTCAGCCAGGCCAGGCGATCGTTGCGAGGCGATGAGTCGATGTAGCAGTTGCGGCAGGTCAGGTTGCACAGCGTGCCGGTGTTGAACCACAGGGTTTCCAGCGCACGGAGGGCGACGGTGGCGCGTGTTTCCCCCTTGGCGGTGACGAACGGGTCGCGAAACTTGGCCGGGTCCAGGGGGCGGGCGATTTGGTCCAATGCGGTCTCCTTGGTCTCGCCGGACGGTACTGCCTGCCGGGGCGGTGTGCAAAGTGCGATAAGCGATAATGTCCGAGTAGGTTCGGAGGTGGCGTTCTGCCCCTCGCATGTCGTTTCCGTGCAACCGGCAAAATTAAGGATCAACTGGAAACTGCCCGCGTCGGGTGCAAACCGGACGGTGGACATCGCTTCCCCTAAAGACCGGATGGCGCCCGTTGCGGTCGTCGCCGAGGCCAGGGATCTGACCCAAACACGGACGTTCGGGATGGCGCAAAATTCAAGCCGTGCGCTCCCTGCGCTCCGACTGTCTAAACCCCGAATACAATCTTCTCCCTTTGGTAGATCCGGCGGATCAACTTGAGGACCAATGCAATCTCCGGGGATCGATCGCCCTTACGACTAGACATGATGATTGGTGAAACGGCCTGTTCCTGGTCCAGCGGCCAATACACCACATCGTCACGGCGCAGACGCTCGACGGAAGCCGGAACCACACAGACACCCGCACCGGCCGCAACCAGGCCAAGCGCGGTTTGCAGCTCGCGCACCTCATACAGCGCGGGCGGCTTCAATCCGCGATCACGGTAGAGCGCGAGCACCTGGTCAGCGTAGCTCGGGCGCGGCGCCTTGGGATAGACAATCAATGGCTCGGTGGCGAGGTCTGCCAGCCTTAGGGGGCCCTTTCGGCCAAGGACCGCATGGTTCACCGGAACTGCCGCAATCAGCTTTTCGTTGCGCAGGAGTTGGCGTTCCACCGCGGGATCGTCAAGCGGGATACGCCCGAAGCCCACATCGATACGGCCTTCTTTCAATGCGGCGATCTGCTCGAAGCTGGTCAATTCCAAAAGTATGATCTCGACCTCGGGACGCGCCGCGCGATAACCCCGGATGACTTCCGGCAGCTTACCGTACAGCGTCGAACCGACGAAGCCGATACTGAAGCGGTCACGGTGGGCTTCGTAAAGGCGTCCGACAGAGGCCCGCATCTCGTCAAAGCGTTCCAGCACCTGGATGGCTTGTTCATAGAACAACCGCCCGGCCTCACTGAGATGCAAGGGCCGCGTGCCGCGTTCGATCAGGACAAGGCCCAACTCGTCCTCGAGCTGCTGCATCTGTCGGCTCAATGGCGGCTGGGCGATGTGCAGGATCTCGGCAGCTCTCGTGAAGCTTCCCTCCCGCGCAACACAAACGAAATAACGCAGGTGCCGAAGTTCCATCTTATACCCCAAAGGTATTTTACCAACCTATTTGGTCTTGGACCTCGGGTTTGGGAACCGGCAAGAACGTGGCGGCGGGGGAAGCAAACCTCCCCCGGTCGGGACCAAAGACCCCGGTGGCGATCACGAAAAAAGCGGCGGTGCAAAGGAGGAAATCGAATGCTCGACACGATCCGGAAGACGCTCGACACGGCTTTGGAGGATGATCCGGCCAGCGGCATTTACCGCGTAGGTCGCGATATTTTTACCGACCAGGCGATCTTCGAACTCGAAATGAAGCATATTTTCGAGGGCAACTGGATCTACCTCGCGCACGAGAGCCAGATCCCGAACAATAATGACTACTTCACCACCACCATGGGCCGCCAGCCGATCTTCATCGCGCGCGGCAAGGACGGCGTGCTGAACGCCTTTATCAATGCGTGCAGCCATCGCGGCGCGATGCTGTGCCGGCATAAGCGGGCCAACAAGTCCACCTATACCTGCCCGTTCCACGGCTGGACCTTCAGCAACACCGGCAAGCTGCTCAAAGTGAAAGACCCGCGGGACGCGGGCTACCCGGAAAACTTCAATAAAGATGGTTCACACGACCTGACTAAGGTGGCACGCTTCGAATCGTATCGAGGCTTTCTGTTCGGCAGCCTTAATCCGGATGTCCTGCCTCTGGTCGATCATCTCGGCGAAGCGGCGAAGATTATCGACATGATCGTCGACCAGTCGCCGGAGGGCATGGAAGTCCTGCGCGGCGCCTCGACCTATGTCTACGACGGCAACTGGAAACTGCAGACCGAGAACGGCGCTGACGGCTACCACGTGAGCGCGGTCCACTGGAACTATGCGGCCACGACAAGCCGGCGCAAGGAAGCCGAGCAGGTCGACAACGTCCGCGCCATGTCGGCGGGCGGCTGGGCCAAGCAGGGCGGTGGCTTCTACTCCTTTGAGAACGGTCATCTGCTGCTGTGGACCAACTGGGCCAATCCCGAGGATCGGCCCAACTGGGATCGCCGGGAGGAACTTGCCGGTCGCTTCGGCCAGGCGCAGGCGGATTGGATGGTGCAACGTTCGCGCAATTTATGCCTGTATCCGAACGTCTACCTGATGGACCAGTTCAGTTCGCAAATTCGCACCTACCGGCCGATTGCCGTCGATAAGACCGAGGTGACGATTTACTGTATTGCCCCCAAGGGCGAAGCACCTGAGCTGCGCGCCCGGCGTATCCGTCAATACGAGGATTTCTTCAACGCCAGCGGCATGGCAACGCCCGACGATCTGGAAGAATTTCGCGCCTGCCAAATGTCCTACATGGCCAGCGCATCGCATTGGAACGACATGAGCCGGGGTGCGCAGCATTGGATTACCGGTGCCGACGCGGCGGCCGAGGCAATCGGTCTTAAGCCGCTGCTGAGCGGCGTTCGCACCGAGGATGAAGGTCTCTTCGTCGTTCAGCACAAATACTGGCACGACACCATGGGCAGGGCGCTGGCCGCGGAAACCGGCGGCAAGTCGTAAGGGGGAAACGATCATGTCCGAAACATCGCTTACTATCGAGGACGTGCGGCAGTTCCTGTTCGCCGAAGCCCGTGCGCTCGACGACAAGGACTGGGACGCCTGGCTCGGTTTCTATGCGCCGGACGCCGAGTTTTGGATGCCGTCCTGGGACGATGACGACAAGCTTGTGACCGATCCGCAGAGTGAGATTTCGCTGATCTACTATGGACATCGTGGCGGATTGGAGGACCGCGTCTTCCGCATCAGGACCGAGCGATCCAGCGCCACCAGCCTGCCGGAGCCGCGCACGTCGCATAATATCAGCAATGTCGAGATTATCGAACAGAGCGGCGGGCAGTGCCGGCTGCGCTTCAACTGGGTGACGTTCAGCTTCCGCTACAAGACGGTGGACACCTATTTCGGAACATCGTTCTACACGCTCGATACCAGCGCCGCGCGGCCGGTTATCAAGCGCAAAAAGGTCATTCTGAAGAACGACTACATTCACCACGTCGTCGACATCTATCAGATCTAAGTCGGGCGCGTATCAGGAGGAGGAAATCATGGGACATAACATCGCGCTCAACTTTGAGGACGGCGTCACCCGCTTCGTGGAATGCCGGCCCGGTGAAACGGTCGCCGAGGCATCATATCGCGTCGGCATCAACATCCCGCTCGACTGCCGCGACGGCGCGTGTGGCACCTGCAAATGCCACGCCGAGTCCGGGGATTATGACGGCGGCGACTACATCGAGGACGCGCTGACGGATGAGGAGGCGGCACAGGGTTACGCGCTCGCCTGCCAGATGCGGCCGAAAACCGACCTTGTTATCGCCATCGCCGCGTCGTCGGAGGTCTGCAAGACCGCGGGCCAGAACTTCAAGGCACGGCTGAACGCGGTGGAGAGGCTGTCCCCGACCTCCATAGCGTTCTCGCTGTCGCTGGAGGGCAATGACGGCCTCGGCTACCTGGCTGGCCAGTACGTCAACGTGCTGGTGCCGGGCACCGACCAACGGCGGTCGTACTCGTTCAGTTCCCCGCCCGGGGCGACCGAGCTGTCGTTTCTTATCCGTGATATACCGCGGGGTGTGATGAGCACCTTTCTAAGGGAGAATGCCAGGCCCGGGACGCAGATGGAATTCATCGGCCCGTCCGGCAGCTTCTACCTGCGCGAGATCAAGCGCCCGCTGCTGTTCCTCGCCGGTGGCACCGGCCTGGCGCCGTTTCTTTCGATGCTCGGCCGGATCGCCGCCACCGGCAGCGCGCACCCTGTCCACTTGGTTTATGGCGTGACCAACGACGAAGATCTTGTCGGCGTGGACCAACTGGAGCGGTTCGCCGCGCGCATCCCCAACTTTACGTTCTCCTGCTGCGTCGCGGCGGACGCGAGTTCCTATCCGCGGAAGGGCTACGTGACCCGCTACATCGAACCCGCCCATGTCAACGACGGAGACGTCGATGTCTATCTGTGCGGACCCCCGCCGATGGTCGAGGCGGTGCGTGGCTGGCTTGGCGAACAGGGCATCGCGCCGGCGAATTTCTACTTCGAGAAATTCTCACCGAGCGGCGCCGTGACCGCCATCGGCGAAATCCACCGGCAAGCCGCGTGAGGAGGTCATGATGATCCACGCAAACCGCTTCGCCGGTAAAACCGCTATCGTTACCGGAGCGGCACAAGGGATCGGCCGGGAGGTCACCCTGCGGCTGGCCCGGGAAGGGGCCAGCGTGGCCTTGGTAGATCGTTCGGATCTGGTCGAGCAGGTCCGAAACGAAGCCGAGGCGGCCGGCGCCCGGGCGATCGCGATCATTGCTGATTTGGAAACCTTCGCCGGCGCGACCACCGCCATCGACACCGCCGGAGAACGCTTCGGCCGGATCGACATCCTGGTCAACAATGTCGGTGGCACGATCTGGGCAAAACCTTACGCGGCCTATGAGCCGGAGCAGATCGAGGCCGAAATCCGCCGATCGCTGTTTCCGACCTTGTGGTGCTGCCGGGCGGTGCTGCCGGCGATGGTGCAGGGCGGCGGCGGAACGATCGTCAACGTCTCATCCGTTGCCACGCGCGGCATCAACCGCGTCCCCTACGCGGCGGCCAAGGGCGGGGTGAACGCCATCACCGCCTGCCTGGCCATGGAGTATGCCGAGCATGGAATACGCGTCTGCGGCGTGGCTCCGGGTGGCACGGAGGCGCCGCCGCGGCGCATTCCGCGCAACGCCGTGCCGCCCTCGGAACAAGAAGCCCGGTGGTATCAACAGGTCGTTGACCAGACAACCTCATCCAGCCTGATGAAACGATATGGCACCACCGAGGAACAGGCCGCGGCGATCCTGTTCCTGGCCTCCGACGAGGCTTCCTACATCACCGGCGTAACACTGCCCGTCGCGGGCGGCGACCTTGGCTAACGAAACGTAAATCACGGAGGACGCAAAATGAGTGAATCCCTAATAAACACGCAGGAAGTGAAAGACCTGATCACCAAGGTGAGCGGCATGACCAATGATGCCGGCAATCCGCGGATGAAGCGAATCATGCAACGGCTGATATCCGACCTGTTCCGCACCATCGAAGACTTTGATGTCCAGCCCGACGAATTCTGGTCCGCGGTGAGCTATATCACCGCACTCGGCCAGGCGAACGAAGCCGGACTGCTGGTGCCGGGTCTCGGCATCGAAACCTTCCTCGATCTGCGCATGGACGAGGCGGAGCGCAAAGCCGGTATCGAGGGCGGCACGCCCCGCACGATCGAAGGCCCGCTTTACGTGGCCGGCGCACCGCTGTCCAAGGGCGAGGCGCGGCTTGATGATGGCAGCGAGCAGGGGGAAGTCCTGTTCATGGACGGCCAGGTGCGCGACATGCACGGCAAGCCGGTCGCCGGCGCCATCGTCGATGTCTGGCATGCCAACACCCTCGGCGGGTACTCGTTCTTCGATCCGTCGCAGCCCAAATACAACCTACGCCGCCGCATCGAAACCGATGGCGAGGGACGCTACACGTTCCGGTCCCTGCTGCCCTCGGGCTATTGCTGCCCGCCGAACGGCCAGACGCAGAAGTTGCTGGACCAACTCGGCCGTCACGGCAACCGCCCGGCGCATATCCACTTCTTCGTCTCGGCACCGAACTATCGCCAACTGACGACGCAGATCAACATCGACGGCGATGCTTATCTGCACGACGACTTCGCCTTCGCCACGCGCGACGGGTTGATCCCGCAAGTGCGGCGTTCAACCGATCAGGCGGCGATCCACGCTCGGGGCCTGAACGCACCGTTCGCCGAGATCACCTTCGATTTCGTTTTGCACCCGGAGAGCGCGGTGGCACCGAAAACCGTGGTGACTCGGGCGCACGCCGAAGCCGCCTGACGCCTTACCCGGCCGCCGATGGCGGCGGCCGGGCTTTTTCGCGGAGCCAATCATGCCGGACACAACCCTCCCCGACGACCTGAAGCGCGACCTGACGATCAGTGCGATCAAGAGCACGATCGTGGATGTGCCGACGGTTCGGAAACACAAGCTGTCTTCCCTGTCCGTCACCGCGCAGAGCTATGTCATCGTCGAATTGCGCCTCGGCAACGGCGTTATCGGCATCGGTGAAGCTGCAACACTCGGCGGCCCGCGATGGAGCGAGGAATGCGTCGAGAGTATCAAGGCAACGATCGATACCTACCTGGCGCCCGCTCTTATCGGCGCGGCGGCGGAGCGCTTCGAAGCCGCCCGTGTCCGGATGGACGAAGCGGCAAAACGCAACAATGCCGCGAAGGGCGCCCTCGAGAGCGCTCTATTCGACGCTGTCGGCAAAACCCTGGGCGTGCCGGCGGTGCAGCTTCTGGGTGGCGTGGTGCGCGACAGCGTGCCGGTGATCTGGACCCTCGCATCCGGCGATCCCGGCCAGGAAATCGAGGAGGCGGAACGGAAAATAGCCGCCCGCCTGCACAACACGTTCAAAGTCAAGGTTGGCGCCCAGGCGCCGGACACCGACATGGCGCGCATGCGGCGGCTCGCCAGCGCGCTGGAAGGCCGGGCAACCCTGATCGTCGACGCCAATCAGGCATGGGACGAAACCACGGCGCTGCGCTGCCTCCCGATCTTGGCGGAGATCGGCGTCACTCTGGTGGAGCAGCCGCTGCCGGCCTGGGACCTCCCCGGCATGGCGCGCCTGCGCGCACGCTCCGCCGTGCCGCTGATGGCCGATGAGTGCGTGTTCTCGAGCCACGACATGCTGGACGTAGCACGTGCCGGCGCGGCCGATGTCGTGTCGTTGAAACTCGTCAAGCATGGCGGACTATTAGCGACGCGCGATGTCGCGGCCGTCGCCCGGGCCGCCGGCATCGGCCTTTACGGCGGCTGCCTGCTGGAAAGTTCCATAGGTGCGGCGGCGCACTTGCACGTCTTCGCCGGACTG
This sequence comes from uncultured Rhodopila sp., assembly GCF_903915725.1. Classification (GTDB taxonomy): domain Bacteria; phylum Pseudomonadota; class Alphaproteobacteria; order Acetobacterales; family Acetobacteraceae; genus Rhodopila. The sequence goes on from NZ_CAIWTY010000053.1 coordinate 29,532, forward strand.
CGAGATCTGACATGGGGCTGCGAGCATTTTGGCCCGCAGATCCTTACCGGCGATCTGGTGACGGAGCCGCTGCGTTTCGAGGATTTCCGCATCCACCTGCCTGCCGGCCCGGGCCTTGGTGTCACGCTCGATCCGGATCAACTGCGGCGCTACGCGCGACAATAGGGAAAAGATCAATGTTGTATTGCGTCCAAATGGAAGTGCGCATTCCACACGACCTGGACCCGTCGCACGCCGATACCCTGAAGGCGGATGAAAAGGCTCGCGCGCAGGAACTCCAGCGTGCCGGCAAGTGGGTTCACTTGTGGAGGGTGGCCGGACGCTACGCCAATGTCAGCGTTTTCGATGTGACGGACCACGACGAGCTGCACAGCATCCTGTCGTCCTTGCCGCTTTTCCCGTTCATGGAGATCACTGTCACGCCGCTCGCGCGGCATCCTTCGGCAATTGCCCAAGCATGACGCTGCTAACCATGTAGTGAGCAGCCATGGCGGCATCCACCGGACTTCGCCGCCACACGGGCGGGCGCCGCCGCCGCCTCTGCTGTGCTAAGTCAGCGTTCGCTCTACCGGATTGTGAACCAAAAAGCTGCCGTTCTGCTTGCGTGAAGAGTTTCGGATACCGCTTGGCGTCCGAAAGTCCGCGAGGAACAAACCCGCGGTGTCCGGTCGGCGCGGCGCATGTCCGCGGTCGGCCGGACACGGTCCCCCTCGTCGGGCGCCGATCAACGTCCGAACAGAGCCTTGAGCGCGTTCAACTCGGGAGCTGAAACGGTTTCGATATCGCTCCACCGCGAATCGGGCTGAATGGCCACCGGAAAGAATTGACCGACCACGATGCCGCCTTTTCCCGAGCCGCGGCGAACGCCGACCTGAACGAAAAGCCCGTCGCTCAGCATCACGCGCGCCTGCGCCTCCGCCTGCGGGATAACCCCCTGCTGCTGCACGATTTGCATGGCCTCATCCAGGCGCGCCATGACCTGCGCCGGGGTGGTGCCGGGCGGCCACATCGTCGCGGCGTTTTTGACATTCTGAATGGTGCCGAAGTCGAAGTACTCGTATGTGTGCCGGTCCAGCATGTGCTTCCAGTTGACGTCGCTCAGACCATAACTCGCAGCATTCGGCGGTTGAAAAAATGTTTTGGCAGGTTGGGCGGAGAACATCCCTGACAGCCGCGCGAGCGCGTTGGCTCGATCCGTATTGCCATGGACGAGATTAAGGAGGCTGACCGCCGAGCCATTCGGCGCCTGACGGTTGAGGATCGTCTCGAGTGCGGCCGCGCCGTCGGCACCACCTGTGCGCTGCAAGAGTGCTTGCAGCATGCGCGGATTGTTGCCGGTCAGCGTCAGCAGTCGGCCAACCTGCTCGTCCCCGGCAGTCTCCCCTCCAACTGGATCAGAATTTGCGCGCTTTCCTGGTCCAGCGCCGGATTTGCCTGGCTTTGGGGGACTACATTGGTGCCGGCGCCACCGGCGAGCGCGTCGCGGATCTTACATTGCAACTCACTGCGCAGCGGATTCTGCCCCGCGGATCCGCCGGCGGCAGGTGTCTGCATGCCGATCGGGGTCGCCCCATCGCCCGGTCCCCGGGGCTGCGACGGGCCGGTCTGCCGCCCACCGGCCGCCGCCTGTTCGGCGAAGGCGCCGCGCGCAGCCAGGCCGTCGCAAAAGAGCTTGCCCGAGCGCATGGCGACGTCGAACACCGACTCGCCCGGCTGCGCCTGCTGCTTGAAATCGTTAACAAGAGCGGTGATCGATCCCACCCGGGCGACCAGTTGCCCGATCCTCGTAGCGACGATGAAACGCCGAGCGGGCAGAGCAGCGGCGTAGGCAACCGCCGCCGCCAAAGGCAGTCCCAGCAGGTTCTGGCGCATCGGCGCCCTCCCCATCCAAAGGGACCGCCGGTGCGCTCCCGTTTCCTCCCGGAAGGACGTTACTTTACGCGCCGAGTGAAGCTGCGACACATTCAGGTGTACGTGACCAACGCTCTGACTAACCCCGTCCTAACGGCTGCGGCCCCCCGGCCTCAAGACCACGTCCGGCAAATCATGACCCCTGTGCCACCGTTCCGGCGTGCGTAAAATGTTCCGTTACTTCGGCGACGATAAATCCGAACGTGCTGACCGTCGTGCGGATCAGCGCGGAGCCGTCGCCGCCGTCATACATCCACTGCTCCATCGTCACGTTCGTCAGCGGATTGCCCGGCGAGCGCGCAAGAACCCATCGCCAGTGGAACGTCCCGCCATCCGCCTCGCCCGCTGCGGTGCCGACCATGTCGTTGGCGGTGGCGGCATAGCGGTTCGGGCCGGTCCGCCAGACCGTCCAGCTGCGCTCCAGCGTTTTGCCGTCCTCATAGGTCAGGTGCTGCACCAGGTGCAGCCGATGGTCCGTGCCGATGAACGCATGGCCGTCGGTAGCGATCCGTTCCGTTGGCGCACCCGAGCGGTCCTCGACCACGCCCCTGGACCGCGTGTGCCCATCAAAGAAGGCGATAGGATCGAAGGACGGCCCGGCGGGGGCTGCCGGTGCCGAAGGCGCCGTTCCGCCGCAGGCGGTCAGGCTCGCGGCGGCGCACAAGATCCGCATGGAGAGGCGCACGGGCGTTCCTTCGCTTGCAGGCGCCGGGATCGGCTGCCATCACAGATACGGATGGACGGCCGCGGTGGTTCAGCCGGGTTGCGAAACGGGCCGAAATGAAAGGTGACAGAGCCTGACGCCATCGACCGGTGGACAACCGGCGGGCGAGCGATCAAAGTGCTGCGATGCGAAATGTCGTCCTAATCATCGCGTTAATCGGTCTGACGGCCTGCTCCGCCGATCCAAAGGCCCTGGGCATCACCGGTCCGGGCCCGCAGGCGGCACCCGTCGCACCGTCCACGAATGAGGACACGGGCAATCCGATCCCCGGCGTGTCCACCTCCGGCTCCTATTACGGTCCGAGCATCGGGCCGATCCAAAGCAACACCGGGTTCTACGGCTACAACTGAAGCGGGGCGGGGAGCCGGAAACCGGCCCCCCGCGCGCGACCTATCAGGCCGAAAGCGCCGCCGGCTCGGTGCGTTCCCGCTTCACCAGCAGCTTGTTCAGCGCATGGATATAGGCCCGCGCCGAGGCGACGATCGTGTCCGAATCCGCGCCCTGGCCATCCACCATCTTGCCGTTTTCTTCCAGCCGGACCGTGGTCTTCGCCTGGGCGTCCGTCCCCTCGGTCACCGCCCCCACCGAGAACAGCACCAGATCGGCGGTATGCGGGAAAATTTCGCGAATGGCGTTGAACGTGGCGTCCACCGGCCCGTTGCCGGATGACTTCGCCGCCTTCACCGCGCCATCGACTTCCAGTTCCAGCTCCGCCCGCGCCGGCCCCTTCGACCCGGCATGCAGGTCCAGCGAGACGAAACGGATGCGCTCATGGTCGCGCATCACCTCATCGTCCACCAGCGCGACGATGTCCTCGTCGAACACCACCTTCTTGCGATCCGCCAGATCCTTGAAGCGGCGGAACGCGTCGTTCAGCTTGTTGTCGCCAATGGTGTAGCCCAGCGTCTGCAGCTTGTCGCGGAACGCGGCGCGGCCGGAGTGCTTGCCCATCACCAGGCTGGATTTCTGCCAGCCGACGCTTTCCGGCAGCATGATCTCATAGGTGCCGGCATGCTTCAGCACGCCATCCTGGTGGATGCCGGCCTCATGCGCGAAGGCGTTGCGGCCGACGATCGCCTTGTTCGGCTGCACGTCGAAGCCGGTGATCGCCGCCAGCATCTTCGAGACGCGCAGGATGTTCGGCGTCTTGATGTTGTTGTTGAACGGCACCGCGTCGTGGCGGGTGCGGATCGCCATCACCGCTTCCTCCAGCGAGGCATTTCCGGCCCGTTCGCCGATGCCGTTGATGGTCGCCTCCACCTGGCGCACGCCACCCCGGATCGCGGCCAGGGTGTTGGCGACGGCCAGGCCGAGATCGTTGTGGTTATGCGTGGACAGGATGATCGCGTCGGCTCCCGGCACGCGCGTGCGCACCATGGTGAAGATGCGTTCCATGTCCTCGGGCAGGGCATAGCCGACGGTGTCGGGGATGTTGATCGTCGTCGCCCCGGCCTTGATCGCGGCCTCGACGCAGCGGCACAGGAAGTCGGGATCCGTGCGGGTGCCGTCCTCGGCGGACCATTCCACGTCGTCGGTGAACGACCGCGCCAGGGTCACGCTGGCGGTCACCGCCTGAAGCACCTCGTCCGGCTCCATCCGCAGCTTGTATTTCATGTGCAGCGGGCTGGTGGAGATGAAGCTGTGGATGCGCTTGCGCTTCGCCGCGCGCACCGCGTCGCCGGCGCGGGCGATGTCTTCGCGGCCGGAGCGGGCCAGACCGCAGATCACAGGGCTGTCATCGCGCTGGCCGACGGATTCGGCGATCGCCTTGACGCTTTCGTAGTCGCCGGGGGAGGCGATCGGGAAGCCGGCCTCCATCACATCCACGCCGAGCTCGGTCAGCGCCTCCGCCATGCGGATCTTCTCCTCCAGGTTCATGGAGAAGCCGGGCGACTGCTCGCCATCGCGCAGGGTGGTGTCGAAGATAATGATGCGGTTGTCGTCCAGCTTGCCGAAGCTGGGATGGTCGATGCTCATGCGTGGGTCCTCGGGGGATGTACTCGACTCGACTATAGGCTCAGGGGTTCCCCTGAGCGAAGCCGGCGTTCAGCAACCCGGCGTTACGCTCAGGGGCTGATAAGTCGAAGGAGGAGGCCGGACGGGCGCGCGGGACCGGACGCATTTGCGTCGGTCGATGAGCCTGAGAAGGGCAGTGCCGCGAACATTGGCTCCGTCATAGCGGCAAGTCCGCGACACCGCAACAGGGTATTCGTCGCCGGCGGTCGGGCGCCGTTAAAGATGATTACGCAAGCGCCATCCCGTGTTACCGATTCGTGGCATAAGCAAAAAACCAAGAAAAAATCGGAGAAGTCGGGTCTTGACGAATCACCTTCTGATCGCCGGCACCGGCAGGGCCGGAACGAGCTTTCTCGTCCGCTATCTGACCGAACTCGGGCTTGATACCAACCTGTCGCGGGCGGGCGCCTCCGCTGCTTGGGATGAGAGGGCGAACGCCGGGCTGGAGGATCTGCCGCTGCCGGGCGGCGAAGACCTGCCCTACGTCATCAAGTCGCCCTGGACCTGGGAGCTTGTTCACGATCTGCTCGAACGCGCGGAGCTGCGGTTCGATGCGGTCATCATTCCGGTGCGGGACCTGACCGAAGCCGCGGCGAGCCGCTGCATCCTTGAGCTTCAGGCGCAGCACGAACGCTTCCCCTGGATGGGCGAGCTGGAGCGGACCTGGGAGCATGTCGGCCACACGCCCGGCGGGATGGTGTTCTCCACCAGTCCCGTGGATCAGGCCCGCCTGCTTGCCGTCGGCTTCCATCACCTGCTGGAGCGGCTGGTCAAAGCCGATATCCCGCTGATCTTTCTCGCCTTCCCGCGGCTGATCGAAGATCCGGCGTATCTTTTCAGCAAGCTCCGGCCGGTATTGCCGGATACGATATCGGTTGAGGCCGGTCTGGCGGCGCACCGGGCCACGGCGGAACCGTCGAAAGTCCGCGTCGGCGGCGAAACACGGGCGGCGGCGGCTGGTTTCAGCCTGTCTGGTCCGTCGCACGCGCAACTGGACCGGGCCGCGCTGCAGCGACTGCTCGGCGAAGCGCGCCGGGACAATGCCGGCATCGGCGAACGCCTGGCGGATGCGATCCAAAAGGCTCAGGGCTTTGCCGGCGAAACCCTGCGGCTTACCGAGGCGCTCGACGCCGCTCGGCAAGAGATCGACGGCCTGACCGGGGACAGAGACCGCACCGCCGCGGCGCTGGACGCCGCCAGGCTGGAGATCGGCTGCCTCTCCGAAGAGAGGGACCGCCTGACCGAGGCGCTGGGAAAAACCCGCGACGAGGTTCTGGCCATGACGGCTGAGCGAGACCGCGCGCTGACCAGCCTGCAAGCCGAAGGCGCCATGATCCAATCGTTGAGCGTGCGCCTGGCCGGCATCGAAGCCAGCACCACATGGCGCATTGCCGTCTTGCTGCAGGCATGGGCGGGGCGCCTCCCATGGGCGGTTCCGCTCGTGCGGCGCATGGTGCACCGCAACCGGCTTTGGTCTTTCACACGCAGGCGTGTAGAAGCTGCGCATGCCCCGATCCACACGCCCCGCATTCCCGCCGCCCACGCTCATCAGCACAACGACTGACCTGGAAGCGTTCTGCCAGCGCATGCACGCTGAGGCGTTCATCACCGTTGACACCGAGTTCATGCGAGAACGCACCTACTGGCCGGAGCTGTGCCTGGTGCAGATCGCCGGGGAAAACGAAGTCGCGGTCATCGACGCCGGGGCGGAGGGGATCGACCTCGCCCCGCTCGGCATATTGTTCGCCGATGCCGCGGTGATGAAGGTGTTTCACGCCGCCCGCCAGGACCTGGAAATCTTCGTGCTGCGCTACAACGCGGTGCCGAACCCGCTGTTCGACACCCAGGTCGCCGCAATGGTCGCCGGGTTCGGCGATCAGGTCGGCTACGACGCCCTGGTTTCGGCGCTGACCGGCGGCCACATCGACAAGGCGCACCGCTTCAGCGACTGGTCCGTCCGGCCCTTGTCGGATGCGCAGGTCACCTATGCGGCCGCCGACGTGACCTGGCTGCGAGAAGTGTATCTGCGCCTGAAGCAGCGGCTGGAGCATGACGGGCGGCTGAGCTGGGTGGCCGAGGAAATGGCGATCCTTAACAACCCGGACACCTACCGCACCGATCCGGAGACCGCATGGGAGAGGCTGCGGCCGCGCTCCACCAACAAGCGGTTCCTGTATGTGCTGAAGGAGACCGCCGCCTGGCGGGAGCGCGAGGCGCAGCGGGTCAACATCCCCCGCCAGCGGCTGATCAAGGACGAGGCGCTGCTGGAGATCGCCGCGACCGCGCCAACGAACCCGGAGGCGCTGGCCCGGGTGCGGGGAATCACGCGCGGCTTCGCCGAGGGCCGTTCCGGCATATCGCTGCTGGAGGTTCTGGCCGCGGCAAAGCGCGTGCCCGATGCCGATCTGGCCCCGGCGCCGCAGCAGCGGGACAGCAACCGTCCCTCCGCCGCGCTGGTGGCGCTGCTGAAGGTGCTGCTGGCGACGAAATCCGAACAGCACCACGTCGCACCGCGGCTGGTCGCCAGCTCGGAGGATATCGATCGGCTGGCTCTGGAGGAGGCTCCGGATGTGCCGTCGCTGCAAGGTTGGCGGCGGGAAGTGTTCGGCACGGATGCGCTGCTGCTGAAGCAGGGGCGGATCGCGCTGGGGGTGGATGGGCGGAAGGTGAAGCTGATTCCGGTGTGAGCCACGGGAGAGAGGCGCCATTCTTTCAGCGTTATGGCCGGATTTCGTCCGGCCATCTCCGCCTTTGCCCCGGCCAGCGCCGTCAGTCGTGGGTGGCCGGTACAAGCTCCGTTATACCGGTCCGTATTTAGATTGATACATCGGCACGGACGCCGTTGCCGTCATGGCGGGCGGAGGCCCCATAGGCGTTAAAATAGCGGCCGGCGGTTACTGCTTCCCCCCGTCATGCCGACGCAGGTCGGCATCCACGCCGTTGCCTAAACCCGCACCGCAAGGCGTGGATGGTGCGCCTCCGCGCACCATGACGGGGGACAAACGCAGCTGCTGCGGACTATTTTAACGCCCATGGGG
>NZ_CAIWTY010000054.1 GCF_903915725.1 uncultured Rhodopila sp.
GGAAATAGCGCCCGTGGTGATGGGCCGGGTTGACCCGGGCGCGGTCGATGAAGACGCCGGTCGCCTTGTCCCCGACCAGCGCGTCATCCTGCCAACTGTTCCACAGGGCTTTGAGGACATCGGTGAACTCGACGGCCCGGTCATAGCGGGTGGCATGGTCGGCCGCCGCCTCCGACCCGAAATTGAACGCCGCGGTCCGATCGGCTGTAGTAACGATGTTGATGCCCGCCCGGCCGCCGCTGATGATGTCCAGCGAGGCGAAGCGCCGGGCAATGTTCCAGGGCGCGTTGTAACTGGAGGAGATTGTTCCGATCAGGCCGATATGGCTGGTCGCGCCGGCGATCGCGGTCAGAACGATGCTCGGCTCCAGCGCCTGGAACGGGCGGAGATCCGAACGCGCGGGCATGCTGGGATGATCGGCGAGAAACACCGCGTCAAACGTGCCTCGCTCGGCGAGGCGTGCGGTTTCCATCAGGTAGGTGGGGTCGACGAAGGCGCCGGGCCGGTTGCCAGGCCAGAGCCACGCCGCCGCATGGCTGCCGGCCGAGAGAAAATTGAGGTTCAGATGCAGGCGTCTCGGCGCGGCCATGGGAGGGTCCTATGGTGGTGGATGGGGCCGGACGAGCGGGCCGACCGGCAAGCTTCCGCTTGCCATGCATTTCTCTGGAGATCAGCGTATAAATCGTTCAAACACGTGGTCAAGAGTTGGAATAGAGATCGACGCCGATCGGCGCCTCGCCGGAGAGTGCGATGCGACGCTGAACAACATACGCGCGCATGCCGATCGCTGGGTGCGCGAGGCGCATTACGATCAGAGCCAGCCGCGGCTGTTTCGCGAGGGTGGCAACATTCCGCCGATATGGTAGCGCTCCATCGCGCAACGTGCAGGTGATCGGCCTGACCTGGACCGAGCACAACAGCCGGCTACTCGCCCTGCCCGGTTCCGCCATCGAGTTCGCGGCCGATCTGCGCGGCAAGCGGCTGGCGCTGCTGCGCCGCCCGGTCCGCGCGGGATAAGCGCGTTCGCCCGCGCCTTATGCAGATTACACACACGCACATTGTTACTTACCTATTGACCACCCTTGTGGGGCGTGTGAATATGTATTCCACCCTCACGGACCGATGGAGCCCGTCATGATCCAATCAACGTTCGGTGTGTCGCGGCGGCATCTGCTTTCGGCCCTTTCGCTGGCTGGCATGGTGCCACCCGCCATGCGGGTCCTGGCTCAGGACACGCCTCGGCTCGAAGGGCCACCGCGCAAGGTGACGCTGGCCTGGATGCCGACCGCACTTTGCATGATAGCCATTCCGGTCGCCGACAAAAAAGGCTTCTTTACCAAGCACAACCTCGACGTCGAGTTCGTCAACTGGGCGGGTTCAACGGATCTTTTGCTGGAGGCGATCTCCACGGGCAAGGCCGACGCCGGTGTCGGCATGATCCTGCGCTGGCTGAAGCCTCTGGAACAAGGGTTCGATGTCAAGCTGACAGCCGGCACGCATGGCGGCTGCATGCATATTCTTGCAGGCTCCGACTCCGGTCTGAAAGGGATCACCGATCTGCGCAAGAAGCGACTGGGTGTCGGCGACGTCTCCGGGGTGGACAAGAACTTTTTCTCGATCGTATTAAAAAAGCACGGCATCGATCCGGACAACGACGTGGAGTGGAAGCAATTTCCGCCCGACATGCTTGGTGAGGCGCTGCAAAAGGGTGAGATCGACGCGCTCAGCACCAGCGATCCGCTGGCCTTTATCCTTAAGCGCAACAACAACCTGATCGAGGTCACCAACAATCTCGAGAACGGCTACGAGAACCTGTCCTGCTGCGTTCTCGGCATCCGTGGCAGCCTGATCCGCAGCGACCGCCCGGTGGCTGCGGCTCTCACCCGTGCCGTAATCGAAGCGGCGCAATGGGCCAGCGAACATCAGGCCGAGTCCGGTGCGATCTACGCCCCGTTTGCGCCGAAGCAGCGGCCCGAAGACCTGGCCAAGATGCTGGATTCCGTCACCAGCGATCATCATCCGGTGCAGCGCCCGTTCGTGGAGGAGATCGCCTTCTACGTCGATGACCTGAAGTCGGTGGGCGTTATCAAACCGAGTGTGGATGCCGGCAAATTCGCAAGCCGCGTCTGTGCCGATGTCCTGGCATAGCGACTCTCATGAGTGAAAAATGGGGAAACCGCATCAGCGAGCGCGGCCCGGGTCTTGTGCTTGGTCAGCTCCTCGGCTCGGCCGGCGCGGCACGTAAGGCGGGCGACCGGAGCGCGGGGGAAAACCTGCTCGACATCGATGTCTTTATTCAGCAGGCGCGCCAGGCCGAACAGGCCAAAATCCATACGATCTTCCTGGCCGATACGGTCGCGACAAGCGAGACCGCACCGCGCCCATCGCTGGAGCCGGTGACGCTGCTGAGCGCGGTCGCGGCGCATACCTCGCGTATCGGTCTCATCGCGTCGGTCTCGACCACGTTTACCGAGCCCTACAACGTGGCACGGCAAATCCTCTCACTGGATCATATTTCCAGGGGACGGGCCGGATGGAATCTGGTGACTTCGTCGGCGGGCGAACAGAATTTCGGCAAGAGCCTGCCCGGCCACGACGACCGTTACGCCCTTGGGGCGGAATTCGCCGCCGTCGTGCAGGCGCTCTGGACCAGTTGGGAACCCGATGCGGTTGGCCGTGACGAGCGGAACCAGCAGACGGTGGATCCCGCCAAGGTGCACCGCATCGACTGGAGCGGCCGCAACTATTCCGTTCGCGGACCGCTCAACATCTCGCGCAGCCCGCAGGACAAGCCCATTCTGGCACAGGCTGGATCCTCCGAAGCCGGCCGCGGGCTCGGCGCCCGGGTCGCCGACGTGATCTTCACCACCGGCCTCATGGAGCTGGCACCGTCCGCTGCCCTGTATGCCGATTTCAAAGAACGCGCACGGGCGGCCGGACGGTCGCCCGACGCCGTCAAGATCCTGCCCGGGGTGGCGCCGGTGATCGGCTCCACGGACGAGGAAGCCCAGCGGTCCTGGCGCAAGATTGTCGACGATATCGATTTCGACGAGGGGCGCCGCGCGCTGGCCGGCCAGTTTGCGGGCATCGACTTCGAAGACGTCGACCTCGAAGCGCCCATCCGTCTGGAGGACCTGCCCGAGGTTGCGTCCGTGCAGGGCCGCCAGTCGCGCTATGAGGTGTTCCGCACACTCATCGAAACCGGCAAGGTACGTACCGCGAGAGATCTGATCGTCTATCACTACAGCGCCGCCGGGCACTGGTTCCCCATCGGCTCGGTCGAGAATATCGCCGACCAACTGCAGGAGCGCTATGAGCACGGGGCGGCGGACGGTTTCAACTTTCTCGCGTTCGTCCTGCGCTACGACTGGGGTTTCGAGGCACTGACCGGCCACCTCATACCGGAACTGCAGCGACGGGGTATTTTCCACCGCGAGTATGAGCACGAAACATTGCGAGGAAATCTGGGACTTTAAGTCTCGTCTGCCGGACACTCTTTAGTGTCGCAGAAATGAACAGCAAGGACGTAGACCATGGCCAACTCATTGACCCGGCGGCGGGTTTTGCAGACCGTTGCCACCACCGGCGCCGCAACGGCCGTGGCTGGCGCGATGGTACCGCCGGCCGAGGCTCAGACGGCACGGCCGAACATCGTCTTCATCGTCGCCGACGACATGGGATATGCCGATATCTCCAGCAATGGCCGGCGCGATTTCGAAACGCTGAATATCGACCGCATCGCCAGGCAGGGCGCGCGCTTCACTCAGGCCTATTCGAACTCGCCGGTCTGCACCGCTTCGCGCGTGGCGATCATCACCGGGCGCTATCAGGCGCGCCTGCCGGTGGGGCTGGAGGAGCCGATTGCACCGCCGATCAGCAAGCCCAATATCGGCCTGCCGCCGGGGCACCCGACCCTGCCGTCGCTGCTGAAGCAGGCCGGTTACGCCACCACGTTGGTCGGCAAATGGCATCTCGGCAGCCTGCCGGACTTCAGCCCGCTGAAAAGCGGTTACGATCATTTTTTCGGCTATCGCAGCGGCGCGGTCGATTATTTCCGCCACACGACGACCGACGGCCGGCCCGATCTGTGGGAAGAGGACGTGCCGGTGGAAAAGACCGGCTACATGACCACGTTGCTCGGCGACCGCGCGGTGCAGGTCATCGATGGCTATGCTGCCGGCAAGCAGCCCTTCCTCCTCAGCCTGCATTTCAGCGCGCCACACTGGCCGTGGGAGGGACCGAATGACCAGGCGGAGTCGGAGCGCCTGATCGGCACGAGCATTCGCCATTATGATGGCGGGTCGCAGGCCGCCTATCGTGCGATCATTCTCGAACTCGACAGGCAGGTCGGCCGGGTGCTCGACGCGCTGCAGGCGCACGGGTTGGAGCGCGACACGATTGTCATCTTCACGTCGGACAATGGCGGCGAGCGCTTTGCCGATACCTGGCCGTTCAACGGCCGCAAGGAGGAATTGCTGGAGGGCGGGCTGCGGGTGCCGGCGCTGATCAGTTGGCCGGCGCGGATTCCGGCAGGCCTGGTCAGCCAGCAGGTCACCGCCAACATGGATTGGATGCCCACCCTGCTCGCCTCCGCCGGGACAGCGCCGGACCCGGCCTATCCGCCGGACGGGATCAGCCTGTTGCCGCAACTGGCCGATGGCGCGGCGCCAGTCGAACGCAAGCTGTTCTGGCGCTACAAATCGCTCTGGCAGCGTGCGGCGCGTGTCGGCGATTGGAAGTATCTGAAGGTGCTCGACAACACCTTCCTTTTCAACGTCGTTGACGATCCGATGGAGCGGGCCAATCTGAAGGACCGCCGGAAGGATATCTATGATCGCCTGACCGCCGAATGGGACACCTGGAACGCGACCGTCCTGCCGGAGTCGGCGGACAGCTACACCGAGAACAATATTGGCAAGAACTGGGTTGACCGCCCTGGCGCCGTTCCGGTGACGCTCGCCCCGGATCCGGCGCTGATTACGCATTAACAGGCCGCAACAGGTCGCATGACAGACTCCGGAGACTCACCATTTCCCGGCGGGTTGCAAGATGGCCTGCCGGTGCCGGCCGCAACCCGCGGTCAGGACGCGCACCTGCCTGATGATACGTCGTTTTCGTGAATGATCACAGCCAGGGTGAAACGCCCGGCCCGGTCCGGTGCAGCTCCGGCGGTGGCGCCAGGGACCGGTTGACCGCCCGCAGCGCCGTGCGCTTGAGCAGATCGAACTCCGGCGCCAGCCGGTCGCGCGGGCGCGGCAGGCCGAC
>NZ_CAIWTY010000055.1 GCF_903915725.1 uncultured Rhodopila sp.
ACGCGCAGCCGGGTCAGTTCCCGGTCGCCCATCTGGAACACCCTCGTCATCACACGTCACTCCGAACGCCGCGATGACGAAAGCCTGCCTTTGTGACATTTCTATCGGGGACGCGCGTGACGTTTCTATCGGGGGCTTACAGCCGATGTCGGCCCGACCGTTGACGATTATGTATAACCAGATGACGGTTCAGGCCTTTCCAGGTTCCGTCGTCGCGGAAGCGCATGAACCAGCGGTATGTCGTCTGGTGCGGCGGGAAGTGCTTCGGCAGCATCCGCTAGGGGACGCCGCCGCGCAGGCCGAAGAAGATCGCGTTCATCAGTTCGCGCATCTCCCAGAACCGCTTCCGGCCGGTTTCGGCTGGCGGAGGCAGCAGCGGGGCGAGTATCTCCCATTCCGCATCGGTGAGATCACTGGGATGGCGCAGGTCGTCGCGATCGTGCTCGGCTCGGGTTTCGGGGGTCCACATTCGTAGGCTCCAGGTTCAGAGGGGGCTTAACCGCCTAGATTCGCTGGAAATTCCGGATTCGAGCCCTTCCGTGGGCGTTTCGGGACAGCCTCTGAGCGGAAACGGCGCGGCACGAACCGCCGCAGTCCTCACCGAATGGATACAGCAAAGGCAGCGCCACTTCCATGGAGTCGCGCCGAAGAACCTGCCCAATTCCTTGGCTAGCGCTATACTCTGGAAGCTTGGGGCCAAAATCTCTTGCGCGACAATTTCTTTGGCCTTGGAGCGATCGGATTTGGGCCTTACGAAACAAGCTAGGCCATAACAGACTCAAGCTATGTTATTGTCGATCGGCATAGCAAACGCCATTTAGCTGAAACTCGGTAGCAATATCGTAGGCTCACGCGGAGTACGAATGAGGATTCTTTTTTTGGGTGACATAGTCGGCCGGCGCGGACGTGAAGGTGTGATCTCCGCCTTGCCATCGTTGCGGCACGATCTCCGGGTCGATCTAGCGGTTGTGAATGCCGAAAACGCTTCCCACGGCTTCGGCCTTACGCCAGACATGGCCAAAAGTCTATTTGCTGCCGGTGCAGATGTTGTGACGTTGGGTAATCACGCTTGGGACCGTAAGGAGATCATTCCCTATATTGCTGAAATGCCGAGACTTATACGCCCACTAAACTACCCACCTGGGACGCCAGGAAACGGTTCGGTGCTGATCAAACTTTCAGATGGTCGTCGAGCACTCGTATTGCAGGCTTTGGGCAGGCTTTTCATGGATCCTTTGGATTGTCCATTCAGAGGAACTGCGAATTTGTTGACAAAGTATAGGCTCGGTACCACAGTTGATGCTATCGTAGCTGATTTTCATGCGGAAGCGAGCAGTGAAAAGATGGCCTATGGACATGCCTTTGACGGGCAAATATCGCTAGTTGTAGGAACTCATACGCATTGCCCGACGGCTGACAGCCAAATTTTACCAGGGGGGACAGCTTTTCAGTCTGATGCTGGGATGTGCGGGGACTATGATAGCGTCATTGGGATGGCCAAAACTGGAGCTACGTTGCGTTTCTGGCGCAAAATGCCTACTGAGAGGCTCTCTCCCGCTCAAGGTGCCGCGACAATCTGCGGGGTTCTGGTCGAGACCAACGATCGCACTGGACTGGCTTGCCGCGTCGAGCCGTTACGTACGGGTGGACGGCTTACCCAGGTTCTGCCATCCGCTTGACAACGCAATGACCGCCAGAACTTGGCTCCGTAGTTACGAAAACCCTAGGCTAGGCTGCCTGGATTGAGTCAAAGGAGGACGGGCAGAATTTGGATGCTGCCATTAAGCTTCTCGCAGTCTCGTCACATAGAGTGACCATACCGTATGGTGATCGCATTCCAAAAAGTGCACGCACCGGAGATATGCGGCATTATGGAGTAATTAGCACTTGGGCCTGTCGTCAATTAGCGATGACCTTCTGGCCTCCCGGTCCCTGCCATCTTCGTCGTTTCGCTGGTTGAGTGAGTCCGTACTTAAACGTCGGCGGTCAATCTGCATAAGGCCGAAAATAGGCGATTCCGGCGCGCCGCATTCTTCGATTCGTAGGCGGTCAGCTTTGGAGACTGACCGATGCGGCGCTACTGACTACGCGATGACCAATGGGAGCGGATCAAGGACTTTTGCCCGGCCGGCCCGGTTCGGTAGGGGTGACCGCGGCGGACAACCGCCTGTTCGTCGAGGCCGTGCTCTATCGCTATCGAGCCGCCATCCCCTGGCGTGATCTGCCGAAACGCTTCGGTGACTGGAAGAACCTCCATCGGCGCTTCAGTCGATGGGCCGCTGTTTGGCAAAGGGTCTTTCAGCATCTTGCGGCTGACGCTGACAATGAATACGCAATGATCGACAGCACCATCGTACGTGCCCATCAGCATAGTGCCGGCGCCAAAAAAAGCCGGCGAGAACCAGGCGATCGGCCGCTCGCGCGGCGGATTGAGCACCTAGATCCATACCCTGGTCGATGCCCTCGGCAACGCCGTCGGCTTCCATCTGACCGGCGCCGAGGCTCACGATCTGGTCGGTACCGACCACCTTTGCCCGATATGCAAGCTGGCACGTTGATCGCCGACAAAGCGTTCAACGCTGACAAGCGGGTGATCGAGCCGCTCGCCGCCACCGGCAAGGCAACCGTGATCTCGCCAAAGGCCAACCGCCGCTCACCGCGCTCGTTTGATCGCGAACTCTACAAGGCGCGCCACCTGATCGAGAACTTCTTCGCCAGGCTCAAGCAGTTTCGTGCCATTGCCACCCGATACGACAAGACCGCCCGCAACTTCCTCGCCGCCGTCCACCTCGCCGCCACGTCGTCTGGCTTAATTGACGACAGGCCCTAGTACCTCGCCACAATGATTTCGAGTAATAGGGGCAAAACGCCGGGCACCGCCGCCGATCAGGCGGGCCGGATCTTCGCCCTGACGTAATGGTCGAGCGTGCCCAGCGACCTTCAGTCTGCTGCCCAGATGGTCCCAGACCGCGATGCCAAGCTTGTCGCAGGTCTTGGCCAAACCGAGGTAGGCATCCCGGCAGTCGCGGCCGATATCGCTGCGTGTCCCGGCGCTGACCTTGCGCCGCGTCACGTGGCACCAGATGTCGTTCTCCGAGCCGTTGGTGTGCAGCGGGATCTCCGGCCGCTCCAGCACCATCAGCAATTCGGCCTTGTTCGCATGCAGCAGCGCCAGCAAGCGGTCCAGCGTGACGAAGCCGGTTCGGCGCAGAAAGATGCGGTCGAAGCGGTCGCGCAAGGCAACGCAACGGCGCCGGCTCGGGTTGAACCGATAAACCCCTCAGGCTGGCATAGAAGTTCCAGGTCAGGCCGCGAACCCGTGCCTGTGCCGCTCGCTGCTTGTCGGTGAACGTGTCCAGCTTGTGCACCAACCGTTCGGCGTGGATTCAGCACAGCGCGTGCCGCCGACGTTGAACTGCCCGGCATCGTCGTTCAGCACGACGGCGTCGCAGAGGAACCGATGCGACTGGACGCTGCCCCATAATGCGCCCTCGGTGGCGACACGGACCGGATTGGGCGTCACATCCAGCGCGGTGAAGTCGAGCCGCTCGAGATGCGCCAGCCACGCCGCCTCATCCGCGACGTCCGTCTGCGGTTCGGCCATCAGTCGGGCGATCAGCGGCGCGGACAGGGCGTGCTTGAGCATGTAGCCGTAGGCCGCGTCATTCAGTACGTAATCGCTATGCCCGGCGCGCCACAGATCGAGAAAGTTCAGCCGGCTCTTCGATGACGTCGTGCCGAACCAGGTGAACCAGTCATCGCCGATCCGCGTGCAAAACCCGTTCCTGGCCTTAGGGCGCGCGCCGGTGTCGTCTACGGACACATAGGGCGAGCTCTCCAGCCCGGCGCGCAGAACATCACGGGCTTCGCTGACGAAGCCTTCCTGTTTGTCGGTCAGCAGGCGTTGCACCTGGCGTTTCGAGATCGACACGCCGACCGACCGCAGCAACGCTACCAGCCGGGGCAGGGTCCACTGCCCCTGATGATATTGCATCAGCACGAAGCGGCAGAGTTCGGGGCCGAAATGGCGGCAGTCAATTCCCTCCGGCACAGGGGCCAGGATGGTGCGTCCGTCCGGCGTGACCCAGCGTTCGCGCTGGTAACAGGTGGCACTGGCCGAGATTATCAGATCCTGCACCAGAAACGGCTCGTGTCCCATGAAGCGCGAGCCTTCCGGCACGGCCGCGGCTTTCTCCACCCGGTCCTCAATGTTGACCCGGGGCGTCACCTTGCCGCGCCGCCGCGGCTTATCCTGTTGGGCGGGCTTGGCAGGCTCCGTCCCCTTGTCCATACCGCTCGGTCTGATGGAGGGGCGGCCTTTCAGACCTTTCAGACGGGCGATCTCGTCACGCTGTTCGGCAACAACCTTTTCCAGAGCTGCAACTTTGCCGAACAGCTCAAGCAGAGCCTCAAGCTCTCCACGGCTCAAATCTGAGAGGGCGGGTGGCGGCGGCACGTCCGCACAGAATCTGACCGAATCGAGCCGGGGCAAGCGAAAAATGCCGGCTGGCCCACTTTTTGCCACTATTATCGGCAATCGCTCTAACCAACTGAAGACCATGAGGAATTATACGTCAGTCGGCTCCACCTTGCTTGGTGGCAATTGCTCCATACTGCTGCACTTGTCGATGGCAAATCGCTGTTTGGACTAACCTGGGGCACGTTATCCAACACCCCATCAAACCGGCCATGCGCATTCTTCACACTATTGCTCGCAATCACGATGTTTTCGGTTGCTTCACGTTAAACGATCCTAATTTCCTTAAATTTTAACGGTCGGCGCAATTCTATTTAGCTGTGGAACCTGACGCGACGAAAGCTGCGTAGCCAGCCCGGAAGGCCGCTTTGTCTACTCATATTTGCGCCTAACGGTCGATACTGGGGACGATCCCGAACGGATGGCCGGCGAAAGCCATACCGCGATTGGTTCCGACAACGGTCGGGTCAAGACCCGGACAGCTGACGTCTAGGGCAATCGCTGAGCGGGGAACGGCGATGGACGACGCAACGACGGACTGTGGCGCTTTCGACGAAACGGTCGTCCTCTTCTGTCATTTCAAGGACCTGCATGACCCGCGGCAGCAAGGGAAGGTGGCCTACCCGCTCGATGAGGTCCTGCGGCTGTGCCTGCTCGGCGTGCTTGCCGGGGCTGAGGCCTTCACCGAGATTGCTCGGTTCTGGGTTAAAAAGCTGGCGTCTCTGCAGCGCTTCCGCCCGTTCAAAGATAGTGCGCCGGACCAAGGCCACCTCAGCGACATCCTGGCGGTGTTGGACACCGACCGGTTCCAGCGGAGCTTCGTCGCCTAAATTGCCGCCTTGACCGGCATTCCGGCCGGTGTGATCGCCATTGATGGCAGGACCGTGCGCCGGTCCAAGGCACCGGCAAATCCGCCATCCACATGGTTTCGGCTTTCGCAGCCCGCCAGCGCCTCGTGCTTGGCCAGGTCCAGGTAGCGGAAAAATCCAACGAGATCATCGCGATCCCCAAGCTGGGAGATGTTGGCGATCGAAGGGGCGATTATCATGATCGACGGGATGGGGTGCCAGCGCGACATCGCGCAGAAGGTTCTCGACAAGAAGGCCGATTAGGTCCGCGTGCGGACTGAGCAAGCTCCGGCCAATTGCCGAATTTGCGTTGGTGAGCGAGGAAGGAACGGGCTTTGTATTGAAGAACACCGAGAAGGCCGCCATGCCGATAACGACCGCGGGATGGGTCGCGTTGACGCCGCGGCGTTTGTTTGGAAACCAGTCCAAGCGGCGGCGTAGTGATTCGAGCCGAACCTTGTGCGGCGTCATATCCGACGGCAGCGTGCCGAGATGCTCGATCAGATCGAACGGCGCGCTGCCGGGCCGGCTGAGAACGAAGGCTTTCCAGCGCACCCGCACGATGAAGTCGGCCGGCCCGCCGCTTTGCTCGCGAAAACGGTGTCGCGCGGCCGCGTTGGCGTAGTTGCGGTCGCCAATGCGCACCTTGCCGGGCTTCGGCGCACCGCGCTCCACCGATTCGGCGCCGTGCTGGTCGGTCAGTTCGAGGTGAAAGAAGCCGCCGGTGCCGAGATCGAACCCGGCACGCACCAGCCAGTCCGTCCCCTTGCTGGCGCGTGGCTTGATGTGAGTGCCGTCCACCACACACAGAGTGCGACCGGCCCAGCGGACATTGGCGCTGCCGGCCCAGCGGATATTGGCGCTGCCGGCCCGCTCGGCCAGTTGCTGCTCGATCAGGGCCTTGAGAAACGGCACCGCCTCGTCCAACCGGTATTTGCCGCGGGATCGCTCAATTGCGCCGGCCCGGTCATGGCTGCCCAGGCGGCGGTCTGATTCGGGGACATGCCGCCGGGGCCGCGTGCATGGCGAGGCGGCACAGGGAGTGCCGTCACCGACCTTGCGACACCGCTCGATCGCCTTGGTTGATACCGCGAGGGCGCCGAGGTAAAAGTCGGGCGGGAGCCGGTCCAGAAGGTCTTGGAAGGCGTCCGGGGGGAGCGATGCGGTTTGCATCTACGCCTGGGATCTTACCGATTCGCGTCGGGTCAAGCGCTATTTTAATGCCTATGGGGTCCCCCCGGTGTTCGTGTAGTTGATTGATCCGTTCAACCGGTGCCTCTTTGCCTTCCGGTGCGCGGCAGGGTTTCCTTCAGCATCTCGACGATGTCGCGCGGCCTCAGCAACGTCAGGCCGGGCTAGTGAGCGACAGGTTGCTGGGCAATGAACAACATCAGCATCGTCACGTGGTGATGCCACGCCCGCCACCCCAGCACCTGATAGTCCGCCACTCCGCATTCGCCATTACCATCCTCGAAGCTGCGCTCGACCCAGGAGCGCTGCCCTGGCATCTGCGCCAGGCGCAAGAGAGGCGTGTCCGGTGCGGCGTTGGACAGGGTAGATTTGATCGCCTTGGCCGATTTGACCTCGCGGCGGACGACCAGACGCTAGCAGCGCGGAGCGGCCTCCTCACCATCCCAAATTGCACTCCGGATCTCTGTGGGACAACTTGAGACTGCAATTGCCACCGAGCCGTTTACGGCCGCACTTCGCCAAGACGACGGTGCGGGTGCATGGCTATCCGGACGGCCGGTTGTCGGTGTTCTGGGGATCTCATCGGCTGGGTGATTATGATGCGCGCGGCGGCCTCGTGCTGCCGGAGCAGACGGCTGCCTGACACGCTTCCCAGCGGCGCTTCTGATCGAGGCATGCCCCGGATCAGAACAAGAACGAAGCGGACAGATCATGAGCTACCAAAACCGGACAGGTTGACGAGCTAGCGACAGTCCGGATCTCCGGAAAGGCCGGCTCGGATTGTGATTTTATGAAACTAATCTCATCGGCCATGTCAGTCTGCTGCTCAGAATTTAGCCAACCGTCCCGCAACCGCCCCGTTCAAACCCGGCCGCTATTTGGCAGTGCTCTTGCGAGTATCATTTCACCGCCCACCGGTTGTATAGACATCCCGTCCTCCGGTCCTTAGACTCGGTCACGACCGCTTACTGAAAGTCCACCGAAACCATGACCGCAGCACCGGCCCCTTCGCACGCCAGCAACAAAATTCCCGCCACGCTGATCCCCGGCGACGGCATCGGCCCCGAGATCGTGGACGCCGTCGTTCTGGTGCTTGCCGCCCTTGGCGCGCCGTTCGGATGGGATCTGCAGCATGGCGGTATGGCAGGCATCGCAGCCGGCGATGACCCGCTGCCGGAGGCAACACTCGCCAGCATCCGGCGCACCAAGCTGGCGCTGAAAGGGCCGCTGACGACCCCCGTCGGCGGCGGCTTCCGCTCTGTGAACGTCCGCCTGCGGGAGGAATTTCAGCTCTTCGCCAATCTCCGTCCCGTCAAGACCCTGGTCCCCGGCGGACGCTTCGAGGACATCGACCTGATCTTGGTGCGCGAGAACCTGGAGGGTCTGTATGTCGCGTTCGAGCACTACATCCCCATTGGCGGCGACCCCCAGGCCGTCGGGATTTCTTCCGGAGTCAACACCCGCGCCGGATCGCGTCGCATCGTTCGGTATGCATTCGAGCATGCGGTCAAGCTCGGTCGCAAGAAGGTCACCCTGGTTCACAAGGCCAACGTGCTGAAGGCGCTGACCGGCGTGTTCCTGGAAGCCGGGCGGCAGATTGCGGAGGACTACAAGGGCATCATCGAGTGCGATGAGCGGATCGTCGATGCCTGCGCCATGCAACTTGTGCTGAACCCCTGGCAGTTCGATGTGATCGTCACGACCAACCTGTTCGGCGACATCCTGTCCGACGAGATCGCCGGCCTCGTCGGCGGCCTGGGCGCGGCGCCCGGCGCCAATATCGGCGAGAAGGCAGCGATCTTCGAGGCTGTACACGGTTCCGCCCCGGATATCGCCGGCAGGGGCATCGCCAATCCGACCGCCCTACTACTGGCCGCCGGGCTGATGATGGACCATATCGGGCTGACGGACCGCGCGCACCACCTGCGCAAGGCGATCGACTACGTGCTGAACCGCGACAACGTCCGCACCGGCGACTTGGGCGGAAAAGCCTCCACCGGCGAGTATGCAAGTGCGATCGTGCAACGGCTCGCGTCGAGTGTTTGAGCTGGACTATTCGCCGGGTTCCCTGGCAAATGCGGGCGCCCAAGATCATTCTAGCAGCCTGTAGGACTGAGTTTTTCCGCCGAGCCTTTGAAACGAAAAGCTCGGCATGGGCCGGCCGTCCACCTCTCAACGCTGTTGCATGGGTCTCAAACGGCCTGTTTGGAGGACAGAGAGGCCATCTCCGGACACACAAAGTGCTTTGACCCGCCTCA
>NZ_CAIWTY010000056.1 GCF_903915725.1 uncultured Rhodopila sp.
ACGCGCAGCCGGGTCAGTTCCCGGTCGCCCATCTGGAACACCCTCGTCATCACACGTCACTCCGAACGCCGCGATGACGAAAGCCTGCCTTTGTGACATTTCTATCGGGGACGCGCGTGACGTTTCTATCGGGGGCTTACAAACACAAAAGAAGGATTCAATTGTTATGGAATAGGTGCTATAAAGTTCGTTGTCCCCTCGCATGGGTAAGGGGCGTTGCAATCGGCGGGTGTCTCTCTAACTCACCCCGTTTCCTGTCCAGTGGATGGGGATCACCTCAGGACTTCCACCGCGCCTATCTCCATGCGACGCAGCAGGCGTTCTTGGAAGCGAACAAGCACCCCTTCGCTCATTTCGGCGGGGTGTTTCACCTGCTGCGCTACGACAACCTGGCCAGCGCGGTGAGCAAGATCCTGCGCGGTTGCCGGCGGGAGGAGAGGGTGCGGCGTTGAAGGCGAAGGCGGTTACTTCCGGCGCAACCACCTGGTGCCGGTGCCGCGCGTCGCCGATCTCGATGCACTGAACACGATGCTGGTGGCCGGCGTGCCGCACCGACGAGGCGCGAGTGCTGGATGGGCGCAGCGAGACAATCGGGGCTGCAATGGCGATTGAACGCGGTCATTTACTGGCATGTGCTGTTGAAGGTCTTGACTTGGCCGAGATCGTCTATCCATAACTGCTCAACCCGGTTGAACGACGGGATCCCCGCCCAGAACAACGCGAATCGCCTGATCCGCAGAAAGTCCGCGTCGTGCCGCCGTGCCAACCACCGATCGAACGCCGGCGAACAGATCGGCGCCCCACTTTGAGCGGAACCCGCCCGTCACCTTGCGATACGTGGCGGTCGGCCGCAACTCGCGCTCGCTGCCGTTGTTGTCCGGCGGCGCATCGGGATGCTCCAGGAAGGTGAACAAACTGTTTCGCACTTTACCGTAACGTTTCCGCAGCCGCCTGGCGTGTTGGTTATCGGGCACCAACGCCAGCCGCCAGCATGTGCTGGATCTCGAGCATTATCTCGATGTGCTCAGCCACAAGCCCGGCGCATTTGCCGGGTCGAAACCGCTGGCGCAATGGAGCGCGGCGGGCCGCTGGCCCGCCTGCTACGACGAGTTGTGGGAGCGGCTGCGCGCCGCCGTCGTCTCCATGCTGTCGCATGGCGCCTGCGACGTCGCCGCGGTGCGCTACCTGCTGACCGAGGCATCGTTGCACAAAGGCCGCCCGGCGCCGATCGATGTCGGCGCCTTGGCCCGCTACGACCGGCCATTGCCGGATCTCGCTGACTACGACACGCTTTTGTCGGCACCGTGCGCGGGGAACGCGTGATGGCCGAGCTTCAGGACCAGGCCATTCGGCAGCATTGCAGGACGCTGCGCATGCCGACGATCGGCACGCAGTTCTCCCGTTTGGCGGACGCGGCGGCACGGGAGGGGCAATTGCATGTCGGCTACCTCGAGGCGCTGCTGGCGGCCGAGATGGAGGAGCGGGAGAGCCGTGCGATCACCCGGCTGCTGCACGAGGCGAAGCTGCCGCGGATGAAGACGCTGGACGCGTTCGAGTTCGATCGCTCCGGCGTCTCGGCTGCACAACTGCGCATGCTGGCGGAGGGCGATTACGTCACCAAAGCGGAACCGATTTTGCTGATCGGCGAGGCCGGTACGGGAAAGACGCATCTGGCGACCGGATTGTGCGTCGCCGCCTGTCGCCAGCGGCGGCGGGTGCGGTTCACCACCGCGACGGCGCTGATCAACGAACTGGCCGAGGCGGCGCATGCCAACCAGCTAAGCCGCGCGCTTGGCCGATGGAAGCGGCTCGATCTGATCTGTATAGACGAATTGGGTTTCGTCCCGCTCGCCGGGACCGCCTGCGAGCTGATGTTCCAGGTCATCGCCGACCGTGCCGAAGAGGCGGCGGTGATCGTGACCACCAACCTGCCGTTTCCGAATTGTCGCAGGTGATCCCCAATCCGCGGCTGTGCAAGGCACTGATCGATCGGCTGACCGACCAGGCTCTCGTCATCACCACGGGGACAGATTCCTACCGGTTCCGCCGAACCTCGGCGCAGCGCAAGGCAGCGAAGGCATGATGGGGAGGACCGAAACGCGCCGCTGACCTGCTGAACCGGGCCGCGGCCCGGCTCAGCAGATCCAAACACCGGAGGGTGGGCCAGAATCCGTCAGCACAGATGGGCCAAAATTCATGGACACAGCCAGCGCACCTCGCCGATGAGCTGTGTCGGACTTTCGGCGAAGCAAACCACCGGATGCTTTGGATCGGGTTCTTTGGCGTAGAGATCGAGCACGTCCTCCATCCGGGCGACGTAGGTGCCGTCCACCTGCGGAATGCACCAACCTGCCACGGCTTGAGGTCGTCCTCGGCGAGACGCCGGCGCACCGTCTCGCGTGACAGGTCACCATGCTTCGTCTGACTGACCATCGCGTCGGTCTGAAGATCCAGCGTCCACCGCGTGCGCCCCTCGGGCGGATTGGAGCACCGGTGGCGACCAGCAACGCCGTCTCCTTGCCGGACAGCTTGCGCTCTGCCTCGGGACGCGCCGCCTCACTGAGCGCCCGTTCCATGTTGCCTTCGACAAAACGCCATTTGGTTCGATAGACCGTGGACCCGACAACCGATACACTGCTCCCGATCACCTCGTCGCTGACACCCGCGTCGGCTGCCAGCAGGATTTGAGCGAGCGCGCGCCGCGTACCTGCCGCCACTCAGCAGCGCCGTCAGTTCTGCGCGCTCCGCCTCGCTCAGATCGACCCGGTATCGTATGTTCATTGTTGGTTCCCTGTGTCGAGCCAATGATGAATCGCAGCGCTGATGATTCGCGACCGGTGTTTAGGCCCAAGCAGAGCCAGTATTTGGCGTTTATCCACGCTACACGCTGGTGAACGGGCGTTCGTCGGCGGAGGCGGACATGATGCGGTTCTTCCGCGTCACACCGCCCACCGTGATCAGATGGTGCTCACTCTCGAGCAGGCCGGGTTGACCTCACGCCGGCCGGGGGTCAGCTGAACCCGGCGCACGTTGAACCGGTCAAAATCACTGTGACGAGGAACTAGACGAAGTTTCTAGCGGCCTGACGGACTTAACGCCACGCGGCGCCCGTGTTAGAATCGCAACGACGGTTCGCGGCCTATTCTGGACGCCGCATGACGAACTTTCGCCCAACCGACCGCCAGACCGGCTTCCTGATGCCCCCGTCAATCGTAAGCGTAAGCTGTCGGCCGCCTACCGATTTGGCTCCGCGTGAGGGATACTTCGGTCAGCCTGCTGGGAGCGGGCTAATGTCCACGATCGTCTGGTTAGTGGACATTATATCCTTCGATCGCGGGACATGAGGCATTGAG
>NZ_CAIWTY010000057.1 GCF_903915725.1 uncultured Rhodopila sp.
GCCGACGCAGGTCGGCATCCACGCCGTTGCCTAAACCCGCACCGCAAGGCGTGGATGGTGCGCCTCCGCGCACCATGACGGGGGACAAACGCAGCTGCTGCGGACTATTTTAACGCCTATGGGGCGCAGGCCCGCCATCCACGCCTTTGCGTGTTGTGACAAAGGCGTGGACGCCGATCCCCGGCCTTCGCCGGGGCAGGCTCCGTCGGCATGACGGGATGGCATGGCCGGTGCACCGGCGTAGCCATCATCATGCGCGATCTGCATCGGAAGGACGGTCCAATGCGGCTTGACTGCGACCTGCTGGTCATCGGCTCCGGGGCGGGGGGCCTGTCGGCCGCGGTCACCGCCGCGTGGCACGGGCTGAAGGTGATCGTCGCCGAGAAGGAACCGGTGTTCGGCGGCACCACCGCGTGGTCCGGGGGCTGGATGTGGGCGCCGCTCAACCCGCTGGCCCGCCGGGCCGGGATCGTCGAGGACCCGGCCGCGCCGCGTGCCTACCTGCGTGAGGTCCTGGGCAACAATTTCGACGCCGCGCGGGTGGACGCGTTCCTGGAGGCCGCGCCGCACATGGTCGCCTTCTACGCCGCGAACACCGCGTTGCAGTTCGAGGACGGCAACAAGATCGCCGACACCTACGGCAACGCTGCCGGAGCGGGGACGGGCGGCCGCTCGGTGATCGCCGCGCCCTATGACGCGCGCGGGCTGGGCGAGCTGGTGCACCGGCTGCGGCGTCCGCTGCGTGAGACGACCTTCATGGGGATGACCATCCAGGCCGGGCCGGATCTCACCGCGTTCATGAATGTGACCCGCTCGCCCGCCGCTTTTGCCCATGTGGCGCGCCGCTTCGTGCGGCATCTGCGCGACCTCGCGCTGCACCGGCGCGGCATGCAATTGCGCAACGGCCTTGCTTTGGTGGCACGATTGTTACGCTCCGCAGCCGATCTGGGCGTGGATCTGCGGGTTTCGTCGGCGGCGGTGCGGCTGGTGCGGGAGGACGGTGCCGTGCGCGGCGCCGTGCTGGCGACGCCGGACGGAGACATCGAGGTGCGGGCGGTGCGCGGGGTGGTGCTCGCCGCCGGAGGATTCCCGCATGATCAGGCGCGCCGTGCGGCGATGTTTCCCGCCAACGACGACCACCGGACGCTCGCCGTACCCTCCGCCACCGGCGACGGCATCAGGTTGGGCGAGTCGGTTGGCGGGTCAGTGGACGGATCGCTGGCGGCTCCTGCGGTGTGGTGCCCGGTGTCGCTGGTGCCGTTTCCGGACGGCAGCGCCGGCCGCTTCCCGCATATCATCGAGCGCAACAAGCCGGGCATTATCGGCGTGCTGGCGAACGGGCAGCGCTTCTGCAACGAGGGCAACGGCTATTACGACTACGTAGCGGCGATGCTGCGCGCGGTGCCGCCGGGGCAGGAGGTCGCGTCGTGGCTGATCTGCAGCCGCGCGTTCCAGCGGCGCTACGGGCTGGGAATCGCCCGGCCGGCGCCGCTGCCGCCGGGGCCGTATATCCGCTCTGGCTATCTCAGGACGGGCCGGACCATCGGCGAGCTGGCGCTGGCCTGCGGGATCGATCCGGCGGGGCTGGAGCGGACGGTGGCGGAATACAACCTGCATGCGCGCAACGGCGAGGACCCGGCGTTCGGCCGCGGCGGCACGCCGTATAACCGGCAGAGCGGCGACCCGGCGGTTTCTCCCAACCCATGCGTGGCGCCGATAGAACCCGGGCCGTTCTTCGCGGTGAAGGTCGTCCCCGGCAGTTTCGGGACCTTCGCGGGGCTGAAGACGGATGCCAGCGCCCGGGTGCTGGACGCAACGGGGGCGCCGATACCCGGCCTTTATGCCGTGGGCACCGACATGGCCAGCGTCATGGGCGGCCATTACCCGGCGGGCGGGATCAATCTCGGGCCGGCCATGACTTTCGGCTATATCGCCGGCCGTCACGCCGCCGGTGTTACCGCCCCGGAAAGCGGCGGTGGATGAAACTCAGAGCTTGGCGTGCGGATCGCGCAACTGAAATTCGGTCTCACGCAGGGTCATCGATACGAAGTGGCTGAAGGCTTCGGTTATCGGCGCCAGCAGGCGTCCCAGCCGGGCGCCGATGACGTCGGCCGGGTATGAGGCGGCCTGTTCGTCGCAGGCGAGCCGGAAGTCGCGGGCTTCGCGTGATGTTTCTCGGTTGGTCATGATCGTGGTCCTTTCTGCGTCGGCTGCAGGGCAGCAGGTGGGGAAACGGTATTGTCCCGCGGGTGGGCCGGATGCGAGGCCGGCCGGTGTCCGTGTTCAGCGTGCCGTGCCATCGGTTCGGCGGTTCGACCCGATGGCCGAAGCGTTCCCCGAGGCGGGCGTCTGAATGCCTCGCGCAGATGCTGCGAGGCGGTCCGGATAATAGCAGGACGTTTCCTTTGGACCGGGCGAGAAGATACGAGCGCGGGATGGTAGCGCACAACAGATTATCGCCGTGCATGGCCCCGCGGACCGGGCGCGCCAGAGTGCGGTCGGCTTTGCCCCGGCTGCACCGGCCGCGCCGCTTCCAGCGGCGGGTGGTCGTATAATTGTCTGATGTCAAAGGATTTTCCGGGTTGCGCGAGGCGCCGCGTACCGCGAGGTCCGTGGTTGTCGCGTGCCGGAGCGGGCGTATCCGTGCATGGCTGCGGTTCTGAAACCTATTGTCTTGCCACCGCGCCGTGCCGCGGCGGTTTGCATCGGCTCCCGGGCGTTCAACACGAAACGTGAACACGGCCACTCTGGCCGGGCCATAGGCCGGTGGCTAGCATGCGCCGCGACCGGAAGATCCCTCCCATCCGGATGCCATGACACCTTTGCGGCTGGTCCGCGTTCAATGTGACACCAACGACGGGAGACTTCGTATGGCGAGCCTGGATGACACCACCAACCCCTCAGGCCGCCTGATCGCGGCCAAACAGGTGCAGGGCGCAAGCGTCTTCAATACCGAAATGGAAAAACTCGGTGCGATCGAAGACGTCATGATCGACAAGGGCACCGGCCGGATCGCGTACGCCATCCTGGCGCATGGCGGCTTCCTTGGCATCGGTGACCGCTATTATCCGCTGCCGTGGGAGAAACTCAGCTACGACACCGAAATGGGTGGCTACGTCGTGGATATCGGCCCGGACGTGCTGCAGGGCGCTCCGTCCTATGCCGACGAGGCGACCGCATCCTGGCAGGACGATGCCTGGCGGCGCGGGATTTATTCTTACTACGGCGTGCCTCCGTTCTGGGATTTGGCGCCGTAAACTTGCCGGAAGCCGCCGGGCGTGCTGGACTCCGTCCCGGTGCGGCGGAGGCAGCCATGAAGATCGACCGGGTCGAAACCCTGCAGGCGGATGCCGGCTGGCGGATGTTTTCGTTCCTGAAGGTGACCACCAGCGACGGCATCACCGGCTGGTCGGAGTTCAACGAAAGTTTCGGCAGCACCGGCCTGTCCGACGTGATCAAGGGCCTGTCTCCGGTGCTGATCGGCGCCAATCCGCTTCGGTTCGAGCAGGTGACGCAGCATCTGCATGTGCTGACGCGGCAGTCGCGCGGCGGGCTGAACCAGCAGGCGATCGCGGCAATCGAGAACGCGCTGCTGGACGTCGCCGGCAAGGCGTACGGCGTGCCGGTGGCGGCGCTGTTCGGCGGGCCGATCAGGGAACGGATACCGGTGTACTGGTCGCATTTCGGGACTTACCGGGTGCGCAACGGCGCGCTGATGGGCACGCCGCCGCTGACGACGTATGACGACCTCGCCCGCCATGCGCGGGAGGTGCGGGATCGCGGCTTCCGTGCACTGAAAACCAATATCCTGCCGCTGGTGGACGGGAAGCTGGCTTATTACGTGCCCGGCTTCGGCCGGACTCCTGGCTGGCCGGAGCTGAACTGGGACAACCGGCTGCTGCGCGGCGTGACCGAGCAGCTTGCCGTGATCCGTGAGGCGGTGGGGCCGGAGATGGGCATCCATCTGGATGTGAACTTCAACTTCAAGACCGAGGGCTACAAGCGCATCGCCGGCGCCGCGGCCGGGGCGCATTTGACCTGGCTGGAGATCGATACGCATGACGCGGCGGCGCTGGCGGAGATCAAGCGCGGCGCCCCCTGCCCCATCGCATCGTGCGAAACGTTGCATGGTCGGCGGGAGTTCAAACCGTTTCTTGACCGGTACGCCACCGACGTTGCGATTGTGGACGTGATCTGGAACGGGCTGCTGGAATCGGTGAAAATCGCCGCGATGGCGGATGTGCAGGAGATCAACGTCGCGCCGCACAATTTCTACGGCCATCTGTGCAGCGCGATCAGCGCCACGTTCAGCGCGGTGGTGCCGAATTTCCGGGTGATGGAAATCGATATGGACAGCGCGCCGTGGCGTGATGAGTTCTATACGGTCGTTCCGACAATCGAGGATGGCGATTTCATCCTGCCGAGCGGTCCCGGCTGGGGCATCGATATCAACGAAAAGGCCGTGCGGGCGCGTCCGCCGAAGCACTGACAGGGAGGAAGACTTGGCAAAATTCAAGATCGCGACGCCGGCCGGAGCCAGTTTCAGCACCGCCGGGGGCGGTTACGACTACGAGATGGAGCCGCTGGAAGGGATCGAGGCCGAAATCGTCGAAGGCCCGGCGGACGCGGACGGGTTCATCCGGTTCGCCGCCGATGCCGACGCGGTCTATGCCAAGGGGATGAAGTTCAGCCGCAAGGTGGTCGAAGCTCTGCCGGAGACGTGCCGGGCGATCGTTTTGGGCAGTGTCGGCGTGGACAGCATCGATATCGCCGCCGCCACGGCGCGCGGGATGCCGGTGACGAACTGTCCGGATACGTTCATCGAGGAAGTCGCTGATCACGCGATGATGCTGCTGCTGGCGGGGTTTCGCCGCACCATCGAGCAGGACCGCATGGTGCGGGAAGGCCGCTGGCGCGAGGGGCGGCCGGCGCTGTTGCAGATCCCTCGGCTGATGGGGCTGACTTTGGGGCTGATCGCGTTCGGGCATGTGGCTCGGGCGGTGGCGAAGCGGGCGAAACCGTTCGGGCTGCGGGTGATCGCGTATGATCCGTACATCGAAGAACTGGTGATGGTGGAGCACGGCGTGCTGCCGGCGACGCTGGAGGAGGTGCTGTCGCAATCGGATTTCGTTTCGATGCATGCGCCGGCGACGCCGGAGGCGGAGGGCATGCTGACGGAGAAACATTTCCGGCTGATGAAGAAGAGTGCCGTGTTCATCAATACCGGGCGCGGGCCGACGGTGCAGGAATCGGCACTGATCAAGGCATTGCAAGAGGGGTGGATCGCGCATGCCGGGCTGGATGTGCTGGAGATCGAGCCGCCGGGGGATAACAATCCGATTTTGGGGATGACGAACGTGACGCTGAGCGCGCACACGGCGTCCGCCTCGGCGCGATTCGATCCGGCTCGGAAACGGCATGTCGGGCGCGAGTTGGCCTTGGTGCTGAGCGGGAAGTGGCCGATGAGTTGCGTGAACCCCTCGGTGCTGGCGGGGTCGAAGCTGCGCCGGTGGCAGCCGGTTTCGATGGAGCGGGGGCCGAATAGTTAGCTTGGATTGGGTGCGCTGCGCCTCATGGTCCGCTAAGGCGGGCCACCCGCGTGGTTCGCGCATCCGAGCCTCTCCGCCCGCTTTGGCAGCCTCGAACTGCTCGGTCGTCAAATCGACCACCGCCCATCCAATAACGCTGCGAGGTGGTCTGCGACCAGTCGAAGCACCCGGCGGGCTTCCCGCTTGTCGCGGCCGATTGCTTTTTAAACCCCCGGTTGGGCCAGTTTGATGACAGCAATCCAGCCGTGTTCATGACGGCTTGTTTCGCCTTGACAGACTCTCCCGATCTCCTTAGTCAATCCCTAGCTAAGGAGCCGCCAAATGAAGCAGGTGAACGTCCATGAAGCCAAGACGTCGCTGTCACAGCTTCTGCTCGACGTTGAACAGGGTGAGGAGGTCGTCATTGCGCGGCAGGGCGTCCCGGTTGCGCGGCTGGTGCTGATCAACTCTCCGGCTGCCCGCCAGCCGGGTTCGTGGCGATCCCTTCCGGGATGGGAAGGGTTCGACTATGATCCGCAGGTGCTTGCGCCGATGACCGACGAGGAGATGCAGGACGAGGGTTGGATATGATGTATCTCGCCGACGCCTGTGCACTATTGGCCTATTTCGGCGCCGCATCAACGGGCATGAGCGTTGCCGGCGAGGCGGCCATGCAATCGGACGTGGCGGTGGCCTCTGTCACAGTGTGGGAACTGACCCGGAAAGCCGCCATGGGCAAGCTGCCGCCGCTCCCGACAGAACAGGGCAGTTTCAGCCGGTATCTGCGCACACTCGGTTTTCAGTCCGCCCCGCTGGTGTGGGAGGATGCCGAAGCTGCGAACCGGCTGCCGATGCATCATAAAGACCCTATGGACAGGATGTTGATCGCAACAGCCATCCGGACCGGGATGCCGATCATTACCAGCGACTTGATATTCCCGACCTACGGCGTGAGGACGATCTGGTAGTTATTGCCACTCTTGCCCGATCACAAAGTTAAAGCGCGGTCTCCTTGGCGGCACAAGGGTCTCTGAAATAGTGCCAGCGGGCCGACGAATCGCTTGAGGCGGTCCACCATCCATGGCCGCGTAGCAGTGTCCACAAGACCAAGCCTTGACGCCTCGCCATGACCCCGTGGAGGAACAGGCCCGCAAACCTTGCCAAATGCCAAACCAAATCCCACCTCCGGCGGCAACCACACAGGACCCACTGCCATGATCGAACTCCGCCCCTTCGACTCCCTCGGCGCTTTCCGCAACGAATGGCTGAACGCACACCACCATTTCAGCTTCGGCGGCTACCACGACGAAAAGCGCATGGGCCTCGGCCGCCTGCGCGTCTGGAACGATGACGAGGTCGCCCCCGGCACCGGCTTCGACCCGCACCCGCACCGCGACATGGAGATCGTCACCTACATCCGTGAGGGCGCCATCACCCACCGCGACAACCTCGGCAATGAAGGCCGCACCGAGGCCGGCGACGTCCAGGTGATGCACGCCGGCACCGGCATCACTCACGCCGAGTACAACCTGGAGAAAACCCCCACCCGCCTGTTCCAGATCTGGATACTGCCGGACCGCCGCGGCGTCGAGCCGGGCTGGGGCACCCGCGCCTTCCCGCGCGACAACCACGGCCTGTCCGTGCTCGCCAGCGGCCGCCCGGCCGATGCCGCCACCGAAGCGCTGAAGCTGAACGCCGACGCCGCCGTGCTGGCCGGCACCCTGGCCGAGGGCCAGACCACCGAGTTCACTCTGGAACCCGGCCGCGCCGCCTATCTCGTGCCGGTGAACGGCGCGGTGACGGTGAACGGCGTGGCCGTCGGGGCGCGCGACGGCGTGGCGATCTCGGACGAGCGCACCGTGACCGTCACTGCGACCAAGGCGACCGAACTGGTGGTCGTGGAGGTCGCGGCCTAGTGACTGCCACCCGGCCGTGCGGGCTTTGTCTCGGGCGGCCGGGTCAGCAGCAGCAACGGCAGCGCGGCGATAGCGAGCACCAGCATCAGCTTGAAATCATCGATATAGGCAATGATCCGGGCCTGCCGGGTGACCTCCATATTCAGCAGCCCGGCACCCTGGGCCGTCCCGAGATCCCAGATCCGCGACGCCGCGCCGCTGTGCAGGGCGCGGTTGAACGGGGTCGCCTCGCCCGCCAGCACCGCATGATTGACCTGCGTGTTGATCTGCAACAGCGCGCCGGTCACAGATATGCCGATGGCACTGCCGAGATTGCGCACCAGGCTGTAGATGCCGGTGCCCTCGGTGCGCAGCGATGCCGGCAGGGTGGCGAAGGTGATGATGTTGATGGGGATCGTGATGAACCCGAGGCTGACGCCCTGGATGAAGCCGGTGCGAATCACGCTCCATTCCGAAATGTCCGGCGTCCAGGCGGTCATTTCGTACAAAGCATAGGCGCCGGTGGAAAAGCCGATGCAGACCAGTGTGCGGGCGCTGATTTTCCCCAGCAACCGCCCGCAGATCAGCGCGGCGAGCATCAGCCCGGCGCCGCGCGGCGCCAGAACCACGCCCGCGGTAACGACGGGATAATTCATCAAGGTTTGCAGATACGGCGCCAGCAGCGCCAGGGTCGCATACATGATCATGCCGTTGGTGAAGTACAGCACCAGGCCGACAACGAAATTCATGTCGGCGAACAGTTTCGGCGACAGGAAAGGCCGCTGCGCCAGGGAGAACTGGACGAGAAACACGTAAAGCCCGAGGCCGCTCAGGCAGGCTTCGATGATGATTTCATTCGATCCGAACCAGTCCAGCGTTTCGCCGCGGTCGAGCATGGTCTGGAACGCGCCGATGGCGAGGCTCAGGGCGCCAAAGCCGATCCAATCGAGGCGGACTGAACCGCCGGGGGGAGATTCTTTTAGAAAGGTCAGCAAACCGATGGCGGTCAACACGCCAAGCGGAACATTGATATAAAACACCCAGCGCCAACTATAGTTTTCCGTCAGCCACCCGCCGAGGATCGGCCCCAGTATAGGCCCGATCATAACGCCCATGGTCCAGATGGACATGGCGCGAGCGCGTTGCGCAACCGGATAGATATCGTACATCACCGCCTGCGACAGCGGCACCAGGGCGGCGCCGAACATGCCTTGCAGGACGCGGAAAACCACGATCTGGGTCAACGACTGCGCCAGGCCGCACAGCACCGAAGCGATGGTGAAGCCGGCAACGGCGGTCACAAACAGCCGCGTTCGCCCGAACCGCGCGGCGAGAAATCCGGTCGGCGCCGTCATAATTGCCGCTGCGACGATATAGCTGGTCAGCACCCAGTTGATCTGCTCCTGGCTGGCCGACATCGCCCCCTGCATATAGGGCAGAGCAACGTTCGCGATGGTGCTGTCGAGCGACTGCATCAGTGTTGCAACAATCGTGCAGATCGTAACAATCAGCCGGTTCGCCGTGCCGCCGGGCACCGCCGGATCGCGGACATCGGCCCGGGCCGCCGTCATGCCTGCGCCTTCGCCAGGTTCAGGCAGACCCGGTCCAGCACGCGAGTGGCGATTTCGATGTCCTCGTCCGACAGGCCGGCGAGGGCCGCGGTGCGGACCTCGCGGGAGGCGGCTTCGACCTGATCGATGATCGCCAGCCCTTGCGCTGTTGGCGTGATCGACTTGGCCCGGCGGTCGCCGTCTTCCTCGCGCCGTTCGATCAGTTCGGCGGCTACGAGAGCGTCAAGCACACGCACGACGGATGAACCATCCAGCGCCAGCGAGGCGGCGAGATCCTTCTGCCGCATGGGTGTTGGCGCGCGGGCGATATGGATCAGCGGCAACCAGGTTGCCTCGGTCAGGCCGAACGGTTGCAGGCGGCGGTCCACGGCGCGCCGCCATTGCCGTGCGGCCCGGGCGATCAGGCTGGCGAGGCCGTCGCGGCGCTGTTGCTGCGTGGGCGGCATCGGGGTTTCCGATTAGATGGTGTGCCAATATATGGTACGTCATCTATCCGGGCAAGCCGCGATCCTTCGTTGCCGGGCAGCGGTCCTGCACTTTGTGTCATGGCCGGATTTAGTCCGGCCATCCACGACTTTGCTTCCGCGGAGACCGCAAGTCATGGATGGCCGGGATAAGCCCGGCCATGACACAGTAACGACTCCCTTACCCCAGCCGCCGGAACTTCCGCAGCGAGCGCAGGTTCTCCGGCCTTGGCTCCTGCGGGAACGCCTGCGGCCACTGCGTCCACGCGACCTCGCCGACATACAGATCCCCTCGGCTGTCCACGCACAACCCGTGCGGCGCCAGGAACTGGTCCACGCCCAGACCGGGGCAGAGACCACCCAGCCGCGACAGCCGCTTGCCGGTATGATCGACGATCGTCACCCGCGGCCCGAGATTCGGCACGTCGCGGTTCACCGGCTGCACCGGACCCAGTTCTCCAATGTAACAGACGGGACATTTCCCGCCCGGCATGAACAACCCGCACGGGCGATGCAGGTTGTTCCATTGAGTCTCATACCGCCCGTTGCCGTCAAACACCTGCACCCGGTGATTCTCCCGGTCCGCGACATAGACCCAGCCATCGGCGTCGCAGGCGATGTTGTGCGGGATGTTGAACTCCCCCGGATCGGTTCCCGGGCCGCCCCAGGACAGCAGCATCCGGCCGTCGGGGGCATATTTATGCACTCGCGCGTTGCCGTAGCCATCCGAGACGTAGATCTCCCCGTTCGGCGCCATCGCGGTGTGGGTGCAGCGGTGGAACGGCTCGCCGCTCATGTATGGCGCGGGCTGACCGGACACGCCGAGGGTCAGCAGCACCTTGCCGTCAACGGTGCATTGCCGCACCGTGTGGTCGCCGTCGTCGGTCAGCCACAACGTCCCGTCCGGAGCAACGGACACGCCGTGGGCGCGGGGGAATACGCCCTCCCCCCAACTGCGCAGGAAGTTGCCGTCCCGGTCGAACACGATCATCGGGTGCTCGCCGCGGTTGAAGACGTAGACGTTGTCGTTGGCGTCCACGCCGACGCCGCC
Source organism: uncultured Rhodopila sp. (assembly GCF_903915725.1). Lineage (GTDB taxonomy): Bacteria > Pseudomonadota > Alphaproteobacteria > Acetobacterales > Acetobacteraceae > Rhodopila. The sequence continues at coordinate 10,510 of NZ_CAIWTY010000057.1, forward strand.
GATCTCCCTGAACGACCAGCCGGGCGGCAGTTTCGCCCAGTCTTCGACGGGTTCGTAGGCGTATTCGCCGCTGCCCAGGGTCACCATGGCTTTCCTCCCGTTTGCCTTGTCAGGGAAGGCTGCCACGGGACCCGGGGTTCGGCCAGAGGATCGACCCTTACGTCGTGCCGACGCAGGGCCGACACCCGCGCCCCCGCCGCAACCGGCACCGCAAGGCGTGGATGGTGCGCCTGCGCGCACCATGACGGGGAAAAGCGCAGCGGCGGGACTGCTGCTGTAACACCCAAGGGGCCTGCGTCTGACATGACGGCAGCGAGCCGACCAATATAGGTGCGAGCTGGACCTACTCCGCCGCGTCGCGCCGCAGTTTATCGGCGAATTGCTTGCGGAATTTCACCACTTTCGGCGCCACCACCACCTGGCAGTAGCCGCTGAACGGGTTGCGGGCGAAGTAGTCGTGGTGCTCGGGTTCCGCCGGGTAAAACACCGTCAACGGATCGATCTGCGTCACCAGCTTGCCGGGCCAGATCCTGGCATCCGTGATCTCCTGCATCACCGCCCGCGCGGTCGCCGCCTGGGCGTCCGACTGCGTCAGGATGATCGAGCGGTACTGCGTCCCGACATCGTTCCCCTGCCTGTCCTTCGTCGTCGGATCATGGATCGCGAAGAACACCCGCAGCAGATCGGCGTAAGCAAGCTCGGCCGGGTCGAACGTCACCTGCACCACCTCGGCATGGCCGGTGCGCCCGCCGCAGACCGCCTTGTAGCTCGGGTTGGCGACCTCGCCTCCGGCATAGCCGGACATCACCGAGGTGACGCCGCGAAGGTCCTTGAACACCGCCTCCAGGCACCAGAAGCATCCGCCGCCCAGGGTAGCCGTTTCCTGTGTCGCGCTCATGCGCCGCTCGCTCCATTCAATGTGACGGAACCGTATATGGGGTCTGCTGGCGCGTCATGCAGGGCTGCGCGATCCGATTGATGCCCGCGTTACGGATCATTTACATTCCGGTAATGACATTGTTATGATGATCCGCCCGGTTGTGCCGGCGCGGCGGAGTCCGCGCGCGGGCCGGGCGCGTGCAACCCAAGCTTGCGTAAAGGTCCATTACACAATGAACCGATTCCTTCGACCCGCCTTGCTCGCCCTGGCCCTGGCCGGAGCGGCCGTGGCCGCCCCGGTGCAGGCCCAGACCGGCCCTGCCCCGTCGGATTTCCCCGCCACTCTGCGCTGGGACCTGGTGCCCACCTGGATCCAGTGGGCCAGCCAGAAGGCCGACATCAAATGGCCGCCGAATGACGGCTGCGCCGCCGCGCCGGTGGCAAAGGTGCTCGCCCCGGGCCAATTGATCGACCGGTTCGGCAGCGAGGGCGGCACGTTCTTCTCCCCCCGGGGCGAAAGCTTCGCCTCGCGCGCCGTGCCGTATGTGTGCAAGGCGATGGACTACCGCGTGTATAAAGTGCTCAAACCCATTCCGGTAAAGTCCTGTAAGGCGGCGGCGTGGTTCAGTGAACCGGGCGGTGCCGAGCAGGTGCAAACAGCCGATCCCGCTTACAAGCTGGTGGCGGGCGGCAGCATCGAGGCGGTGACTTATGTTGTTGGCGGAAGCAGTGGCCCGTCTCCGCAGTGCGGGCGTCCCTGATTATCTTTACGTCACCGATGGCGGGTTGGGGACCGGCGAATGCGTCGGGATCGAGCCCGTCCCCGGTGGCGGCTGGTCGGTCTACTACAGCGAGCGGGGACGCAAATCCCCGCTCGAGACCTATCCGGATGAGGACAGCGCCTGCCGCGGTTTGCTGCGGCAGGTGGACCGCATGATGCGCGACAGCGGCCGGGGCGGCGTGCCGGGGGCGTAGCCGCTATCCCGCGAACAGCCTGACAAGTGTGCTGAACGCGGCCGCCAGGGCCGCCAGCGAGCAAACGACCGCGGCGATCGTCGCGCGCCTGGTCCGACGGGCTGCGATAGCCGACTGGAGTTGTACTTCCCGGGCATCGATCAGGATGCGCGTGGCGGCGGCCTCCCCGGCTTCCCTGATCCGCTCGGCCGCCCATTCGCCGGCCTTGGTGACGATCGCTTCGGCTTTTGCCTGCGCCTCGGCTTCCGTCGCCGCGGCCTGGCTCATGGCGTCGGCGACGACCTGCCGGAGTTCTCCCTTCGCCTCCTCCAGCATGGCTTCCGAAATCGTCGCCAGCACGAAGACCGGGTCGTTCGGGTCAACCCGGAAATGATGCTTCTTTTCGACGATCCCGATCAGGGTTTCCCGGTCCATCGGTCAGATCGAACCCATGATGGCGTCGAGCTGCTCGAACACGGCGCGGCGGACCTGCGAGAGGCGGGATTTCGCGACGATCTTGAACTCCGGGCTGGCGATCGCCTCTTCAAACAGCACCTGACGGGCCAGCATGGTTGCCACGTCCCGGCCATGCGTCAGGGGATCGAGCGGTGCGAGGTGCACCACCGCGGCGATGCGTCCCTTGTTATCCTGGTAGGCGCGCGTCTCTTCGAAACTCAGTCCGTCCGCCTCGAACGGGCCGGCGTATTCGTTCACCCAGACGACGACCGGCACCGAGGGCGGAAACTGCCCGAGCAAGGCGGCCATGCCGCGCAGGGTATCGAGCGCCACCTGTCCACCGACGACGACAGTATGAAGCACCAGGCGGCGGTTGTATTGTTGCAAAATCGATGCAATTTCGTTGCTGACCAGATAGCGCGCCATTGGCAGGAAGCTGGCCGCGCCGTTGTCGATGACGGAGGCGCCTGATCCGGTCACCGCGGCCTCGATCAGCCCATCCACCCCGTCCGTATTAATCCTATCCTCATTCAACAGTCTGATCGGCGTTGCCTCCAGGCCCGGGAAGGCGCTGAGGGTGCGGTTGATCGGGTCCGTATCGAAGGCCAGCACCGGCAGGTTGTTCGCCTGATGCCACTGGATCAACAGGGAGGCGATGAAGCTTTTGCCGACACCGCCCTTGCCCTGCATGACGCAGTGGACATCGCGCCGCTTAGCCGTTTCGGTTGCCGCCGGGGCCGATGAGCTTGTCGCGGTCCGCGCCCTTGTCCGCCGGGTCGAAGTCGAAGGTTCTGCGGGCTTGATCGTGTCTGACATGCGCGGTCCCTAGAATCTGGCGGAGTGGCCTGACGATTTCCGCCGGCGGAGCTGGAATGGTTGCCGAACGTTCCGCCTCAAGATGGTTGCGCACCTGGCGGCGAAACTGGCTATAGCCGATCGTGGCTGGATCGATGAATTTTTGGTAGATGCGGGTGAGCGGCCATTTTTCGCTGAGTGCGCCGGCGATTTCCGGCCACTTGGCGGAGACCTCGATCCGTCCGTCACCCCATCGCGCCCGGGATTTCGCCGCCATCTGCTTTTCGGACTCCGTGTGCGATCATCGGCCTTGCCGCGCAAAGATAGGCTGAGTCGCGCAGAGCGGGCAAGCTGGCTTATGGTCTCGTTTCGGCGCTCAGGCGCTGCGCCGCCGCGGTGCCCGACGGGGTCAGTTGCAAATGCCAGTGACACTGAAGCGCCCCGGCGGGCAGGCGTACGGGGTCATGGATCAGTTGTTCGGCCACGGCCTCGGCGACGGCGGATTGCCAGAGGCCGGGGGACGCGTCGCCGCCGGCGGCTTCAGCCAGCAGGCTCAGGCCGGCATCCGCGTCCGGAGCGCGGATTTGCCGGTGCGCCAGGGTTAGCAGCAATTGTTCGGTCAGCGGCGTCACGGCCCGGCGTCCGGTTCGGCGACGATATCGGCGAATTCCGGATGACAGGCGATAAATGCGGCGATGAACGCGCACTCGGGAACCACTTTCAGGCCCCGGCGGCGGATATCCCGGAGCACCGAACGGGCCAGTGCCGAACCGACGCCCTGTCCTTCCAGAGCTGGTGGCACCTCGGTGTGTTTGAGCACGATGTTGTGCGCCCGGCGGGCATAAGTTACGAATGCGGTTTTACCGCCGACGGCCATTTCATAACGATGACGATCTGGGTTATCGGCGGCTTCGGGCATGCTGTGCCTCCCGGGTGCGGACGGGATTTATCCCCGCCGTGCGTAGGCAAATCCCCGCAGGCCTGCTGCGTCAAGTGACACTCCGGGGTGCCTCCAGGATGGCAAAAGGTCTCGGACAGTTTTGCGAAGACGGGCAAAAATCGAGACCTGGACATTGTAATTCTGAACCGGCACGCTGGTCCGGCAGGCCGGGCAATAGGCGCCGGGCGACCGGGTTTCGCGAAAGCCGGTCAGGCCGCGCTGAAGTTTGATCACCGTCTCAGGCATCGTCGCGCCGCCGCATTTCGTGCATTTCATCGTCTGTTCCCCTTTTTCCCTCAGCGAGAGCCATCCTACGCGGTTCATCGAACACAACAAGAACATTCGGTGCGGCGAGCAGCGAAATGCCAGGCTGTGGCAACCGCGCCACAGTGGCGTTTGCGGGCCGCGGGCGGCATTGCCCGCCTGCGCGGAACCGGATAGGCCGTGGCGATGCCTATACCTCGGATCATCAGCTTTACCGGCTGGAGCGGCGCCGGCAAGACGACGTTGATAACAAGGCTTATCCCGGTGTTGATGGCGCGCGGCCTGCGCGTCTCCACCATCAAGCATGCACATCATGGCTTTGACCTCGATAAGCCGGGCAAGGACTCGTGGGCGCATCGCGAGGCGGGCGCGGCGGAGGTCCTGGTCGCGTCCGGCAAGCGCTGGGCGCTGATGCATGAGCTGCGCGGCGAGCCGGAGCCGGAGCTGCGCGATCTGTTGACCAAGCTGGTGCCGGTGGATCTCGTGCTTGTCGAGGGCTTCAAGCGGACCACCCCGATCAAGATCGAGGTTCATCGCCCGGTGCTCGGCCAGGCGTTGATTTTCCCTGAGGACCCGGCGGTAGCGGCGGTGGCGAGCGACGTGCCGATGCAGCTACCGGCAACGGTTTGCGGTCTGGCGCTGGAGGATGTGGACGCCGTAGCCGACTTCGTCGTGTCGCGTGCGATGCCGCTGGCGGCGTGGCTTGCGTGAATAGTCCCAATCCGCGCCGTTGCCGCCGTCGTCATGGCGGGCGAAGGCTACACGGGCGTTGAAATAGGACGACAACGGGCTGGCTTTCGCCGTCTCGTCATGGTGTGCGAAGGCGCACCATCCACGCCTCGCGGTGCGTGGCAAAGGCGCCGATCGGCCAGGGCAGCCGGTTCTGCCGTTTGGTATCGGCTCACGCCCCGGCGTGACCGGCCCGCACGGCTCGCATCGGAGCCACCGGTTTCGCGCATAGATGTACGGGTTGTGCCAGATCAATCGGAAGCTAGCTTATGATCAGCCTCGTGTACGATCGGATGCAACGCCCAATGTCCCAAGCCGCCGCCTACCATGGAGACGTCCTCGACCGCCCCACCACACGCCGGCGCTCCGGCAAGCAACTGCTCCGCTGGGGGCTGATGGCCGGCGGGGTGCTCGCCGTGGTCATCGGCGGCGGCGCGTATTGGCTGACCGGCGGACGCTGGGTCGATACCGACGACGCCTATGTCCAGGCCGACAGCATGACGTTGTCCACCGACGTGTCCGGCATCGTCGCCTCGATCCCGGTGCATGAGGGCGAGGCCGTCCGCAAGGGCCAGGTCCTGTTCACCCTCGATCCGCAGAAGTTCCAGATCGCGCTGGACACGGCGCGCGCGGACCTCGCGCAGGTCCGGTTGAACATCGAATCGATGAAGGCGGACTACCAGGCCGCGCTGCGCGACACCGCGGCGAAGCAGCAGCAGGTGAACGCGGACCAGGCGACGTATGACCGGTATCAGGCGTTGGTGAAACAGCGGGCGGTGACGCAGCAGGAGACCGACGATGCGCGTTACAAGCTGGCCGCTGACCAGCAGGCGGTGCGCGCCTCGGAAAGCCAGGCGCGGGCGCAACTGGCGAAACTCAGCGGCGATCCGGACATCAAGGTCGAGGACACTCCCGCCTTCAAGCAGGCGCAGGCTCGGCTGGCGGAAGCCGAGCGCGAAATGGACCATTCGGTGGTACGGGCGCCTTATGACGGTGTCGTTACTCAGGTGAACAAGCTGCAGCCCGGCATGTATCTGGGCGCCAGTACCGCGGCGTTCGGGCTGGTGTCAACCGATCATGTTTGGGTCGAGGCGGAGCCGAAGGAAACGCAACTGACCTACGCCCGCGCGGGCGACCATGTCGAAGTCAGCTTCGACCTGTATCCGGACCGTACCTGGAACGGCACGGTGGAGAGCATAGCACCGGCAACCGACCAGAATTTCTCGCTGCTGCCGGCGGAGAATTCGTCCGGCAACTGGGTGAAAGTGGTGCAGCGCATTCCGGTGCGGGTGCGGGTTGACCTCAAGCCCGGCGATACGCCGTTGCGTGCGGGCATGAGCGCGGAGATCGACATCGATACCGGCCACGTCCGCACTCTGGGCGATCTGTTCTAGGGATTTCGTCATGGCCGAACAGGATGCGGTGCCGCATCGCGCGATCATAACGGTCTGCGCGATGATGGCGACGTTGATGCAGTCGCTCGATTCGACCATCGCCAACGTTGCGCTGCCGTATATGCAGGGCAGCCTGTCGGCCAGTTCCGATCAGATCACCTGGGTTCTGACGTCGTATATTACGGCGGCGGCGATCATGACCGCTCCGGTGGGCTGGCTGTCGGCCCGGTTCGGGTTGAAAAACCTTTATCTGCTTTCGATGGTTGGCTTCACGGTGGCGTCCATGCTGTGCGGGATCGCCGGATCGCTGCCGGAAATGGTGGCGTTCCGGTTGCTGCAGGGCGTGTTCGGCGCGGCGCTGGTGCCGCTGTCGCAATCCACCATGCTGAACATCTACCCGCCGGAAAAACGCGGCTCCGCCATGGCGATCTGGGGCATGGGCGTGATGGTAGGGCCGATCCTGGGGCCGACTTTGGGCGGGTATCTGACGGAGTTGTATAACTGGCGGTGGGTTTTCTTCGTCAACCTGCCGTTCGGCATCCTGGCGACCGCCGGCATGGCCGCGTTCCTGCCGAAAACCTCAGCCATGAGCGGCATGAAATTCGATTGGTTCGGCTTCGGCGTGTTCGCCGTCGGCATCGCCGCCTTCCAGTTGATGCTGGACCGCGGCGAGACGCAGGACTGGTTCGGATCGAATGAAATCATCATCGAGGCGGTGCTGGCGGGCCTCGGCTTCTACCTGTTCGTCGTGCACATGCTGACCGCGGAGAAGCCGTTCATTACGCCCGCCGTGTTCAGGGACCGCAATCTGTCGGCCGGTCTGCTGATGATGTTCGCCGTCGGGCTGGTCCTGCTCGCGGTGTCGGCGCTGCTGGCGCCATGGCTGCAGGAACTGGGAAACTACCCGGTGGAAACGGCGGGGCTGGTGATGGCGCCGCGCGGCATCGGCACGATGGGGGCGATGCTGATCGCAGGAAAGCTGTCCAACAAGGTGGACCCGCGGCTGCTCATGGCGTTCGGCATCGTGGTGTTGAGCTGGAGCCTGTATCGCATGACCGGCTGGACACCGGCCGTTTCGGAGGCGGAGATGGTATGGAACACCATCCTGCAAGGTGCCGGCCTGGGGTTCGTGTTCATCCCTCTCCAGGTCATAGCGTTCGCGACATTGGACCCGGCGCTACGGACCGAAGGCACCGCGCTGCTGAGCCTGTTGCGCAACGTCGGCAGCGCCATCGGGATTTCGGTGACCGGTGCGCTGGTGACGCGAAACGGTCAGATCGAGCATTCGGTGCTGACCGGGTCCATTACGCCGCTGAACCGGGCGCTCGATGCCGGGCTGTCGCCGGTGACGGCGCACGGGGCGCAGGTGTTGAACGGGATGCTGACGCGGCAGGCAGAGATTATTGCGTATAACAATGACTGGAAGCTAATGATGCTGACCTCGCTGCCGATGCTGCTGCTGTTGCTGCTGATGCGCGGTCCGAAGAAGGGTAGCTCGGGCGGCGAAGCGGAGCATGCGGCGGTGATGGATTGACAGGGCGGCCCGCCGCTGCCGCTGCGTCATGGCGGGCGAAGGCCCGCCATCCACGCCGGTTGCTTGTGCAAGCAAAGGCGTGGACGCCGACCTCCGTCGGCATGACGAGCGGCGCGGCGGTGACTTCGATCCCAGTGCCAATTCGTATCAAGTCGAATAATCCGAAAACGCCACCCCGGCAAACCGCGCCCTGTAATCCGTCCGCACGTTCACCAGTGCCACCATCCCCTCGTCCACCTTCTTCTGCGCCCGTTCCAGCGCCGGGGTGATATCTTCCGCCTTCGTGATGTACTCGCCGTATCCCCCCAACGCCTCGCAGATCTTGTCGTATCGCGTGTAACCAAGATCCCGCCCCGGCTTCTCCCGCTTGGGATCTCCCGTCCACCCCCCGTTCAAACTGATCACCACCAGGATCGGCAGCTTGTGCCGGATCGCCGTATCCAGCTCCATCGCGTTCAGCCCCATCGAGCCGTCGCCATGCACGACGATCACCTGCTTGTCCGGACAGGCGACTTTCGCGCCGACCCCGAACGGCAGCCCGACGCCCATGGTGCCGAACGGACCGGAGTTCAAACGATGCCCCGGCGAGAACGTCGGGATCGTCAGCCGTCCGTAGTTCAGCGTCTCCTGCCCATCGACGCACAAGATCGCGTCGCGCCGGGCGAAATCGCGCACCGCCTCCAGCATCCGCACCGGATGGATGTCGCCGTCCTCGGCGTATTTGTTCGCCCCTGCCCCGGCCCGCTTTGCCGCCTCGCCCTCGGCAAGCTGCCTGCGCCAGCCGCTATAGGTTTCCGGCGTAATGCGCCCCTTGATCCCCTGCAAAAGCTGCCCGAGCACAGCCTTGCAATCGCCGACGATCGGAATGTCCACGTAACGGGCGGCCGTGCCGATCTCCGCTGGATCGATATCGATACGGGCAATCTTCGCCGCCGGCCCGAATCGCGGCGGCGAGGCGTGCCCGATGATGTAATTCATCCGCGTGCCCAGCACGATGATCAGGTCCGCGTCGCGAAACGCAGCCGAACGCATCGCCGGATAGGCATACTCGTGGTCGTCGGGGACCACGCCACGTCCTTGCGGAGTCGTATAGAATGGCATCCCCGCGGCCTCCACGAAGGTCTGCATCTCCGCCCAGGCGCGCGACCAGATCACGCCCGACCCCGATACGATCAGCGGATTTTTCGCTTCCGCCAGCGCACCGATCAGCGCGTCCACCTGGCGGGGATCGCCGAGCGGGCGGCTGTCCAGCAAAGGCCGGCCGGCAAAGCTCCAATCCACAAGATTTTCGTCGATCTTCTGGTACAGCATGTCGCCCGGGCAATCGAGATAGACCGGTCCCGGCTTTCCCGACATCGCCTTCTGGAAGGCGAAGTTGATCTGTTGCGGAATGCGCTTCAGGTTCACCAGGCGATCGACATGCTTGCAGCAGCCGCGCATCAGCTCGACCTGGTCGATCTCCTGGAACACCTGCCGGCCGAACTGCGACAGCGGGATCGATCCGCCCAGCGCCACCACCGGGCAGCAATCGATCAGCGCGTTCGCCATGCCGGTGATCAGGTTGGTCACGCCCGGCCCGGACGCCGCCATGCAGACCGAGGGCACCTGTTTCAGCCGGCTATAGGCCTGGCACATGAACGCCGCCGCCTGCTCATGGCGGACGTCGATCATGCGGATGCCTTCCCTGATGCAGGACGCCTCCGCCAGCAGCATCGGGCCGCCCATGATGAAGAAGAGGTCCTTCACGCCCTCCTTCTCCAGGCAGCGGGCGATGATTTCCGAGCCGGTGAGCTCCGCCATTTCGATCCTCCCTTATCCTGTTGCGAGAAACGCTAGGATGAAAAATCCGGGCCGGCCAGCCCCGCGCCCGTGCGCACTGGCATAAGGCGCCTCGCTGGTTCATATCTGCGGCGTTTTGGCGGGACAGGGAGACGGCATGAAGCGGCTTCTGACGCTGGCGATTTTGGCGGTGCTCTGGGCGCTGCCGGTGCTCGCGATGGAAAGCGCTCCGGTCAGCAGTCCGCGGGCGGTGGTAACCCTGGTGTCCGAAACCGACGCGATCCAGCCCGGGCAGCCGTTCCGCATCGGCCTGAACCTGCGCATGGCGGATGGCTGGCATACCTACTGGAAGAACCCCGGCGATGCCGGCGCCGCGCCGGAGCTGACAATCGCGGGCGGCACGGCTTCCCCGATCGACTGGCCAACGCCGCGGCGGGTCGCCGAGGGGCCGGTGATGACCTACGCCTATACCGGCCAGGTGCTGCTGCCGGTTACGGTGACGGCCTCCAACGGAGCGATCAAGGCGCACGCACAGTGGCTGATCTGCAAGGAAATCTGCGTGCCGGAGGAAGGCGACTTCGCGCTGACCCTGCCCGTCGGCACGCCCGGGCCGTCGCCGCAGGCGGAACTGTTCGCCGCGCATGACCGCGCCGTGCCGCGCGCCTCGCCCTGGGCCGCCCAAATCGCGCCGGATGGCACGCTGTTCGTTAAGGGACCGGAACTCAGGCCCGCCACCGTCACCGACGCCTGGTTCATCCCGGATCAGGCCGATCGCATACTGGACGATGCAGCACAGCCGCTGTCGGTGCGCAATGGCGGTTTCACCCTGTCGCTGAAGCCGGGTCGCGGGTTCGACGCCAACACCGGCCTTTCGGGGGTGCTGTCGGTGCGCGACCGGGCCGGGATGCAGGCGGATGTGGTGATCAACGCCGCGCCCGGTGCGGCACCGGCTCCGGCGATGCCGCCGCTTGGGCAGGTGCTGGTGTTCGCTTTCCTGGGCGGATTGATCCTGAACCTGATGCCCTGCGTGTTCCCGATCCTGGCGATGAAGGCAGTTGCGCTGGCGCGCCACGGCGGCCGCGGGCATGCGCATTCGCTGTCCTACACCGCCGGCGTGCTGGTGATGTTCGTGGCTCTGGCGGCGCTGTTGCTGGCGGCGCGGGCGGCAGGGTCCGCGGCCGGATGGGGGTTCCAGTTTTCCTCCCCGATCTTTGTCGCGGCGATGACCTGGCTGCTGTTCGCCGTCGGATTGAACCTGTCAGGCGTGTTCCAGGTGGGCGGGCTGGAGGGCGCGGGCAGCGGCCTGGCGGCGCGGCATGGCGTTGCCGGCAGTTTTTTCACCGGGCTACTGGCGGTGCTGGTCGCCACGCCTTGCACCGCGCCATTTATGGGCGTGGCGATCGCCGCGGGGCTGGCGGCGCCTCCCGCCGTCACGCTGCTGGTGTTCGCGGTTATGGGGCTGGGACTGGCCTCGCCCTACGTGGCGCTGGCGGCGATCCCCGGGCTGGCACGGGTGATGCCGAAGCCCGGGCGCTGGATGGACATCTTCAAGCAGGCGCTGGCCTTCCCGATGTATGGCGCGGCGGCCTGGCTGCTGTGGGTGGTCAGCCAGGAGGCCGGGCCGGGAGGCGTGCTGGCCACCGCCGCCGGGCTGGTGCTTGTCGGCTTTGCCGGCTGGGTGCTTGGCGCCTCGCAGGCGGCATCGTTGCAGCCCCGGCGTATCGGCCAGGCGGCGGCGGCCGTGGCGATGCTGCTGGCGCTGGCGGTGCTCAGCGGGATCAGCGCCGTCCCCGTCGGCGCCACCACCACCACCGCCGAGGCCGGTGCAGAGGCCTTCTCGGCCGAGAGGCTGGCGGCGTTGCGGGCAGAGGGCAAGCCGGTGTTCGTGAACATGACCGCGGCGTGGTGCGTCACCTGCCTGGTGAACGAGCGCGTCGCCATCGGCACGACCGCGGTGCGGGAAGCCTTCGCGGCCAACGGCGTGACCTATTTGAAGGGCGACTGGACGCGGCAGGACCCGGCGATCACAGAGTTCCTGCGCCAGAACGGCCGCGACGGCGTGCCATTGTATGTGTTTTACCCCGCGCATGGTGGCCAGCCGCAGGTGCTGCCGCAAATCCTGACGGAAAGCCAGATGCTCGGGCTGCTGCGGGCGGCATAAACCGGCGGCCGGTTAACCGATTGTTTATCTGTTGGTGACACTCTGGGGGGACCATGTCACCGGAGCTCCCCCTCATGTCGCTTTCGTTGTCGAGCCGGGATGTCGCCCGGCTGCTGTCCGAGCCGTCCGCCGAAACCCGCGCCGAACTGGCGGCCAAGGTCGCCGACAACCTCGATGCCGCCGCCCTGACCGGCGCCGAAATCGGTCTGGCGCGGGACATTGTCCGCATACTGGCCCGCGACGTCGAAGCAACCGTGCGCGCGGCCCTCTCCAACGGCCTGAGGCACACCCGCGACCTGCCGCATGACGTCGCCCTGAGGCTGGCGCAGGATATTGACGACGTCGCGCTGCCGATGCTCGCCGACTCCCTGGTGCTTAGCGATGAGGATCTGGCCGACATCGTCCGCCAAGGGACTCCCGGCAAGCAGGCAGCGATCGCCGGCCGCGCCGATATCAGCGAGGCGGTATCGGACGCGCTGATCACCCATGCCGGGGAGCCGGCGGTGGCCAGGCTGATGGCCAATGACTCCGCCGCCATTGCCGAGGCCAGCCTCGATCGCGCAGCGACCCGGTTTGCCGGCAGCAACGCCATCAAGCAGGCTATGGTTCTCCGCCCCTCGCTGCCCATCGCCGTCGCCGATCGGCTGGTGACGATGGTGTCGCGGGAGTGGCAGGCGCAACTGGTCAAGCGGCACGCGCTGCCGCCCGCCGCCGCCGCCGACATCGTGCTGGCGTCGCGCGAGCAGGCGATCCTGCACCTCAGCGCCGGCGCCTCCGACGCCGCACTCTCCGCCATGATCGGCCATATGCACCGCAACGGGCGGCTGACCCCGACACTGATCCTGCGCGCGCTGTGCACCGGTGACATCGCCTTCTTCGAGGCGGCGATGGCGGTGCGCGGCGACGTGCCGCTGGCCAACGCGCAACTGCTGATCCACGACCCGAGCCGGCAGGGACTCACGGCGCTGTATCGCAAGGCGGAGCTGCCGGAGTCCCTGCTCGGCGCCGTCCGCGCCGCTGTGGACGTGGTGGATGAGACCGGGTTCGACGGCAATGCCCGCGACCTGGAGCGTTTCCGCGCCCGGGTGATCAGCCGGGTGCTGACGACGGCGGAATCGGTTGATGCCGAGGATGCCGATTATCTGATCGACAAACTGGGCGACGTGCTGGTCCACGCGCCGGAAATCTCCGCCGCCGCGGGATAGCGGCCAATTTCAGCTACAGCGAATATTCTTGACGCGGACCTTAGGTAGGTGTAGGCGGAGATGAAGATTACTTATGACCCGAACAAGAACGCCTGGAACATCGCGGAACGCGGTTTACCATTCGACCTTGTGGCGGAACTCGACTGGGAAACCGCGGTCGCCCGTGAGGATAAGCGGCGCGACTATGGGGAACGGCGGATTTTGGTGCTCGGGTTTATCGGTTACCGGCTGCATGCGGCGGTGGTGACATATCGGGGCGATGCGGTGCATGTGATCAGCTTGCGCCGGGCCAGCAAACAAGAGGTGCGGTGGTATGACGACGAACAGTAACGACCGGGCCGCGGCACCTGATGCCGAAAACCCGGAATGGACCCGCGACGAGATCCGCGATGCACGCCCTGCCCTGGACGTCATCCGGGATGTGTTTGGCCCGGATGCGGCCGAAACCGTGAAGCGCGGCCGCGGGCGGCCGGCTAAGGCGGACAAGAAGGTCAACCAGACGCTGCGGCTGGACGTCGATGTGGTGGATGCCTACCGCCAGCATGGCCCCGGCTGGCAGGCGCTGATGAACCGCATCCTGCGCGAGCATATGCCCGGCGCGGCTGAGTAACGTCCGGCCGGAGCTCTCACACCGGCTTCCAGGAGCGGTCCACCTCGACATCGATCAGCGTTGGCCCGTCCGCCGCCAGCGCCTGATCCAGACGTTCCTCGAAATCACCCAGGGTCGATACCTTGTGCGCATCCAGCCCGAAGCCGCGCGCGACCGAGACGAAATCGATCGCCGGATTGTCCAGGTCCATGGCCACGTAAGTATCCGACTGCGCCGCCAGGCCCTTCATCGCGTTGGTCCGCTGCTTCAGGATGCGGTATGACGTGTTGTTGATGATAACGAACACGATCTTCAGCTTCTCGTGCGCGGCCGTCCACAACCCCTGGATCGTGTACAGCGCGGAGCCGTCGCCGATCAACGCGACCACAGGGCGGTCCGGCAACGCCAGCTTGACGCCGATCGCGGCGGGCAATCCCCAGCCGATGCCGCCGCCGCGCAGGCCGAAGAAGCTCTGTGCATCGTTGCTGCGCAAAAACCGCCGCAACCCGTTGCCGGACGACACAGTCTCATCGATCACCACCGCATCGTCAGGCAACTGCCGCCCGATGGTCTGCATCAGCGCCAGCGGATGGATCGGATGGCGCTCGCACACCGCGTCCGCCATGGCGTTCAGCTTGGCCAGGCTGGCGAGGCCCTCGGCCTTGACGTGCTCCAGCCGCTTCACCGCGGCCTCGGTCTGCGGGATGGAGCGGGCATTGATCACCGCCTCGGTCAGCTCCGGCAGCGTCGCCTTGGGTTCGCCGAGGATGGACACCGTCTCCGGATAGTTCTTCGCCAGTTCCCACGGGTTGGTGTCGAGGTGCACCACCGGATAGTCCTCCGGCATTGCCTCGCCGGTACCGGGCAGCGACAATGTAAACAGGTCGCCGCCGATGGAAATCAGCAGGTCGTGCTGCGACAGCATGCCGCGGATCACCTCCGGCAGCCGCACCAGCGGGCCGCGATACAGCGGATGGGTGGAGGGGAACGCCGCCCGGCTGGCCATGCTCTCGTCATACACCGGGGCGCCCAGCGTTTCCGCCAAGGCCGCCAGTTCAGCCAGCGCGTCGCCCTGCGCCACGGCATCCCCGGCCATGATCACCGGGCTTTTGGCTTTGGCGATGAGCTCGGCCGCGCGGGCGATGGCGGCGGCATCGCCGCGGATGCCGAATGCCACCCGGCTCGGCGTGCCAAGATCGATATCGGCGCTGTCGGTCAGGATGTCGCCCGGCAGCGACAGGAACACCGGCCCCATCGGCGGCGCCAGGGCGGTCTTCACCGCGCGGTGGATCGCCCGCGGCAGATCCTCCAGCCGCCGCACCTCCTCCGACCACTTCACGAACGGCCGCGCGATCGCCGGCAGATCGGCCCACAGCAGCGGTTCTGTAAAGTTGAAGCGCTGGTCATGCTGGCCGGCGGTCACCAGCAGCGGCGAGCCGGCCTTCTGCGCGTCGTATAGCATGCCGAGCGCGTTGCCGAGGCCGGGGGCGGCGTGCAGGTTTACCGCGACGCATTGCCCCGAGGCCTGGGCATAGCCGTCCGCCATCGCCATGGCCGGGGCCTCCTGCAAGGCCAGCACGTAGCGCAGCTCGCGCTCGGTCGCCAGCGCGTCCATCAGGGGCAATTCCGTCGTGCCGGGGTTGCCGAAGATAACCCGCACGCCCTCCTGCCGGAGCAATTCGAGTAGAGCGGTCTTTCCCGGCATCATCGGCATGGATAACGTCTCCTCAAGGCGAGTGGTCCATTTCGCTACAAGGCACGGCGCCGCAAATCAAGCAAACGCGTCGTCGGAAAGTGCGGAGACCGGGCTGATGACGAGACTATCGCGTCGTGTGCTGGTGGGCGGACCAGCCGCCGCCCTTGGCGGTCGAGGATTTCGGCGGCGGCAGGCGGATGAGCGAACAAGCCGGCTGTAGCGGCGTCCCTGATGCAGTCTGATGCGTCGGGGGCGAAGGTCACCGCCGATCAGGCGGCGCGCCAAAGCTCGCCGTCGCGGATGGCTTTGCCTTCGGCCTCCAGCTTCAGCAGATGCGCCAGCACGCTGCGTTCCGCCGCCTTCTTCAGCTTCGGGTTCAACTGCTTATACAACGCCTCCATGATCGAGTTGGCATCCCCCGGCCCGTCGGCGAGCTTGCGCGCGATCGATTGCTCGCGCAGCATGCGATGGGTCAGCATCGCCCGCACCAGATTGCGCGGCTCGCGCAACAACGGACCGTGCCCCGGCAGATAAACGTCGTCGTCGCGGCCAAGTAACAGGTTCAGCGAGGAAAAATACGCCCGCATATCCCCGCCCGGCGGGCTGACGATACTTGTTGACCAGGACATCACATGATCGGCGCTGAACAAAACATTGTCGCCGTTCGCCGCGGTGACAACGTAACATATATGATCCGACGCATGACCTGGCGTGTGCAGCGCATAGATCCCGGCAATCGATCCGTTATGATCCAGTTTGATGTCCGGATCGAACGCCGCGATGCCGCTGGTGCGAAACCCCACCGTCCGCGCGCCCGTCGCCGCCTGCAACGCCGGCACCGCGCCGACATGGTCGTGGTGGGTGTGGCTGACCAGGATCAGCGCGACCCGGCCGCCGGTGTGGCGCAGGATGGCATCAACATGCTCGGGGTGGCCCTCCGGCCCCGGGTCGAGGACGGCGGTTCCGTCCGGCGTGTCGATCAGATAGGTGTTGGTGCCGTAATAGGTCATCGGCCCGGGGTTGTTGGCGACGATCCGGCTGATGCCCGGCAGGACGGGAAGAAGGGCGCCGCGGTCGGGCTCGGCCTCGGTCAGAAAGGACATGCGAACGGTTCTCCGAAGGGACGTTATGCTTGCCGCAAACCGCCCGGGCTGGCAACGCCGGCCGTCTAACTAATGCGCAAGCCTCACCCTGAACAGGATGAAGCCCAGAAGGCGGTTGTCGGCATCGAGTTGTTGGACCGGAACGAGGCGCCCATCGAACGCAAACCGCACGACCAGTGGCTGCGGCGCTGACCAAGCCGGGCAGTCCAGCGCGAGAGTCAGTGTCTGCCTGGACCCTTTTTCGACCGAAAGCACTTCATCGGCGCACCCGTCGATGACGACCCGGAGGTGGAGGGGTTCGGGAAGTCCCGACGCCGCAGCAACCGTCGCCGGTATCGCTTCGACATCGACTGCAAGCCGGGTTTCGTCGGATCGCAGCAACATGACCGCGCTGTCGGGCCGCGACCATGCCCAGCCGCCGGACGGATCGTAAATTCCTCGCTTATGGCGGTAATCGCCGTTGGCGAAATCGACGTCCGAAGCCAAATCCGTCGCGGTTCCGTCGGCGGCGGAAAATGGCACATATGGACGCGCCTGCTGAATCTCGTAAAGCGAGCCGGCGGGAGTTTGGAGTATCGGCCGATAAGTCAGGCTTGCCAGAACGTCCCCCACGTAGCCGGGCACAATGGCTTGCGCAAAATAGTCCGTCAGTAAAAACTTCCGCGGCAAGGCATTTATCTGAGATGGCAGCCAGCGTTCAAAGTTATAGATATCGCGGCCGGAAAACAGCGCGAGTACGGGCGCCTGCCACCAGCCGAAGCCGAAAATCTTCGCGTCCGCCGGAAGTGCCGTAATCTCCTCTATGAGGGGACGGATGTCCGACACCCGAGGATCGCGCTGTGCGAGTTTTGGCAGCAACTGGCCCTTTAGCAGAAGGAGACCGTCGCACGGCACGATTGCGGCGAGGCCGGCTGCCAGAACAGTCCGCGCGCCGATTGTCGAAAGACGCCGCTGAAAGGCGACCGATGAACCACCGGTGATCGCGGCGACCAGCATGACGATAAGACATTGGGAGAGGACGATACCGTCCAAAATCCGTCGAAGCCATGCCATGTTCGTCGGCGTCACCAGCAGCCACCAGACGAAATAGAGGCTGACAGTCAGCGCTATGGAGGCAAAGGCAAAGCGCGCCGGCGTCTGATTTCCTCGGACAATCAAGAACAGGGCCGTCAGCAACGGGGGCAACACGATCCACACCAGCAGCAAAACCTCCGGCACGCCGGTCATCTGGCTGAGAATTTCAAGATGCGTTGCTGCCTTACCCGCCAGCGCGCTGAATGCGGGACGCCATGACGCTGCGCCGGACTGGGCCTGAATCTGACCGAACTGAAGCAGCCACCACCGCTTGTAGCCTGCGATCGATGCGATTTGGTAGAGACGAAAGCATTCCCACCCCAGGACCGGTCCACACAACCCGAATACGAAAGCAGCCCCCCTTGAACGCCTGAAAGGACCCGCCTGAATGAACAAAAACGCCAGCATCGCCGCCGGCGCGACACAGATGAGCGCAACAACTTTCGTAAGATAAGCCAGCGCCAAGGCCATCCCGCCAAGGGCAAATCGTCTCGCCCCCCGAGCCTGCGATCCGAACCCCGATTCAAGAATGACAAGGCCGAGCAGAAACCAAGCGAGTACAATGATTTCGCCAAATCCGTTCATGCTGTAGGTTACGAATCCGGGCACCTGCATGCACAACAGCGCTCCGAACAACGCCAACCAAAGCGGCGCCTCGCAGATCAGAAACAGTCGAACAAGCGCGACCACGAGAACGACGACATAGATGAGATTGATGACTTGCGTCGTGAGAAAGCTAACGCCGGCGACACGGAACACCAGCGCTGCCGGCAGAACCAGCGGGCCGTCAGTCTGAGCCGGAAACGGGAAAAAAGAATCGTAGATGAGGCCATAGCCGTGCCCGGCCCCGAAGGATTGCGCAACACGCAGGTTCAAACCGCCGTCGAAGCTTGGCGGATTGAGTCTCGCATATTCGGCAAGCTGGTAAAGGCCCCAGAGCAAAAGGATTGCCGATACCACCGTCGCTACGCATATCGCACTTTTCCGAAGGTAACAAACTCGGTTTGCTGATCCGGGGATTCTCAACTTTGCTTCCGCCTCATGAACATATGGTCTGATCGGCTATTACTTCGTCGCAGATCCATGCTCGCAGTCAAACACCACACCGCGGCGATCCCAATACAGATATAGATTGGCGCTGCATGGACCAAGCAACAGTCCGGTCGCGCCAATGCGCAGGTTGGCACCAGGCGGACAGGCCGCAAGCAGCCGCGAACGCGACATCAGTATCAGATTCTCCGGGCGGCTCCATTTCTGCTTGCCGGACAGGCGGCAGGCCAGGGCGAAACTGCGATCAGTCCAGTGCAGCAGCGGGATCCCGGTGTGATGCTCGACCGGGAAGAACCGGTGCGGAACCGTCAGGAAGCCCCGCCGACCGACGCGCATCAGGTCCGTGACGAAGCGGCGCTGGCTTTCGACGCTGCCGACATGTTCCAGAACAGCATTGGATGTCACGATGTCGATCTCGCCATCGGCGTACGGCAGTGGCTGGTTGGCGGCGATTTGGCGATACTTGACGGCGGGATAAGCCGCGGCAAAATCCTCCCCGCTGCCCAACCCGACAGCGGTGATGCGCTGCGGAAACGGATAGCGCCGCTCCAGGACGTTGGCTGCGTCACCAACGACGTCGGAAACGCCCACATCGAGCACGGTGTCCTGCGGCGTTGGCAGACATAGCTCCATGAAATCGCGATAGATCCGATCCCTGGCCCGGATAACCAGCCGTTCCGACAGCGAACTCGGCGTCGCCACCTCGTAGTATTTGGTGTCAACAGGTGCCGATTTGGCAGCAAACTCAGCCGGCGCATCATGATCGCCCGCAATCGTCTCAAGCGTTGCCGAAGCGGAGAACGCGCCGGAACCCGATCGGGAAGACATCAGCGCAGCGGCCGGAACAGGCGGATCGTCGCGAGGCTGCCTCACCGGCAAGCCCGCAGGCTCGAAGGCCGGGGTGGAAAGGTAGGACAGGCGCTTCAGTTCCTTCCGCCCCTGCGCGACCGATTCGAGAATGAGGCCGGCCGAGAAGGACAGAAACGACAGCAACATGCACCCGGTGGCCAGCACCGCCGTCGGCAGCCGAGGAACCAGGCCGGTGGCCAGGAACGTCAGGATCACCGGAATGCCAAGGCCGCCCCCCAGCAATCCGAGAAACAATCCGGACAGGCTGAAGAACTGCAGCGGACGCTCCTGCTTCACCAGTTGCACGATCGCCCGCAGAATGCGCAGCCCGTCCCTGTAGGTCTGCAGCTTGGAAGCCGCGCCTTGCGGACGTTCACTGTATGCCGTCCGCACCTCGTCGATCGGCATGCGCATTTCCAGCGCGTGGACCGAGAACTCCGTCTCGGTTTCGAAGCCGGACGCCCCCGCCGGGAAGGATTTCACGAATCGCCGGCTGAACACGCGGTAGCCGGAGAGCATGTCGGAAATACCCTGGCCGAACAAGGCGCGGACGAGTCCGGTCAGCATCCAGTTGCCGAAACGGTGGCCCCGGCGATAGGCGGCTATACTGTGGCTGACACGAAGCCCGGTCACCATGTCGAGTCGGTCATCGACCAGCAGGCGCACCATCTCCGGCGCGTCAGCGGCCGCATAGGTGCCATCGCCATCGACCAGCACATAGACGTCGGCTTCGATGTCGGCGAACATCCGCCGCACGACATTGCCCTTGCCCTTCAGGGCCTCACGGCGGACCGTGGCCCCGGCGGCGCGCGCAACGGCGGCAGTGCGGTCGCTGGAGTTGTTGTCGTAGACGTAGATCTCAGCCGCCGGCAACGCGCGGTAAAAGTCGGCCACGACGCTGCGGATTGCGATTTCTTCGTTATAACAAGGGATCATCACCGCGATTCGCGGCTCGGACCAGGCTTGGACAGTGAGGTGCGTCTGCATGCGGCTCGGCGGGTTAAGGGTTTGGGTGCCACCAGCCCTGCGATGGCTCAGGCGACTTTTTTCGGCATCGCGACCTCGGTCACAGACCGATTCGGCGAGATCCCTCCGCGAGTGAGCTGGTAGGTTGAAGCTTCATTAGTCAAGTCTTGACGAAGTTTCAATAATAACGTGCTACCATGGGTAGCGCTTGGCTGGCGGCTATGTCGCCGCCCGCGATGGTCGGATGGCATCGCGACCGCCGCGTCACGACGCAGGAAGACGCCGGATCGTCCCGGCTTCGGGCGTTCGCGCCGATATAGGATTTGCAAGACCGCATGTTCGGGAGCATGATCAGGTCGTGTAACGTGTATCGTGGTGAAAAGTAACGAGGGCGGGGTACATATGTTCAGCAGCACGATTCTGGATGTCGCCGCGGGGCTGATTTTCACCTTCCTGATCGTCAGCCTCGCCGCCGGAGCGATCGTCGAGGCCATCAACTCGTTCTTCAAGCTTCGATCTGTCAGCCTCATCGCCGGTATCAAGCAGCTTTTCAATGATCCGAAGTTCGAGAAGCTGGCACTGACCCTCTATCAGCACGCGTCCATCAATCCCCGCGGTCCCGGGGCGCCGCAAGCCGCGCAGCCGGCGGAGGTGTCATCCGCAGTAAAAAAGGCCGCGAAAAAACTCGCGCCGGCCTATATCGATCCTAAGCAGTTCGCCAGCGCCCTGATCGACATACTCGGCCTGTCGGCGGCGAGCCAGACAGTCGACAAGCCGGGAACCGAGGCGATCGCAACGTTCACCAAGGCCATCAACGACGCGACGACGGGGGCGCCCCCGCAGATCAGAAATTTTCTCATCGGCATCGTGCAGCGGACGAAGGGCGACCTCGACGCAATTCAGGCGGAGCTGGGCAGATGGTTTGATTCGTCGATGGACCGCCTGAGCGGGGCGTTCAAGCGCTGGACCCAGTTGGCGTCGGTGGTGGTCGCGCTGACGCTGAGCGTGGTGCTGAATATCGACAGCATAGCGGTTACGCGCGTGCTGTGGGCGCAGCCGAAGCTCGCCGATCAATTGAAGATTTCGCCTGGTCTCGACAAAGAGCTTCAAGATACGGCTGCTGATCCGAAACAATTGGCGGCGAATGAGGGCCTGGTCTTCGATCAGTTGAAGACATTCAACCAGCAACTGCCTATCGGATGGCTGGATGGTCACTTCCTGCAAATACGCAACCCGGCCATGAGGATTAGCGGCAATCCAAGCCCTGACTGCAAGATTTCCGACGACGCAGGGTGTTTCGACTGGTTCTGGAACGACAGGCAAACCGGATGGTGGAGCCGTCCGGCCGGCTGGCTGATAACGGCGCTTGCAGCGCTGTTTGGCGCGCCGTTCTGGTTCGATCTACTGCAGGGGTTCGTTCGCCTCAAGGGGGCCGGTCCCAGCCCTCAGGAGAAGAAGGACGGCACCGCGGCATCCGGATAAACACCGGGCCAAATTATAAGTCATCGCCGGCTTGTCGCCCATTGGCAAAGCCGCCGCCATCTCGGAGTGCAGGCCCGCCAGCCGGAAAAGTCCTGGCTGGTTCCCCGGGCATGGATCGCCGGCTTGATGTCATAATATTTCCACATATCAGCAATGAGTGGTTGCGGTTTAATGACTATTGTCTTTACGCCCGGCCAGCGATATCGCTATGTTGCGTCGCAGCAAGAGGAACGCCCTTCGCCCTGAAGCCGGTTCGGTCCGGCCTATTCGACGAATCCTTGCAATAAACGCGTTTTGATTCGGGTGGCTGATATCGCCGGGTCGGCAGACATTCGCCGGCAACCGACGCGGGCCTCGCCCAGCTCAGACAGGAAGTTCCGCAGTTAGAACCTCATCCATACCGTTCCGCCCAGCGCTCCAAAGGGGCGCCTGGTGTCGTGTCCGCTGTGCCCCGGCTGACCGCCGCCCGCAGGCTAACTGATAGTACTCAAAGGAATGTCTCCCATGCCTTTCGACTCATCGCCGGCGCCTGAGATCGGCCAGGTACCCGCTGGGCTCAGCCCGTTCGCCGCGTACGATCAGCTCGTGCACGGGGCTATCGCAAGGATGACCGGCGGCCGTTCGCCGATCCTCGCCACCGAGGCGTGGCTGGATTGGATCACGCACCTGGCGCTGTCACCCGGCAAACAGATGGACCTGCTGTTGCGGGCTGGCGAGGCGGCCACCCACCTCAGCCAGCCTCCCGCCAAGGCCGACGGGTCGATCGCCGACCTCGGCACCTGGCCATACGATTTTTTGGAAAGCGCCCATCGTGCGTCGCGAGACTGGTGGCATAGCGCCACGACCGGCGTTCGCGGCGTGTCGCAGCGCCATGAGCAGGTCCTCGACGCCAAGGTCAGCGAAGTTTTTCAAGCCATTTCGCCCAAGAACTCGCCGTTGACCAATCCCGCCGTCCAGCGCGTGACGCTGGACCGCGGCGGCCGGAACCTGATCGACGGCGCGAAGAACGTCCTGGCCGACATCGCCGGGCGGAAGAAGTCGGCGCCGAGCGAAACATTCGCCGTCGGCAAGACCCTCGGCATCACCCCGGGCAAGGTCATTTTCCGCAACCCGCTGATCGAACTCATTCAGTACGAACCTGCAACGCCCACGGTCCATCCGGAGCCGGTGCTGATCGTCCCGGCATGGATCATGAAATACTATATCCTTGACCTGAGGCCGCAGAACTCGATGATCCGGTACCTGGTCGGGCAAGGCCATACGGTCTTTTCGATCTCGTGGGTCAACCCGACCGCCGAACACCAGACCGTTTCCATGGATGATTACCGGCGCCTCGGCGTCATGGCG
The DNA here is from genome assembly GCF_903915725.1 of uncultured Rhodopila sp. Lineage (GTDB taxonomy): Bacteria > Pseudomonadota > Alphaproteobacteria > Acetobacterales > Acetobacteraceae > Rhodopila. Next base: position 33,756 of record NZ_CAIWTY010000057.1, read on the forward strand.
GCCATCGACACCATCGGCCAGGTCGTGCCGGACAAGAAGATCCATGCGGCCGGGTATTGCCTCGGCGGAACCATGCTGTCGATCGCGGCCGCGGCGATGGCGCGCGACAACGACGACCGCCTGGCGTCGGTGACCCTGTTCGCGGCGCAGACCGACTTCAGCGAGCCGGGCGAACTGAAGCTGTTCATTTCCGACTCCGAACTGACCTGGCTCGACAGCCTGATGTCGCAGAACGGCGGCCTGCAAGGCGAGCAGATGGCGGCTGCGTTCCAGGCGCTGCATGCCGAGGATCTCATCTGGACGCCGTTTATTCACCGCTACCTGCTCGGCGAGGCCGAGAACCTGAATGACCTTATGTCGTGGAATGCCGATCAGACCCGGATGCCGCGCCGCATGCATTCGGAATACCTGCGCAGCCTGTTCCTGAACAACGACCTGGCGGCCGGTCACTTCGTTGTCGGCGGCCGGCCGATTGTGCTGCGTGACATCCGCGTGCCGATCTTTGCACTCGGGACGGCGAAGGATCACGTCGCGCCGTGGCACTCGGTGTTCAAGATAACGCTGCTTGCGCGCACCGATGTCACCTTCTGCCTGGCCAGTGGCGGCCACAATGCCGGCGTGGTCAGCGAGCCCGGGCACAAGGGGCGCAGCTACCGCGTGCTGACGATGCCGGGGACCGAATCCTACGTCGATCCTGACGCCTATCTGGTGCGGGCGAAGCAGTGCGACGGCTCCTGGTGGCCGGAATGGCAGCGCTTTCTGTCCGAGCGCTCCGGCGCGCTCGTTGCGGCACCCGTGATGGCCCCTTCGCTGTGTGACGCCCCCGGCACCTACGTCCTCGCGGCCTGATCCCGAACTCCTGTAGAGTAACTGTCATGGACACCATCGAACTCGTTCCGCACATCGACACTGGCGCGCTTTCCGCCAGGCGTCCGGTCACGGAGTTCATTGAGAACCGTACTTTCGACGAAATGGCTATCGGCGACACCGCGTCGCTGATGCGCACCTTCACGGAGGCCGACATCCAGCTTTTCGCCAATGTCTCCGGCGACGTGAATCCCGCCCATCTGGATCATGCTTATGCTGACCACTCCATGTTTCATGGCATTATCGCGCATGGGATGCTCGGCGGTTCGCTGTTCTCCACCGTGCTCGGCACGATCCTGCCAGGACCGGGGACGATCTATCTCGGCCAGGACCTGCGCTTCAAGAAGCCGGTCAAGCCGGGCGATGTGCTGACTGTAACGGTTACCGTGCGTGAGAAGGACCAGGAGAAGAAACGCGTCATCCTCGATTGCCGCTGCATCAACCTGGACGGCAAGGAGGTCATTTCCGGCACCGCCGAGGTCATTGCACCTGTGGAGAAGATCCGCCGCGAGCGCATGCCGCTGCCCGACGTGTCGGTGATTCAGCACGGGGCGCTGACGTTGCTGCTGCGCAGCGCCTCCGCCTTGCCGCCGCTGCCGACCGCGGTGGTGCATCCTTGCGATCGCGACAGTCTTTCAAGTGCCCTGCAAGCCGCGGCAACCGGCTTCATCGATCCCGTACTGATCGGCCCCGAAGCCCGCATCCGAGCGGTTGCGCTGGCGGAGGGTCTCGACCTGACCGGGATCCGCATCGTCGATACCGCGCATGCGCGCGAATCCGCCGCGGTCGCCGCCCGCCTTGCCCGCGATGGCGGCGTCAAGGCGCTGATGAAGGGAAGCCTGCACACCGATGAACTGATGCTGGAGGTGATGCGCAAGGAAAACAACCTGCGGACCAAACGGCGCTTCAGCCATGCCTATGTCATGTTGATCGCATCGTCGGGTAAACTGCTGCTGGTCTCCGACGGCGCGATCATCATCGCACCGACTCTGGAAGACAAGGTCGATATCGTGCAGAACGCGATCGACCTGGCGATCACGTTGGGCATCGCCGTGCCGAAAGTGGCGCTGTTGTCGTCGGTGGAGACTGTTACGGCGCAGATTCCGTCTACGCTGGATGCCGCAGCATTGTGCAAGATGGCGGATCGCGGGCAGATCAAGGGCGGCATCCTCGACGGCCCGCTGGCGTTCGACAATGCCATCAGCGCCGTCGCGGCGCTGACCAAGGGCATCGCCTCCATGGTGGCCGGCAGCCCCGACGTTCTGATCGTGCCGAGCGTCGAAGCCGGCAACATGCTGGCCAAGCAGATGATCCACTCGGGTTCGGCCGAGGCCGCCGGCATCGTTCTTGGCGGCACCGTGCCGATCATCCTGACCGGGCGAGCCGACGACATCCAGACCCGCCTGGCGTCCTGCGCCGTCGCGGTGTTGGTTGCCAACGGTCCGGCGCCGGTGCGGCAGGCCTAATACCAGCCGGCGTTGACTTTGACCGGCCGGAAGGCCGACCGTATTGTCATGGCGGGCGCAGGCCCGCCATCCAGGCCTTTGTTTACGCAAAGAAAATGCGTGGATGCCGACCTCCGTCGACATGACGGGGTGGCTGCGCCCGAGAGTCAAGGTCATCGCCGGTTGGTATAAGTCGAACGGCGCCGTTCCGAGCCAGGCCGGGCGGCCCGACCCGTTGCCGGTGATGCCCGGTCAACGGGCCGTCGCGCCACCGCAGAGGTTTCATCTCCGGCGGTGGCGCGACTCGCGGGCGTCAGCGAGTCGGCTGCGGCGGGTTCTTGCTGTAGTCGTAGAAACCGCGACCGGTCTTGCGGCCAAACCAACCAGCTTCAACGTATTTTACCAGTAACGGGCATGCCCGATACTTGCTGTCTCCCAGGCCCTCGTGCAGCACGTGCATGATGGCCAGAATCGTGTCGAGGCCAATCAGATCAGCCAGTTCGAGCGGACCCATCGGATGGTTGGCGCCCAGCTTGAGTGCCTTGTCGATGGACTCCACGCCGCCAACGCCTTCGTATAGTGCGAAGACTGCCTCGTTGATCATCGGAACGAGGATACGGTTCACGATGAACCCGGGGAAGTCCTCCGCGTCCGCGGTCGACTTGCCAAGCCGGGCAGCGAGCGCACGAGTCGCCTGGAACGTTGCGTCGCTGGTTGCGATGCCGCGAATGACCTCGACGAGCTTCATGACGGGAACAGGGTTCATGAAGTGCATGCCGATGAACAATTCGGGCCGGCCGGTGACCGAGGCCAGCCGCGTTATCGAGATGGACGAGGTGTTCGAGGCAATGATGCAGGAGGGCTTGAGATGCGGGACGAGCTGCCTGAACACCTCCAGCTTGATTGCCTCCTTTTCCGAGGCTGCCTCGATGACGATGTCCGCATCGCCGAAGGCCGCATAGTCCGTCGCGGTCCGGATCAGTGCCAAAGCCGCCTGCCTGGCGTTGCTGGAGAGCGACCCCTTCGTCACCTGGCGGTCCAGGTTGCGGGTGATGGTGGCCAAGGCCTTGTCGAGCGGCGCCTGCGCCACGTCGAGCATGATCACCGGAATACCGGCCAGCCCGCAAACCTGGGCGATCCCGCCGCCCATCTGGCCGGCTCCGACGATGCCGACAAGGGATATATCGTTGTTATCCATAGCGAAGCCGTCGCCGGTGGGCGATGGGTCTGTCGTGATAGCCATGTCTTTGCTCTCCTGCGGAACGCGCGCCGGCTGTCGATCTGCCCATGACCGGGGCGAGCGCAGCTATCGCTGTGGCGACGGGCCGGACGGCAGGCGCATGTGTCATCCGTTCTCGTCGCAGACGCAACAGGATTGTGCGCTGCAACACGTCGTTTCGTGAGGCATCGGCGGCAAACCCGCTGACGCTCGGCGGCCAGTCGGCCCGGTAAGCCGTGTCCGGCCGCCCCGCCAGGGAGTAAACGTCACCCTGCCATGGTGCCGTGGCATGCCGGGCACGATTCCTCCGCGCCGGAAGCCGCGGCAATAGCTGGCCGTCTGTCTCAACCCTTCCGGTCGGCATACTACACCGTTACGATACGTGCCACGAACGGGAGCCGCGCCGGGACGATCCCCGGTCTTCGAGCGAGCGCTTCCGCGGTGTTCGGCCGCCATCCGGCGGTTGCGGTCAGCGCACGACCGGGCTTCGGCCCTTCTCTGCGGTTGGTGTCACGGTTCGGTACGGCAGAGGACCGCGCGTCCGGATTCGCTCCGTGCCGGTGTGCGGTAACCTGCCGGCGGGCTTGGACGGTCCCGTCCGGCCGGCACGGACCCATGCGCACCAGCTTGTGAAAACATGCATGCTGATAGTTTGAACTGCGTCATCTATGATCCATACTAACGCTGAAGTTCTTCGCCTTGGAAGAACTCATGACCCGGCGACCTAGAACTATAGTGCGATAATCATGGAAAGTAAGTTGGCATGAACCTCACCCGCATGACGGTTGCGCTGGCTCTGCCTGCCTGCTTACTTATCAGCAATGATGGACGGGCGGCCGAACTTCAGCAACCCGTTGTGCTCTTCACCGCGGGTGTCGCAACACATCCACCGGACACCAGTCCACAACCTCCCGGTTCGGTGACAACCTGTACGGCACTGGGGGCGCACGGACCGGTCGACCCCGGGCGTCTGACCCTCGCCGACACAACATTTCCCGATGTCGGCCCTTACGCCGTTACACTTCCGGGCTATGGCACCTCGACTAAAGCAAGGTCCGCGCCGCAATTTTCCTATAACCCGGCGATCGTCAGTGCATCCCCCGGCGACACGCTTCGCTTTGATATCGTCAACCATCTTACTGCTGCCGAGCCTGAAGGGGGCATAACCAATTTTCACGCGCACGGTATCATTGCGAGCCCGAGGCCCTGCAACCCTTTGGGGGACTATATTCTCGTGGAGGATCAGCCCGGGCAGACCACCCATTACCGCATGGATATTCCGGTTGCTTTGCCCGGGCATATGTTCGGCAATGATTCGGCTCCGCGACCTTACCCGTCCGGCCTGCTGTGGTTCCATGCCCACCTGCACGGCACAACCCACGACAGCGTCATGGCCGGTCAATCGGGGCTGCTATACATCGGCGACCTGCACGCCGATTTGCGCGCTGCACCGAATCTGGACGCAAGCACGGCCTCGACGCTCGACCGCACCGACGTCGTCTATCTGGCCTTGCGCGATATTCAGCTCACTGTCCCGCCTGCTGCCGAACCGGATACGGTAACTCCGGGCACGAATGCGACCTGGGTCAAGGGCGAGGATTACAACACCGGGCTTTGCCCGTCGGTGGCCAATCCACCCCTTCCCCCCGCACCCGGTGAATTTTCCGGACCGGGATATTGCGGCGTGCACGGCACTTCGACCTCCGCACCCGACACTGTCTGGATGTACACGGTCAACGGCCAGTATTACCCGACGATTACCTTTCGGCCCGGCGCACATCAGATCTGGCGTATCGCGAACCTGAGCGCCAGCGCGACCTATGTGCTGCAACTGGTGGACGATGCGACAGGCCAGCCGCAGGTGCTCAATGTGCTCGCGCTGGACGGTCTCGTTGCCGGCACGAGCGCGCCCGGTGCAACGGATCTCCATGTCGGTGTCAAGCTGAAGAACCTGCTGCTATTGCCGGCGAGCCGGGCGGAGGTATTCGTTGCCAACGTCGCCGGGACCAAGACCCGGCCGATGACGCTGCGCACCACCGGTATCACGACAGGGCCGGCCGGCGACCCCTGGCCGCAAATGAGCCTGGCCCGGGTGGTGATGGAGCCTTACGCGGCCGGGCCGACGCCGCAAACCGTGCTGGACCCGACGCTTCTCGAAACGGATGCGGCGGCGATCCCGCTTGACGTGACGTTGCCCAATGCGGCGCGCACGCTGTCGCCGGTTATTGCCCCGGTCGCCGGTATCGCCCCGGTCAACTGCGTCACCTTGCCTCTCAACACGACCGTTCGCCGCCGCGTTACGTTTTCCGAGACGCCGACGGAATTCGAACTCCAAAGCGAAGTCGTTACGCCGAACGGAACGCCGATCGATGCCAGCCACACGATCGGCCCGGAACAATTCCCGATGGCCGCCGCGACAGCGCCCAATTCCGTGCCCCATGTCTGTCCCCGGCTGGGTACGCGGGAGGTGTGGGAACTGGTCAATACCACTCAGGAACTGCATAACTTCCATATTCACCAGACCAAGTTCCGCCTGTCGGTGCAGAGCGATCCCGGCGCGCCGGAGAACCTCGTGGCCGTTCAGGACCCGTCGGGTTTGATCGCGCATTACGAGCCGGAGGCACAGGGAGCCGTACCCGATGCCGACGTTGACATGTGGCATGATACGCTTCCGGTACCGCCTGCCTCGCTTGACGGCAAAACCCCCGGCCGAACTTTTGTTACAATCCCCTTCTTCGCTACTCAGCAGGTCGGCGACTTCGTGTTCCACTGTCACTATCTTGATCACGAGGACGGCGGGATGATGGCGATCGCACAGGTATGGGATCCCACCGTGGTGGCATCGACCGACCCGATTGCACAACTTGCCAGCCTGATGACCAATGCGATTTGCGCCTTGCCGCGGCGGGCACCTTAAGGGCCGCCATCCATAGTCCGTATCGCGCCGCGGGGATTCGGGTTCAAACGCTTATCGTCAGCATTCGGGCATCGGATTTCTTACAGGGCCACCACCTCTGATAGGAAGAGCCTGATCCCGTTCCAGTTTCCTTGCGGCGAGTCCGCCGCCACGTCAATCTGGAATTCCGACACGACGCGCCCGGTGGCGGTACGACTCCAGCACGGCTGTTGGTAATTGTGTCGATGGCCATACCGGCTGCTGTGGGGTTGGAGGCCCTCGCGTTCCGGCCAGAGAGGTGGACCCTCACTTCGGCGCGCCGGCCGGCGTTCCCGTGCAGTCCGGCAGGACCACCTGGGTGGGCCGTCCGAAACGCTCTGTAAGTATTTGAAAAGACTGGTGCTGCTGGAGGGGATTGAACTCTCGACCTCTCCCTTACCAAGGGAGTGCTCTACCACTGAGCTACAGCAGCGCCGGGTTCAGGCGCGGGGCCGTTACCTAGCCGCTTGATCCCGCCCGCGCAAGCCTGTCTTCAACATCCGGCGGCCTAAAGCGCGGCAACAAGCGCACGCATCTCGTTGGCATCGTGCGCCGCGCCGAACACATACCGGTCCGGACGCACCAGAACCGCCTCGGCGCCGATCCCGTCAAGCCAAGGGCCGTATGCCGAATCCGTCACGACCGCCACATCCCGCGCCCTCAGCATGGCCCAAAGATCATCGGATAGACGGCATGCGACATCGCCGCGCATCACCGCCGCGAAGCGGTAGCCGATACGGTCATCCAACCCGATTCCCCCGTCGGCCATCGGTTGCGGCGCCATCCGGCCGCGCGGCTCCGGCAATCCGCCGCACAGGCCCGGGCCGAGGCGCGGCTCGATCAAGTCCATCCGTGCCGAACCGCCGCCGTTCAGCAACGGCTCCGGCGCCGAGGTCTTCATCAGCCCGCCGATCCGCACCGCCATCTCGATATACTCCCGGACATGCGGCTCCCGCTCGGAGTGGTAGGTGTCGAGCAAGGAGGCACCATCCTGCCCGCGCAGCACGCGTCCCAGCTTCCAGGCCAGGTTCGCCACATCGCGCAGCCCTGCGCACAGGCCCTGGCCAAGAAACGGCGGTGTCAGATGCGCCGCATCCCCCGCGATCAGCAGCTTGCCGAGGCGCCAGCGGGAGGCGATGGCGGCGCGGAAGGTATATACCGCTGCGCGTTCGACCTCGATCTCCTCCGGCGCGGCCCAGCGCTCCAGCAGCCGCAGCACCGACTCGGGCCGGGTCATGGATTCGGAGTCTTCCTCCGGCAGCAGCGCGATCTCCCACCGCCGCCGATCGCCGGTGCCGCTTATAGAGGCCGCCGGGCGGCGGCCGTCGCAATACCGCACGCTGTCGGCGCCGAGATCGGGCGGCGGGCGGCGCAGTATGACATCCGCCGCCAGCCAGCGCTCCTCGAAGCCGAGATCCTCCATCGCGCCGCCGATAACGTGCCGGAGCAAAGACTGCGCCCCGTCGCAGCCGACGGCGAACCGCGCATTGATGTGCTGGATTTCGCCGCCGGCAAGATCTTTGTAGAGCAGCTCGACCGCATCGGCGCCCCGTTCCACGGAGATGACTTCGGCCTGCCGCCGCAGCGTCACGCCCGGCCAGCGGCTCAGCCCGTCGCACAGCACCTTTTCCAGGTCCGGCTGGTGGAACCGATAGCCGGCGTGCCAGCCCTGCGGACCGATAGCCGCCGGACGCGGCCATTCGAGCAGCAACCGCCCGCCGGGATCGACGAATTTCGTGCCCGGGGATATATCCAGAACGGGTAGCATTGCCTCCACCAGGCCGGCGGTCTGCAGCAGGCGCATGATCTCGGCATCGAAGTGCACCGCGCGCGGCAAGTCGCGGATTGCCGCCTCACGCTCCAGCACGGCGACGCGCAACCCTTGCAGGCCGAGCAGGTTCGCCAGCATTGCGCCGACCGGGCCGCAACCGATGACGGCGACATCCACCCGATGCACCACACCCCCCATTGGGCAATAATTCTTTCCTTCATGTAATCTTCCATGCGGCTGAATTCCCTGCAAGTCACCTTTTCAAAAACTTCACAGATTTTACTTCGGCTGCAAATCTCGGTCGGACCGGCGGTTGGATACAGTCTTCGTCAGAAAGTTTTCCAGCGCCCGGATAGACGCCAGGTCCTCGAACGCGCGGTGCTTACCGGCGGCAACCGCCTGCCGCACCTCCGCGCGCCAGTCCGGATCGCGCGCCAGCCGGACTGCGATCGACACATAGCCGTCCAGGGAGTCTGCGATCGTTGCTTCGCAGCCGATGCGGCGAAGAATCGCCGCGGTGTGGCGTCCGCGCATGAAGCGCCCCGGCATCGTCACGATGGCCGGGTTGACCGCCAGGCTGTCGAGCGTTGACTTGCCGCCCGACCAGCCGATGGTGTCCAGCACCACGTCCGCCTGACCGGCCGCGGCCAGATAGTCCCGCTGCGGCATCGGCGGCAGGATGACGACATGCCTCGCCGCATCCAGCCCGGCCGCGGCAAAGACCGCCCCCAGGCGGCTGCGGAAAGCCTCGGTCACCGCCTGGCTTTTTGCGAAGCCGATGAACACGAACCGGCATGCCCCCAGTGCAGCGGCGATGCGGGGAAAGATCCAGTCATAGCGCGGCAGATACTTGTACAGAGCCTGCCCCGACCAGAACACCGGCCCGAGCCGGCTCGGTTCGGCGGAGGGCCGATCCGGCGCGGGGTCGGGTGTGTAGCAGCAGCCCAGATTGGGGAGCCTGACCAGATGTTCAGTGTAGTGGGCGTCCGCTTCAGGCGGCTCCATCAGCGTGCTCGACAGATAGTGGTCGATCGACGGCATCCCCGAGGTCACCGGATGCCCCCAGGCGACGCACTGCACCCGCGCCAGCCGCATCGCCGCGAGGCCGCCCGCAATCGGGTCCATTCCGATTTCAGGATAGAGCAGGACATGCGGGGCCGCCGACACGATGGCGCCGCGCCATTCGGCCAGCGAGCCAAGCCCCTGCACGAACCGGTCGCACCAACCGGCGCAGCGATCGGTGTGCGCATCCGCCGTCGGCCCGGTGTGAAAGCCGAACACCTCGAACCGGTGGCGGTCGATGTGTGTCAGCCATCCTTCCAGGAACAGCTTGAACAGCGTGTGGTCGCAGAAAAACCCGCTGACGATGCCCAGCCGGATGCGCTCGCCCGGTGCCGGAGGTCCGGCCACTTCCACCGGCGGGTACTGTTCGGCCAGCGCGCGGCAGGCAAGGCGTCCGTATGTCGCTTGCAGGGAACGGTCGTCTTCCTGCTGGTACGCGAGGAAGAAGGGCTGGGATGTGCCGATGGCCCCTGCCAGGGAACCCGCGTCAGCCGTAGCGAGGGCGTGCAGTGTCGCGGCATAGCGGCCCCGGCGACAGTAGACCTCCGCCTCCGACCGATACACGATCGGAAGCTGCGCCATGCACGCCGCCAACCTCGCCTTGCCGAACCCGGCATCGGCTGCCAACGCAGCCTGGTGGCAGGCGATCGCCTCGTCCGTCCGCCCGTGCACCGACAGCAGGCAACCGAGGTTGTACTGCGCGTCGGCCAGTACGGGGTCGATCTCGACAGCATTGCGGTAGCACTCTTCCGCCTCCGCCCGGCCAAGTTCCTGCGACACGATGCCGAGGTTGTTCCAGGCCCCCGCCTGCATCGGCGCAAGCATCAGCGATCCGGCGAGATGCTGTTCCGCCTCCGCCCAGCGGCTCCGGATCATCAGCCAGCGGCCGAAATTGCCCAGGGCGTTGGCGAAGCCGGGCCTCAGCGCGATGGCTTTGCGGTAGCACGGCTCGATCTCGGCCGGATCACCGTTTTCCGCCAGCGCATTGGCCAGGTTGTACCAAATATCCGCATCGGCCGGCGCGTATTCGGTGGCGAGGCGGTAATGCGCCACGGCCTCGGCCGGACGATCGAGATCCAGCAGCGTGGTCGCAAGATTGCTGTGGATTTCCGCCGAACCCGGACGAAGCGCGCACCCGGCCTCATACGCGCGCACCGCGTCCTCCAGCCGGCCGAGGCGGCGCCAGGCGTGCCCAAGGCTGTTGTGATGCGGCGCGCAGCCGGGTTTGATCGCCATGGCGCGGCGGATCAGGGCGATCCCGGCCAGCGCGTCATCCTGCTCGGCGGTGATCAGGCCGAGCAAATGCAGACTGTCCGCATGGCCGCCGTCGGACGCGAGGACGCCGCGACAGATCGCCGCGGCCTCGCGGGAGCGGCCCGCCATATGCAGCGTCATGGCCTCGGCGAAGGCGGTATCGTTCATGCGGATGGTTCGGCGATGCGCACTTCGGGATCCCGTGCGGGTTCATGCGGGCCACGCTAGCGAACAAATCTTAATGAGAGCTTAACGGCCAGGAACAAATCGGCCCCGAACCCGTGGTTTGGCGCCGGCGGACGCTCTTCCATCCCGGCGACGCTGCGCCATATCAAATCGATGATGATGTTCGAACAACGGTGGAGAGTATGAGCAACCCGTTAAGCCGCTTCGCCACCACGGCTGCCTACGGCGCCAGCCAGTTGCCGCGCATGGCCTGGTATGTCGGACACGGCCTCGCCATGAAGCAACTGGCGCGTGCGACCCTGGCGCAACAGACCCGCCCGCGTGCCCGCACCGACAAGCCTACCCCGGACCGCATGCGGCTGCTGGGCGACATGGCAAAGCTGCTGCAGGCGGATCTGGCCAATGTGGATGCGGGGATTTATCCGTTCCCTATCGATCGAGACGGCGCGCCGTGGGACGTCCTCAATCACTCGCGGCTGTTCTTTTCGGATTTGCCGGAGATCCACCGGCGGCGCGAGAACGGCCGTACGTCGGAGGTGCTGGAGTCCGGCTTCCGCGGCAAGCGCCCGCGCTACTATCTGCAGAACTTCCATTACCAGTCCGGCGGCTGGCTGACCCGGGAGTCCGCCCAGCGCTATGACACCCAGGTGGAGGTGTTCTTCAGCGGCACCGCCAATGCGATGCGCCGGCAGGCGCTGCCGCCGCTGCACGAGGTGTTTGCCGGGCGCGACCCGGCCGGTCTGAAGCTGCTCGATGCGGGCTGCGGCACCGGTCGTTTTCTTGATTTCGTCAAGCAGGCCTGGCCGCGTCTGCCGATCATCGGCCTCGATATGTCGGAGGCCTATATCAAGGAGGCGAAGTCGCATCTGCGTGGGCGTCCACGGACCAGGCTGATGGTCGGCAAGTGCGAGTCGCTGCCCCTGGCCGACGAAAGTTTGGACGCGGTGACCAGCATCTTCCTGTTTCACGAGCTGCCGCCGAAAATCCGCCGCAGCGCCTTGGCGGAGTTCGCCCGCGTGCTGAAGCCGGGCGGACGCCTGGTGCTGGTCGATTCGCTGCAAACCGGCGACGACCCGGCGTACGAGGGTTCGCTTGAGCTGTTTCCGCAGAATTTTCACGAGCCGTATTTTTCGACCTACGTGAAAGAAGATTTCGGCGGTCTGGCGCGGGAATGCGGACTGGTCCACCGGCGCGACGTACCCGCTTTTGTTTCCAAGGTGATGGTGTTCGACAAGGCGGCTTAAAAGTCGCGCTTCGGGTCTGCGGACTCCCATAACGAAAAGGTCAGACTCTCTCCACTTTGGCATGCAACCAAAGCCGCTTCGGTTCGCTCAACTTGAGCCGGCAGGTCTGCCGGCTTGCCCGGGGACGAAATCAGGGGGTGTGCGATGCCGGCCGAACCAGCGGGACCGCCGCGGCGAGCTTTGGTTTTGCTCGCGCCGCTCGCCCTGGCCGCCTGCCAACCGGCGGTGCTTGATCCGCAGGGCAGCGTCGGCATTGCCGAAAAGACGATCCTGATCGACTCGCTGGCCATCATGCTGGCGATTGTTGTCCCCACCGTAGCGGCAACGTTCGGTTTCGCCTGGTGGTTTCGGGCGTCCAATACGCGGGCGCGCTACATGCCGCATTTCGGCTATTCCGGCGCGCTTGAGCTGCTCGTCTGGTCCGTTCCCCTGCTCACCATCCTGCTATTGGGCGGCGTCGCCTGGATCGGCTCGCACGACCTCGACCCCGCCAAACCGCTGCCGTCCAGCGCGCCGCCGCTGGAGGTGCAGGGCGTCTCGCTGGACTGGAAATGGCTGTTCATCTACCCGGACCAGGGCGTCGCGAGCGTTAATGAGCTGGTCATTCCCGCCGGCATCCCGGTGCATTTCTCGCTGACCTCGGCCAGCGTGATGAATGCGTTCTTTATCCCGCAGCTCGGCAGCATGATCTACACGATGAACGGGATGACATCGCAGTTGAACCTGGTGGCGGACAATCCCGGCGAGTTCCTCGGCCTGTCGAGTCATTACAGCGGCGACGGTTTCTCCGACATGCATTTCGACGTCCGCGCGGTCCCGGCGGCGCGGTTCGAGGACTGGGTCAATGCCACGCGCGGGAAGGGTGAGTCGCTCGATCCGGGCACTTACACCAGCCTGGCGCGGCAAAGCATAGACGTCCGTCCATTTACCTATCGTGAAGTCGATCCGCAATTGTACCAGATGATCGTAACGCAAAAACTGCCGCCCGGACCCGGGCCGGAAACCGGCCAACCGGATCGCACCGTGTCGCCGCGGACGGAGAAATAGCATGCTGGGCAAGCTGAGCTGGGACGCGATCCCGTACGACCAGCCGATACCGATGGCGGCTTCGAGCGTGGTGGCGCTGGTGATCATCGGCGTGCTCGGCTGGGTCACGGTGAAAGGCTACGTCCCGTATCTGTGGAAGGAGTGGATTACCAGCGTCGATCACAAGCGCATCGGGGTGATGTATTGCTTCCTGGCGCTGGTGATGCTGCTGCGCGGCTTTTCCGACGCGATCATGATGCGGTCGCAACAGGCGCTGGCGTTCCGGTCGCCCGGTTACCTGCCGCCCGAGCATTACGACCAGATCTTCTCGGCGCACGGCACGTTGATGATCTTCTTCGTCGCCATGCCGTTTGTCATCGGCTTGATGAATTTCGCCGTGCCGCTGCAGCTTGGCGCCCGCGACGTGGCGTTTCCCACATTGAATTCCGTCGGGTTCTGGCTCACCGCAACGGGCGCGCTGCTGGTGAACGTTTCGCTTGTAGTCGGCGAGTTCGCCCGCACCGGGTGGCTGCCCTACCCGCCGTTGTCGGAGCTGCAATACTCCCCCGGCGTCGGCGTGGATTACTATCTGTGGGCGCTGGAGATTTCCGGCGTCGGCACGCTGATCTCCGGGGTTAATTTGGTAACGACGGTGCTGAAAATCCACGCCCCCGGCATGACCTATATGCGGATGCCGATGTTCTGCTGGACGACGCTGGCCGCCAACCTGCTGATCGTCGCCGCCTTCCCGATCCTGACCGCCACTTTGGCGATGCTGCTGCTGGACCGCTATCTCGGCTTTCATTTCTTCACCAATGAAGCCGGCGGCAATATGATGATGTTCATGAACCTGATCTGGGCGTGGGGCCATCCGGAGGTCTACATCCTGATCCTGCCGGCTTTCGGGGTGTTTTCCGAGGTGGTGTCCACCTTCGCCCGCAAGCCGCTGTTCGGCTACCGGTCGATGGTGATGGCGACGATGGTGATCTGCCTGCTGTCCTTCACCGTGTGGCTGCACCATTTCTTCACCATGGGCGCGGGTGCCGACGTCAACGCGATCTTCGGCATCATGTCGATGATCATCGCGGTGCCCACGGGGGTGAAAGTGTTCAACTGGCTGTTCACCCTGTATGGCGGCCGGATCGAGTTTTCCACACCGCTATTATGGTCGCTTGGCTTTATGGTGACGTTCGTGGTCGGCGGCATGACCGGCGTGCTGCTGGCGGTGCCGCCCGCCGATTTCGTCTTGCATAACAGTCTTTTTCTCGTCGCGCATTTTCACAACGTGATCATTGGCGGCGTGCTGTTCGGCGCTTTCGCCGGGTATAATTACTGGTTCCCCAAGGCGTTCGGCTTCAGGCTGCATGAGGGACTGGGCAAGGCGGCGTTCTGGTGCTGGCTCGTCGGCTTCTACGTCGCCTTCATGCCGCTCTATGTGCTCGGCCTGATGGGCATGACCCGGCGGATGCAGCATTACGATGTGCCCGCCTGGCATCCCTGGCTTTTGGTCGCGGCGTTCGGCGCGGCGATCATTACCGTAGCCATCGGTTTGCAGGTGGCGCAACTCGTGGTCAGCATCCGCCGTCGGGAGGAACTGCGCGACCTGACCGGCGACCCGTGGAACGGACGCTCGCTGGAATGGGCCACGCCTTCCCCGCCGCCCGCCTTCAACTATGCCGTGCTGCCGACGATCGAGGGCGAGGAAGCCTATTGGGACATCAAGCAGCGCGCCTTCGAACGCCTGCAACTGCGCGACGAACCCGAATACAGGGAAATCGAAATGCCGAAGAACAGCCCGACCGGTTTCGTCTGCGCCTTCTTCGCCAGCTTCATGGGCTTCGCGCTGATCTGGCACATCTGGTGGCTGGTGGGCGTGGCCGCGTTCGGCGCCTTCGCAACGTTCGTGGTGTTCGCCTGGCGCGACGAGGACGAATACATCATTCCGGCCGATGAAGTGGCCCGCATCGACCGCGCCAACCGGGCCTCCCGCCGCGCGGTGCTCGAGCAAATGCGGACAGCGGCACGATGAGCGGCGCGGCGGCCACTGATCCGCATCGCCTCGGCCGCAGCAGCGGCCATCGCCACGCCGCGTCGGAACACGCCGCCGGCGGATTGCATGCGAAACGGATCATTACCGGATACGGGTTCTGGATCTTCCTGCTCAGCGACATCATCATGTTCTCGGGCTTTTTCGCGGCCTACGCGGTGCTGTCGGGCAACACCGCCGATGGACCGAGCGGCAAGGACCTGTTTGACCTGCGCAACGTGGCCATCGAGACCGCGTGCCTGCTGTTCTCCAGCTTCACCTGCGGCATCGGCGGCATCGGCGCGCACACGCGGCGCGGACTGTGGTTCTATGGTGCAATGACCGTGACATTCCTGTTCGGGGCGGCCTTCCTCGCGCTGGAAATCCATGAGTTCGCGGACCTCGTGGCGCGGGGCGCCGGACCGACGCGCAGCGCGTTCCTGTCGGCGTTTTTCACGCTCGTCGGCTGCCACGGGCTGCACGTGACGGCGGGGCTGCTGTGGCTGCTGACCATGATGGCGCAGGTTTTCGCCAAGGGATACCGGGCGGATATCCTGCGGCGGATATTGTGTTTCAGCCTGTTCTGGCATGCGCTGGATATTATCTGGGTGGCGCTGTTCACGGTGGTGTACTTGATGGGGGCGGGACAATGAGCGAATTCGATCCTGATGGCCCGACCGATGTCGCACCCGGGGAAGACGACGCGGAAAGCGTCCTGACCTATGTCGTCGGCCTCGGGCTGGCGGTGGCGCTGACGATCGTTTCTTTCTTTATCGCCGGAACCTCGCTGGTGTGGGGGCCGAGCATTCCCGTCGCGCTGACCGTATTGGCGATCGCGCAGATGGGGGTGCATCTGGTCTTCTTCCTGCACATCACGACCGGTCCCGACAACGTCAACAACGTCATGGCGCTGGCCTTCGGCGTGCTGATCGTCATGCTGATCATGGCCGGTTCGCTGTGGATCATGTCGCACATGAACCACAACATGATGCCGATGGAACAGTTGATGCAGATGCAGCGGTAATGTGCGGTTGACGGCGGTCGTTCACCCTGCTTGTCGGCGGCATCGATTGCAGCAACATTTTCATTACGTTGAAGGGCGCACCGCAACCGACGCTGGACGCGGCGCAGAAAGCCGGTGCGGTGACGCTGAACATCGGCGACTTCCTGAATGCGGTCATCCAGTTCGTGATCATCGCTTTTGCCATCTTCTGGGTGGTGAAGGTGATCAGCCGGTTCGAGCGCCGGGAAGCGCCGCCGCCGCCCCGTACGGAGGTGCTGTTGCAGGAAGTCCGCGACGCCCTGGTGGCGCGGCCGCCGAGCGGGACCCCGCTATAACCAACATTTGCCCATGATCGACAGCAACGTGCACCGGGAAATCGCCTTCTTGCAGCATTGAACCCTGCGAGGACCGATGGACAGCTTGTTTCGCGCGCGGCCTGTCGTTTGGGTGACAGGCATCTTTGTCGTCCTGATCGGGATCTATCTCGCCGCCGGCGGAGGATGGCTGGCAGCACTCGGAGGGTCACCGTATTACCTCGCCACCGGGATTGCCCTGATCGTGACAGGGTTTCTGCTGTTCCGCGCCAGCCCAGCCGCGATCTGGCTATATTCCATAACCCTGTTCGGCACGCTGATCTGGGCGCTGTGGGAGGCGGGGCTGGATTTCTGGCCGCTCGCACCGCGCGGCGGCGTGCTGGTATTGCTCGGCCTCTGGCTGCTGCTGCCGTGGTTTTACCCGCACCACGCCAGGGCTCCGCGGCTGGCGCTGCTTTCCAGCGTGGTCCTGGCGTTCGTTGCGCTCGGCGCCTCCCTCGTGCATTCGGTTCACGACACGAACGGCTCGCTTCCGGTGGCCAGCGCCGGCTCGCAGTCGGACCTTGCCGCGCAGCCTGACGGCGACTGGCAAGCCTATGGCCGTTCCGGGTTCGGCGATCGCTATTCGCCGCTGCGCCAGATCACGCCCGACAACGTAAAAAACCTAAAGTTGGCCTGGACATTCCACACGGGCGACATGCACGGGCCGAACGATCCGCTTGAAACGACCATGGAGGTCACGCCGATCGCGGCAAATCATATGGTATATTTGTGTTCGGCGCACCAGATCGCGTTCGCACTGGATGCCGCGACCGGGGCGCTGAAGTGGAAATTCGATCCGCATCTGCACGCTAACCCGACGTTCCAGCATGTGACCTGCCGCGGCGTATCGTACCACGAGACCAGGCCGCAGGCGGTGACCGCCTCCGGCGCGCCCGCGCCGGCCGATTGCCCTCGGCGGATATTCCTTGGGACCAACAATGCGCAGATGTTCGCGCTGAATGCAGATACCGGGGTTCCCTGCGAGAGCTTCGGGCAGCACGGACAGATCGACCTCGGTGCCGGCATGCCGGACTCCGTGCCCGGGTTTTACGAGATCACGTCTCCACCCGTTGCGACCGACAAGATCCTGATCGTCGGCGGCTCGGTGATCGACAACTATTCGAACAAAGTGCCGTCCGGCGTCATCCGCGGCTTCGACATCTACACCGGCGACCTGATCTGGGCCTGGGACGCGGGCGCGGCCGACGAGAACAGGCGGCTCGAACCCGGCCAGAGCTATACGGCGGGGTCGCCGAACTCCTGGAGCATTTCGTCGGCGGACGAGCAACTTGGCCTGGTCTATGTGCCGCTCGGCGAAGGCGCAGACGATGACTGGGGCGGCGACCGCACTGCCCGGGAGGAACGATTCGACAGCGCCCTGGTCGCGCTGGATATCGCCACCGGCAAGCTGCGCTGGTCGTTTCAGAACGTGCATCACGATCTGTGGGACATGGATTTCCCCTCGCAGCCCAGCCTGGTCGATCTGCACACCGATCAGGGGGTGGTTCCGGCGGTGTATATTCCCGCCAAGACCGGCAATATCTTCGTGCTCGACCGCCGCGACGGCAAGCTGATCGTTCCGGCCCCCGAGACTCCCGTCCCGCAAGGCCCCGCCGCGGGCGATCACCTGTCGCCGACGCAGCCGTTCTCCGAACTCAGCTTCCGGCCGCGGGACAACCTGAAGGAATCGATGCTGTGGGGTGCGACGATGTTCGACCAACTCGCCTGCCGCATCGCGTTCCACCGGCTGCGCTACGAGGGTCCGTTCACGCCGCCATCCACGCAGGGGACATTGGTGTTTCCCGGCGATCTCGGCATGTTTGAATGGGGCGGCATCGCAGTGGACCCGGTCCGGCAGATCGCCATCGCCAACCCGATGGGCGTGCCGTTCGTTTCGCGGCTGATCCCGCGCGGCGCGAACAATCCCGCGGTGCCGCCTGCATCGATGAAGCCCGGGCAGGAGACCGGCACGCAGCCGATGTACGGCACGCCGTTCGGGGTGACCTTGAACGCGTTCACCTCCCCCGTCGGCCTGCCCTGCCTGCAGCCGCCCTGGGGCACCATTGCGGGGCTGGACCTGAAGACCAACACGATCGCCTGGCGGCATCCCGTCGGCACCACCCGCGACAGCTCGCCCATTCCGGTGGCGCTGCCCATCGGCACGCCGATGCTCGGCGGCCCGATGACGACGGCGGGCGGGGTGGCGTTCCTGACCGGGACGGCGGATTATTACATCCGCGCCTTCGATGTCACCACCGGCCGCGAACTCTGGGCCGATCGGCTGCCGGCGGGGGGACAGTCGACGCCGATGACCTATGCGGAGGGCGGGCGGCAGTTCGTCGTCACGGCCGATGGCGGCCATGGCACCTTCGGAACGAAGTTCGGCGATTCCGTGGTTGCCTATGCGCTGCCGTGATCAGCCCCGCCGGAAGATGCATACGCTTTCCAGCCTGGCAGACCAGAGGAACTGGTCGATGGCTTGAACGTGCTCCAACCGATACCCCGCGCCGCGCAGCACCCTGGCGTCGCGGCCCAGGGTCGCCGGGTTGCAGTTGACGTAGACCACCACCGGAACTCCCGCCGCCGCGATCTGGCCGATGGGCGCCGCCGCCCCGGCATGCGGCGGGTCCAGGACGACCCCGGCGAAACCGGCCAACTCCTTCGCCGACAGCGGCTGGCGGGCGAGGTCGCGGTGCGTCGCTTCGATCCGGCCGGACAAGCCGCCCTGGTTGACCGCCTGCTTCAACGCGGCCACGGCCACCGCATCGCCCTCGAAGGCCGAGACCCGCACCGCGGCGGCGAGCGCAAAGGTCAACGTGCCGCAACCGGAATACAACTCCGCCACGCGGGTCTTGTTGAAAATGCGCGCCGGCAGGCCCTGCAGCACGGCCTGGACGATTGCCGCCTCGCCTGCCGCGGTCGCCTGCAGGAACGCACCGGGCGGCGGCCGCACCGTCACTCCGGACAACGAAGTCACCGGCGGGCGCAGCATGCAGATGGTTTCGGGCGCCGCCCCCGCCTCGGCGCAGGAAATCCGCGGCAGATCATACCGATGCGCGAACGCGGTCAGCGCGTTGCGGTCGTCCAGGTTAAGCACGGCATCGGTGCGCAGCAGCATGTCCGGACCGGAGTCCAGCAGGTTGACCACCAGCGAGGCCTCGCGCTTCACCGCCCGCAGCCCGCTCAGCAGCGAGCGCAACGGCGTGATCAGCGCCATCAGCGCCGGATGCAGCACCAGGCAATCGGTCAAATCGATCACCTCGGCCGAGCGCGGGCCGTGCAGTCCGAGAATGATCCGCCCCCCGGCGCGGCGGACCGCGAAGTCGATCCGCCGCCGCTCGCCGGGCAGGCCGGGATGGAAGGGCAGCGGCTCCGGCACATCAAAACCGGCCTGGCGCAATGCGAAAGACAGCAGCCCCGCCTTCCAGGTGCGATACTCCGCATCCCGCCAGTGCTGCAGCACGCAGCCGCCGCAGCGGCCGAAATGCCGGCAGGGCGGCTCAACCCGCGCCTCGCTGCGTTCCTCGATCGCCTCCGCCTCGGACGCCCAGCCGTCGCCGATGCTGCGCAGCGGACGGGCCATGACCTGCTCGCCCGGCAGGGTCAGCGGTACATACAAAGGTGTGCCATCCGCCAGGCGGCCAACCCCGTCGCCCTCCGACCCCATGCGATCGATGCGGACGCTGGCCGGCGACGGGGGTTTGCGGGGTGGGGTCAATGCTCGGCTTTCGTGGTCATCTTTGAAAAAAGGCCAGGGCGCTGCCCTGGACCCGCCAAGGGCCGGCGGCCCTTGGAACCCATTAAGGGGTTTGGGGGAGAGGGGCTACACGGACGTATAAACGACCTTGTAGCCCCTCTCCCCCAAACCCCTTATTAGATGGGATCAAAGGGGCCACGCCCCTTTGCGGGGTCGAGGGGCAGCGCCCCTCGCCTTCCTTACACACGACCACGAAAGCCGAGGAATGACCGACCCCACCGCCGAAATCGCCCGCCGCCGCACGTTTGCCATCATCTCGCACCCGGACGCCGGCAAGACCACGCTGACGGAACATCTGCTGCGCGCGGGCGGCGCGATCCAGCTTGCCGGCAACGTCCGCGCCAAGGGCGAGCGGCGGCGCACCCGCTCCGACTGGATGGGGATCGAGCGCGACCGCGGCATTTCCGTCGTCACCTCGGTGATGACATTCGAATACAAGGGCTGCGTGTTCAACCTGCTCGACACGCCGGGCCACGAGGACTTTTCCGAAGACACCTATCGCACGCTGACCGCGGTCGATTCCGCGGTGATGGTGATCGACGCGGCCAAGGGGATCGAGGCGCGGACGCGCAAGCTGTTCGAGATCTGCCGCCTGCGCGACATCCCGATCATCACCTTCATCAACAAGATGGACCGCGAGGCGCGCGACCCGATCGAGCTGCTGGATGAGGTCGCCTCCACCCTGGCGCTGGACACCTGCCCGGTGACCTGGCCCATCGGCCGCGCCTCGGACTTCGCCGGGACCTACGACCTGCGCAAGCGGGAGATGCATCTGCTGGCCGATTTGCCGCAGTCCGATCCCCGGCTGCAGGCGGTGGGCGATGAGGTCGATCTGGTGCGCTCGGCGCTGCCGGAGTTCGATCTGGAAAGCTTCAACGCCGGCCACCTGACGCCGGTCTATTTCGGCAGCGCGATCAAGGATATCGGCGTGGCCGATTTGCTCGACGGGCTGGCGGAGTATGGGCCGCGGCCGCGGTCGCAACCCGGCGACAAGCGCATCGTCGAGGCGAACGAGCCCGGGCTGACGGCGCTGGTGTTCAAGATCCAGGCGAACATGGACCCGAACCACCGCGACCGGATCGCCTTCGCGCGGGTCTGTTCCGGGCGGCTGACGCGCGGGATGCGGCTGAAGCAGGTGCGCACCGGCAAGTCGATCCCGCTGCACGCGCCGCAGTTCTTTTTCGCCCGGGAGCGGGAAATCGCCGATGAAGCCTTCGCCGGCGACGTCGTTGGCATCCCGAACCACGGCACGTTGCGCATCGGCGACACGCTGACCGAGGGCGAGGACATTCAGTTCACCGGCGTTCCCTATTTCGCTCCCGAAATCCTGCGCCGGGTGCGGCTGGACGACGCGATGAAGGCGAAAAAGCTGCGTCAGGC
Source organism: uncultured Rhodopila sp. (assembly GCF_903915725.1). Taxonomy (GTDB): domain Bacteria; phylum Pseudomonadota; class Alphaproteobacteria; order Acetobacterales; family Acetobacteraceae; genus Rhodopila. The sequence continues at coordinate 55,287 of NZ_CAIWTY010000057.1, forward strand.
GCTGGTGGAACTGGCGGAAGAAGGGGTGGTGCAGTTGTTCCGTCCGCAGGACGGCTCCGCCCCGCTGGTCGGTGTGGTCGGGACGCTGCAGTTGGACGTGCTGCAGGCGCGGCTGGGCGCGGAGTATGGCGTGGCAATCGGGTTCGAAACGTCTTCGTTTTCGCTGGCGCGGTGGATTTTCTCCGCCGACAAGGCGGCGCTGGCGAAGTTCGTCGCCGACAACCGCAATGCGATGGCGGACGATGTCGATGGCGACCCGGTTTACTTGGCGACGTCGACGTTCATGATGCGCCGGGCGGAGGAACTGGCTCCGGCACTGACGTTCCGGGACATTAAGGATATCCGGGCGGATAAGCTGGTGGCGTGATTGGCTGCGAAACGGCTTGGCCCTGAGCCGCCGCCCCAAGTCGTCATGGTCCGCGCAGGCGGACCATCCACGAATTGTTGGCAAAGGCGTGGATGGTGGCCCTTCGGCCACCATGACGGTGTTTGGTCAGCTGCTATAGTCGTCCCGTTACCAGCAGAATAACGACAATCAGCACCACCAGCCCTAACCCTCCGCTCGGGTAATACCCCCAGCCGGCACTGTACGGCCACGTCGGCAGCGCACCCAGCAGCAAAACGACAAGAACAATCAGCAGTATCGTCGGCACGTCCGCCTCCTTCCTACTTGTCCAGTGCTTCCCGAGCGGAATCCTTCACGCCGCCGACAGTATTCTGCACCTTGCCGGCTTCTTTCTCGGCCACGCCCTCGGCCTCGGTCTTGGCATCGCCGGTGACCTTGCCGATGGCTTCCTTCACTGTGCCCTTCGCCTGATGCAAGGCGCCTTCTACCCGGTCCTTATCCATGGTACGATCCTTTCGATACGATCAAGGCTTGTAGTTGGTGTTCCTGTCGGCCGAGTTATCCAAACTCTTGCCCGCGGCCTGAAGATCCTTGCCCGCGCCCTGCGTCGTGTAGCAGGCCGACAGTATCGGCGCGGCAGCGATCAACGCCGCAAGCGCCAGAACCAGACGCGCATTGTCGCGCATTGATATACCCTTTCAAAGTTGCAATCGCGGTCTTACGTTGGCACGGTAATAAGCGCAGCCGCCGCCCCGGCGTTCGCCCAACCCGCGGGCACTTTCTCGTGACGGGGGCACCTTGGCATTTCGCCCCGAATGCGGTTGAATCGCCTCCGGACCCTTTCGGAAAGCGACGGCACATGGCGGGACTGTATTACGAGCAATTCTCGGTCGGGCAGGAATTCGAACACCCGTGGACGCGTACGGTGACCGAGATGGATAACACCTTGTTCAGCACCCTGACGATGAACGTGCAGCCGCTGCACATCGACGCGCATTTCGCCGCCGGGTCCGAATTCGGCCAGCGCCTCGTCAACTCCATCTTCACCCTCGGCCTGATGGTCGGCATCAGCGTCAACGACACCACCGTCGGCACCACCGTCGGCAATCTCGGCTTCTCCGAGGTCAAGTTCCCCAAGCCGGTGTTCCACGGCGACACGCTGCGCGCCCGCACCAAGGTGCTGGCCATGCGGGAAAGCAAGTCCCGGCCCACCGTGGGCATCGTCGAGTTCGAGCACACCTGTTGGAACCACCGCAACGAGATGGTGGCGATCTGCAAGCGTCAGGCGATGATGCTGAAGCGGCCGGTCCCATGACCAGGCCGCCGGAAAAACCGGTTGGCAAGCCGCCGCCGAAGCCCGAGCGCGCGGCGCGGGAGGCGGCGGCGCTGCGGGAGAATCTGCTGAAGCGCAAGGATCAGGCCCGCCTGCGAAAGGAAGCCAAGAAGGACGACCGGTGACAGCGGACCGGGGATGGCATCTTCTTTACCCGCCCGGTCCGATCGTGCTAGGCGCGGCACCGATCGCACCACGAGGTTCCCGCCATGACCCAAACCGAAACCGGCTCCCCCGGCCATCCTCCGCACACCGGCCCGACGCTCGGAATCCTGCCGCGCGCCGATGACCCGGCGCCGATCTTCGCCGGATTTGCGTTCACGACCGGTGAGCGGCCGCCGCATGATCCGGGCGTCTTCATCCTCACCCGCCGCCTCGCCGATCGGCTGTATCCTGTGTTGATCGGGGAGGCGGAGAATGTCGCCGCTGCCATCATCGATCATCGTGCCAAGGATCCCGCCGGCGCGGATGCCGCCGATGGAGTCTTCTGGATGCCGCGCGCCCAGCCGCGCCAGCGCACCCATATCGCTCGCGATTTGATTGGCAAATATCACCCGCCGCTGAACACCGAGCATCGCAAGGCACCGGCGGCGCCGGAACTCGCCGCGCTGATCCCGGATCGAGTCGATGTCGACAGCGGCACCGCACCCCCGCCCGTTGGCAGCATCACCGCGACCGAGGAGGAACTCGCCCGGCTTGTCGAAGTGTTCTACGCCGCGGCCAAAGCCGATCCGCTGATCGGGCCGGTGTTCAACGGAACGGTTGCGGACTGGGATGCGCATGCGCGGACGGTGGCGAATTTCTGGTCGCGCAGCATGCTGGGCACGACACGCTACAACGGGCACCCGTTCACGCCGCATCTGAGGTTGGGGCTGACGCCGGACCATTTCGATCGCTGGGTGGCGTTGTTCCGCACCAGCGCCACTGCCGTGCTGCAGCCCGAGGCCGCCGCCTACGCCATCGGCAAGGTCGAGCACATGAGCACGTGTTTCCAGACCGGTTTGTTCCTGCCGCCGATTGAGGCGCGGGCGGCGACGAACGCGGCGGAGTGAACGGCGGTGGCCGTTCTGATTGTGTCATGGCCGGATTTGGTCCGGCCATGACACATATTGCGCCCGGCCAGGACGCGGGGACGAGGTCCGATCTACCCCCGCCGCGGCGTGTTCAGGTTCACCGTCACGTTCTTCCGCTGCGTGAAGCTGTCGAGCATCCCCTCCAGCGAGAACTCCCGCCCGATGCCGCTTTGCTTGTACCCGCCATAGGAATGACCGAGCGACTGGCCCAGGCCCTGGTTCACCTGCACCCAGCCTGATTCGATCGCGTGCGCGGTGCGCAATGCACTGCCGATCTCGTGCGTCCAGACATAGGCGGCGAGGCCGTAATGACTGTCGTTCGCCATCCGGATCGCGTCGTCCTCGTCCTTCCACGGGATCGCCACAAGCACCGGCCCGAATATCTCCTCGCGCGCCAGGCGCCAGTCGTTGGAGGTGTCGGCGAACACCGTGGGAATCGCAAAATATCCCTTGCTCAGCGGGCCGTCCCCGGGCGGCAGGCCGCCGAACACCAGGCGGGCGTCCTTGCGGTGCAAACCCTCATCGACATAGCCGCAGACTTTGCGGAACTGCTTCTCGTTGATGATGGTGCCGATGTCGCTGGCTTCATCCAGCGGATCGCCCAGCTTCAGCGCCGTGGTCTTCTTCGTCAGCCTGTCGAGGAAGCTGTCGAAAATGTCCTGATGCAGGAACAACCGCGAACCCGCGGTGCAGGACTGGCTTTGCCGGGTGAAGCGCATGCCGGCGATGACGCCGTCCACCACCCAGTCCTCATCCGCGTCCGGATAGACGATGGCCGGACTCTTGCCGCCGAGCTCCAGGGAGACCGGAACGATACGCTCGGCGGCGGCGCGCATGATGATCTTGCCGACTTCGGTCGAGCCGGTGAACGACAGCTTGCGAACGATCGGATGTTCGGCCAGCGGACCGCCGGCTTCCTCGCCGAGGCCGGTCAGCACGTTCAGCACGCCGGGCGGCAGGAACTCCTGGCAGACTTCCGCCACCAGCAGCACGCCCAGCGGCGCGTCCTCGGCCGCCTTCAGCACCAGCGTGTTGCCGGCGCACAGCGCAGCGGTCATTTTCAGCGCGCCCAGCAGCACCGGCGCGTTCCACGGAATGATCGCGCCGACAACGCCGAGCGGTTCGCGCCTTGTGTAGCTGAGGACGTGCTCGCCCAGCGGGATCGTTTCGCCTTTCAGCTCGCCGGCCAGACCGCCGAAGTAACGGAAGATATCGGCGACCAACGTGGCTTCCGGCCGCGCCTGGGTGCGGATGGCGTTGCCGGTTTCCTCGGCGACGGTGCGGGCGAGTTCCTCGATGCGCGCTTCCAGCGCCTCGGCGATGCGCAGCAGCAGGCGGCCGCGCTGGCGGGGCACGGTCCGGCTCCAGCCGGGGAAGGCGCGGTGAGCCGCCTGCACCGCGCGATCGACGTCCTCGGCGGCGCCACGCGGAATCGTCGCGATCGGCGTGCGCCGCCCGGGGTTCTCCACCGTCAGCACTTCGCCGGAGACGGCGTCCACCCGCTTGCCATCGATCAGCATCCGCACGTGGCGGAGCGCGCCGGTGGCGGGACGGGTCTGTTCGGTTGTTGACATAGGCTGGGGTCCTCCGCCGCGTTTCTGTTATGGGTGCGGCATATAGCTGCCGGCGGACCCGGGGTCCAGTTGCCGGGCCAGGCGTCTCCTCAGCCGTCGTGGCCGCCTCGCCAGCCCCGTTCCGTCGCAGTGCCGATTTGGGCTTCAGTCAACCCGGTGAAGCAGAGTCCGCCCTTGATAAAGACCCACCGCACGCAGCGTACATCTTGACGCCAAGCAACGATAGCCGCATATTAAACCCCGTAATCGGGGTAAATCGTGAGGCACATGTCAGGCTGCGCCTTTCTCGACGACGTGATCAGCGCCGATGGCACGATCGAACCCGATCGCCTCGGCACCGCCCTTCGCATCACCAAGACCGAACTGGCCGCCGCTTCCGGCCTCTCACGCGATGCCGTGTCCAAGACGCGGCGCTTGCAGGCCGCGGCCACGCAAACCCGCCTGCGGGAGGTTGCCGAGACCATCAACCGGATTCTGCCCTGGTGCGGCTCCGTGCAGCAGGCGTTCGCCTGGTACCGGTCCCAGCCGATCCCGGCGTTTGGCGATCAGACGGCTGAGGACCTGGTGCGGGGCGGCCGGTCGGAGCACCTGAGAAGCTACCTCGCCGGAATCGCCGTCGGCGGATTTGCGTGAGGCTGACCGGCTTCGTTTACCGGGCGCATAATCCACGTTGGGCTTTCGCACCGGACGCCGGTCTCGGCGCGGCCTCGACCGGAGGCCGCTTCAACCTGATGGGCATGCCGGCACTGTATACCAGCCGCCGGTTCGAGACCGCCTGGCTCGAGGCGCAGCAGGGCTTTCCGTTCAAGGCGCAGCCGATGACGGTGTGCGCGTATGAGGTGGACTGCGAGGACGTCCTCGATCTGACCGACCCGGACACTCTGGAGGCGCAGGGACATGTGCCGGATGATCTCGCCTGCGCGTGGAAGGATCTGGCCACGCGCGGGATCAAGCCGCCGACATGGCTGCTCGTTGAGCGGCTTATCGCGAACGGCACCGCCGGTATCATCGTCCCGAGCTTCGCCGCGGGCGCCGGTGCGGCGGACATCAACGTGGTGTTTTGGGACTGGACGCCACAGCCGCCGCATCAGGTCCGGGTGATCGACGACGACGGCCGGCTGCCGAGAAACGACAGGTCCTGGCGATAGCGCGGCTCCCCGCACCTCGGCGCCGCAGCCATGCGCAAACCAGGTCGCTCAACCAGGCAACGTCCGCGGGCGCGGCTTTGGCGCTCACGCCAAACCATAAATGGCATCAAGTAGATCCATGCCCTACCGGGGGAGACGTTACCGCGATGCAGGACGTCACGGAAAAACCGCAGACGCCGCCCCTGCCCCGTGCCGATCGGCACTTTCAAAAACAACGACTTGCGATCCTTGCCGGCCCGGCCATATCAAGCACGACACTTTGGGTATCCGCCTCGGGACATGACCGAGCGCAACGCCGGAAGACAGAATCTCAGGCGCACCGGCGCCGAATCTCCATAACCTCGGCATCACGCACCGGATCGGCGCGAAGCCGGAAGGAAGCGTCCTTTTTACTCCGGTTGCCATTCAGCCGGAGACGAAAGGTTTAGCACGATGAGCATTTTCAAAACCGTAGGCGAGGCCCGGATGCTTCGGGCCGAGGGCGATCGGCAAATCGCCCGGGCGCTGGCAAACGCAATCAGCGGTTTCGCAGCACGTTTCGGACGCCGGGTCACCGAAATCTGGCAAGAGGCCGTGTCGATGACGCTGACCGAAACGTCTTCCCAACTCCAGCCGGCGCGCATCCGCCGCGGGACACGCTGACCGCCGCATCGATTACAATCAGTACGGGGCAAGCACCTGTAGGGCGGCATAATGCCCCCTACCTGGCCGCCTGAAGCAGCACGGCGTAGCGCTGCACCAGCCAGACCGCCCGCTCGAACAGGCTGGTCATCCGGTATACCGTGTCCTGATTCGCCGCCTTCACCAGCCGCCGCCGCATCGCGTCCACCACGGTGCTGCGGTCGGAGCTGATCTGCTTCACCAGGTCGATCGTCTCCGCCTCCGGTTCCCGCGCGGCATCGTCGGCACACATCAGCACCGCCCCCAGCCCCTGAGTCAGCGCATCCGCCAGCGCGGCCGCCTCCCCCGGCGGCATCTTGCTGCGCGTCAGGCCGAGCTGAAACACCGTGTCGTGCAGCACGCGCAGAACCTCATTGCGGGCCCGCAGATTGACCAGGCGGCCGATTTCACTGCGTGGTAAGGCCGCAGTGTCCTCCCCTGATACGGCAATGCTGGAGAGGAAACGGTCGATCTCCCCGGTCAGCCGCTCGATGGCGGCAGCGGTGTCGTGGCCGGGGGCCTCCAGCGTCAGCGCCAACTGCCCGGTGACGCGCGTCTGCTCCTTCTCCGCCAGGGTCAGGGCGATATCGGCATCGCCCACGGCGGCATCGTAGATGAACTGCGGCACCGCCAGGCTTTCCGCCGGCAGCGGGGGTGCCACCGCGCTCAGCAGCCGGCCGATCGGCCGCGCCAGAACGAAATAGCCGGCCAGCGCGGCGACCTGGCAGGCCAGGTAGATGAACGCCAGTTGCCGCCCCGGCGCCTCGGCCACCGCACGCACCCCGGCAATCAGCAACGGCCAGCCGGTGACGTCCTCCAGAACGATCAGCGCGATCAGCACCACCACGCCCATCAGCTTGGTCAATCCCTGGAACAGCACGAGCTGGCGCTGGCTGCCGCGCGCGCTCGCCCCCATCAGGATGGCGCTGAAGCCGGAACCGAGGCTGGCGCCGATGACCACCAGCGCCGCGCCGGGGAATGGCAGCAAGCCGATCTGGCTGGGCGAGACGGCGATGATCGTGGTGGTGGAGGAGGATTGGGTGAACAAAGTCACCGCCAACCCCAGCACAAAGGCTATCGGCGGCGACGAGCCGACGATCCGCATGATTTCCGCTGCCGCGGCGCCGGTTCCCAGTTCCGTGGTGCCGGCGTGCATCAGCTCCAGGCCGAGGAACAGCATCGCCAGTGCCAGCGCCGCTTCCATCACCTGCCGCCGCGTCGTTCCGGCCTTGCGGTCAAGGAACAGCCACGTCCCCGAAACTCCCAGCAGCACCATGGTCACCAGGCGCAGATCGATCGACGCCAGGATGACCAGCGCCGAGGTGCCGAAATTGGCCCACAGCAGCAGCGGCATCGCCGTAACGATCGGTACCAAACCCGCGCTGACCATGCTGACCAGGATGAAGGTGATGCCGTTGGTGCTTTGCAGCAGCGCGCCGGCGACTGTGCCGGACAGCGCGACCAGGCCGGGATTGCCGCCATGCGCAGCGATGGCCTTGCGTAACGGTCGGCCGCCGAGTTGCAGCATCGTGGCCGACAGGTTGCGGATTCCGGTGAAGAACAACCCGAGCCCGCCAAAAAACGAGGCGACACCCAGCAGCGCGATCATCCCCCTGCCCGCTTCAGCGCAGTGCCGCCAAAGCGGCCTGCCGATCGGCGTAGACCGGAACGATCGCGGCGAAGCCGCTGATGTCGAAGACTTCGGCGACCTGCGGCTGCAAGCCGCACAGCGCGATGCGGCCGCCCCCGGCGCGGAGGCGCTTCGCCGCCACAAGCAAAACCCGCAGCCCGGCACTGCTGACATAGACCAGATCGACGAGGTCGATCAGCAGCCGGTTGACCCCCGCCCCGGTTGCCGCGATCATTTCGCGCTCGAAAGCGGGTGCGGCGGCGGTGTCAAGCCGGCCTGCCGGCATCAGGATCGTCTCGGGCATGCAAACCTTCCGTTTCGCCGGGGTAAAAAACGGCAAATAAGCGTAGACCTTGATTCGAGGCCGATCAATGGAGGGGTTGGTTATTGGCAGGATGCCCGGATGGGACATCGCCGCGGTATGCCATTGACCGGCTGCGCGAAGTCCGGGTTTGATGCCGCGATTCGCCGGCTTTGCGGGGTAAGGCTATGAAACGCGGGCTGCTTCTGCGTGGCTTCCGGGTCGATCCCGCCCGCGGCGGCGAGCGGATCGGGCGTCTGCCGTTCCTGCGCCACGGACCGGTCGAGGTGCAGCTTCGCGCCCCGCTGACCTTCGTCGTTGGTGAGAACGGCTCCGGCAAGACCACCCTGCTGGAGGCGATTGCGGCGCGCTGCGCCATTCGCCCGGGCGGCGGACGCAGCTACGCCGAAACCGAGGATGAGCGTGAGCCGACGGCAATCTCCGCCGCGGTTGACGTGACGTTTGCCGGACGGCGGCCCAAGGGACTGTTCCTGCGAGCCGACAGGTTTGCGGAGATGATGGCGCGGGCGGGACGCATCCCCATGGCGACGACCGGCGAATGGCGGCTGGCGGATGAGCAGAGCCGTGGCGAAGGCGTGTTGTCGCTGCTCAGCGCGCGGGTCGATGCCAGCGAGGGTCTGCTGTACATTCTGGACGAGCCGGAGACCGGATTATCGCCGCAGCGTCAGATGGCCCTGTTGTGCCTGCTGCATGAGTTGCATCAGGACGGCAGATCGCAGGCGCTGGTGGCGACGCACTCGCCGATTCTGATCAGCCATCCCGGCGCCGATCGGCTGTGGATCGACGAGGACGGGATCACGCGACGAGTGCTGGCCGATATTCCGCATTGGCGGGACATGAACCGGTTCATGCGCGACCCGGACGATTCGCTGCGGCGCCTGCTGGATTAAGTTAAAGACGTGGCAATCCGGGCGGGTTGGTTTCCGAGCGTGGCAGCGCCTCGCTAAATCGGCTCGCTGCGTGGCCGAAATGGCGGCATTGTGGCCCCCGGAGATCTTCGCCTCGTAGGCACGCTGATTGCAACGACCGCCGAGCGAACCGTTGCCCGAGCCTGCACTTCGACCGCGCGTACGCCGGACGTCCCGATGCCCGGGTGGACCGCCGGCCGACGGGTAGCCGCGCGGTGGTGGCTGCGGCGGAGCGACACCGGCCGCTGTGGGCGGTCATTGTCGAGGCATCGGAGGCGCCACCCGAAGCCCTACCGGCGCGGTAAATCGCGGTACAGGCCCATTGCTGCCATCACGAACTGCCGGTCCGGATGTTTCAAGCACCAGGCTAGCAGGAACGCCGCCTGCTGTTCCCCGCCCTGGCCGAGCGGATGGGTGGATTTCCCCCCATCCAGCCGCGCCAGGTTGAAACCCGTCATCAGGCCTTGAGCCCAGGCCACGAAGCCAGCAGCCGCCGGGTCGCTCGAGCGGGCCGCCTTCACATAGTCGGAGCATGGCAACACCCCGGCACCGGCTATCGCGGCCGTTTGTGCCCGGGCGGAATTGGCAAGAAGAAGGACTGCGAGCGGCAGCCATCGGTAGCGCATGTCATTTTCTCTGTACTAATTGTTATCACTGGGGTTTGGCGATGGCGAGGCGTCCGGGTCCGGATCATCGAAGGGTGCCATGACCCGTCCGGTGCCTTTGGGCCCCAGAACCTGCCCCGCGAAATCACCGAAGATTCCGGGCGCCCAATACCAATGGGCGAATGGCCAGTTGTTCACCACGTCCTGTTCCGCTGCAACGGCTTGGTCCCAGGTTTGGCCGAGGTCCGTTTCGACGTGGTCAAGCAGCGAATAGTCGCTGCGGAGTTGCGCGTTGATATCGCTCACTTTTGAGGCAATCGCATTCCAGGCATTACGTGCGTAGGCCGGGGGAACCATCGATGAGCGAGGGCTTTCGTCAGGAGTGGCAGACGGTGTCGGATTGTTGCCCATTCCCTGCATCAGGCGATCCAGCTTCGCGTCCGCACTCGACGACGCGGGAGCCGCCAACAAGGCTCCCGCAAGCGCAAAAAAGACAAACCACCGCCGCGGCATCCGATCACCGTCCGAAGGTTGGCACTGGCATGGGAGAACCCAGCGCCTTGGCTTGGTTATAGTTGTCCCAGGCCGATTTTTTCATGTTGGCGAGGCCCGGGTAATCGGCTGGCAGATGGCCGGCGAAGCAGGCGCTCTGGCAGGCTGCCGCCTCATAGATCGTGCGCTGCACGGGCACACTCGAACTCTGTGGCACGTATTCGGCGCATTGCGAATTACAGATTTGCTTCAGATGGTTAGCATATTGCTGCTGTTCGCCCCCGGTCCACTGGCTGAACGGCTTTTGCGGCATCTGGGCATGCGCCGCTGTCGAAGCCCAACCGAAAGCGATAATCGCCATGGGCAAAAGTCTCCACATAGTCGCTCCACTCCTGTTTCTTATAAGCGGTGTTGCTACCCGCCGTTTGATTATCCGATAGCCGCCGCCATAGAAATGGTCCAGCCGCCTGCGGTTTACCGTCGTAGTATCAAACAGTAGATCAGGCGGAAGCCGGGGTCCATAGCATTTGCCAAAAAATCACCCGGCGCGCTGAAAGGTGAACAAAATCAGAGCCACCCGAAACAGGATACCCGGGCCTTCAGCTGACTTTCGGCGGTTGCGCCAGGCCGCTGCGGTGCTAACCGGCCGGCGCCGGCTGGCGGCGCCAGATTGACTGCCCGTAGCGCCGCCCGCCTGATCAGGTCGAACCCCGACGCCAGGCGGTCGACAGGCCGCCCGCCGTGACGGCGGCGTTTTAATACCTGCACGCCGCCCCGGTGAGTGACGGGAAAAGCATCATGGCGCCCGATATTCGCGGTTGTGTGCCCAAGCGAGACATTCCGTGCTTCATCGCGCCCCATCAACGTGGCAAACTGCCCGTGCAAAAATTACGCACGGGAACCATCTCCTTTGACCAGAACAACGAGGGCTTCGATAGTCTGTCCGACGGCTCGGTCCTGCGGCAGGCATGACGAAAGGCCGGTGTCGGCATGACCACCTACCTCGTGACCGGCGGTGCCGGCTTCATCGGTTCGCATCTCTGCGAAGCTCTCGTCGCCCGCGGCGACAGCGTGCGCGTGATCGACGACCTGTCCACCGGCCACCGCCATAACCTGCCGCCCGGCGTGCCGCTGATCGTCGGCGACGTGGCCGATGCGGACGCCGTCGCCCGGGCGATGGAGGGTGTGGACGGTTGCTTCCACCTCGCCGCCATCGCCTCGGTCGAGAAAGGCGTCACCGACTGGCTTGGCACCCACCGCGCCAACATCACCGGCACCATCACCGTGTTCGACGCGATCCGCCGCCAGGGCAGCCGCATTCCGGTGGTCTACGCCTCCTCCGCCGCGGTCTACGGCGACGCCACGACGGTGCCCATCGCCGAAACCGAGCCACGCACGCCGTTGTCGGCCTACGGCGCGGACAAATACAGTTGCGAGCTGCATGCCCGGGTCGCCAGCCACGTGCACGGCATTCCGACCGCCGGCCTGCGCTTCTTCAACGTCTACGGGCCGCGGCAGGACCCGAAATCGCCCTACTCCGGCGTCATCTCCATCTTCTGCGAGCGGATCGCCGCGGGCCAGCCAATCAACATCTTCGGCGACGGCGGCCAGACCCGGGATTTCGTCTATGTCGCCGACGTGGTCGCCGCCCTGCTCGCCGCCATGGCGCTGCGGCCCGCCGACGCGCCGGTGTTCAATGTCTGCACCGGCATCCCGACCTCGGTGCAGGCGCTGGCCGTGCTGATCGCCGATCTGGCGGGGAAGACTCTGGATGCGCAGACGAAGCCGCCGCGCGCGGGCGAAATCCGGCATTCGCTCGGGGTTCCGCATCTGGCCGACAGGGTCCTTGGCCTGAGGGATCGGGTGAAACTGCGCGACGGGCTTGGCGCCGTGCTGGCGTGGATGGCCGGGGCAGCGCGCTAACCATGATCAAGACTGTCTTTGTGTCGCTGGCGGTGCCCCCCGCCAGCTTGCTGATTCTGATCCTCGCCGGGCTGCTGCTGCGGCGCCGGTGGCCTTGCGCCGGCAGCTGGCTCACCCGGCTGTCGGCGATCGCCCTGCTGCTGTGCAGCCTGCCGCTCGTTTCCGTCAGCGCGCTGGTGGCGCTGGAAGCCGGCCTGCCGACGACACCGCCGGCTGACCATCCGCCGCAGGCCATCATCGTCCTGGGCGCGGAGGCGCTGCGCGATCACGTGGAACCGCTCGGCACGCGGGTCGGACCGATGACGCTGGAGCGCCTGCGGTCGGCTGCCGCACTGCACCGCCGCACCGGACTGCCCATTCTCGTGACGGGCGGCACGACCGAGCCGGATACGGCGCCCGTCGGCCTGGCCATGGAAGCGAGCCTGCGGGACGATTTCCGGACTCCGGCGCACTGGGTCGAATCGAAATCCAGCGACACCCGGGAGAATGCGCGCTTCAGCGCGGACATCCTGCGTCCCGAGGGCATCACGTCGGTCTATGTGGTGACCCATGCCTGGCACATGAAGCGCGCGCTGCTGGCGTTCGAGGGCACCGGACTGACGGTGACCGCCGCGCCAACACCGCCGGACTCGCTGCGTTCGGTGCAGGTCACCGATTTCTTGCCCCGCGGGTCGTCGTTGCAGCAGGCGTTCTACGCCTTCCACGAGATCATCGGCCTGATCTGGTACCGGTTGCGCTGAGTCCGTGGACATCGCGACGTTCGCTTCGGTCGATAGCCTGCCGGCGGACGCCAGACGGTTGCTCGATCATTCAGAAAGTCTGTTTGCCGGCGCCGCGTGGTGGGATGCCGTGTTGTCGGCCGCCATGCCAGCGGGCGCTGAAGCGTGTTTTGTCACCGTCCGCGGCACAGGCGGCATCGCGGCATTGGTGCCGATGCTGCGACAGCGCGGGCAGTTAACGAGCCTGACGACGCCGTACACCTGCGAGTATGCCCCGCTGCTGGCCACCGGCCCGGGCGACGCGGCGCGGGTCGAGGCGATGGCCGCGTTCGCCCGCTTCTGCCGGGCCGGCGGGGTCACCCGCCTGGATGCGCTGGCCGCCGAGTGGGATGGTCTCGCCCCCCTGCTCGCCGGCGCCCGGCTGGCCGGTTTGCGGACGCTGCCATTCGACCATTTCGGCAACTGGCACGAGGATGTCGGCGGTCTGGACTGGTCCACCTACCTGCTCAGCCGAACCGGAGCGCTGCGCGAAACCATCCGCCGGCGGCTGCGGCGGGCCGAGAAACTGCCGGGGGCGCGTTTCGAATTGCTCACCCGGCCCGCCGATATGGAGCGTGCCGCGGACGCCTTCGAATCGGTCTACCGGCGCAGTTGGAAGCAGCCGGAGCCTTACCCGGCCTTCAATGTTGCCCTGATACGGGCGATGGCCGGTATCGGCGCCCTGCGGCTTGGCGTTTGGTCCATCGGTGAACGCCCCGTGGCGGTGCAGGTCTGGGTCGTCCGCGCCGGCCGGGCCATGGTGCTCAAGCTGGCGCATGACGAGGCGTTCAGGGCGCACTCGCCGGGAACCGTGCTGACGGCGCTGATGCTGCGGCACCTGCTGGACAGGGAGCACGTGGCGGAGATCGATTTCGGCCGCGGCGACGACCCGTACAAGCAGGACTGGGCGGCGCATCGGCGTCAGCGCATCGGGGTGCTGCTGGTCAATCCCTGGCGGCTGTCCGGGATGGCAGCCTTGTTGCGCCATGCCGCCGGCCGGGCGATCAGGCCGCTGCGGCCCGGCGCGCCGCCGCGGGCCGCTCAGTCATGACGCAGCGCCTGTCCGGTTGCGGCGGCGCCGAATCACGGCGAGGCCGGCAAGACCTGCCGCCACAACGGCAATCGGGGCGGGTTCGGGGATGGCCAATGAGGTCAACCCGTTGAACGTCTGGCCGACAGCGCCGAAGGCGCCGGACTCATCCGAAAAAACCGTCAGCGAGGAATTCAGGAAGCCGTAGCCGACGCTGGAAACGCTCATCGGCACTTTCACCGTTGCCGCCGTCGCGCCGGCGGAAGCGGATGGCGAGGCGATCGTGTAGCCCTCGATCCGCCGGTTCGCCGCGGCTGACGCGCTGGCGCCGGTCAGCGCCTGGGAGGCCGTCAGCGAGATCATCGCCTGCACGGTGCCAAGCCCCGCATGCGTGGTGGCGGAGGAACGCCGGGCATCCCTTACGTCGGCGGCAGCGTTGATGAACACGCTTGAGCGGTTAAGGCTGCCAGCGTGCCGGAACCGGGTCACTGCCTCCAGCGCACCGGCCAGGCCGTCGCCGAGCCCGCCGGAGCCGCTGCCCCATCCGGGATCCCCGGGCCCGGCCGCGGCGGCGGTGCTCCCCGGCGAGATGCGGGTCGCGGCATCGGAGGCTCCGGTCGCGGCGGACGCATCGCCGGGGACAAGCGCGTCGGCGACCATGACACTCGCCGAGAACTCCCGGACCGTCGGCGGACCCGGGTAGCTGCCGGTCAAGGTCCCCGTGCCGCCCGGCGCGGGTTGGATGCCGCCACTGCCGAACATCCCGGCCGAATTGTCGAACCGCGGCCTTGCCAGGCTACCCTGCGTCGCGGTGAGCACATCGTCCGGCGAAAAGGATGGTCCACGGGTGATTTGGGTCACGCCCGCGATGGGCTGGTCGGACGCCGCCTCGGCGGGCACGGCAAGCGCCTGCCGCTCAGCGGTCAGGACGAGCACCGCCAACAGGGCCGCGAATGATAATGATGCTTTCAACACGAAATCCGAGGTTCCAAGGCACTGTGGTAATCTTTTATCAACAGCGATCAGTTTTTTAAACGGAATTATGATGTTTCTGGCAGCAAGTTATTTTGATCGCCTGCGTCCCGGCCGCGCAACGCGCCCGGGACGGCGCGGAATTTTCGCAACAGCATCGCATGCGACCGGAACGGGCCGGCTTCAACCCAATAGAGCGTGCTGGCGCGATCCGAAAGGCTGCGCTTGTAGCGATCGTCGCCGGCCAGGAAATCATAGGCGTCGAACCCGCGCTCCAGTGCGTCCTCGATCGCCGCGCAATGGCAGGTTATGCCTGGTTTCGCCGAACCCTTCTCCGGCGGGTAATCGAACCCGCTCTGATACGCGCAGATGCGCTGCCGAAACGCGAAATTATACACCACCCCGATGGTGACCGGGCCGCGGAAGACGCGCAGCAGCGAGACCTCCCCGCGCGGCAGGGCCTCAGCGATCAGCGATTCGTGGAACCGGCGGAAGAACGGCGCGGCAAAGCTGCCGGGCTGGCCACGGGCGATCCAGGCCGCCTGGTGCAGGCGTTGCATCTCATCCAGCATCCGCAGTGCGTCCGGCAGGGTTTCCGCGCGCTCCGTCTCCAGTCCCCCCAACCGCTCGTAAAACCTGGCCGATCGGCGGATCTGTTCGCGGGTATTGGCGCTTCGGGCCGCCAGATAGCCGGCGCCGCTCCGCCTGGCCGCCCCGAGATCGGCCAGAGGAGACGACTGAGCGCGTCGAACCCACAGCAGATCCGCGGCGCGACGGGCGGCCACCAGGGTCGTCTCGTCAATGCCGGACAGCACCAGACGGTGCGACGACGCCACCGCCTTGAGGCAGGCGAAGCTCAGCGCCTCGGCGCGGCCCGCTTCCGCCAGGACGCCGTTCTGCTCGATATAGGGACAATCCAGCTCCGGCCGGCCGGTTTCGCCGAGATACAAATCCGGCACGGCAAAACGATGCCGAACGCGGTTGAACAGCGCCAGGGCAACGGTGCGTCCGCCGTCGGTCGCCTCCACCAGCACCGGATCGGGGAACCGCTCCGCCGCCAGGCAGCCGTACCAGCTCCAGCTTTGGAAGAACGAGCAGTCGGCGCGCTGCTCCAGCGCGCGCCAGCGTTCGCCCAGCGCCTTAAAGTCGTCGACGCCGGAGATGCGGACGAGGGTCACCGCGCGGCCGGCTCGGGCAACCGGGGCGGATCGTCGTGTCCGGTGGTCTGTTCCAACTTGACTTGCCTCGGGCCTTCCGCCGACAGACGTTCTGATGAACCGGCCGTGCCATACCGCAATCGCTTTCGCCGCCGCAATGCTTTGCGCGGTCCCGGCAACCGGCCGCATCCTGGAGGTCGGCGCGGAGCGTGCCCTGACCCTGCCGAGCGAGGCGGCAGCGATCGCGGCGACCGGCGACTTCATCCGGATCGATCCCGGCATCTATGCCGACTGCGCCGTCTGGCGGGCCTCCCGCCTGGTGATCGAGGCCACCGGTCCGGGTGTGGTGCTCACCGGCAAGACCTGCCAGGAGCAGGGCATCTTCATTATCAGCGGCAGCAACGTCACGGTACGCGGCATAACCTTCGCCGGCGCCCGGGTGGTCTGGCACAACGGCGCCGGGATTCGGCTGTTGGGCCGCAACCTGACGGTGGAGCACAGCCGCTTCCTGGACAACGAGAACGGCATCCTGGCGGGCGGCCGATCGGACAGCGTGTTGCGCATCACCGACAGCGAATTTGCCGGCAACGGCTCCTGCGCCGGCGCCTGCGCGCACGGCGTCTATGCCGGGGCGCCGATCTACCTGCTGGACATCGAGCGGTGCATCTTCCGCAACACGCGGACCGCGCATCACGTCAAGTCGCGCGCCCTGAATACCATGATCATCGACAGCCGGATCGAGGACGGGCCGGATGGCACCTCCAGCTATCTGATCGAGACGCCCGACGGCGGGAATCTGCTGGTGCAGGGAAACGTGCTGGAGAAAGGGCCGCTCAGCAGCAATCCGCGGGTGGCAATTTCCATCGGCGTCGAGGGGGTGAAGAACCCGACCGACAAGCTGGTGATCCGCAACAACGTGTTCCGCAGCGATTTGCCGGGGCGGACCGTGTTCGTGCGCAACAGCACCGCTGCGACGGTCCTTCTGGAGGGTAATGCGATCACCGGCGACGTGGAGGTGCTGGAAACGGTGCCGGAATGAGGTGCCGGGCGGCTGTGACGACGTTCCGGGTTCCGCGGTAGCGGGGTGGGGTCGCCTGGCGTGTCGTTTTGGTAAGCCCAACCGCATCATGGCCGAGGGATCCAATTCGCTGCCTAGATTGGAAAGCGGACATAGGGCCCGCCCGCTATGGCCGGCCGTTTTTCGCGCCAGGTGGCCGCTCAGCCAATACTCGACGCTTCTCCCGAGCGGACTGTCCTGTGGGTAGGGCTTCCTTTTCCCACCGGACTTATGCACGTGCTCACTGTCTGATACCGTAGAGAAGACTTTCGGGTGCAAAATTGTGCACTCGGTCGATTCCTGCCACGCCTCCACTTCCATGGCTGGAACGCTGTGGCGGGGATCTCAGTCCGGGAAGGTCGGCAATTCACACGAGGGGTTTTCCGTGGTCGCTGCTGAGCACGCAGCCGCAGGCTACCGCCATATGCGGATTTGTGCGATAGAACCCGGTCGCGGGTTTCCCTTTGGCCCGGATCGTGAAGGGTAGACATCGGTATGACGCGGCCATAGTGACAGGTACCATGCCAGGTTTGGTTTCGCTTTCTATTAGGGTGTTCCGGATTTACGTATCGGTGGTTACGCTCTGCACATCCGTAACCGCTGCTGAGCCGGGCTTCCCGGCGGTCAGGGCGGGGGTCTGGGAGTTGCATGCCGAGCGGGTCCTACCTGACGGCAACTCTCAGAACTGGGCCCGCAAGGCCGAATACTGTCAGACCCCCAAGCTGCTTTTTCAGAGCTATTGGGGGCTTGGGTCCGTGGAGAGAGCAGGGTGCCGTTTCGAATCGACCGAGTCAGCCAGCAGTCAGTACCGAATCATCTCAGAATGCATGATTCGTGGCGTGGGACGAGTAGAGAGCGACGCGAGGATCACTTTGATTGGCGACACGGCATTCAGGCTTGCAGTCGACGTTCTTGAAGGAATCCAACACTACCATGCTACCGAGAGTGGTAAGCGTATCGGTGATTGCAAACCGTAAATGGGAGGGGTGTAATGGCGTCGGAAGTCGAAGTCACCATCACCGGCATCGTGAGGGGCAAGACTTTTGTGGTGCCATACAGCCATCATCAGGGCCTGCAATTTGTAGTCGTTGGTGGCGTCCGTACCGAGAGGCCTGTCATCTATGAGGTGCCTTATTATGAGGTGCGTGTCGGGCGGGGCGGCACCTATGCTGCCGTCCGCTTTGGCCTGCAGAACAACGGTAGTGTTCCGAAGATCAGGCACTGCGATGCCGGACTTTCTCACGCGCATCACTGCACGCCCAGCTGGATACCCACCTACAGCCCGCATAGTTTTCGCGGCGGGTCGCGTCCCGGCGCGTGGCAATTGCTGCCTGGAAAGGGCTTTCTCATCCACGAGGGTGCCGATACGCGAAAGGACCAAGTCGGAGGCTCGCTTGGCTGCGTGGAAATCCTCGATGGTAGATGGAACTATTTTCTCGCCGAGATTGAGCGGCTGGCTGGAGCTCCAGTGGCGGCGATTAGCGCCAGCCACAAGCTGCAAGTTTCGATCGAATCAGCGCATTATCCGATTGCGTCGCTAGTGTAACCATGGCGCGGAGCTTGATGCAATACAAGTTCAAAACGGGAGCTACGGAGGTCTACTTCTCGCCGTCGGTCGGTCCAGGGACAGTCGATCGGAAACGTGCTCTCAGGCAAGCCGGTTTCAGCACTCGCGCTGCGGCGTGAGCGCCGATAAGCCTGTTCGACCGCCTCGGGTAGTAGCGCCCTGAGGCTGGGGTCGTCGGCAAGGCGATCGGTCAGGTCGTCGCGGGAATTGGCGATCGACACTTCCCACGAACGGCTGCGCCGTTCCGGCTGGAAGCGCCATTTCAGCAAGTGCATCAGCAAGACGTTCAGCCGGTTGACCAACGCGCGCTTCTCGTTGCGCCCGATGCTCTCGATTTCCTCGGCAATATTCGCGATGTCGGCATCGGACAGTTTGCCGGCGCGCAGCAGAGCGGCTTGCTGGTTCGCCCACGCATAGAAGTCATGGTCATAGAGATCGCTCACTCTGCCCCCTTCTGGCCTTACGCCGACTTCTCCTGCCGCCGCCGCAAAAACTGCGACTCAATGATCAGCACTGCCACGCCGCAAACGATCGCCGCATCCGCAACGTTGAATACGTACCACGACAGATCGCCCCACGGCGTCGCCACATGCGCATGGATAAAATCCACCACCGCGCCGAAGCGCAGCCGATCGATGACGTTGCCGATGGCGCCGCCGGCGATGGCGCCGATGGCGGTGGCGACGACCGGGTTCTCCGCCCGCCACAGCCATACCCCCAGCGCCCCCACCACCGCCAGCGACACCCCCGCCAGCAGCACGTGACCCCACGACCCCAGGCCATTCAGCAGCCCGAACGTCACCCCGGTGTTCCACACCATCGTCAGGCTCAGCACCGGCAGCAGCACCACCTGTCGCAGTTGCGGCAGGTCGAGGCCGTTCAGCACCCACCACTTGCTCGCCTGGTCCGCCGCCAGGACAATCAGCCCGGCGATCAACCCGAGCGGGACGTAGCTCCGCCGGGTCATGCCGCCGGCTTGCACACCAGGCCCGACTCCACTGCGTCCGCGCAGCGCAGACACAGTGCGGGGTGGGACGCGTTCGTTCCCACTTCCGTCAGGACTTTCCAGCAGCGGGCGCATTTGGCGCCGGAGGCGGGCGTGACCTTCGACGGGCTCTCGTCCGTGGCCGGCACGATCTGTACGGAGGAGACGATCGCGATCTCGGTCCATGCGGCTTCATCCAGTAAGTTCACGTGGTCCGCGTTCAGCGGCAGTTCCACGGCAGCTTGAAGAGAGGACCCGATCTCATTGTTCTTGCGTGATTCTTCGATCGGGACGGTGATGCGGCGGCGGATCGACCGGATGGTCTCCCACTTCGCCGCCAGGGCGTCGTCATGCCATTCCGCCGGCAGTTCCGGGAACAGTTCCAGGTGCACGCTGGACTCCTCGCCGAAGCGCGCGCCCCAGGCTTCCTCGGCGGTAAAGCATAGCACCGGGGCGAGCCAGGTGCACAGGCAGCGGTGCAGCTGGTCCAGCACGGTGCGCGCGGCGCGGCGGCGCAGGCTGTCGGGACGGTCGCAATACAGCGCGTCCTTGCGGATGTCGAAGTAGAACGCCGACAGATCCACCGAGCAGAAATTGTGCAGGTCCGGATACACCCCTGTCCAGTCGTAGGAGACCACCGCCGCGCGGATCTTCGCGTCGATCTCGGTCAACCGGTGCAGCACCCAGCGCTCCAGTTCCGGCATCTCCTCGAACGTGACGCGTTCGGTTTCGGAGAATCCGTCCAGGCTGCCGAGCACCCAGCGCAGCGTGTTGCGCAGCCGGCGATACAGCTCCGCCTGCTGCTTGAGGATTTCCGGCCCGATGCGCAAATCTTCCGTGGTGTCGGACGACATCACCCACAGCCGCAGGATATCGACGCCGAACTTCGCGGCGACCTCCTCCGGCGCGGTGGTGTTGCCCAACGACTTGGACATCTTGCGGCCCTTCTCGTCGTTGACGAAGCCGTGCGTCAGCACCGCCTTGAACGGCGCCACGCCGCGGGTGCCAACAGCCTCCAGCAGCGACGAATGGAACCAGCCGCGATGCTGGTCCGATCCTTCCAGATACAGGTCGGCCGGCCAGGGCAGCCCGCGCTTCTCCAGCACGAAGGCATGGGTGCAGCCGGATTCGAACCAGACATCGACGATGTCCATGACCTGCTCGTAGTCGTCCGGATTGTAGTCGTTGCCGAGGAACCGCGATGGCGGCGAGGCATACCAGGCATCGGCACCCTCGGTTTCGAACGCCTCGACAATGCGCGCCACCACCGCCGGGTCGCGCAGCGGCTGGCCCGACTTCTTCTCGACAAACACCGTTATCGGCACGCCCCAGGCGCGCTGGCGGCTGATGCACCAATCCGGGCGCGCGGCGACCATGGAGCCGATGCGGTTGCGCCCCTGGTCCGGCACGAACTGCGTCGCGGCGATGGCGGCGAGCGCCTTGCCGCGGATGTCGTGCGGCCCGTCCAGCGGGATGAACCATTGCGGCGTGGCGCGGAAGATCAGCGGCGCCTTGGAGCGCCAGGAATGCGGATACGAATGCACGATCTTGCCGCGCGCCAGCAGGTTGCCGGCTTCGGTCAGTGCCGAGCAGACCGGATCGGAGGCCTTGTAGACATGCACGCCGGCGAACAAAGGCACCCACGGGTTGAACGTGCCGTCGTCCCCGACAGTCTCCGGGATATCCAGCCCGTTGGCGCGGCCGAGCACGAAATCGTCCTCGCCGTGGCCGGGCGCGATATGGACGAAGCCGGTGCCGGCCTCGGTGGTGACGAAGTCGCCGAGCAGCAGCGGCGTGTCCTGTTCAAAGCCGTGGCCGCGCAGCGGATGCGCCAGGACGGTGCCGGCGATATCGGCACCCTTGACCGAAGCCAGCACGGTGTGCGCGGTGATGCCGGCATCCTTCAGCACTGCGGGCAGCAGCGCTTCGGCGACGACGATCTTTTCCCCGGCCCGCGCCAGGGACCCTTCCGCGACATCGTCGGCGCGGACGACGACGTAGTCGAACTCGGCCCCCGCCGCGACGGCGCGGTTGCCGGGCATGGTCCAGGGCGTAGTCGTCCAAATGACGATTGCCGCCCCTTCCAGCGCCGGGACCGACGGTTTCACCACCGGGAAGCGGACCCAGATCGTCGTGCTGGTGTGGTCGTAGTATTCGATCTCCGCCTCGGCCAGGGCGGTCTTTTCGACAACCGACCACATCACCGGGCGCAGGCCGCGATACAGCGCGCCGTTCAGCAGGAACTTGCAGATCTCGCCCGCGATGGCGGCCTCGGACGGACGGTCCATGGTGGCGTAGCGGTCGCGCCAGGCGCCCTCCACGCCCAGACGGCGGAATTCGTCTTTCTGCACGCCCATCCAATGAGTCGCATAAGCGCGGCACTCGGCGCGGAAATCCAGGATCGGCACCGCGTCCTTGTCCTGCTTCTTCGCCCGGTACTCCTCCTCGACCTTCCATTCGATGGGCAGGCCGTGGCAGTCCCAGCCGGGGATGTAGTTGGCGTCGTAGCCCGCCATCTGCCGCGTGCGGTTGATGACGTCCTTGAGGATCTTGTTCAGCGCCGTGCCGATATGCAGATGGCCGTTCGCGTAGGGCGGCCCGTCATGCAGGATGAACAGCGGACGGCCGGCGGAGGCGGCGCGCAGCTTGCTCCAGAGGTCGATGGAGTCCCACTTCGCCAGGATCTGCGGCTCCTTTTTCGGGAGGTCGCCCCGCATGGGGAAGCTGGTCTGCGGCAGGAACACCGTGTCGCGGTAGTCTCGCTGTTGCTCGGTCGCGGCGTCGTTCATTGAAAAATCCGTCGGCAATGGGCGGCCAGCCGGGGCTGTCCGAGGGTGCAGAAGCGGCAGCCTATACACGGATGTGCGTGCGGCGGCCATGAGGAACGCGGAAAGGTGAGCGGCGCGGGCGTCAGTCCGCCAGCAGCTCGTCCAGCGTGACAGGGCAGACGGCGGGCACCGGCAGCGGCGGCTGGCCGTCGATGGAGTCGGGCAGTCGACGCAGCGCCCGCTGATAAAGCCGGTGGATGTCGATCCGCTGGCGCATGGACGGCGCAAAACGATCGGCCGCGTCATCGCGGAATCCCCTGGCCTCGGACAGCCAGTGCGGCACGTAGGGAGCCTGCGGCCAAGCCTGCGCCTTCAGCATATGAACCAACGCCTGGCGCAGGAGCGACTCAACCGCATGAAGCTGCTCGTTCCCCACGCTCTCGATTTCCTCGATGATGTTCGGCCAGTCGGGCGCTTCGTTCACCGCTTCGCCCGCGGCGACCCGGCGCAGCAAGTCCCTCTGCCGCTCCGACCAGAGCAGGATATCCGCCTCATAGAGATCGGCCATCGGTCCAATCCTTGCCGCTTGCGACATGAATGTGAGGCTGGGCGCAGGTTAGGTCAAGTTTACCCGGACGTCACTCGGCCAGCAGTTCGTCCAGCGTTGCCGGGCAGACGGGGGGCACGGGCAGCGGGGGCTGCCCATCGACCGTGTCGGGCATGATGCGCAGGGCCTGACGGTAGATGCGGGCCAGGTCGATCCTCTGGCGCATGGACGGTACAAATCGGTCCGCTGCGCCGGCGCGGAAGCCTCTGGCCTCGGACAGCCAATGCGGCACGTAGGGAGTCTGCGGCCAAGCCTGCGCCTTCAGCATATGAACCAACGCCTGGCGCAGGAGCGACTCAACCGCATGAAGCTGCTCGTTCCCCACGCTCTCGATTTCCTCGATAATGTTCGGCCAGTCGGGCGCTTCGTTCACCGCTTCGCCCGCGGCGATTCGGCGCAGCAGATCGCGCTGCCGCTCCGACCAGAGCAGGATATCCGCCTCATACAGATCGGCCATCAGTCCAATCCTTGCCGCTTGCGACACGAATGTGAGCACGGGAACGGGGCAGGTCAAGATCCGCCGCTTGCCACCGGAATAGGCGGTCAATCAGGACTTTTGGAGCGGTGCCCCGACTTCCAACCCGCATCGATAACGGCACCGACCGCACCCGATCATACCAGTTCAGCACTGACCCCAAGCGCGACCGCACCTTCGGCGAGACGACGATCGAGCGTGCAGATCGAGGCGCCCAACCCGGCCGCGACCGCGACATGCAGCGCATCGCCCGCCCGAAGCCCGATCGCGAACTGATCGGCGAATCGCGCCGCCGCAACGAAGTGCTCGCGAGCCATCGGAACGACGATCAGTGACTCCGCCTTGAGCCTTGTAAAAGGACCCGCCACTCTGGCCCGATCCTCGACCGTAAGCTGCCCGGTCCGGATCTTAATCGACAACGCCGAGGCAAATTCCGTCGAGACCCATTCGCTGATGAAAAGCCGCTCGGGGTCCTGGCGGCTGAGCCAAAGCTGCGCCCATCCGGTCGCCGCTTCCTTCCCAAGCGCTGCGACCAGGAGCGACGTGTCGAGATACAAAGTCAGTAGCGTGCCTCGTCCCGCATCGTCCGCACGGTATCCGGGGCGTCTGCACTCGGCCGCGGCGTGTCGGTGACCGAACGAAGCGTTTCCGGGTCAATCGGCTTGCGGGGCTGCGCCAGGGTCGTGAGTTGCACGACCAGCTTGCCCCGCCGGCTGATCCGGATCGCTTCGCCCGCCTCGGCGCGGGCCACCAATTCGCTGAGATGCGCCTTGGCATCGGCGAGGTTCACGTCATTCACCTGCGAGCGCCTGACCAACAAGTTGGTCATATATACGCAGCGTCCGCATCAAAGGTAATTTGGCCATGCGCCGGCGTCGAAAGCGGCACCTCACCCCGCCAAACCCCGGTATGAAGTGATCCTGTATCTGTCCCGGATACCGTCGGAGGCAGTTTGTTCCCGGGAACTTACGACACGAATGTGATAGTGGGATTGCCCCGGGTCAAGGTTTGTCTCCCGGCGTCAGGCTATAGGCCCCGGGTGCCATGACCAGGCGCCAACGGGACCCGGCGTTCGGCTCAGGCTTTATATGAAACTGCTATACTACCCCTATCCAAGCCGCATCGCTTCTATACCCGCGTAAGCCTATCTCCGTGGCGTCCTGAACGACTTTCCGGCAAGCGATTCCGCGTGCCGGCGCAAGGAGTCAAACGGCCATGCTCGATCTGGCTTTCATCGCGACAGGCGCCGCCTTCCTGTTTGTCTGCGTCCTGTACGCCTATGCCTGCGACCATCTGTAGGAGCAAGCGGATGACCCTCGATTACATCCTCGGCGGCGGCGTCTCCGTGTTCCTGCTGGCGTATCTGATTTTCGCCCTGATCCGCCCGGAACGCTTCTGAACCCGCCCCAGCTTCGGGAAGTAAAACCATGACAATAAACGGCTGGCTGCAGATCGCACTGTACTGCGTCCTGCTCGTCCTGATCACAGCACCTCTCGGCGCCTACATGACCCGGGTCTTCGCCGGACAGCGCACCCCGCTGTCTCTGGTGATCCGCCCCATCGAGCGCGGCCTGTACAAGCTCTCCGGCGTCGATGAAAACGAGGAGCAGCACTGGGTCACCTACGCCATCGCCATGCTGGCGTTCAGCTTCGCCGGCTTCGTCGTCCTGTATGCGCTGCAACGGCTGCAGAACGTCCTGCCGCTGAACCCGCAGCACCAGGATGCGGTGTCGCCCGACCTGGCGTTCAACACCTCGGTCAGCTTCATCACCAACACCAACTGGCAGTCCTACGTGCCGGAAACCACGTTCGGCTACCTGGTGCAGATGGCCGGACTGACGGTGCACAACTTCCTCAGCGCCGCCACCGGCATCGCCCTGGCGTTGGCCCTGATCCGAGGCTTTACCCGCCGATCGGCCAAGACGGTGGGCAATTTCTGGGTCGATATGACCCGCTGCACGCTCTACATCCTGATGCCGATCTGCATCGTCGTCGGGCTGGTGATGGTCTGGCAAGGCGTGCCGGACAACCTGTCCGCCTACACCGAAGTCACCACACTCGAAGGCGGCAAGCAGTTGATCGCCCAGGGGCCGGTCGCCTCGCAGGAGGTGATCAAGATGCTCGGCACCAACGGCGGCGGCTTCTTCAACGCCAACTCCGCGCATCCGTTCGAGAACCCGACCGCGCTGACCAACCTGATCCAGATCCTTCTCATATTCTCCATCGGCGCCGCACTAACGAATGTCTTCGGCCGCATGATCGGCGACCAGCGCCAGGGCTGGGCGATCTTCGCGGTCATGGCGGTGCTGTTCCTGGTTGGAACGACCGTCCTTTACTGGTCCGAGGCCGCCGGCAACCCGCTGCTCGCCCACCTGCCCGTCGACCAATTCGCCGGCAACATGGAGGGCAAGGAGGTCCGCTTCGGCATCGCCAACTCCTCGCTGTTCGCCACGGTCACCACAGACGCCTCCTGCGGCGCCGTGAATACCATGCATGACAGCCTGACACCGCTCGGCGGCATGATCCCGATGATCAACATCATGCTCGGCGAGATCATCTTCGGCGGCGTCGGCTCCGGCCTGTATGGCATGCTGCTGTTCGTCATCGTGGCCATGTTCGTCGCCGGCCTGATGGTCGGCCGCACCCCCGAATACCTCGGCAAAAAGCTGGAGGCGAAAGAGGTGAAAATGGCCATGCTGGCGATCCTGGTGCTGCCGCTGTCGATGCTCGGCTTCACCGCCGTCGCAGTGGTGATCGACCCCGGCACCAGTGCCCTGGCGAATGCCGGCCCGCACGGCTTTTCCGAGGCGCTGTATGCCTACGTCTCCGCCACCGGCAATAACGGCAGCGCCTTCGCCGGGCTGTCCGCCAACGTGCCGTTCTGGAACAGCACGCTCGGGCTGGCGATGTTCATCGGCCGCTTCCTGATGATCATCCCGATGCTGGCCATCGCCGGTTCGCTCGCGGCCAAGAAGATCGTGCCGATTTCGGCGGGCACCTTCCCGACCGATGGCGGCCTGTTCGTCGGCCTGGTCGTCGGCGTGATCCTGATCACCGGCGGCCTGACCTTCCTGCCTTCCCTCGCCCTGGGGCCGATCGTCGAGCACCTCTCGATGCATGCCGGCGCCACTTTCTGAGGTAAAAGCCCATGGAAACCCGTTCGCGCGCTGTGAAGTCCAACATGCTGGACATGGCGATCCTGCTGCCGGCTGCTGGCCAAGCGTTCAGGAAGCTTGATCCGCGGCTGATGATCCGCAACCCGGTGATGTTCGTGGTGGAGGTCGTCTCCGTCCTGACCACGGTGATCCTGATCCAGGACCTGACGACCGGGGGCGCCTATCCAGGCTTCACCCTGCAAATCACCGCCTGGCTGTGGGTTACCATCCTGTTCGCCAACTTCGCCGAAGCCGTGGCGGAAGGCCGCGGCAAGGCGCAGGCGGCGACGCTGCGCAAGGCCCGCACCGACACCATGGCGCACCGGCTGACCGCGACCGGCACCGAGGAGGTCGCCGCCCCGCAGCTCCGCCAGGGCGACCTGGTGCTGGTGTCGGCCGGGGAGCTGATCCCGAGCGATGGCGAGGTGATCGAGGGCATCGCCTCGATCGACGAATCCGCTATCACCGGTGAATCCGCTCCGGTGATCCGCGAAAGCGGCGGCGACCGATCGGCTGTCACCGGCGGCACACGGGTGCTATCGGACTGGATCAAGGTGCGCATCACCGCGGCGCAGGGTTCGACCTTCCTCGACCGCATGATCGCCCTGGTGGAGGGGGCCGAGCGGCAGAAGACGCCGAACGAGATCGCGCTGAACATCCTGCTCGCCGGCCTGACCATCATCTTCGTCTTCGCCGTCGCCACCATCCCGAGCTTTGCGACGTATGCCGGCGGGTCGGTTCCCGTGGTGATCCTGGTGGCGCTGTTCGTGGCGCTGATCCCGACCACTATCGGCGCGCTGCTGTCGGCCATCGGCATCGCCGGAATGGATCGCCTGGTGCGGTTCAATGTCCTGGCGATGTCCGGCCGCGCGGTGGAGGCCGCTGGCGACGTCGATACGCTGCTGCTCGACAAGACCGGCACGATCACCCTGGGCAACCGGCAGGCGACCGAGTTCATCCCGGTCACCGGCGTGACGCCGCAGGAACTGGCGGACGCGGCGCAGTTGTCATCGCTGCCGGACGAGACGCCGGAGGGCCGGTCGATCGTCGTGCTGGCGAAGGAGAAATACGGCATCCGCGGCCGCGACATGGCGCCGCTCGACGCGCATTTCGTCCCGTTCACTGCGCAGACGCGGCTGTCCGGGGTCGATTTCGAACGCTCCTCCATCCGCAAAGGCGCGGTGGATGCGGTGCTGGCCTGGGTCCGTGCGCCGGGTGGCACCGGCCAGGGCGGCGTCGCGACGGCGGTGCGGCCCGACGCGGCGGTGCGTGAACTGACTACGATCTCGGAAGGGATCGCCAAGGCCGGCGGCACGCCTCTGGCCGTCGCGAAGGACGGGCGCCTGCTTGGCGTCATCGCGCTGAAGGACATCGTCAAGGGCGGCATCCGCGAACGCTTCAACGAACTGCGGCGGATGGGCATCCGCACGGTGATGATCACCGGCGACAACCCGCTGACCGCCGCCGCCATCGCGGCCGAGGCCGGGGTGGACGACTTCCTGGCGCAGGCGACTCCCGAGGCGAAACTGAAGCTGATCCGCGACGAGCAGGCTCAGGGCAAGCTGGTGGCGATGTGCGGCGACGGCACCAACGACGCGCCGGCTTTGGCGCAGGCCGATGTCGGGGTGGCGATGAACACCGGCACGATGGCGGCACGCGAGGCCGGCAACATGGTCGATCTCGACAGCGACCCGACCAAGCTGATCGAGATCGTCGAAATCGGCAAGCAGTTGCTGATGACCCGCGGCGCGCTGACCACGTTCTCGATCGCTAATGACGTGGCGAAGTATTTCGCCATGATACCGGCGATGTTCATCGCGTTCTACCCGCAGCTTGAAGCGCTGAACGTCATGCACCTCGGCAACCCGCGCAGCGCGATCCTGTCGGCGATCATCTTCAACGCGCTGATCATCGTGGCGCTGATCCCGCTGGCACTGAAGGGCATCGCTTACCGCCCCATCGGCGCCGCGGCGTTACTGCGCCGGAACCTGCTGATCTACGGGGTGGGCGGGATTGTTGCTCCGTTCATCGGCATCAAGCTGATCGATCTGGCGGTGACCGGGCTGGGACTGGCCTGATATCCGTGCGGCGTTAACCGAACAATGAAACGCAGATGAACGCAGATGAACGCAGATAAAGGGGATAAATTCTATCTGCGTTTATCCGCGTTCATCTGCGTTCATCTGCGTTAAAAAAACTCTTAGGATCTGGCACTATGCTCCAACATATCCGCCCCGCCGTCACGATGATCGTCGCGATGACGATCCTGACCGGCATCGCCTACCCGCTCGCCATGTTCGGCCTGGCACAGGGGATCTTCCCGCATCAGGCGAACGGCAGCCTGATCGTCCGCGACGGCAAGGTCATCGGCTCCAGCCTGATCGGGCAGAATTTCACCGGCGAAAACTGGTTCCAAGGCCGCCCGTCCGCCACTACCGACACCGATCCGAGTGACTCCACCAAGACCGTTCCGGCGCCGTACAACGCCGCCAACTCGGGCGGATCGAATCTTGGCCCGACCTCCAAGGCGCTGGTGGACCGTGTGACGGGGGACGCCGCCAAGCTGGCGGCTGAGAACCCCGGCACGCCGGTGCCGATGGACCTGGTGACAACCTCCGCCAGCGGGCTGGACCCGGACATCTCGCCCGCCGCCGCGCTGTTCCAGGTGCCCCGCGTCGCCAGGGCGCGCAATCTGCCGGAGGACCGGGTTCGCCAACTGGTGCAGGATCACATCACCGGCCGCCTCGCCGGGCTTATCGGCGAGCCGCATGTGAACGTGCTAGAATTGAACCTGGCGTTGGATGCACTGGCCCGGGGGTGAAAGGAGTCGTCTGATTGCCTTTGTTCGTCGTGGCGCATCGGCGTCTCTCCCCCGTCATGGCGGCCGCAGGGCCGCCATCCACGCCTTGCGGTGCGTGGCGCGGCCAAGGCGTAGATGGTGGGCGACCGAGCACGCGAGGGAGGGCTTCGCCCACCATGACGGATACAGGCCATGGCTGAAAACACCACAGCCGATCGGCGGCCGTCTCCAGACGCGCTGCTGAAGGAAGCGGCGAAAGCCACGCGCGGGCGGCTGAAGATCTTCCTCGGCGCCGCGCCCGGCGTCGGCAAGACCTATGAAATGCTCACCGCCGCTCGGGCGCGCCTGAGCGAAAAGGTCGACGTCGTCGTCGGCATCGTCGAAACTCACGGCCGGGCCGAAACGGAAGCCCTGACGCGGGGACTGGAAACTATCCCTCGCCGCATCATCCCGTATCGCGGCCACAGCCTCACCGAGATGGACATCGACGCCATCCTGGAACGCCGCCCGCGCCTCGTGCTGGTGGACGAACTTGCCCACACCAACGCGCCCGGCAGCCGGCATCCCAAGCGCTACCTCGACGTCGAGGAACTCCTCGGCGCCGGCATTGACGTCTACACCACGCTGAACATCCAGCACGTCGAAAGCCTGAATGATGTCGTGGCGCAGATCACCCGCGTCCGCGTGCGCGAAACCGTGCCGGACTCCGTCATCGAGCGGGCCGACGACATCGAGCTGATCGACCTGACCCCGGACGACCTGATCCAGCGCCTCAAGGAAGGCAAGGTCTACGTCCCCGCCCAGGCCGAGCGGGCCATCGGCCACTACTTCGCCCCCGGCAACCTCACCGCCCTGCGCGAACTGGCGCTGCGCCGCACCGCCCAGCGTGTGGACAACCAGATGGTTGACTACATGCGCAGCCACGCCATCGAGGGCCCCTGGCCCGCCGGGGAGCGTGTGCTGGTCTGCATCCAGGGCGGCCCCAAGGCCACCGCCACGGTGCGCCACGCCAAGCGGCTGGCCGATCTGATCCATGCGCCGTGGACGGCGATCAGTGTCGAAACCACACGTGGCAGCCGTGCCGCGGTCGAGCAGGACAGCGTGGTGGACGCGTTGCGGCTGGCCGAGCGGCTGGGCGGCGAAATGGTGCTCATCCCCGGGCAGGACGTGGCGGACTCGATCATCGAATACGCCCGCGCCAACAACGTCACCCATATCATCACCGGCAAATCCGAGCGGCCGGGTTGGCGGCAATTCCTGCTGGGATCGGTTACCCAGCGCCTGATCAAGCATGCCGGCGGGATCAACATCCATGTCATCGAGGCACCGGCTGAGAAGCCGGGAGCAGAGCCATCCGCTGGGCCGGCCAGGCACAAGCCCTCCGCGGACATTCGTCCGTTCATCGTGACCAGCGCGATCGTCGCGGTAGCGATCCCGATCGCGATAGGGCTGCACTCGCTGCTCGGCATAACCAATGTCGCGTTGGTGTTCCTGACGGCGATCCTGATCGGCGCCGCACTGCATGGGCTTGGTCCGTCGCTGTTCGCCTGCGTGCTGGCGACGCTCGCCTACAATTTCTTTTTTCTGCCGCCGATCTACACGTTCACCATCGCCGATCCGGAAAACGTGGTGGCGCTGTTCTTCTTCGCGGTGGTGGCGATCATCGCCAGCAACCTCGCCGCCCGGGTGCGCGGCCAGGCCCTCGCCGCCCGGCTGCGCGCCCGCGTCACCGACGACCTGTACCAGTTCAGCCGCAAGCTGACCGTGGCGGTGACGCTGGACGACCTGCTGTGGGCCACCGCGCACCAGATCGCACTGATGCTGAAAGTCCGCGTCGTGCTGCTGCTGCCGGAAGGCGACACCGTCACCGTGCGCGCCGGCTTCCCGCCGGAGGACATGCTGGACGACGCCGATATCGCCGCCGCTAAATGGAGCTGGGAGAAGGACCATGTCGCCGGCCGAGGATCGGACACGCTGCCCGGGGCCAAGTGGCTGTTCCAGCCGCTGCGTACCGGGCGCGGTCCGCTGGGCGTTGTCGGCATCATCCGCGACGAGCCGGGCCCGCTGCTGTCGCCGGACCAGCAGCGGCTGATGGATGCGCTGGCGGACCAGGCGGCGCTGGCGATCGAGCGGATCAACCTGGCCCGCGACCTGCACCTTGCCCGCCTGCAGGCCGAGACCGATCGCTTGCGCTCCGCGCTGCTGACATCGATTTCGCATGACCTGCGCACGCCGCTGGCGTCGATTCTGGGCTCCGCCACCAGCCTGCGCTCGCAGGACGCGATGCTGGACCAGTCAACCAAGGAATCATTGCTGGGCACTATCATCGAAGAGGCCGATCGGCTGAATCGGTTTATCGGAAATTTGCTTGATATGACACGGTTGGAGTCGGGCGCGCTGAAGCCTCGGACCAGCCTGTACGACCTGTCGGACGTTGTCGGCGCCGCCTTGCAGCGGGCGGGAAAGATCCTGGCGGGGCATCGGGTTAAGCTGGACCTGGCGGCGAACCTGCCGATGCTGGCGCTGGACATGGTGCTGTTTGAGCAGGTGTTGTTCAACCTGCTGGATAATGCGGCCAAATACGCTCCGCCCGGGTCGATGATCACGATCCAGGCGTTCGAAGACACCGATAGCGTCGTGCTGCGGATTTTGGACGAGGGCGACGGCATCCCCGGCGAAGACGTCGAACGCATCTTCGAGAAATTCTACCGCTCCGGCCGGGCCGACGGGCGCCGGGCGGGGACGGGGTTGGGGCTTGCGATCTGCCGCGGTTTCGTCGAAGCCATGCATGGCACGATCACCGCCCGAAACCGGGCCGATGGCCCGGGAGCGGCGATGACAATTACGTTGCCGATTCCGGTTAACGCTTTGCTGCCAGAAGAGGAAGGCACGTCATGAGCACCGGCACCGGCCCGCTGCGGGTCCTGGTGGTCGACGACGAACCGGCGATCCGCCGCTTCCTGCGTGCCGGGCTGTCCAGCCAGGGCTACGTGGTCAGCGAACTGGCGGAGGGTCTGCCGGCCATCGATGTCGCCCGGCGCAAGGGGACGGACCTGATTGTGCTGGACCTCGGACTGCCTGATGTGGACGGGACGGAGGTCATCGGCCGCATCCGCGCCGCCGGTTCTTCGGTGCCGATTATCGTGCTGTCGAGCCGCAGTGATGAGGCGGCGAAGGTGGATGCTCTGGATCTGGGGGCGGACGATTACGTCACCAAGCCGTTCGGCATCGATGAACTGCTGGCGCGGATCCGGGCGGCGCAGCGGCACCGGTTGCAGCGCGAGGGCGAGACGCCGGTGTTCCGCAGCGGCGACCTGACGGTGGACCTGGTGCGCCGCGTGGTAACGGTGCGCGGCGAGGAGGTGAAGTTCTCGCCGCGGGAATATGCGGTGCTGCGGATTCTGGTGCAGCATGCGGGGAAGGTGCTGACGCACAAGATGATCCTGAAGGAGGTTTGGGGGGCGGATACCGATGTGCAATACCTGCGTATCTACGTGCGCGCGCTGCGGCTGAAGATCGAGGCGGACCCGGAACGGCCGGTGCATATTCTGACGGAGACCGGGGTGGGTTATAGATTGCGGGTGAATGAATGAGGGGGTCGGGCGGCGCTCCGCATTCGTCATGGCCCGGCTTGTCCGGGCCACCTATAGCCGCACATGCCGCGACAGGTGGCCCGGACAAGCCGGGCCATGACGAGATGGCGTGGCGCATGGCGGCCACGCACACAGCATCAAACCGGATTAGGACTTGCTTCTGAATGGACATTGCCGACTTCCTTACGCCCGACCGCATCGCCCTTGATGTGAAATCGCGCGACAAGACTCAATTCATCGCCGAAACAGCGCGGTTGTTCGGCGCGGCCATCCCTGCCCTGCAGCCCGCTTCGGTCGAAACCGCGCTGCGGGCGCGGGAGCGGCTTGGTTCCACCGGACTGGGCGGGGGCTTTGCGCTGCCGCATGCCCGGATTGAAGGATTGAACGACTACGCCGGACTGTTTGTGCGGCTGGCAAAGCCGATCGACTTCGAATCGATTGATGGGAAGGCGGTCGATCTGGCGTTTGTGCTGTTGATACCGTTTGAGACGAAAACACCGCACGTAGCCGCGCTGGCGGTCATCTCCCGCAAATTCCGCGATGCCGCCTTGGTGGCGAAGCTGCGGAAAATCGGCACACCAGACGCCGCGTATGCGGCACTCAGCGCGGCATGAGCGATTCGTAATGCAACGACCCAACACCTTGTAAGGTTTCCGCTCCGCCAGGTTCCAGGACTGACGGAGAGTGCGCATGGCGGATGGCTCGGTGACCCGGCGGGGGGTCATGGTTGGTGCGGCCGGGGGAGTCGTTTTTTCTACCCCACGGGCCCGGGCGGATGAAAACCCGCCGGCGACTGACGCTATTGCGGTCAAATTGCGGGTGAACGGGGAAGCGCTCCACCTCGAGATCGATCCGCGCACGTCGTTGCTGGACGCGTTGCGCGAGACGGCCGGACTAACCGGGACGAAGAAAGGCTGCGACCGCGGCGCTTGCGGCGCCTGCACCGTTCACCTCGACGACCGCCGGATCGTTTCATGTCTGACGTTGGCCGCGCGCTGCGAGGGCAAGCACATCCGCACCATCGAAGGCCTGTCCTCCGCCGATCGGCTGCACCCGATGCAGGCCGCTTTCGTGGAGCATGACGGGTTCCAATGCGGCTACTGTACGCCCGGGCAAATCATGTCCGCCGTCGCCCTGGTCAAGGAAGGCCACGCCGGCAGCGACGGTGAAATCCGCGAGTGGATGAGCGGCAATATCTGCCGTTGCGGCGCCTATCCAAACATCGTCGCCGCCATCCGCCAGGCGGCCTCCGCGGAGGGCTGAGCGATGCAGGCATTCACCCTGACCCGGCCGGCCGATACCAAATCCGCCATTGCCGCCGCATCCCGGCCGGATTCCGCGTACATCGCGGGCGGAACGGATCTGTTGCAACTGACAAAGGACCATGTCGAGACGCCGCGGCAGTTGGTCGATCTCGAACCGCTGGCATTGTCCCGCATCCACGCCACGGGCGCGCGTCTGCGGCTGGAGCCGCTGGCGCGCATGAGCGACGTGGCGGCGCATCCCGCCGTGCTGCGCGATTGGCCGGTGCTGTCGCAGGCGCTGCTGGCTTCGGCCTCACCGCAGATTCGCAATATGGGCACAATGGGCGGCAACCTGCTGCAACGAACGCGGTGCGGCTATTTCCGCGATACCGGTTTCGCCTGCAACAAGCGGGTTCCGGGGTCCGGCTGCCCGGCGATCAACGGTGAGAACCGGATGCACGCCATCCTCGGTGTCAGCGATAGATGCATCGCCACCTACCCGGGCGATATGGCGGTTGCGCTGAATGTGTTGGACGCGGACATAGAACTGACCGGGCAGCCGGGTGTGCGGAAAGTCCCGATCGGGGATTTTCACCGGGAACCGGGCGACACGCCGCACATCGAAACGGTGTTGCAACCCGGCGAGCTGATCACCGGGATCGACATTCCCTCCCCTGCCCGGCGTTCGCACTACCTGAAGGTCCGTGACCGGGCGAGTTTCGAATTCGCGCTTGTCTCCGCCGCCGTGGCGCTGGACATCGAGGACGGAACCATTCGCGCCGCCCGCGTCGCCGCCGGCGGTGTCGGCACGAAGCCCTGGCGGCTGGCGCAGGTCGAGGCCGCACTGACCGGGAAATCCCCCGATGCCGCCACCCTGAAAGCCGCCGCTGACCAGGCGGCTGCCGGTGCCAAACCGGCGAAATCGAACGGCTTCAAGATCGTGCTGCTGAAGCGCACGGTGCTGCGCGCCCTGCAAACTGTTTCGGCCTGAGGAAGACGTCCATGCCGATGATTGGCAAGCCCATCGACCGCACCGACGGCCGCCTGAAGGTGACCGGAGCCGC
The DNA here is from genome assembly GCF_903915725.1 of uncultured Rhodopila sp. Classification (GTDB taxonomy): domain Bacteria; phylum Pseudomonadota; class Alphaproteobacteria; order Acetobacterales; family Acetobacteraceae; genus Rhodopila. Next base: position 90,533 of record NZ_CAIWTY010000057.1, read on the forward strand.
CCGCTACGCCGCCGAATTTCGCCTACCCGGCGTGGTGCATGGCGTGCTGGTGCAAAGCACCATCGCCGCCGGATCGATCGCCGGCTTCGACCTGAGCGAAGCCGAAGCCATGCCCGGCGTGCTGACGATCATCACGCCCGACAACGCCGGCAAGCTGCAGCATCCCGAACATGTGCAGCAGACCGTGCCCGGCCCATTACTGCAAAACAAGGACATCCTGTTCAACGGCCAGCATATCGCCGTGGTCATCGCCGGCACCCTGGAGCAGGCCGAGGCAGCCGCCGCCGCGGTTCGGGTGCGCTATTTCAACGCCGAGGCGGCAACGTCGATGGACGCGCTGCTCAGCCAGGCCTATCCGCCGAAGCACTTCCGCAACGGCGCGCGGCCGCCCGATTCCAGCCGCGGCGACCCGGACGGCACATTCAACAGCGGCGCGGTGAAGCTGGACCTGACGTATATCACGCCGATTGAACATCATAATGCGATGGAGCCGCACGCAACGCTCGCGGCGTGGAACGGCGACAAGCTGACGGTCTGGACGGCGACGCAGGGGATCTCCGGCGCGCAGGCGACGCTGGCGGGTCAATTCGGCATCGACAAGTCCGACGTGCGGATCATCTGCCCCTATCTCGGCGGCGGGTTCGGATCGAAGGGCAACACCTGGCCGCCGGCGACCCTGGCGGCGCTGGCGGCGCGCACGGTGAAGCGGCCGGTCAAGCTGGTGCTCAGCCGCGCCCAGATGTATACCTCGAACGGCTACCGCCCGCGCACCGTGCAGAAAATCAAGCTTTCCTCCGACATCGACGGCAGGCTGATCTCCGTCCGGCATGACGGGTTCAGTTCGATGTCACAGCCCGCGCTGGGCGAATTCTCCGAACCGGTCGCGCTGGCGACGGAAATGCTCTACGCCTGCCCGGATCTTGCGGTGACGCATCGTCTCGTCGCGCTGAACGCGCCGCTGCCGACATATATGCGGGCGCCGGGCGAGGCGTCCGGGGTGTTCGCGCTGGAATCGGCAATGGACGAGATGGCCGCGGCGCTGAAGATGGACCCGATCAAGTTCCGTCTGCAAAACTACGCCGAGACCGACCCGCACGAGAACAAACCCTTTGCCAGCAAGGCGCTGCGGGCGTGCTACGAGCAAGGTGCGCAGGCGTTCGGCTGGGACAAACGGTCCGCCGAACCGCGATCGATGCGCGACGGCAACACGCTTATCGGCTGGGGGTTCGCCACCAGCACCTATCCGACCAACCGCCAGCCGGCGGCGGTTCGCGTCCGTATGGACCGCGCGGGCAACGTCACGGTGCAGAGCGGGACGCAGGACATCGGCACCGGCACGTACACGGTGATGACGCAGGTCGCCTCGGACGCGCTGGGAATCCCGGTGCAACGAATCCGTTTCGAACTCGGTGATTCATCCCTGCCCCCTGCCCCGGTCTCCGGCGGGTCGCAGACTGTCGCCAGCGTCGGTCCTTCGGTCCAGGCGGCGTGTGCGGCGCTGATCGAAAAGATCAAGGATATGGCCCTCTCCGGGGGCGGCTGGCGTGGCCAATCGCGCGAGGCGTTACAGATCCGTGACGGACTGGTCGTCGGCGCGGACCGTCGCGTGCCAATCGGCGCACTGGTGGAAAAGTCGGGGCATCCGTTCATCGAGGTGGAAGTCCAGACGAAACCGGGCGAAGAAAAGCAGCGCTTTTCCATGCACGCGTTCGGCGCGCAATTCGCCGAAGTGCGGATCGACCAGGATCTCGGCGAAATCCGCGTCAGCCGCTTTGTCGGCGCCTTCGATGCGGGCCGCGTGCTCAACGCCAAGACCGCAAGCAGCCAGCTTATCGGCGGCATCACCTATGGCATCGGCATGGCGCTGCTGGAGGAAACCCTGGTGGACGGCGAAACCGGGCGCGTGGTCAATGCGAACGTCGCGGAATACCTGATGCCGGTGAACGCCGACATCCCGGACATCCAGACGATCATCGTGCCGAACGACGACACCACCTCCAACCCGCTCGGCGCGAAGGGCATCGGCGAACTGCCGATGGTCGGCGTCGCGGCGGCGATCGCCAACGCCGTCTACCACGCCACCGGCGTGCGGGTGCGCAAGGTGCCGATACGCATTGAGGATATTCTGGTCTAATCGACACCCGGGCTCGCCTTGCAACCCGGCCCCGTCTTCTCTATCCGCCGTGCATGCCCGATCCGAATGCCTCGGCCGAAGCCGAACTGCGCCGCCTGCTCGACATCATGGCCGCCTTGCGCGACCCGGAGACCGGTTGCCCCTGGGACAAGACCCAGACCTTCGAGACGATTGCGCCGTATACGATCGAGGAAGCCTATGAGGTCGCCGACGCCATCGCCCAGCGCGATTTCGCCGCGCTGCCGGACGAACTGGGCGACCTGCTGTTCCAGGTCGTCTACTACGCGCGCATGGCCGAGGAAGCCGGCCAGTTCGCGTTCGCCGACATCGCCAGAAGCATCAGCGACAAGATGCTGCGCCGGCATCCGCACGTGTTCGGCGATGCCGCCGCCCGCGATGCCGCCGCCCAGACCGCCGCGTGGGAAACCCAGAAATCCGCCGAGCGCTCAGCCCGCAGCCAATCCGGCGCCCTGTTCGGCGTTCCCGTCGGCCTGCCGGCTTTGACCCGGGCGCTGAAGCTGACCAATCGCGCCGCCCGCGTCGGCTTCGACTGGCCGGATGCCGAGCAGGTGCTGGAGAAGCTCGACGAGGAAATCCGCGAACTGCGCGCCGAGCTCCCCGCCGCCGATCCGGTCCGGCTGACCGACGAGATCGGCGATCTGCTGTTCGTGCTGGCGAATCTCGCGCGCAAGCTGAAGCTCGACCCGGAGACCTGCCTGCGCCACGCCAATGACAAATTCTCCCGCCGGTTCAATGCCATGGAGCAGGCGATTGAATCGGAGGGAAAAACCCTGTCCGAAGTGTCGCTGGAGCAGATGGAAGCCGGTTGGCAGCGCGTGAAAGCGGCTGAGAAGGGATAGCGCCTTCCGGTTGCTCAGTTGGGAGAGGAAGTATAACATTCCCGTAAGTTACTCTTTTTCACTCCCTGGGTGTGTTATCCGCTACCACTGCATCCGGCAGGTGCGATAAACCGGGTTCAAGTCCAGTTTCGCGATCCGGATACCAGGGTATTCGTCAATGCATCAATTGCTCTCGGTCTACCGCAGCGTCTTATCGCCATTTGTCTGGCCGTCGGTGCGCAGCAGGACGCTGGGGGTCATGATCTGCGTCTGCGCGGCGCTGATCGGGACGGAAGCCCTGCAGCTTTGGCGGGTGTATGACGACAACATCCGGCAAAACGACCTCATCACCTCGAACACCGCCCAGTCGCTGGCCTCGCAGGCTGAAACCAGCCTGCAGACGGCGGACACGATCGTCGCCAGCCTGGTTGAGCAGGTGGAGGCCGAAGGCACCGGCCCCGAGGCGAAATCCCGGCTGTATCATCTGATGACATCGCTCGCCGCGGCACTGCCGGCGATCCATGAAATGGGGATCATGGACAAGAACGGCGATCCGGTGGTCAAGTCGCTGGTCACCAACCTTGCCGGGTTGAACTACTCGGAACGCGAATACTACCGCTATCACCGGGCCCATGCCGACAGGCAGGCGTATATCGGCGAGCGGATCACCAGCAAGATCGACGGCGCGCAAAGCATCACGGTGACGCGCCGGTATAACAACCCGGACGGCAGCTTCGGCGGCGTCGTGGTTGCCAGCGTGTCGCTGAGCTTCTTTCAGCACCTGTTCGACCAGATGCAGGCGAAATCCGGCGGCGTCATTGTGCTGCTGGGGGATGACGGGGTTATTCTGGTGCGTAGTCCGGCTCTGCCGAAAGCCTCATACCGTATTGCCGGCGAACTCCGGCAGGATTTGCAAGATCATCCGGGCGGCGGCAGCGTGGCGTATAAGTCCGGGTTCGATGCGGTGCAGCGGCAGGGTTCGTATCAGCATCTCCGCGGGTTTCCGCTGACCGCGCTGGTCTCGCAGTCGGATTGGGACATTCAGGCGCCGTGGCGCGCCGAGCTTGAGTGGCACGGCATCATCCTGACATGCGTGATCATCGTGGTGATCGGCCTGGGCGGACGCGCGATCACGGCGACGAACCTGCTTGCGGCGCAGGCCATGCAGGACAGCCTGACCGGCCTGGCCAATCGCCGCTGCTTTGATGAACGTATCCAGCGGGAATTGAAGCGGGCCGCCCGGTCGGGTCAGCCGGTGTCGGTGATCATGATCGACATCGACCATTTCAAGGCTTTCAACGACTGCTATGGCCACCCCGCGGGGGATGAGTGCCTGCGCCTGGTTGCCCGGACGATCCAGGGCAGCCTGCGGCGCCAGGGCGAGTTCGCCGCCCGCTATGGCGGTGAGGAGATTGCCGTGTTGCTGCCGGGGTGCGACGGGCCCCGGGCCGCGGCCCTGGCGGAGACGATGCTGCGGGCGGTGCGCGGTTTGGCGTTGCGGCAGGCGGGGCACCTGGATGATGTTGTCACGTTCAGCGCCGGAGTTGGCACCTGTGCGCCGGGGCGGGATGAAGGGGACGCTCAGGCCTTGGTGGAGATGGCGGATACGGCGCTGTATGCGGCCAAGGCGGCGGGACGCAACCGGGTGGCGACGGCTTGGTGTTCGGGGGTGGCACGCGGGCGGGAGGCGGCGGAGTTGGTTTCGCTGCCGTCGGCGGCGTAGCAGGCGGGGCTGGCGCCTCTTCGTCATGGTGCGCGAAGGCGCACCATCCACGCCTTGCGGTGCCGATCGAGATAGAGGCGTGGATGCCGACCCGAGCCTGTCACCGGGGTTGACCCGGTGATCCGCATAATGGGAAGCGCGATGCCGGAGCGCCCATTGAGTGCCTGCCGCGGTTTCCACTGGCTCCATCGAGAAAGCGCCGGTCTGTGGTCACCGACATATCGGGATCAAAGCGCCTGCCTATGGGGCACTTGCGATACTCTCCATTCGGGAACCCGGGAAATCAGGACCTTGAAAAACCCATCGCGATAGGTTATCCGCAACAACGGTCGCCGTCCTGTGTGCCCGCGATTTGCGGGTGATCATCTTCTCCGATGATCATCAACCGGTTCACGTGCACGTCTTCGGTGATGGTCAGGCCAACATCAATCTCCGGGGTATCGGCGGGACCGCGGAGTTGGTTTGGTTCGAGGGCATGAACCGGGGCGAGGCCCGCCGGGCCATGCAAGTCGTGGGCGAGCAGCAAGACTTTCTGCTCGCGAGGTGGGAGGACATCCATGGCCGAATTGACTGACGCACAGATCGACGCCGCGACGGAACGGGGGAGACTGGCGAGCGTCAACGAACCGCGTGCCCGGGCCGTGCGCTATGATCGCCGGCTGCGCCGGGTCATCGTGGACCTGACGAATGGATGCACCTTCGCCTTCCCGCCGGATCTGGCGGAGGGACTCGAGACCGCGACGGACGATCAGCTTGCCGGGGTGGAACTGCTGGGGGCGGGCTACGGCCTGCATTGGGAGGCACTCGATGCCGATCTGTCGGTCCCCGGGCTGCTCGCCGGATTGTTCGGGACCAAGGCGTATATGGCTCGGCGCGCGGATTAGGCGATGTCCCCGCCAAGTGTGCGTCGGTGCGGCGCAATCGCGCGAAAGGGGGCGCTGCGGAAGTCGGCAGGTGGGCACCACTCTTATCTGGTGGGACGCCCAGTCGCTTTGGGATCATCGCCCATTCGTTCATTCAACCATAGGGTCAGTAGTTCAGCTTCGGCTGAGCTTACGACGCGTCCGTCTGGCAAGAAACCCGTGAAAAAGGTGCCGTCATCGATTAGGCGCACCGTATGTTCGTCGCACCATGCCAAAATCCGCCGCTCGACAAGGGCAGCGACGAGTTCGTCTGGATCAACAGCCACTCTTGCAGCGTAGCGCCTAAAGTCGACGTCTCGCACGTCGAGTTCACCCTGTTTTGCAACGCACATCATTACGACCCACTCGTTGTCGGCAATTGGGCCTGGCTCCCAGGTCCAAGTCTCGAGTTCTGCCAATTGCTTGCGTTCTATGGGATCCAGCAAGTAGTCCCAGCCCACTCTATCGTGATCCCGAGCAAGGCGGGCGGAGAGGAATGGGGCGAGACGCTCCATTTGTAACGTGTCATCCATCGGGAAGTCGGTTTCAAACTGGTTTGCTAGCCGGGTCCAGATAAGCTCGATCAGCAAGCGCAGTGGATTTTCGGAATTCGAGGCGATAAACGGCCACCAGTCCCCGTTCATCGGGACTCCATAGGGCTGGCCGTTCATTTTTAAGAGCGCGTTCCCCCGACAGATGATTAAGTTTGGAAAAGAGGTGACACCAAATCCGGCACCCATCAGATTGCTTTCGAGATAATCGGCCAGACCTTTGCGCAGCGAAAATTCGTCAGCGTAACCATGGTAGCCAATTACAATGCGAACCGGCGCTAGTTGCTCGGCTACGAGAGCATGGAAAATATACGACATTTCATCGGGCAGATCGTTTGCCGCATGCCACCCGCGCGGATAGAGGCCGGTGAGGCGGGCAAATGCCTGGAAACTCGGAATTATCTTGGTTTCCGGCCCGCTCACGCTTCGCAGATATGCGTCTTGCATATGCATGACCTTGCGCAACTTGATGAAGGCGTCCTCCAGGTCGGCCCCGAAGAGATTCTTTTTTACCTCGAGCACTGCAATCACCCGGCCGATCGGCCATATATGTCCAGCCCCATACGGCAATTCGCGGCCCTCACCTGTGACCAGCATTGCGTCGACTTGCGGGATCAACGTCTGATTGACGCCTTCGATAAAGCCGTCCACGATCCTGAGGTCAAGCGAGGCCGGGATCGCTCTCTCTAAAATATCTCTGGTCAGGCCTTCGTACATGGATCCGATTGTGGGCGCATGAGTGATCATTTCTTGGTCGAGTTGCTTCGCCTCTTCCAACATCAAATCTCGCAGTAGATTCGCAACGCTGGTAATCACGGTATCTCTCCAAGGTGGCGATGGTTTGGATATCCGGCTGAGGAGGCATAAAGGATGACATCTCAGTAAGGACTCGGAATAAGATCGTCAAGCTCGACGGAAGCTCTTCCTGCGGGACACTGCATGGATAAGTCGGGTCCCAGCGCGAATTCACCAAATTCCGCCATATGCCCGCGATCATTGCCACCGTTGCGCCGAGGCGGTTTCCTGGACGTTGGCGAGACGCGTTATCTCTTCGACAAGGCGCGATGTTCCAGATATTCCAGTTACACTATTCCCTCTCCTCTGAGACCCCGATGGGCCCGCTAGAGGCTTCCCGTAGCCGATCGGTTTGCGGGCCTCCGAAGGCCCTCGGTAGTCGCCCCCTCCGATTGGACTCCCCCGCCCCCATCGTATCCAATCCCCCCCTGCATCCGACCCGGAGGACACCAAAAATGACCCAACCCCCCGCACCCAGCCCCCGAGACCGCGTCCGTGCCACCGTCCCCAAACTGATCGAACTCACCGACGACGTCCTGTTCGGCGACATTTGGGAACGTCCCGAACTCTCGAAACGCGACCGCAGCCTGATCACCATCGCCGTGCTCACCGCCACCTACCGTCCGGAGCAGCTCAAGGGCCACCTCCAGCGCGCCCTCGACAACGGCGTGACCAAGACCGAAATCTCCGAAATGATCACCCACGTCGCGTTCTACGCCGGCTGGCCCAGCGCCATGTCCGCCGCCAACATCGCCCGCGACATCTTCGAGGCCAATCCATGAAGGCCGGCTTCATCGGCCTCGGCACCATGGGCGCCCGCATGGCCGCCAACCTGCAAAAAGCCATCCGGGCGCTCGGCCACGCCCTGATCGTGCACGACCTGAACCGAACCTCCGCCGCCGCCCTCGAAGCCAACGGCGCCCAATGGGCCGACAGCCCGGCGGCGCTGGCGGCGCAATCAGACATCATCTTCACCTCCCTGCCCGGCCCGCCCGAGTTCGACCACGTCGTCACCAGCGACACCGGCATCCTCTCCGCCATCCGCCCCGGCGCCGCACATTTCGACCTGACCACCAACGCGCTCTCCACCGTCCGCCGCGCCCACGCCGAGTACGAAGCCAAACAAGCCCACCTGCTCGACGCCCCCGTCAGCGGCGGGCCGAAGGGAGCCGCCAGCGGCAAGCTCGCCATCTGGTGCGGCGGCGACCCGGCCGTGTTCGCACAGTGGAAGCCTTTCCTCGACGCCATCGGCGACCAGGCCACGCTCGTCGGCCCCATCGGCGCCGGCTCCGTCGCCAAGCTGGTGCACAATTGCTACGGCTACATCGCCACCGCCGCCGCGGCCGAGGTCTTCAGCCTCGGCGTCAAGGCCGGCATCGAGCCGCTCGCCATCTGGGAAGCCGTCCGCCAGGGCGCCGTCGGCCGCCGCGGCGCCTTCGAGTCGCTAACCGATCAGTTCCTGGCCGATCGCTACGAACCCGCCGCCTTCGCGCTGAAACTGGCGCACAAGGACGTCTCGCTCGCCACCGCCCTCGGCCGCGAGCTGAACGTGCCGATGCGGCTGGCCAACCTCGCGCTGGCCGATTTGGCGGAGGGAATGAACCGCGGCTGGGGGCAGAAGGACTCGCGGGCGATCATGGCGCTGCAGACGGAACGGGCTGGCGTCGAGATCAAAGTTGATCCACAACGTCTGGCCGAAGCGATCGATACCAGGGCGAAGGCCGGATAGCGGGTTGCAATCGCGGACGTGCGGCAAATATCCTGAATGCGTCCCCGAACGAGAGTGACCTGATGACCCTGGTAAGCTTTTCAGCGCGTATCCTTAATGTCCGGTAGCAACCTGTTCGGCGAAATCCGGCGCCTTGCTCGCACATCCGGTGCCGTCGGCGGCATCGCCGCCCGAGTCGCCGGGGAGCGTGTGTTCGGCATCAAAACCGACCGCGCCGCGCATGCGGAGGATCTGAAGGCGATCCTGGGCGGGCTGAAAGGGCCGCTGATGAAGGTGGCGCAGTTCCTCTCCACCGTCCCCGACGCGCTGCCGGTCGAGTATGCGGCGGAGCTGGCTCAGTTACAGGCCAACGCCCCGCCGATGGGCTGGAACTTCGTCCGCCGCCGCATGGCGAGCGAACTGGGTCCGGACTGGATGTCGAAATTCAAGTCCTTCACGCATGAGGCGGCGGCGGCGGCCAGCCTCGGCCAGGTGCACCGCGCGACATTGCCGGACGGCATGGATGTGGCGTGCAAGCTGCAATATCCCGATATGCCCAGCACGGTTGAGGCCGATCTGCGGCAGATGAAGATGGCGATGGCGGTGTACCAGCGGATGGATAACGCCATCCACCAGGACGAGATCTACAAGGAACTGCGCGAACGTCTGCGCGAGGAACTCGACTACGAGCGTGAGGCGGCGCAGATGCGCCTCTACACGATCATGCTGAAGGACCATCCCAGCGTGCATGTGCCGGTGCCGATAACCGGCTACAGCACCAAGCGGCTGCTGACGATGACCTGGCTGGACGGCCGCCCGCTGATGCAGCGGCTGGCGGAGGACCCTCCCCAGGAGGAACGCAACCGCATCGCCGAGGCGCTGTTCCGGGCGTGGTACGTGCCGTTCTACCGGTTTGGGGTGATCCACGGCGACCCGCATCTCGGCAATTACCAGGTGAAGCCCGACGGCAGCGTCAACCTGCTGGATTTCGGCGCCATCCGGGTGTTCGGCACGAAATTCGTGCGCGGCGTGAATGAGCTGTTCGAGGCGGTGCGCGACCGCGACGACGATAAGGCCAGGAAAGCCTACGAAAGCTGGGGTTTCGCCGAGCTGTCGCAGGAAAAGATGGACGTGCTGAACGAATGGGCGCGCTTCCTGTATGAACCGCTGACCCAGGACCGGGTCCGCCGCATCCAGGAGACAGACGATCCGATGTTCGGCCGTGAGGTCGCCGCGCGGGTGCATGCCGGATTGCAGCGCACCGGCGGGGTAATGCCGCCGCGGGAGTTCGTGCTGATGGACCGCTCGGCGCTGGGCCTCGGTGGCGTGTTCCTGCGCCTGCGGGCGGAGCTGAACTGGAGCAAGCTGTTCCACGAACTGACCGACGGCTTCAACGAGGCGGAACTGGCAGCGCGTCAGGCCGCGGCGCTGGCGGAGGCCGGAGTGCCGCTGGCGCGGTAGGCACTCGTCATGGCGGGCGCAGGCCCCATCGGCGCTAAAATAGCGCTCCGGCGTCGCGCTTCCCGTCATGCCGACGCAGGTCGGCATCCACGCCTTTGGCCGGTTCATGCACCGCAAGGCGTGGACGGTGCGCCTTCGCACACCATGACGACGGGACGCCAGCCGGCCCGAAAGTAGCCTAATTTAACGCCTATGGGGCGCAGGCCCCATCGGCGCTATAAAATAGCGCTCCGGCGTCGCGCTTCCCGTCATGCCGACGCAGGTCGGCATCCACGCCTTTGGCCGGGTCATGCACCGCAAGGCATGGATGGTGCGCCTTCGCGCACCATGACGATGGGACGCCAGCCGGCCCGAAAGTAGCCTAATTTAACGCCTATGGGGCGCAGGCCCGCCATCCACGCCTTTGGCGACGCGAACGCATGGACCGCGTTGCCTCAGAACCGCGCCCGGCCGGGATCAAGCCCGAACAGCACCCGGCCGATGGGCTCCAGATTGCTCAACGGGGCGACGGCGAAATGCTGCGCGCCCGCGTGGACGTCGCGGAAGCAGCGCTCCAGCCGGTTGCCCTCGAACAGCGACGTCCCGCCGCCGCAGGCATACATCAGGTCAACCGCCTGGACGGCATTCTGCGTGGCCTGGCACCCGGCCAGCCGCACCAGCGCCCGGCGTTGCAAGGTCGCCGGCCGTCCCGCCAGCGCATCGTCCCAGCAGGCTCCCAGCGCATCGAACAGGAACGCCCGGCCTGACCGCACCAGCGCCTCGGCCCGTGCCAGATCGGTTTGCACCGAGGGCTTTTCACGCAGCACCGAATCCGATCCCGTCGGCGTCTTGGCCGACGCGATCTGCATCAGCGCCTCGATCGCGGCCCGCGCGATGCCGAGCGTAACGATGGCGATGCAGGCCACGAAGGTGGCGAGCATCGGCACCGCATACAGCGCCCCCGGCTGCACCGGCACCGGCGAAAATCCCGGGATCGGCACGGCCCGTTCTTCCGGGACAAAAACATCGGTGACCTGGTAGTCATTGCTTCCGGTGCCGCGCAGGCCGCCGACATGCCAGATGTCGAACACCTCGACATCGGCGCGCGGGAAGATGCACAGGCGCACGGCCGCGCCGCTGTCACCCTGCACCATGCAGCCGCCGAGAACCCATTGGCTGTGAGTAATGAAACTGCCATAGCTCCAGCGTCCGGTTACGCGATACCCGCCGGGAACCGGTTCGGCTTTGCCGGCCGGATTGAGGGTGCCGACGAGAACCGCCCGGCCGGAGCCGAATATTTCGCTGGCGGCGTCTTGCGCCATGCCGCCGGCCAGGCGTCCGTAACCGGCCGGGATGACCGTGCACCAACCTACGGACCCGTCCTGCCGGGACAGTTCTTCGATAACCTCAAGAAACGACAGCGGCGGCAGTTCCGGGCCGCCGAGCGCCCGCGGCAGCCACATGGAGAACAGCTGCGCATTGCCGATGGCTTCTACCAGTTCAGGCGGCAACTGCCGCGCTTTGTCGAGCCCGTCGCGGAGCGATCCAACCAGCGGCTCCAGCCCCCGCGCGGCATCCAGCAGGTCCGAAGCCTCGTCGCGCCAATGCGTTTCCATGCTTGGCTCCCGATTTTTCGCAGACCAGATCGCGATTTCCTCCAACCGTCAAGTGGCAGATCGCCAATCCGGTGACCGCCAAAGCCCAGTCCAAGGCGGCGGTGGACAAGCCAGCCCCGTTGACCTCCGCACCCGCCTCAAGGGCGACAAGAAGACGCTTGCGGCGAAAACCTTCTTTCCCACCCGGGAGCAGAGCACTGAGGTTGACGCGGCCTTGCTTCGGGCCGGGGCGCGCATCAAACACGGCCGGTTCGAGCACAGTACGGAGCCGTTCATGGCCATAGCCTGAGCCTTCCGGGGCAAGGTCAAGCTCAAATTTGCTGCGTAGCGCCCGCCCCCCAAATGAAGTATGGAGTGTTGTATGGCTCTGACGGACGATGAAGAACGAGAACTCAAGGTGAGGCTCATGAAAGCCGATATCGACCTCAAGGAAAAGCAGGCGTTCTGGGAAACCCCCAGAAATATCGCGATCCTGGTGGGTGCCGTTGCGGCGCTGCTGTCGGGCCTGGTCGGCACTGTAACCTACCTTACGGGATACAGCGCCGGGCAACGAAGCGTGGCCGGCTCTCCGCAGATTATATTTCAGCCGGGGGCTGTCGTGGTGCCCCCGCCGCCTCAGAAGTAGGCCTGTGCCCCTAGGCGGCGAAGAGGCGGCCGTTTCCAAAAATGCCGCCTAGGCCGACCGTCGCGGCCTGTTATGCGTGGTCTCACGCAACAGGGTCGATTCAGCAATGGCCAGGGACAAGCTGCCTTCGGACGCTACATTCGAAACGCCGCCCTGTAGGTTCCCGCTGACGCTGCAGTAACTACGGAGGCATTTGTGCGAGGCGCCCGTGGCCGACGACGGCAAACTGGCCGAGTTAGCGAAGCTCTTCGAGGAGCCGCCGCTGAATGAGGCATGAAAGAGCTAAGGATAATTACGTCTTCCCGGGCTCCGCCGCTTCCTTGCCACGCACGTCGTTGCGGGGGAAATGGAACGCGTAGTTGCAGAACTCGCATGTCATCACGATGTCGGAATCAGACGTCATGTGGTCCAGATCCTCCGCCGGAAAGCCCTCCAGAATGCTGGCCAGCCGCGCCCGCGAACAGCGGCACCCGAACGACAACGCCCTCGCCCTGTCCGCTGCCACCCCTTCCGTATGAAACAACCGATATAACAGCCGATCGGCTGGCAGTTCGTCATCGAGCAGTTCCTGGTCGGTCAGGGTGGCGGCCAGCATCGTCGCCGTCCGCCAGCTTTCCTCCTGCGCCGCGACATCCATATCCGGGTCGATCCCGCCCGCGCCCGCAACCTTCTCCAGGATCAGCGCCCCGGCGCGCCATCCGGCCTCGGTCCGCGCACAGGCCAGCCGCACCTGGCAGCGGAGCTGCTCGCTGGTGTCGAAGTAGTGCAGCACCATCTCCGCCAACGAACCGCCCTCGATCGCCACGATACCCTGGTGCCGGTTCTGGTTGCCGCCCTGATCGACCGTGAACGCCAGGTAGCCGCTGCCCAGCAGCGACCCGGCTGAGGGTGCGGGATCGGCTTCCAGCAGCGCCGCCAGTTTCTCCGGCGAGGTATGGGCGTAGCCGCGCAATTCGCCCGCATCGGTGCAGTCGGCCAGCAGGATCGGAACCGGCCCGTCGCCCTTGGCCTGCAGGCTGAATGATCCGCGGAACTTCAGCGCGGTGGACAGCCCCGCGGCGAGCGCCAGCGCCTTGCCCACCAGCCGGGTGACGACAGGATGGTGATCGTGGCGGCTGAGCAGCGCGTCGGCCAGCGGACCAAGCCGCACCAGGCGGCCGCGCACCGGCCGCCGCGGCAGGAAAAACGGCAGCACGCCGCGCGGCACGACAAGGTCTGGAACCGGCGGACGGCCGCTGTCGAGAAAGGCTGGGGTATCGGACATGCCCCTAAGATAGGTGACCCGGTGGCCGACTGCTACCGCCTTCCGCGCGCGGGCATCCGGTTGCTCAAAGCAGTCATTGTGCAAGGGTGACAAAACGGCGCAGTATTGGTGCAGATTCGAACGGAAGCACTGCTTATGAAAGCCTTATGCCTCGTCCTTGCACTCGCACTCACCGCCTGTTCGGCCACCGGCGCCCTGCCCTACGCCGCAACCGGTCGAGCCACGCCGCTTGGCACCGTTCCGGTCATCGGTCAGGTCACCGCCACGGATGACAGGGGCGAGCCGCCCAGATGGATCGGCGCCGTACGGGGCGGGTTTGGAAATCCGTTGAAAGTCATTGAAACAACCGATCCGGTAGGGGACGAGGTTGCTCTCGCGTTCAAGGACGCGCTGGCGAGACGCGGGATCTATGGCGCGCCGGGCGCTGACACGCAGGCCCTTACCGTGACCATCCGGAAGATGGACTGTAGCCAATATGTCCGGCGCGAGGCGCACGCGGATTTCGAGATCGTGCTGACCGACCATGCCGGGCGGACACTGTATCATGACACGGTGCAGGTAACCGTGGTCGAAGGCAGCAAGCTGGCAATGGATGTCGGCATCTTCGGCAATCCGGACGACCTGAGGGCGGTCGCCAGTCAAGCCATGAGCAAAGCCATCGACCAGGCTTTGGACAAGCCAAATTTTAGGGCGGCGGTGAGCGACAGACCGAACGCCGGCTTGCGGGTGACAGGCACCAGCGGATAGTCCCGCCCGCTGACCTCGAGCCGGAAGATAGTCAGGCACTCCGCCCGCCTATAGGCTGGTTTGGACGTCCGGCGAAGACCGGCACGAGGAAACGCATGCAGCTTCGCCCTTGGATCATTCTGACGGCCATGGCGCTCGGGCGCGTCGCCTTCGGCTACCAGTTCCAGACTGTCGCCACCCTTACACCCGGCCTGATGGGCCGCTTCGGCCTCAGCTACGCCGAGATCGGCAGCCTCATCGGCGCCTACAACCTGCTGGGGGTGTTCATCGCCGTGCCGCTCGGCCTGCTCGGGCGGCGGTTCGGCGACCGCGTGGTGCTGGGTGCGGGGCTGCTGCTGATGACCGCCGGCGCCTGCATCAGCGCCTGGGCGGACGGACCGGCGGGAATCGCGGTCGGACGCACGGCCGCCGGAGCCGGTGCAGTCGCGATGATCGTCCTGCAAGGCAAGATTATCGCCGACTGGTTCACCGGCCCGCGCTTCATGATCGGCATCAGCGTCTCGGTATCCGCCTTCGCGGTCGGCATGGGATTGGCCGGATTGGTCCTGCCGCCTGTCCTTGCGATCTACGGCCTGCGCGGCGCATTCCTGACCGGGGCCGTGCCGGCGGGACTGGCGCTGATGCTGTTCCTGGGCAGCTACCGCGTCCCGCCGCACGCGTTGCCGGTGCCGCGGCGGTTCTCCTTGCCAAGCCGGCGGGAGTGCCTGTTGCTGGTGATCGCCGGGCTGGCCTGGACGGCCTACACCAGCGGATATTCCGCCTTCCTGTCCTACCTTCCCGCCAGCCTGGCGTCGCGTGGCTATGGCGTGGCGTTGGTCGGAGTTGTGATGACGGTCGCCACCTGGGGCAACGTGCCGGCGATCCTGTTCGGCGGCGGCCTCGCAGCCCGCTTTGGCGGCTTCCGCATTTTCCTGATCGGGACGCTGTTCCTGGCGATCGGCATGGTCGGCGGCGCGCTGGCGGGATGGCCGCTGGCCTGGGCGGTGGTGCTGGGGGTGCTGGGGGCGATCCACCCCGGTGTCATTATGGCCATCGGCACCCTGTCAGCCCGGCCGGAGAACCGCACCGTCGGCATGAGCCTGTTCTACACGCTGTATTACCTGGGCGGTTCCTTCTCGCCGACGCTTTGTGGCGTCGTCGCGGACCACGCAGGGCGGCCGGAGGGCGGGCTGCTGGCCGCGGCGGCGATCTCGGTGCTGGCGGTGCCGATCTACATGCTGCACCGGGCGCTGGCGTCGCATGAAACGATGCTGGTGCGGGCGTGACGGCCGCCGGGCAAACCACCCGCCCGGCTTGCATTCGCTTGACAGATCACGGAGGCATGGGCTTGATCCGCCCGCTTCGCGTGGCCCCCGCCGCCGTATGTTGTGAAAGACCGTTGCCCCCATGGCGACCAGCAAGGCCAAGCCCAGACAGCAGACCAGCGCCTGGGTGGAAAACATCAAGACCGTCTTCTATGCCGGGCTGATCGCCATCGGCGTGCGCACCGTCGCGTTCGAGCCGTTCAATATCCCGTCCGGCAGCATGATCCCCACCTTGCTGGTGGGCGACTACCTGTTCGTGTCGAAATACAGCTACGGCTATTCCAGATTTTCGCTGCCGTTCTCGCCGCCGCTGTTCTCCGGCCGGATTTTCGGCGCGCTGCCGAAGCGCGGCGACGTGGCGGTGTTCAAGTACCCCCGCGACACCTCGGTGGACTATATCAAGCGGATCATCGGGCTGCCGGGTGACCGCATCCAGGTGCGTCAGGGCCAGCTTTACATCAACGGCGAGCTTTGCCCGCGTCAGCGGGAGGGCGACTACCTGGACGATGAGTACGGCGTCGAGATGAAGCGGCCCATGTATCAGGAAACCCTGCCCAACGGCGTCAAGCATGACATCTTGAAGGAGCAAGACGACTCGAAGGAGGGCGACGCCAACAATACCCGGGAATACCTCGTGCCGGCCGGCAACCTGTTTGTCATGGGCGACAACCGTGACAACAGTGCCGACAGCCGCTTTGAAGCCACCGGCTTCGGCTTCCTGCCGGTCGAAAACCTCGTTGGCCGGGCGGAAATCCTGTTTTTCTCGATCAATGCCGTGCATCCCTGGTGGGAAGTCTGGGAATGGCCGTTCGAGATCCGCTGGAGCCGGTTGCTCAATCGCGTCCATTGAAAACCGGCCGGGTATGAGCGAACCGTTCGAAGCGATCCTGGGCCATACCTTCAAGCGTTCCTCCTTGCTGAAAGAGGCCCTGACCCATAGCTCCGTCGCGCATAGCCACGGCCGCAAGCAAGGCTCCAATGAGCGGCTGGAATTTATCGGCGACCGTGTGCTCGGCCTGATGATGGCGGAGTGGCTGGCGGAACGCTTCCCGCGCGAACAGGAGGGCGAGCTTGGTCCGCGACTGGCGTATCTGGTGTCACAGCCGGTCCTCGCCACGGTGGCCGACAGCATCGGGTTGGCCGAAGCATTGTCCGTCGGTCCAGGCGAATTCAAGGCCGGCCTGACAAAGCGCGCCACCGTCCTGGCGGACGCTCTGGAGGCTGCACTGGGCGCGCTGTATCTGGATGGCGGTATCGAGGTTGCCCGCAGCTTCGTCCGCCGCGCCTGGAACGACGCCATGATCGGCCAGGTGGAACCGCCAAAGGACGCCAAGACCGCGCTGCAACATTGGGCGCTGAAGCGAGGGCTCGGCCTGCCGGCCTATGCCGTGACCGGCCGCTCCGGGCCGGAGCATGCGCCGCAGTTCACCATCACGGTGTCCGTCGGTGATGCGGACGGCTCCGGCACCGCCGGCAGCAAGCGTGCCGCCGAACAGCTTGCCGCCGAGGCTTTACTCGCGAGGCTGCCATCATGACCCCACCGTCCCGCTGCGGCTTCGTTGCCATTGTCGGCGCGCCGAACGCCGGCAAATCGACGCTGATGAACCGGCTGACCGGCGCGAAATTGTCGATCGTCTCGCCCAAGGCGCAGACGACGCGGTTCCGCGTGCTGGGCATCCTGATGCGGGCCGAGTCGCAGGTGCTGCTGGTGGACACGCCCGGCATCTTCAAGCCGAAGCGCAAGCTGGACCGCGCCATGGTGGCGGCGGCCTGGAGCGGCGCCGCGGATTCCGACGTGGCGATGCTGATGGTGGATGCGCGCGCCGGCCTGCGCGAGGACGTGCGGGAGATCGCGAGCCAACTTGGCGCCTCCGGCCGCCGCTGCTGGCTGGTGCTGAACAAGGTCGATCTGGTGGAGCCTCCGTCGCTGCTGCCGCTGACCGCGGCGCTGACCGCCCTGGCGAAGTTCGAAGAGACCTTCATGGTCAGTGCGCAGACCGGCGAGGGCATCCGCGCCCTGGCCGACGCGCTGGCCAACGTCGTGCCGGAAGGACCCTGGCTGTATCCCGAGGACGATCTGACCGACCTGCCGGATCGCCTGCTGGCGGCGGAGACGGTGCGGGAGCAAATCTTCATGCAGACGCATGAGGAAGTGCCATACGGCGCGACCGTGGAAACCGAATCCTTCAAGGAACGGAAGGACGGCTCGGTCCGCATCGAAGTGACGATCTACGTGGCGCGCCCCGGCCACAAGGCCATCCTGATCGGCGACAAGGGCAGCAAGATCAAGGCTATCGGCGCGCGCGCCCGGCAGGACCTGGGCGGATTGCTGGATCGCCCGGTGCACCTGTTCCTGAACGTCAAGGAACGCAAGGGCTGGGACGAAGAGGGCGCGCGTCTGCGCGCGATCGGTTTGGAAGACCCGGGCAAAGCCTGAGCCGCGCGGCGCCTCGGGACCGCGATGCGGCCGATTGACAGGCATTGCATCATCTGATCAGAATTTTAGAAATATTTGGCTAACGTCAAGTCTATCTGGCGTGGCGAACCGGCGGGTGGTCAACCAAATGGACAACACCGGGCACATGGACGGCGCCGGGATTCCCACGCGGCGGGGGGATTGGCGGCGCGCAGCCTGGGGTGGGCTGCTTTCACTTTGGTATCCCGGGTTGGGCCAGCTTTATGCCCGATCCTGGCGCCTTGGTGCTGCGCTGTTGGTCCTCGCCCTGGCAATGTCCGTTACCATAACGGTGCTGATGGCCGGCTCGCCAACCCCGGCAAAGCTCCTGACGCTCTGCGCTTTCGCGATTGGCTCGCTTGGCCTGAGCCTGGGCGCAGCGGTCGATGCGATACGCCGCATTCGGGCCAATCCGGTGGATGGCCAAACACCCTTGTTGTATACTTGGTGGTTTCCAGCCGTTAGCGTACTCGTGGTTTCGCTGGGGCTGGGCTTCTTGCTGCCGGCCCGAGGTTGGGAGAGTTTCTCGATTCCAAGCAGCTCCAATCTGCCGACCCTGCTTGTCGGAGATGTCGTGGTCGCAGACAAGACCCGGGCCGGCCGGACATTGCGGCAGGGCGACATGGTGATATTCAAGTCGCCGAAAAATCCGTCCATTGACTATGTCAAGCGGGTCGTCGGACTGCCCGGGGATCGCGTTGCCTTAAGAGCCGGCCAGCTTTACATAAACAATGTGCTGTCCTCACGCGTGGTGGAGGGAAACTATCTGGCCGGCGACACCGGCAACACGATAATGCGTAAGCTGTATGTCGAAACCCTGCCGGACGGTGTCAGGCATGACATCCTGAAGGAGCGTGACGATGGCTCGCCGAACAACACGCCCGAATACTCTGTTCCCCCCGGGCATTTTTTTGTCCTGGGCGACAACCGTGACGACAGCATGGACAGCCGTTTCATGGACGCGATTGGTTTCGTTCCCGCGGAAAATCTTGTCGGCCGTGCCGCGTTGCTGCTGTATTCAATCGATCGCCAACATCCGTGGTGGGCGTTCTGGGCATTGCCGTTCGAGATACGGTGGAACCGCGTGTTCAAACCCGTGGTGTGACTGATGGCGCCGCCGCCGTCGGCCGGACCGCTCGATTACACTGTCCCGGTAACCATTTATTAACCATTCGCCAGTAATCTTCCACCCGTCGCCCTGCCGATCGGCAGTACAGGCGACGCTTGGAGGAGCGATCCGGCGTGGCGGCACACCATACGCGGTCCCTGTTCTTCAACCGCTCGATTGCCCGGCGGCTGTATCTGATCGTCCTGGCGATGGCGCTGGGCACGCTTGGCATATTGCTGATTGCCGCCGAAGAATCCAGCGAGGCCCTGTGGGCGGCAAAGGCCACCGAAACCCGGCATCTGGTGGAAACCGCGCACTCCCTGGTCGCAGACTACCAGCAGCGCGCGGCACGCGGCGAGATGACCGAGGCGGACGCGCAGCGTCAGGCGCTGGCTCGGCTGTCGCGTCTTCGCTACGAGAACGACCAGTATTTCTGGGTCAACGACATGGCCGGGACGATGCTGATGCATCCGACCTCGCCGCAACTCGTCGGCTCCAGCGTGCTCGACCTGCGCGACGCGGCCGGGGAGCAGCCGTTCCGCGGCATGATTGATGTGGTTACCCGCCAGGGCGCGGGGCTCTACCGATACTACTGGCCGCCGGGTCCGACCGCCCGGCTGAAGCAAAGCTACGTCAAGGGCGTCGGCGGCTGGAACTGGGTCATCGGCAGCGGCGTCACTGTCGGCGACGTGCAGGCGACCGTGCGCGGCCTGCTGCTGCGAACCGCCGAGGTCGCGGGCGCCGCGCTGGCGGCGGCACTGCTGGCCGCGGCACTGCTCGGGCGCGGCATCACAAGGCCCATCGGCGCGATGACCGCGGCCATGCGGCAACTGGCCGCGGGCGACCTGACGGCTGAAGTGCCGGCGCAGGGACGCAGCGACGAACTCGGCGCGATGGCCGCCGCGGTGGTGGTGTTCAAGGACCACATGGCCCGGTCGGACGAACTCACCCGCGCGGTGCAGCAGCAGCAAACCGTGGTGCAGCAGCAGACCCAGGTGGCGCTGGTCGCCATGGCCGACGCCATCGAGGCCGAGGCCGGGCTGGCCCTGGCGCAGGTGCATGAACGCACGGCGGCGATGACGCAGACAGCGTCCGACATGAGCGGCTCCGCGGCACGGACCGGGCGTTCGGCCGAAAGCGCCGCGACCGCCGCCACGCACGCCACCGAGACGTCGCATTCCGTGGCCAGTGCGGCGGATTTGCTCGCCGCCTCAATCTCCGAAATCGGCATCGAGGTCGGTCAGGCCGCGGAGGTGGCCGCCCAAGCCGTTACCGCCGGCGGCGAAACCCGCGCCGCCATCGAAGCCTTGAATCATCAGGTCGAGCGTATCGGCGCGGTCACCGATGCGATCCATGACATCGCCCGAAAGACCAACCTGCTGGCGCTGAATGCGACGATCGAGGCGGCGCGCGCGGGCGAAGCGGGCAAGGGCTTCGCGGTGGTGGCCAACGAGGTCAAGTCGCTGGCGACCCAGACCGCGCGGTCAACCGACGACATCAGCCGGCAAATCGCCGACGTGCGCCGGGCCACCGGCGCGTCGGTCGCCGCGGTGGCGCGGATCGAGCAGACCATCGGCGAGATCAACCGCATCGCCAGCGGAGTCGCCTCGGCGGTCGAGAAGCAGGCCGCCTCGACCATGAGCATCGCGTTCAACGTGACGGAGACAGCCGCGGCGGCGGGCGACATGAGCAACCGCATCCAGGAGGTGTCGGCCGAGGCGGAGCAGACCGAACGCCATGCCCTGTCGGTGCGGGAGAACGCCTCGGCGCTGGAACTGGCGGTGGCCGATTTGCGGCATGCGGTGATCAGGGTGGTGCGGACATCGACGACCGAGGTCGATCGCCGATCGGCGACGCGGCATCCGGTCGATCTGCAATGCCGCATCGGCGCCGCCGGCGCGGAGCATGAGGCGCGGCTGGCGGACCTGTCGCTCACCGGCGCCCGGGTGGATGGCGGGCCGGCCTTGCCGGACGGGTCGCGCGGTTCGGTGATCGCCGGCGGTGTTTCGTTGCCGTTTGTCGTCCGCACCCTGGATCACCGCGGCTCGCTGCACCTGCAGTTCGAGGAGAGTGAAGCCGTCCGGCTGGCGGTCGCCGGGCTGCTGGAGCGGTTGCAGCAGCGCCGCGTGGCGTGAACTGGAAGTAGGAGAACGACGATGCCGTTGATGACGTGGACTGACAAGTTGAGTGTCGGGGTGGCCGCATTGGACGAAGACCACAGGAAGCTGGTGGCGATGGTGAACGAGCTGTACGATGCGATGCAGGCCGGTCATGGCAAGGACAAGCTGGGCCGGGTACTGGGCGATCTGGTGCAATACACCAAAATGCACTTCGCCCGAGAGGAGACGTTTTTCTCACGCACCGGCTATCCGGACGCTGGCGCGCATAAGCAGCAGCATGCGGCGCTGACCCGGCAGGTCGCCGATGTGCAGGAGAAATACGCCGCCGGGCATGCCGCGACACTGTCGCTCGAGGTTATGCACTTCCTGCGTGACTGGCTGGTCAAGCACATCCAGGGCAGCGATCAGGCGTACCGCGAGCATCTGAACAGAAACGGGATACACTGAGCGGGGGCGGCGTCTTATACCAGCCGGCGTTGACTTTGACCGGCCGGCAGGCCGGCTGTGTCGACATGGCGGGCGCAGGCCCGCCATCCACGCCTTTGTTTACACAGGCAAAAGGCGTGGATGCCGACCTCCCGCCGGCATGACGGGGTGGCTGCGCCCCCGAGTCAACGTCATCCGGGCCGCAACGTAAGATGAAACCATGCGGCTCCCCGGTCAGGCCGCGCCGATCGTCATCCGATGGACGGCCGAGCGGCTTTCCGCCGGCGGGATCAGCATCAGCCACGGCTTGCGCGTGAACTCGCCGTCGAAATCCGCCGGGCTGGCCATGCCGCGCCACGGCTCGATGCACAGGAAATCCCCGCCGGCACGGGACCACAGGCCGAGTTGCTCGAACCCGTCCCATGATACCGTCAGCGACGGTCCGGTGGCAGCGGCGAAACGGACGGAGCGGCTGGCCGGATGCTCCAGGATCAGCGCGTCGGCATCGAACAATGCCTCGTGCAACGCCAGGTGCCGGCCGGAGATCGGCGACGGGCGGTTTGCCTCGGTCAGCAGGCCACCGACAACGCCGCGCAACGGCTCGGTTTCCTCTGAGTCAAAGGTCAGCGCATAGGCTTGCTTCGGCTCACCGGGGACCAGCGGCCAGCGGAATGCGGGATGCGCGCCCATCGACGCGGGCAGCACCTCCTGCCCGGTATTTGTCACCGTGTAGGTAATTTCGAGCGTCGCCCCGGCGATGGCGTAGGCGATCTCGAACCGGAACGCGAAGGGGTACATGGCGCGGGTCTGCGCATCGTCGGTCAGCGCCAGCCGGCATCCGGTCGAGGACCGTTCCACCCAGGCGAAGCGGCGGTCACGGGCGAAGCCATGCTGGGTCAGACGGTAGGTCTGCCCCTTGTGGAAGAGCGTGTCGTCGCGCAAGCGGCCGACGATCGGAAACAGCACCGGGGCGTGCCGCGGCCAAGCCGGACCCGCCGGCCAGAGGTAGTCCCGCCCGGTCTCATCCCGCAACGCGGCCAGCTCCGCGCCCTGCGCCAGGACGCAAGCAGCCAGATCAGGGGTTGCCATTGTATGCCGATCGGGATCATCGCTGTTCATGCCGGG
Source organism: uncultured Rhodopila sp. (assembly GCF_903915725.1). Classification (GTDB taxonomy): domain Bacteria; phylum Pseudomonadota; class Alphaproteobacteria; order Acetobacterales; family Acetobacteraceae; genus Rhodopila. The sequence continues at coordinate 113,415 of NZ_CAIWTY010000057.1, forward strand.
ACTCCTGACGGTGAGACCTTCGGCTGATACAGTCGATGATTTGAGGACGCCACCCCGAGGTTAGGGCACGCCCAAGAATCGGCGAATCGAGCGGCTGACTTTAGTCCGTCATGGCCCGGCTTGTCCTGGCTTGTCCTGGCTTGTCCGGGCCATCGATCGCGGCAGGGTTCTGGTGCAGGTGGCCCGGACAAGCCGGGCCATGACGGGGAGAGAAAGACAACCGACTGAAGCGGCAATGCCCGGGTGTCGCCTTAGGCTCAAAACCCAATCAGACACTAGGAATCGCTAGAATTTTCCGATTCAAGCCAGTCAGTTTGGCGGGAGCGACTGAACAACCATGGCTGACGAGTACCTGATTGACGACAAAGCGTGGGCGGCGATCGAGCCCCTGCTTCCCAAGGTCTACGCCGGTGCGCGCCGCAAGGACGACCGGCGGATTATCAGCGGAATTGTCCATGTCC
>NZ_CAIWTY010000058.1 GCF_903915725.1 uncultured Rhodopila sp.
ACAGTAGCTGGATGTGCGATTTCCTTCGTAATCTCTATTTTCATGTTATTATACGATATCTCAATATGGCTATATATCCGCTGAGGTTCGGATGCTTTGCGGCGCTCGCCCGGTCACACCGTCGGGAACCGCGTCGCAATGTCCCTCGATGCCGCGCTCCGGGTGCTCGGTGTCGATCTGCCTTCCGCGCCTCGGTCTGTCGCTTGGGAGCTTCAGTTAAAGGCCGGCGCGCGGGCAGGCAAACGGCAGCGGAGCCCGCCTTCCGGACCGGAGTCTCATGATCGAAGCACGCGACAGCGACACGCGGCACACAAACTACCGGAGTCCGTCACTCTTTACGATCCATATACGATAACGGTCACGCGCGTGATACGGCCGTGATCAATACGTGCGCGGGTAACCTGATGCTCGTTAGGTTTAAAATCCAAAACTCGCGAATTCCCACCCTCGCATATCGCTCGAGCTTGGCCCTGCGGTGTGTCCCCAAACAGGTCGAAGCCGACCCCTCGCGCCTCGCGGGCGTTCGACAAAGCGCCCTCAAGTCCGACGGCGGTTCGTCGCCCACTACTCGTCACCCGCCCGATAACTGTTGCTGTAAGTTCCGGGAACCGCCGGGAACAACCACGGCCTTGCCTGCGAGAAGGCTGCCTGCCAATAGTCTGCCTGCCAGTAGGCTGCATACTCGTTGGCGTCGTCTCGTTCCGGCATGGTCGGGCCGGCCGGACCATCAAGCCTGGCTGCTTTTTCCTGGATCAGATTGAAGTCGTCAGATGTAACCTTGTTTTCAATCACTGCCATTTCTCCCTGGCGGGCCGTCGTTTCAAACATCAAGCCTCTCAGATGCGCGTACCTGATGTGTTGCGGTGCCGCGCGGAACCAATGGGAGCAATAGGGAGACGCGCATGGATCAGTTCCTTTTTGGTCAGACGCTTAGTCTGAGTTGGGTTCTCCCGCGCAAGACCAGTAGGCTCGGATTCTACTCAGATGCTTTTTCCGCAAACTAACGAGGAGCGTTGATTAGCGATCGATGGCTGGTTGGATCGGTATCAGCCAGCGAGGGAAAAGCGATCTCCGCTGCCGAGGAAACCGTCTCAGCCAAAGTGAGTATTTCGGGGCGCGGAATATACCGTAGAGGCCGCGAGTTGGACTGTGCCAAAGTGCGTGGGCCAAAAAACGGCGGCGCCCGTGAGGGCACCGCCGAAGTTTTAGGGAGTAAACGTCCAAGAAAGCAGTGCGCCCGAGGCGCGGTCTGCAATCCACAAGGTGGCGTTCGCAGGTGCAGCATAAAATAGCCAAAAGGTCGTAGGGGTGTTCACGACTCACAATAGGGGACACCCGGACAGGACGGCCGGGGCATTGCAGGGCCCTTCGGCGGCGATAACGGAAATCAGATGATTTCCGTCACCGCTGTCATTGGCACCGCGCGGGGGGGAAGACGGCGAGTCGGGCTTCCCCCGGGTCAGAACCCACCGTGCATACCTGGCGCGGCAAGCCAAGCAAATGTCCGGACTGGTGGTCCGCCGGCTTCGGCAAACCATCACCGCCGCGAAGTGGCCGGTGTTTCTCCTATCACGCGGCAGCTATCGTGCAGCGTTGCCGGCACGGGCAAGCAGGCGCTCCGCTTGCGCCAGTACCGGGTAATCCACCAGCCGCCCGCGCACCAGAATGGCCGCCGAGCCGAGCTTCTCAGCCGCCGCGAACGCCTCCACCACTTCGGACGCCCACGCGACGTCCTCAGCAGCCGGACGAAATGCCGCCTGGATGGGTTCGATCTGCGCGGGATGGATCGCCAGCTTGCCATCGAATCCGAGCTCCCGTGCCCGCCGCGCATCGCGGGCGCACAGTGCCGCATCGCGCGCCTCCAGCGTGACCCCGCCGATGGGGCCGTCCAGCCCGATCGCGCGGGAGGCGCGCACGATGGCGAACTCCGCGGCTGTGACCGCTTCCGTCCCGGCGGTCCCGCTCAGTTGCAGGTCGAGCGCATAGTCAACCGATCCGAACGCCACGCGACGGACCCGCCGAACCCAGTCGATCCGATCGAGGTTGGACAGGCCCCGTGCCGTCTCGATCAGGGGCACAAGGGCCGTTGGCTGCGTCCGGCCATGCGCCGCTTCGATCTGCGCCAGTGCCCAGCAGACGGCACCGACCTCGGCGGCGGTTTCCGTCTTCGGCAGCATGACGCCATCCGCACCGGCCCGCACGGCCGCCTCGAGGTCACGCAGGCACAGCGTTGTGCCCGCGGCGTTGACCCGTACGCACAGCGTGCCACGGCGAGGCAGCAAGGCCAGTTCCGCCAGTGCGGCGCGCGCGGCGTCCTTTTCGCTGACGGCAACCGCGTCCTCGAGGTCGAGAACAACCACGTCCGCCAGGCTGGCCAGCGCGCCCTGCGCCTTACGGGCTGCATTGGCGGGAGCGAACAGCCAAACCGGTCCCGTGCGCATCGCCTATTCCCCCACCGTGATGGATTCCGGAAAAGCCCCGGGCGGATCCTCGTGACTGTCCTCCAGCGAGCGTTGTCCGGTTTCCAGCCGCAGCGCGAGGATCGCCGCGACCAGGCAGGCCAGCACGCCGGACACCATCAGCAGCACGCCTTGGACACCGAACCGGTCGAACAGCATCACCGCGAGGTATGGCGTGGAGATCGAGGCGGCGCGGCCGCACATCCCGGCGAAGCCGGTGCCGCGCAGCCGCAACTCGGTCGGGAACAGCTCCGGCACATAGGCATAGAGGCCAATGGTGACCAGCACGTAGATGCTCGTGATCAGCGCGAAGCCGACAACAGTGATCGCAGCCGGGTCACGCATCATCGGGTACAGGAAGCCCAGCGCCATGATGATCAGGCATGTCGCCACCAGCGATTTCTGCCGCGCGACGCGGTCCGCCAGCAGCATGCCGACCAAAGCGCCGGCGACGCTGCCGAAGGCCATCAGGGTGGTGAAGCCGAGCGACTGCACGATGGTCATGCCCTGCTTGACCAGGAACGTCGGCAGCCAGGCGACGAACCCGTAGACGGAGACGTTGACCGCCACCACGGTCAGGCTCGCAGCGGTCAAACGACCTCGCATGCCCGCGGCGAACAGGCGCGACAGCGGCACGCGGCCCTGCTCGTGGTTGCGGAAGCGGTCGACCGGGGGCAGCGTGCCGCGTTGCGCCTCGGTTTCCCGTTCAATGGCCTGCAGCGCCGCCTCGGCTTCCTGCAACCGGCCGACGGACTCGAGCCAGCGGGGGCTTTCCGGCATGCGCTTGCGCAGCAGCCAAACGATCAGCGCGCCGAAGCCGGCGATGGCGAACATGACGCGCCAGCCGAGGTTCGGGATGACGAAATAGCCGGTGAAGGTGGCGACCAGCAGCCCCGAATTGATGATCATCCCCATCATCGAAATCCACCGGCCGCGGTATCGGGGCGGGATGAACTCGCACATCGTCCCGGCGGCCACCACCAGTTCGGCGCCCAGGCCTAGGCCCATCAGGAAGCGGAAGGCGATCAGCCAGTAAATGTTCGGCGCGAACACCGCGGCGACCGAGGCGATGCCGAAGATCGCAAGGTTGGTCTGGTAGGAATAGCGCCGTCCCATGCGGTCCCCAACCCATCCGGCCAGGCCGGCGCCGATCAGCATGCCGAAGAACGTTGCAGAAACGAAAACGGCATTCAGTTGCAGGGTGGAAAAACCGTCCTTCAGCAGTGCGGCGATGACGCCGCCCGCCAGATAGATGTCGAACGCGTCGAGAAAAGCCCCGGCGCTGATCAGCCACAGCACTCGCCAATGAAACCGCGAGATCGGCAGACGGTCGAGCCGAGCGCCGGAATTGACGATATGCGGCATCGTCCTGCCTGATATATGTGCGGACAAACTTTCCTCCCGTGAGCCTTTGGTGGCGTCATCCCCTGACTATCATGTCCGTACAAAGTCGCCGTCAATAGACTTTTTATGGTGATTTTCGAAAATGCGAGGCGAGGCTGCAAAACCCGCTTGACAACCGAATGTACGGACATACTAGATAGGGACGGCAAACCGGAGGAAACCAACGATGGATGACGAAACGCCGCGGACGGAGACGCACGGGCGCTTCCTGGAGGATTTCACGCCGGGTCAAACGTTCCGCCATTGGCCCGGACGCACCATTACCGAAACCGATAATATACATTTTAGCTTAATAACGATGAACCGGCACCCGATGCACTGCGACGCCGCGTTCGCCGCGCGGTCGGAGTTCGGCAAGCCCCTGGTCAACAGCGGCCTGACCTTGGCCATCGTCCTCGGCATGACTGTGGACGACATCAGCCTGAACGCCATCGCCAACCTCGGCTGGAAGGACATCAGCCTCACCGCCCCGGTGTTTCCCAATGATACGATCTATGCGCGATCGGAGGTGCTGGCGGTGCGGCCCAGCAAATCCCGCCCGACGCAGGGAATCGTTACGACACGAACCACCGGCTTCAAGGCCGACGGCACGGTGTTCATGACGTTCGACCGCAGCAGCCTGATCCCCACCCGAGCCGGCGCGGTGCGGTCATGAGCGCGGAACCGGCCCTCGGCCTCGCGGCGTTCGCAGCCGGATTGCGGATCGACGATATTCCCGCTTCGGTGCGGGAACGTGCGGTCCATCATGTGCTCGATGCCGTCGGCATTGCGCATGCCTCCTCGCGCTACGACTTCGCGCATCGGACGCTGACGGCGCTGCAAGGGCTTGGCGGCGCCGGGGCGGTGCCGGTGTTTGGCCTGCCCGCCCGCCTGCCGCCGCGCGATGCCGCGATCATGAACGGGCTGCTGTGCCATGGTCTCGATTTCGACGACACCCATCTTGGCGGCGTGGTTCACCCGACAGCCGCGATCTTTCCCGCCGTGTTCGCCGCGGGGATGCATGCCGGCGCGTCAGGGGAGGACATGCTGCTCGCCTATATCGCCGGCGTCGAAGCCTCCGCCCGCATCGCCGCTGTGGCCGGCGGCGCCTTCCACGCGGCCGGTTTCCATCCCACCGGCGTGGTCAACGCTTTCGGATCCGCCATTGCTGCCGGGCGGTTGTTCGGCCTGACCGAGGGCGAGCTGGTTCACGCCCAGGGCATCGTCCTGTCCACTGCGTCCGGCTCGCTGGAGTTCCTGGAAGACGGCGCCTGGAACAAGCGTCTGCATCCCGGCTGGGCGGCGCAAGCTGGCATCACCGCCGCGGCGCTGGCCCGGCAAGGCTTTGTCGGCGCCACGCGGCCCTATTCCGGGCGGTTCGGGCTGTATCGCAGCTATCTGGGCGACCGGGCGGAGGTCCTCGACCTGGTGCGAGCGACCGCCGGCCTCGGCTCGGTCTGGGAACTGGCGGCGACCTCGATCAAGCCGTATCCCGCCTGCCATTTCACCCATGCCTGCATCGATGCGGCCCTGGCGCTGCGCGACGCAGCCAGCGCGGTTGACATCGAGAGCATCGAAGCCCTGGTGCCGCAGCAGGTGATCCCCGTGGTGTGTGAACCGGCGCCCAACAAGCAGCGCCCGGCCAATGCCTACGATGCGCAGTTCAGCGTGCCGTTCCTGGTCGCTGCGGCCTGGGTCCGCGGCCGGCTGACCTTGGCGGAACTCGAACCCGCCACCCTGACTGATCCCGGGATTTTGGCGCTGGCCTCGCGGGTCGGTTATGCCGTGGACGTAGATTCGCCGTTTCCGCGCAGCTATTCCGGCGAACTGGTGGTCCGCCTGCGCAACGGGCGCACGCTGCGCCATCGTGAGGAAATCAACCGCGGTGCGCCGGACCGGCCGCTCTCCAACGCCGATATCGTCGCGAAATTCCATGCCAACGCGGCCACCTCTCTCAGCCTCGCAGCCGCCGCGCGCATCGAGCACGCGGTGCTGTCTCTGGCTGACCACTCCGTCGCCGCGCTCGCTGACTCTCTTGCACCGAGGACCGCCGCATGAACGCCATCACTCAAGACGTCGCCGAACAGGGCGATCAGGATCGGCTGATCCTCGACAGCGTGGATCGCTTCCTGGAGCGTCACGTCCGCCCGGTGGCGATGCAACTGGAACACGACGACATTTACCCGCAGGAGATCGTCGACCGAATGAAGGACATGGGCCTGTTCGGCGCTGTGATCCCGGCCGAATACGGCGGCCTCGGCCTGAGCGCGCGGACCTACGCCCGTGTCATCGAGCGGATCTCGACGGTCTGGATGTCGGTCGCGGGCATCATCAACTCCCACCTGATCATGGCGACGATCGTCAACAAATCCGGCACCGAGGCGCAGAAGCTGGCTTTTCTGCCGCGCTTCGCGTCGGGTGAACTGCGCGGCGGGCTGGCGCTGACCGAACCGGATGCGGGCACCGACCTCCAGGCCATCCGCACCACCGCCCGGCGCGATGGCGACGACTACATCATCAACGGCACCAAGACCTGGATCAGCAACGGCATCGAAGGCGGATGCGTCGCCTTGCTGCTGAAAACCGACCCGAAAGCCGAGCCGCGCCACAAGGGCATGAGCATGGTGATCGCGGAAAAAGGCCCGGGGTTCCGTGTCGGCCGCAAACTGGAGAAACTCGGCTACAAAGGCATCGACAGCGCCGAACTCGTCTTCGAAGATTATCGCGTCCCAGCCGATCGGCTTATCGGTGGGGTTGAGGGGCGGGGAATGGCGTGCGCGATTTCCGGCCTGGAACTGGGCCGCATCAATGTCGCCGCGCGCGGTGTCGGGCTGGCGCAGGCGGCGCTGGATGAAAGCGTGCGCTATGTCCAGCAGCGCAGCACCTTCGGGAAGAAGCTGCACGAGCATCAGGCGATCGCGTTGAAACTCGGCGATATGGCCACCCGCACGCAGGCATCCCGCCTGATGGTGGACGCTGCGGCCCGGGCGTACGACCGCGGGGAGCGGGTGGATTACGAGGCCGGCATGGCCAAGCTGTTCGCCACCGAATCGGCGCTGGAAAACGCCATCGAGGCGATGCGCATCCATGGCGGCTACGGCTACAGCAAGGAGTTCCTGGTCGAACGGCTATACCGCGACGCGCCGCTGCTGGTGATCGGGGAAGGCACCAACGAGATCCAGCGCCTGCTGATCGCCCGGCGGCTTATCGAACGCAATCCGGTTTAGGGGCGGCGCATGGATCATCCTTCATCCGACCACTCGCTGCCACATCCCTCCGCCCGCTCTTTGCCGCTTGACGGCGTCACCGTGATCGCCGTCGAGCAATACGGGGCCGGGCCGTTCGGAACCATGTTGATGGCCGATCTCGGGGCGGAGGTGATCAAGATCGAGAACCCGGCCGAGGGCGGCGATATCGGCCGCCATGTCGGGCCCTATGTCTTCGGTCCGGGCGACAGCCAGTTCTTCCAGGCATTCAACCGCAACAAGCGCAGCATGACGCTGAACCTGAAGCACCCCGAGGGCATGCGGATATTGCGGCAGCTCGTGAGCGAAGCGGATGCCGTGCTGGACAATCTGCGCGGCGACCTGCCGGAGAAATTGGGGCTCGATTATGCCTCGTTGAAGGCGGTCAACCCGGCGATCGTCTGCGCCCATCTGTCCGCCTATGGCCGGGACAATGAGCGCAAGAGCTGGCCGGGATATGACTACCTGATGCAGGCCGAGGCCGGGTATTGTAGCCTGACCGGCGAACCGGACGGCCCGCCGGCCCGCTTCGGCTTGTCGATCGTGGATATGATGACCGGGCTGATGTGCGTGTTCGGCTTGGTCTCCGGGGTGCTGGGTGCGCGGCGCACCGGGATCGGCATGGACGTGGACGTCAGCCTGTTCGATACGGCCCTGCACAATCTGAACTATCTGGCGACCTGGTATCTCAACGAGGGGCATCTTCAGGGTCGCGAACCGCGCGGCGCGCATCCATCGCTGACGCCATCGCAGCTTTACCGTACCAAAGACGGCTGGATGTTCTTGATGTGTAACAAAGAGAAGTTCTGGCCGGCCCTGGCGGAATGTCTCGGGCGACCGGATTGGGCGAGCGACCCCCGCTATGCCAGCTTCAAGGCCCGCCTGGCTAACCGCGAGGCGTTGACTCGCGACCTAGACGCCGTGATGGCGGAACGCACGACGGCGGAGTGGATGGACCTTCTGGGCGGCGTGGTTCCGGCTTCCCCGGTCTATGATGTCGGGCAGGCGCTGGACAATCCGTTCGTGCGGAATGGCGCCCGGGTCGCGCCGTTTGCCCGGCCCGAGGGCGGATCGCCGGTCGAGGGCCTTGTCGGACCGGTTCGCATCGACGGGAAGATGCCGCTGACGACGGCCGCACCGGCGCTGGGGGCCGATACGGAGTCCGTATTGGGACGCCTGGGACTGTCGGCCGCCGGCATCGCAGCGTTACGGGCTGACAAGGTTGTCTGAACGCGCTACAGGCCATGAGATGACGGCTGCCTTGTATCTACAGGTCGCGCGGACCTTGCAGGACCGCATCGCCACCGGGACTCACCCCATCGGCTCGTTACTGCCGACGGAACACATGCTGGCGGAGGAGTTCGGTGTCAGCCGGCAGACCGTGCGGCAGGCAATCGGTCATCTGCGGACCATGAAGCTGCTCTCCGCCCGCAAGGGCATCGGCACGCGGGTGGAGGCGAGCCGCCCGCATTCGAGTTACTATCACTCGCTGCAATCGTTGCAGGATTTGTTTCAATTCGCCGCTGACGCGCAGTATCGCGTCACGGACGTGGAACGGGTTTCCGTCACCGGCCGCGAGGCCGAGGAGCTGGGATGCCGCCCGGGCCGAACCTGGCTGAGGCTGACGGGATTGCGGGAACTACCGGGCACGCTTGGCGCGCCCGGGCCGCTATGCCAGACCATCGTGATGATTGATGGCCGTTATGCCGAAATCGCCGACACGCCTCGCGTTCATACGCGGGCGATCTTCGCTCAGATCGAAGACAGATTCGGTGTTACCGTAACCGAGGTTCACCAGGACATTGAGGCCACGCTGCTCAATGCCGAGCAAGCCGCGGTTTTGCAGTCCGAGCCTGGCAGTCCCGCGCTGCTGATTACCCGCCGCTTCTTCGGCAACGGCCGTACTTTGATTCAACTCACGCGCAACCTGCACGCCGCCGGCCGGTTTCGCTATTCAATGATGGTGCGGCGGGACGTCTGATTCACTGTCGCGACTGCGGAATTGGTGGCACGCCTCGCGGCTTCCCGGTGATCGGCCGGTGCGCAAGGTCTCCGACGCCGCCCGGAACAGGATGTCGTACACCACGGTCTGGTTCTGGAACGCGATGACCTCGACTTGCGACGGCACGGTGAACACGACGTGGAAATACGGCACGTCGAGCAGCTCCGCCTGGCGATCAGCGAGCCATTGCGCCCGCGCCAGACCCTGGCACTTCGGGCAGTTGCGGTTGCGACACGTAATGGGAAATTCCCATTACGTGTCTTATGGGCAAATTCAGTAATGGGGAGTCCTGGGCGGCTCCTCCCAGAAGCCCCGCCGTTTTCGAGCGGCAAGGCGCCGCTTCGCATCCTCGTCTTCTCCCCATAAATCCGGACCTCCCCGGCGCTATGGCTGATTTGGCCGCCAGTGGCCAATGGGGGGCATGATGTTGGAGACGTATTTTGGATCGCCGAAGATGGTTGCGCGCGCCGTATTGTGGCGGATCCGAGGGGACATCATGAAACGCACGCGGATGCCGTGGCGGCGATCCGCCAGCGGGTCGCCAAGGGCACCATGGTGCATGCCGATGAGAGCACGGCGTGGAACCCGCTGCATGCCAGCTTCGCCATGCAGCGGATCAACCATCAGGACGGCTTCAGCATCGACGGTGCCTGCACCAATGGCGCGGAATCCTATTTCTCCCGGCTGCGCCGCGGCGAACTCGGACATCACCACCACATCGCTGGACCCTATCTCGTCCGCTACGCCAGGGAAGCCGCCTGGCGCGAAGACTTTCGCCGCGTCGACAACGGCGACCAGGTGTACGGCGTCGTCGGGCTGGCGATGCGGTGCCGGCCGTCGGTCGATTTCTGCGGCTACTGGCAACGCGCCCGGGCCGCCTAAATCAGCCGCCAACTGACGAGCCCCGCGGTCTCGCTACGCGCGATCGTCTCCTTGGCCCGGTTGAGCGAACCGAGGATCGTTTTCTGAACCAATTCGCGTTGGCGGTCGTCGACCACCGGCATGGCCTTGACGCGCATGATCCGCTCGGCGAGCTCGCGCGCCGTCATTGGCTGGACCGCATCGTCGCATCGAGATACGCCAGATTGGCTCGCTGCTGCCCAAGCTGTCGTTCAAGTTGGCTCACTATTCCGGCCAGTTCCGCTCGCTTATTGCTTAACGCACTGATGACATGCGGTTCGCCCATTACCGGCTGCTCCTGGAATACTACAAACCAGGATAGTAGACGGCATGCTCTCTTCGGCAAATATACTGGGGGTGGCGGATGCTACATAACCACTCGCGGGGCCGGCCCCGCCTGCGGGGGTAGAAACGGGTTCTCGCCCGCAGGTTGATAGAGTGTGGCCCAGGTCGCCAACTACGCGGCGAGTTTCTTAGGAATGGCGCAAAATCAACCGGTTGTAGCGCGCTGCGGTCTCAATACCCCAACGCCTCGCGCTCTCCAGGATGACGTCGTCAATCCGGCTTTCGGAGCGCCCGGCGAACCGCCAGGCTGTCATCAGCCCTTGTCTGCGGCGAGCCGGTCCCGGACGCGGGCCATGACCTCGGACTCCATTGCAGCCAGGTCCTCGCGGTTTGTCACCAGCCGGTAGCGCCCGGCCTCGATGTCGTCGATGCCAGCCTTATCTTCGGCCATCAGGTCATCCTCGAGTTCCAGGTCCTCAGCAAAGGGCCCGTCCGGGAACTATCGAATCGCGTTGCCGCCCTGAACGTGCCGGATTCTCGGCGGACTCGTTGGACGATATCATCGTGGGATGATTGACCCTGACCCGATTCGCGAACGTTTTGGCAAGTTGTCAGCGCATCTG
>NZ_CAIWTY010000059.1 GCF_903915725.1 uncultured Rhodopila sp.
GGTATGCGCCGCGGCGGATATCGCCTTTTCGGCTGCGGTGACGGCTTGATCACGCTCGGCCACAAGCACCGCCATCGCCGCATCGGTCGCGGCAAGCGCCTCGTCCGCCTCGGCCTGAGCGAGACGCGCGGCCTCCGCCGCCGCCCGAGCGGCCGCCACCTCATCGCCGAGGCGTTCCGCCGCACGCCGCTCCGCCGCCGTCCACGCCGTGGCGATGGCGTCCCGGATGGCGGTAGCGAGCTGGTCGCCAAGCACCGCCGCCTGGGCCGCGAGAGCGGGTGCAGGTTAAGCTCGATGATGTACGCCAATGCGCGGGAACTCATCGGTGCGCGGATCATCGCGGTGGAGGCGCTTGCCGGGTCCTGCTTACGAGGCGCGTGCTGGATGGTCCGGAAGCCGAGGCGATCGCGCGCCGCTGTCTCGACCGGCCTGCCGACACTCCATGACGGCAGCCCGTTTCCCCGGGACCCGGCGGCGCGGGGCGCCCGCCGTGGCGGCCCGATCATGCGGGACGTGACAGGCAGAGCGAGCTTGCCCGTGTTCCCGGGTCCCAGGATCTGGTTCGCGGTCCGACAGAGCGGTGATACCCGAGTATCCGACCGGCGGCCGTCCCGCAGTCGCCCTTATGCCAACGCCCGCGTTGATTTTTTCCATGCAGCCACTTCGGACCGGCGTGACACAAGCTGGCTGTGCAACCTCCGCCGTACGGATGAGAGCGAACACGGATCCGCTACTGCTTCAAACGCGTCGTGCGGACCCCTTGGCGCCCGCCGCCCGGCTGACAGCCGAAAACATAGAAAGATGAGTAGCTTACTGATTCCGGGGATCAATTGTCCGGAACCGTGCAACACATTCCGGGAGACCAGCAAGACTTGCTTCCGGCGGGGTAACGCCGATTCGGCGACGCGTAATACCGTTGTCGAGTCTCGGTTGAACGAAAGTGCCGACGACGCACGGCATAACACCAAGCCGATACGGTATTTTGCCGGGCAAAGCAGGGCAGAGAACGGCAGGCAGACAAGCCTGCGCCATCCGCTCGTGCACAACGTATCAAGACTTTGACGTCGGTATCGGACGTGGCCGGTGCCGAACCGGGGTTGACCGTTTGAACCGCCGTTCGCGGATCACAGCGCCGCAGCGGATGTCTCGCGGCAAGACCCTGCCGCCAGCTTCCCTACATATGCACAAAATTGCATAATTATGAACGACTTACTGATTTCGTGAATCAGTTGCCGGGACCCGTGCAACATGTCGCGGGAGACGCGCAACACTTTATTCCGGTCAGGTAACGCCGATTCGGTGCCTCGTAATACCTTTTCCGGGTCCGCGCATAAGAGACGCGCCGTCGACGCACCGCTAAATACCGTATCGATACGGTGTTTAGTCCGCTGACAACGGCCCGGATACAGCACGGCGCCGCTCGCCTGATCGTCGGTCACCCGGGCAGTATCACGCCTCCAGGCGTGGCGCTTCGGCCAACGTTGTCGCTGACGGCATGGCGGACCGCCGTCCGCATTGCGGACACCAGTGTGGTGGCCGCGTCGATCCAGTCTCTGGTTTGCCCGAATCCGATCTGCCGGCCGCTCCGGCGTCGCCGACGCTTGGCCGATCCAGCCGGCGATAAACGAACACGGGGCCAGCTAGCGCGAGACGTTCAAAGCCGACCATTCATGCTTCGTCTGTCACGGCTCGGTCTCCCCCGGCGTCATCACGCCGAGAACAGCTGGTCATCTCGGCTGCCTCGGCACCAGCCCCGTTACTGTCCGCGAATTCCGATCCGGGTAACACATACTCCGAGCCTTCTGATCAGTGAGTGGATGCCTCGGCCCCCAGTTACTCATGTTCTCGGTAACATTTTTCCGGACTTGCGCCGGCCTGGGCCCGGCGCACCGACAGGCATCTCAGATGCGCGAGAAGATAGCAATTTTTATCCAAGAAATGGTAGTGTTTTTTCGCGCAACTGAGCCTCCAGGCCATTCCCGGGTTATGGGGTGCATCACGACTGCGATGCGCTCGCTGAAAGCGCTCTGCCCGGCGGTCTGCTTGACTTCGCCGCCCGGCCGAACGCGATGTTATTCGCGCAAGCGATCCAGACCACGATGCCGCGAGGCCCGCGCCATCTCGCCGACACGTCTGTCCGAGTCCCACACCCTGGATAGTTAGGGAGCAATCGGAGCGCGCGCCTCGAGCAACGCCGAGCGTGATATAAGCTGCGACGGCCTTCACCGCAGGTTTAAGGTCGGAAACCCTTTCGACGACGGTCGCGTTGCCATTGGTCTGGGCGATCATCCCGACGCCAGGGGCATGCAGTCGACGCTGCCAGGTCGGCAATTTGCAGACGACGATTTTTTTGTCCTCTCTCTTGCAAGCGGTCGATCCACGATTGGGCATCCGAAACCCACCAGGGGAGAGACCCACGATGAACACCACCCAATACACGACCATTCCCGCCGGCGGACGCATTACATTACCGACCGCCACAGGTCACGACGCGCCAGCTACATACGAAGTGCGAGTAGACTTCATGGTCCTGGCGTATCATCTGCGCGCGGCAGCCGAAGCGGCGGATGACTGGATGGCCGCGATGCTGCTGGATATCACTAGCGTCCGGTTAAAATCCGAACAAATTCAATTGGTTGGAATCTATTGAAGTATCGCTTTTGGGCTCGTCCGACGACAATGCAGTCTGCA
>NZ_CAIWTY010000060.1 GCF_903915725.1 uncultured Rhodopila sp.
ATGTGCCGCATAACAGGCGCTCGCCGCCTGCCCGTGCTCAAGTGCGCGAAGCGCGTGACCATGCGCAGAGAGCGCCTGATGCGCCGCGTGGGCGTAATCTTTCCCGATCTGGTAGTGCCGGGACGCATCACGATGAAACTGTGCCGCGTGTCCGTGATGTGTCGCAGCAGCAGCATGGTGCCCTGCTGCGGATTGACTGGCGGTCATGGCGATTCCTTCCTCAACTCGTTCGTGCTCCGGCAACCTAACCCCGGAATGATCGCCGCCCCAAGGTTCGGAAATTACTCATGCCGCCGCACAGCACCAGCAACAGGCGGAACCTTGCCGCCGTTGCCGCCCCGGGGTCTCCGCCTCGCCGAGCAGTCCGCCGGAACTGATCAGATCGACGAAGCCCGCGCGCCGCTGCCGGTTGAGGATGCACCCGCCCGTCAGCACCAGCCGCATTGTCATCTTCTTTGATCCGATCCGATCCGATCCGATCCCTCTTCGGCAATCCGATCGAACGGCACAGGCTCCTGCAATAGCAGCGCAAGTGCAGAACAACCAGCCGGCGAATGGCGTCGCGCCGGATTCTCACGAAGAACTCGTCGCCGCGCGACGCGGTAGAGGTTCGAATCTCGAAGCGTAGGCGGATCTGCGTGTCAGCCGGTTACCGCCGATCTTCCCTCCGGTTGCCGCTTCTCGGTGCCCCCTGTCCCAACGGAGCAGCTGCGGCGTGTGCGCAGACTATAGCGCCCTACGCATCGAATCCGCAAGCAATTCGAATGGCTTGGACGATTAAGGCAGCCTTATGCCGGCCGCGCCAAGGCCGGCAACACGCGGCGCGCCTACCGCGCCGGGGTGCGCGCCTTGTGCGACTGGTGCGACCGCTTCGGCCTGCCCTGCCCGCCCGGACGCGCCGCCGATGTCGCCGTCTTCCTGGCCGCGGCCGCGGCCCTGGCCTCAGCGTCAGCACCCTGACCCTGCGCCGCGCCGCTATCCACTATCTGCACGTCGCCGCCGGCTGCCCGGTGCCCAACGCCGAGGCCGCGGTCGGCGAAACCATGGCCGGGATCACCCGGCATGCCGCCGAGACCGGAGACACGCCCCGCCCGGAAACACGCCACCACCGCGGCGATCCTGCGCCGGATCCTCGAACCGATTGAGAGGCGGCGTCCCGAAGGGGCTGCGAATCGTCGTTGCGATTTTACCACGGACGCCGTGGCGTTAAGTCCGACAGGCTGCTAGATCGCCCAATGATTCCCGGGGGCGATCTTCACCAACAGAATCGGCATCAAGACAGGCTGGGCATAGACCCGCCCGTTCGGCGTCAGCTCCGCCTTGTAGGCTCGAGCAATCATCGGCTTGATCCGGCACTCCCGGTTCCACACCCGTCCATAATGCGCGCAGATGTTCCGGACGTATTTTAGGCTATGCAGCCAGGACACCAGGACCGGATACGGCAATCCGAACCCGCAGCATACCGCCGAAACTCGGGCGGCGCCAGGTTGGCATAGGCAACCGAAATCATGCCGAAGACCGACTCGAACACCATCCACGACGGCGGCATGTCCGGCGTTTCCGGCAGGGCGACAACAAATAGGGTGGTCCGGAGAATCCCCCCGCAACCGATTGGTTTCACAGTATCGATATACTGGTTAAAAAGTTGACCTCCGGATTCGAGGGTCCCTTTTAGAACGAAATTTTGCTTTGTTCTCGGTGAACCCACGGATGCCGCGGGTTTCGGGGCCACAGAATCGCCAAAGTGCGGAAGTTGGGCCAAACTGGATGCCGACAACGATGGCACGCTGACGCTGAAGGAACTCGGTGACCGCCTGACCGGAATCGGAGTTCAAGGCCGCCGATACGGACCACGATGGCTAATCCCGACAGTGACACCACGCTTGATGTTGCGGAGTTGAAGACGGAGGCTGGCCGCCGCCTGCTTATTTTGGAATAGGCGGGCTGGCAGATCGCGGAGCGGGTTGCAGCGTTGCGATCGCCGCTGCGTTTTCGGCATGCCAAGCCCGCCCCGCTCGGTCGAGGTTGCAAAACCATCGGCAGAGGCATCTGCGGGTCCCATCCATGACGAGGCGATTGCAGAGTCACCTTCCGTTGCGGAGCAGGTCGTTGGGCCTCAGGATGAGGCAGCGGCCAGGCCGCCGGGTGGCGCGGAAGTACGGGTGCCGACAAAGCAACAGGGGACTCCAGCGCCATGGGAGTTTCTGGCGCCGAGACTTGAGGCGCCGGCTCGGTTGGCGGCGGCGGTTTCTATCCAGGCTGCAGCCGGGGATCTGGCTCCCAAACTGGCTGCTGCGTCTGCGGAACCGCTTGTCTCTCGGTCTCCGGACGCGTCGGCGCGGGACGACGTGGCCCCCGGTGCGATGCCTGGCGGCAGGTCCACCATGACCGCCTCCGTGAAAGGCGGCGGCAACACAGCACAGGGTCCTTGTGTCGAGCTAAGCTGCCGTTCGGCGCCAGCAAAATCCGGATAGATGCCGTGAGTCGGGCTGATCGAAAAAGTGACTTCAAGCATCCAAATGAGGTCTGCTACTTTGCCGTGCGTTTGATGGAGCGCATGGTATGAAGGCGTGCAAGGCGTAAAAAGCTTAGTATGCTTGGCAAGCTTGGCTTGCCCTATTGCCGGAGATAACCGTGGCTGCAACTGCGACTGTAGGCGCCGAGGAGATCGGCAGAGCCGGCGAGGCGATCCTCGCGCAGAACCGGCCGGTGACGGGCTACAGTTTGCGGATGCAACTCGGGAACAGAGGCGATCCAAAGCGACTCATGGCCGTGTGGAAGCAGACCCAGCCTGACGTTGCGGCGCCTGCGGGTCAGTTGACGGAAGCCTCGGTCGCGCCGTTGCCTCCTGACCTCGCCGCGCGTGCGGCGGCGCTTGGGGATCAGCTCGCGGCCTCTATCCGGGACGCCATCGCCACGGCGTGGACGGCGGCGGAGCGGCGCGCGGCGGAGCGGCTTGGCGATGAGGTGGCGGCCGCTCGGGCTGCGGCGGAGGCCGCGCGTCTCGCTCAGGCCGAGGCGGACGAGGCGCTTGCCGCGACCGATGCGGCGATGGCGGTGCTTGTGGCCGAGCGTGATCAAGCCGTCACCGCAGCCGAAAAGGCGATATCCGCCGCGGCGCATACC
>NZ_CAIWTY010000061.1 GCF_903915725.1 uncultured Rhodopila sp.
ACCGACCCGTCACGGGCCAGTTCGATCAGGTCTTTACGCGATTCGGGGTCGAGGAAGCCGGCGCGGATCATGCACGGACCAGAATCGCAGCAGAACTGATTCGCAAGGGATTTTTTCGGGTTCCCGCGGAGTCAGGGTATATCGTCAGGACGGGCAGATCGTCACGATCACGCTGAACGATCCGGCGATGCGCAATCCAATCTCGGAACGCGAAACAGTCGATGCGCTGGTCGCGGCGATCGAACGGTTGAACCAGGATAGCACCGCAAGGGTGGCGATCCTGACCGGGGCGGGCAGCGCCTTCAGTTCCGGCGGCGATCTGCGGGCGATGCAGAAGGCGTTTGACGTGCGATCGGCCAAGCCCTCGCTGACACCGCATTACTACAAATTTGGCATCCAGCGCATTCCGCTGGCGTTCGAGAAGCTGGATGTGCCGATCATTGCGGCAGTTAACGGAGCGGCGATCGGTGCTGGGCTGGATTTGGCGTGCATGTGCGATATGCGCATCGCGGCGGAAAGTGCCCGGTTTGCCGAGAGTTTTGTCAAAGTCGGCATCGTGCCGGGCGATGGCGGGGCGTGGCTGCTGCCGAGGGTCGTTGGCTACTCGAAAGCGTGCGAGATGGTGTTCACCGGCGACACGCTGAACGCGGCCGAGGCGTTGGCGTGCGGGCTGGTCTCGCGGGTCGTGCCGGATGAGCAACTTCTTGCTGCGGCGAAGGCGCTGGCGGAGCGTGTCGCGGTGAACCCGCCGCATGCGGTGCGGATGGCGAAACGGCTGCTGATCGAGGGGCGGCACAGCCGGTTGGATACGTTGCTGGAACTGTCAGCCAGTCTGCAGTCGCTGGCGCACGCGACGGCGGATCATCGGGAGGCGGTGAATGCGTTCCTGGAGAAGCGGAAGCCGGACTTCACCGGGGATTGACATCAGGGCTTTTAGGCGGCGAGGCGAACATTCTCGTCATACAAAGGATACCGATCGACCTGTGTGCCGCAAACAGTCAGGACCGCCGGTTCGGCCACAGTCTCCCACGGAATCGTTGCCGCGCCATCGGTCCAGCGCCAGATCGACCTGCCCAACCTCTCGACCTCGTCCCAGCCGTCCTGAAGGTCCGGATGATCGGGCGGCAGGATCGCGTCGCCTTCGCCGGAGCGAATTGCGATCCAGTTGACACGGATGCCGAGGCGGCGCGTGTCGCGCTGGGCGGACACCATCTTGTCCGACGGTATGCAGAAGCGCGACTTCAGGGTAACGGTCGTTGCGCCCGCCGGCACAATGAAGACGTAGCGTGAGTCATGGGTCGACATGGGCGGAACCACCACGCCGTCAGCGAGAATGCGGACATCGGCATCCTCGACCGTGATGATGTTGGGGATGGCAAATCCGATCGCCGCGGAGCGGCCGGCGAGTTGAGTCCAGCTCGCTTCGACTTCAGCCGCGGTCGCCAGCGGCGCACAGGCATGGGTTTCCCAGCGCGCTGAGTCCCAATGAGCGCTCATCACCGGAAAAAGCTGGCGGGGTTCGTCGCTGTTGTCGAAGTAATCGCGGTTACCCGTGTCGAGATAGCTTTCGGCCGGCGTGTTTTCGGCGAGCAAAATGCGATGATTATCAAGCTCAAGGTGGTAGTACGTGAATGGAGCATGGTCCCGCTCGCTCACGATCGATCCGCCGTTCACCAGCTTCTTGGCGGGAACGCAGCGGCCGCCGATGACCAGGCAATGCTCAGGCGACACGAACAGGTCGCGCGCGGGCCGACCTTCGGCGATCGCACCGGCACGGATGCGGATTGGTGCGGCACACTCGACCCGGGCATGCCTGGACAGATCGATCCCCGTCCGGCCAACCCACCGCACCGTATCAACGACTTCCCGGCCGTCCAGGATCACCGTGATCTTGTCGCCGGGCATAATAGTCTCAATCGCCACCTCACCGCCGGGGGTGCGGATTCGCGTGCCCTCTTTATAGCAGGTAGTACCGCTGGAACCTCCGCCGCCGCCGGCTCCGCCAGCACGATTAACCATTATGATATCCTACCGTCGCGTTTGGAAATGAATGGGATCGAATCAATCCGGCTTGCGCCGCCGCCTGATGACCAGGCCGGCCAAACCAACGCCAAGAACTGCGATCGTGGCCGGTTCCGGAACCGCCGATGTCGTGACGTTCGAGACGACCATTTCGTATTGGCCGCTGGGCGGGAGCAGCGTAGCCGGATCAACCACCCCCCAGCCGCCGCTATTATTGGCTATATACTGGCCGCTGGTTCCGATGCCCGCGACAGCGTTGTTAGCAAACCATTCGAAGGACGAACTGCCGGCCGGGTCGACGACAACGACCCAATATTCTCCGTTCGCCGACAACGGGATCTGGGCATTTGTTATGGACAATGTGGTCAATTGCGGTCCGCCGGTTTGGAATACCGGCCCGGTGGCCACCAGCGAGTTGTCGTTAACGGCGGCAATGGGCGTCAACGTTGAGAAGTCCCCGGTTTGAATAGGCGACGCGGCATCGGAACTGTCCGCAACCAGATAGACATTGACTGATTGGTTGTCGGAAGGATTGTCCGCGGTGAGCGCGAGGCCGATCGTGTTGAAGGCGCCGCCGGCGTGGAATTCTTGCGCAATTTCCGTTACTTGATCGCCATAACCATCCGGCGGCAACGGGCCGTTTCCGTCAACTCCGTAGACGGTCCTGCCATCATAACTGTTGAAAAGGATGGTGGTTGCATTGGCCGGCAGCGATGCCGCCGATAGTATCGACAGCATGCCCAGTGCTGAAATGCGCCGACTCATGATGCCGTGCCCGCTTCGAAAATGGCCTGAACCTGCAAACAGCGAACAACGCGCAAATTCCGGGCCGACGCATTTCCACCATCAAGGGTTCTGCCTGAGGCAGGGGGAGCCGACCGTCTTCGATCTCCGAGACCCGGGCTGGGAACTAACGGCGGACGTGCCTTGTCATGGGATCTTTTTTCGCCCTTCGGATCGGGATGTGCGATCCTGGCTGGAAAAGTCCAAATATCAAGAAGAATATTATTAAATATCATAAGATATCATACTGGTACCTTAATTGTCATGACAAACGCATTAATCTGATCACGCGTTCACGTTTTCGTGATAATCCGCCCGCGCCGTGTCCGGATGCCCAAAACTTGCCGACGCAGGAAGCCATGCCGCCCCTGGCCACCACTCAACGCTGCGAAACGGACCGAGATGTTCCATCCGCAACCATCTCGCCCGGGGTCATCGACCCTGAAAAAGGCGGCGTGCAATCACCTCGCGCAAAGCTGCGATGACCCTACTGGCCGAGGAGATATCCCGGGCGGGAAAACCGGCCGGGCCCCACCGCTCAGTGCGACGGCTCGGGCTCGCGCTTGCGTCGCTTTAACGACGGCGGTTCGCGCATTCAGCATCGGATCGGCGCGCCCGGGCGACCAGGAGAGCATGCGGATCTCATGACGATACGAACTGCATAAGCGTCAGTCCACCGGCGCGCTTGCCGTGCCGCAACGATACCGCCTGTCCCCCAGGCGTTAGCCGGGCTGGCGGCTGCGCGATCTACCGCAGCGTCGCCCCCGTCGCCTTCGCCACCGCCGCCACCACCTTCTGGCACGCCGCCTCGATCTCCGGATCGGTTAGAGTCTTGTCGCGCGGCTGGAACGTCACCTCCACCGCCACCGACATCTTGCCCTCCGGCAGCTTGTCGCCAGCGTAGACATCGAACAACGACACCGCTGTGATCAGTGCCCGCTCGGCCCCTTTGGCCGCGCGCACCACGCTGTCCGCCGCCACCGACGTATCCACCAGGAACGCAAAATCGCGCCGCACCGGCTGGAATGCCGGCAGATCCGGCGCCGCCTTCTTGCGCCGCTTCGGATCCGCCACCGCGTCCAGGTTCAGCTCGAACACCACCATCGGCCCCGGCAGATCCAGCGCCGCCAGCAGCCGCGGATGGATCTCGCCGAAATACCCCATCACCGTCTTCGGCCCCTGCCGCACCAGGCCCGAGCGGCCCGGATGCAGGAACGCCGGCGCCTCGGCCGTCACCTGCAGCGACTCCAGCGACACGCCGATAGCGCTCAGCAGCGCCCACAGATCGCCCTTCGCATCCATCTCGTCCACCGGACGCTGTGGCGCCAGCCAGCTTCGCGGAGTCGCCCCGCTGCGCAATCCGGCCGCCACCAGCTTCTGCCCCTCCGGCGCATCGATCGCGAAAGCCGGACCGATTTCAAACAGCGACACGTCCGAATACCCGCGCGCGGCGTTGCGCTTCGCCGCCAGCGCCAGAGTCGCGATCGGAGTCGGCCGCAGCTGATCCAGATCCGATGCGATTGGATTGCTCAGCCGCAGCGCGTCCGGCGCCGCGCCGAAGCGTTCCGCCTCCGCCCGCGCCATGAAGCTGAACGTCACGCATTCCAGCAAACCCGCCGCCGCCAGCGTCCGGCGCGCCAGGGCGGTGCGCTGCTGCCGCGCAGTCAGCGTGACCGCCGGCACCGGGCTTTCGCGCGGCAGCGACACCGCCGGCACCGCATCCAGGCCGCGCAGCCGCAATACCTCCTCGATCAGGTCGTTTTCCGCCTCGATCTGCGCGCAACCCTCCGCCGCCTTCGCCGCTTTGGCCGGATCGAGCGACGGCGACTGGTCCAGCGCAATCGGCGCGGCCACGTCGTTGCGCCACGGCGGCACTGCAACGGTCACGCTGGCCTCGTCGCGCGCTCGCACCGCGAAACCAAGATGCGTCAGCGACTCGACCGCCTCGTCCGGGCCGATATCCGAGCCGCCGAGCCCGGCGATCCGGGCGAAGCGCAAGGTCGCGTCCCGCTGCCAATGCGGTTCCGCCCCCGCCGATGTCACCGTGCCCGGTTCGCCGCCGCACAGTTCCAGGATCAGCGCGGTGGCCGCCTCGATCGCCGCCGGCGGCAGCGTCGGATCGAGCCCGCGCTCGAATCGCTGCCGCGCGTCAGAGACGATCTGATGCCGCCGCCCGGTCAGCGCGATACGGACCGGGTCGAACAGCGCGCATTCAACGAACACGCTGGTGGTGGCTTCGTCGCAGCCCGTCGCCTCGCCGCCGATAACCCCGGCGATCGACTGCACACCCGCCGCATCGGCGATAGCGCAGTCCTCCGGATCGAGCGTGTAGTCCTTGCCGTTCAGCGCGGCCAGGACCTCTCCGGCACCGCGCCGCAGGGTCAGCACGTCGCCGGACAGTTTCGCCACATCGAACACGTGCAGCGGTCGCCCCAGGTCAACCGTGAAGAAATTCGTCACGTCCACCAGCGCATTGATCGGCCGCAGACCAATGTATGTCAGGCGATCCTGAAGCCATTTCGGGCTGGCGGAGTTGCGCACGCCGCGGATGGTACGGCCGATGATCCAGGGGCAGGCTTCCGGAAACGCGATCTCCCAGCGCGGCCCGCCGTCAAACACCGGCGGCACAACGGCGGGGGCGAATGGCTTCAACGTGCCCAGCCCGGCGGCGGCCAGGTCGCGCGCCACGCCGCGCACCGAGAAGCAGTCGCCGCGGTTCGGCGTCACGCTGATGTCGATGACCGGATCATCAAGCCCGGCGTAATACGCGTAGGATACCCCCACCGGCGCATCCGCCGGCAGCTCGATGATGCCGGAGTGGTCCTCTCCAAGGCCCAATTCCTTCGCCGAGAGCAGCATCCCGGCGCTGACCACGCCGCGAATCTCGCCAACCTTCAGGGTCAGGCTCAGGCCGGGGATGTAGCTGCCCGGCGCGGCGAACACCGCCTTCATGCCGGTATGCGCATTCGGCGCGCCGCACACCACCGACACGATCCCGTCCCCCGCATCCACCTTGCACGCCCGCAGCCGATCGGCGTTGGGGTGGGGAAGGGCTTCGATGACATGAGCGATGCGGAAGGGGGCCAAGGCGGCGCCGCGATTGCCGACGCCTTCCAGCTCCAGGCCGATGCGGGTCAGGGTATCGGTGATCTCCTGCAAGGAGGCGTCGGTCTGCAGGTGGGTCTTCAGCCAGGATAGAGTGAACTTCATGGCTCACACTCCCTCATGCAGCATGCTGGGAGCCAGCGGATTGAACCCGTAATGCCGCTGCCAGCGAACATCCGACTCATAGAACGGCCGCAGATCGGCCATGCCATGCTTCAGCATGGTGATGCGCTCGATGCCCATGCCCCAGGCGAAGCCCTGCCACTCGCGCGGGTCGATGCCGCAATTGGCCAGCACGCGCGGATGCACCATGCCGCTGCCCAGGATCTCCAGCCAGTCGCCGCCGCGGCCGAGTTCGCCGGTCTTGCGATCCCAGCCGATATCCACCTCCATCGAGGGTTCCGTAAACGGGAAATACGACGACCGGAACCGCACCGGCAGGTCGGAAATGGCGAAGAAGGTGCGCAGGAAATCAATCAGCACGCCCTTCAGATGGCCGAGCGTCATGCCGCGGTCGATCACCAGCCCCTCGCACTGATGGAACATCGGCGAGTGGGTCGCGTCATGATCCGCCCGATACGTCCGGCCGGTGACGATCACCCGTATCGGCGGCTCCTGCGACAGCATGGTGCGGATCTGCCCGGGCGAGGTGTGGGTGCGCAGCACCGGCGGCGCCTTGCCGTCGCGCGGCGGCAGATAGAAGGTGTCGTGATCCGCCCGGGCCGGGTGGTGCGCCGGGATGTTCAGCGCGCCGAAGTTGAACCAGTCGCTCTCCACGTCCGGACCGTCCACCACCGTGCAGCCCATGGCGCCGAAGATGGCGGAAACTTCCTCCATGGTGCGGGAGATCGGGTGGATCAGCCCGAGCTCGCGCGGGCGCGGCGGCAGGGTCGGGTCGATCCGCTCCGACAGCAGGCGGGCGTCGAGCGCGGCCTCCTCCAGTTGCAGCTTGCGCCCGTCGATCGCGGCATTCAGCGCGTCCTTCAGCCGGTTCAGCGCCGCGCCGCGCTCCTTCTTCTGCTCGGCCGGGACTTTGCCGAGGTCGCGCAGCATGGCCGTCAGGCTGCCATTGCGGCCGAGCACGGCGATGCGAATGGCATCCCAGGCGCGCAGGTCGCCGGCTTCCGCCAGGGCGGCGTCGGTGGAAATCTTGAGGGCTTCGAGGTCGTCGTTCATTATTCGGTCCTGGATGCGGAAAGGGCCACCTTGTTCAGGCGGCCCGAATTGGTCGTTCTCGGCGTCTTGCTTCCGGCGGCTACCTGCAGCGATGCGCCACAAGGGCTCTTACGGATGGAGCACGTCGCCTCATTACGGGTGTGTCTTCGTTTGGGGTGGTGCCTGCACAGCTTCGCCAGGGTCGCCCGCTTTTGGCTGCCCGGGGGGGCGTGGACTGCTTGGCGCAAAAGACTGCGGCGGCGGCGGCCGATAGTCCCCCGGAGGCGGGTTGACACCCCCCTTTTTCGGGAAGCCCTCGTTCATTGCAAATCGCTTGGTGCCCATTTTCTAGCTACTCATCCCCTCGGGAACGACCGACCGACTTCGGATTGGCGCCGAATTCTAGCACGAGGTCGTCCTTTTTGAACGCCAGATAGAGAATCGGGATTTCGCCGACTTTTTCAGCGGTATCTAGACTGAAAACCTGCACAAGCTCCAGGACCATCTCCCGCTCCTTTTCGCCGGCTGAAAAGCTGCGGACATACCCCTGATAGATGTGTCCCCGTTCCTTGTGCCTGACGGTGACCCAGTTATCGGTATCGTACGAAGTGAGAAGAAGGCTCCATACGTCGGGGTCGCTGAATCTCCTGGTGATTCGGATCAGCCGGCACAACCTGATGAGCAGGCCGTGATTGCTATTCAGTGTTACCACCAACCCCAGAATGACCCCGATGACGCTTGCGACGCCGATGGGCGCGGCCTTGATGCCGGATTTGTCGATGGCTGAGGGGTTTAGAAGGGCGATGTCGTCAAGGTTGACGCCAAGGCGGCCGGTCATCGCCGGATACAAAGCGTTTACCGCTGCCAGAGCCATGTAGCTCGCGACGCCATACATGAAAATCTGCAGGAAGACCGTCGTATTATCCCGGGTCCGTTTGCTGGCGAGGCTTGCGACCACGCCATAGCAAAGGATGCCCGGGATAAAGATCAGGACCAGCGCCAGAACCGCCGTGTTTATCGGCACGTCGGCTGGCCCGCTTCAGGGGTTCAGGCCAGGGCGGCCTGGACCTTCTGCACGATACCCGCAAACGACTCCGCATCATCATAGGCGATGGCGGCGAGGACCTTGCGGTCCAGCTCGATCCCGGCCTTGCTCAGCCCGTGGATGAACTGCGAGTAGGTCAGGCCGTGCTCGCGCACCGCGGCGTTGATGCGCTGGATCCACAGGCCGCGGAACTCGCGCTTCTTAACCCGGCGGTCGCGGTAGGCGTATTGGAGGGATTTCTCCAGGCGTTCCCGCGCGATGCGGTAATTCGTGGACGACCGGCCGACAAAGCCCTTGGATTGCTCAAGGACCTTCTTGTGGCGGGCGTGGGTGGTGGTGCCCCGTTTGACGCGTGCCATTCTGAGTCTCCCTTATGCTATGCCGTAGGGAGCCCACTGCTTGACGGTAATGCCGTCAGCATGGGTCAGCGTCTGGCTGCCGCGATTGGTGCGCTTGGTTTTCTGCGAGCGGTTGATCAGGCCGTGACGCTTGTTGCCGGGTCCGGCCAGAACCTTGCCGGTCGCGGTGATCTTGAACCGCTTCTTGACCGACGATTTGGTCTTCGCTTTGGGCATTTAGGTCTCCTTCATATGGCGCTTGCCCACCCGCACCGGGTGACGAACGGCAAGCCGTCGCGGCCGGGCATGCCCTTCCAGGCCCGGACTCGCAGACAGGGGCGGGGGTATAGCGGCGGCGGCGCGGACAGGCAAGCGTGTTCGCTCGCCTGCGACCGTTCGCACCGGTTCGGCGCCCACACGCATCTATACAAAAGGTACAGATGTGCGCGTCCGGCATGCCGGCTCAGGCGTGTTCATGCACGGGTTTTACATCTATCAGCGGCGTGCCGTCCACGCAATCGAGGCCGCGGACCGTGATCGTCGTTCCCGCCAAGGCCACCAGATCGACGATCGAGGACGCGATCGGGTTCGGTCTGACGGGGGATCGCAGAGCGAAGGTTCCCGTCGTCTGGCCGGAATGGCCCGGGGTCTGCAGCACCAGGTCGCGCCGGGCCTGATGCATCCAATATAGGATCTGCAACCGCTTATGCTCCGCCAAGCCGCGTAAGGCGTCCGCCCACCGAGGATCGACCTCGATCCGGCACTCCGGTCCTGACGGATCTCCCCGTCTCGGGCAGTTCTCGCGCACCGGCCACGGCGTGCGGATTCGGCCGATGAAATAGACCCCGGCATCGGCGGTGGCTGGCAATGGCGCCGCGGCTTCGCCGGGGCGAATCGAATCGGTGTCCTGCATGGCCGGTTGTTCCTTTCGCATGGCGGCGGGAGCCGCGGTGATCGCCGTGCACTGCTTTAGCAACCGGCGTGCGTGTTGGCAGCGGCTATGCGGCGATGGTTCCCGGCAGGGTCATGTGTTTGTCGGGCGCGGTAAACGCGCCTATCGGCGGGGCCCCAAAGTACCCGCCATATACGAAACGCGATTTTGTAGCAAAATCCATTGAGATCGCCGAGAATCCGAATAATGCGTGCGGGACTTCATAGAAAATATCGCTATTATTATCAATAAAATCATCATGTCTGGAAATCGTTACAAACGACCCGGGCGATCGTATTGGTGAAAGTCGCAACGCGCGGGGTTTTCTACCACGGTTAGCCCCGGCGCGGCCCGAATCCGCCTGCCGGCAACGATCCAGCACCGTGGCGGGTCGCCGTCCGCCCCGGTTCGTGCGCCGGCTTTGCGCCATCGGAAAGAATTTGTGCGGAAGATGGGTATTTTGTTGGGTGGCCTGTTGTTGAATCACGATTTCTAATGCATAATGGTCCGACTATCCAAGGTGGTTTCAAGTGAAAGAACCAATACAACAGGATGCCGACGGGGGCATGGAAGAATTCCGGCTTGAAGAATTCTTGCCGTTCCGGCTGGCGGTAGCATCCGAGGGAGTCTCTCGTGTCATCGCCCGTCAATATCTCGGGCAATCGGGACTCGGCATGCCGGAATGGCGGCTGTTGGCCGCGATCGGCCGGTTCACCGTCTTGTCGCCGACCGCCGCAGGAGAGCGGACGTCGATGGACAAAGTGAAGGTCAGCCGCGCCGCCGCCAGCCTGGTTTCGCGCGGATTGCTGCGCCAGTCCCGCGATCCGGACGATGGCCGCGGCCGCCTGTTGCGATTGACGCGCAAGGGGGCCACCATCTACAGCGGGATCGCACCAATGGCTCAAGAGGTCGAAATGGCGCTGTCCGCCGGCCTGAGCCGGGCGGAATGGAACGGATTGCAAAAAGCACTGGCCAAGCTTGTGGATCATACCCAGGCCATACTGGCCAACGGTGCCGATCACACCGCGGTCTAAAGTGGCGGGTAGGCCCGCCGGCATGCGGACATGCGCCGCGCAACTGTCGTTCCGTCTGTGCTGCGAAACATCAACCGGCCTCGCATCGAACCCGCGCGTTATGCCGGCGCGCTCATAAGGCGCGCGGCCGGGACGCGGCTCCGGCGTCCTCCGCGCTGGCCGGATCTTGCGTTCGCCCGGCAACGGCCATTCAATGCGCCGGCCACTGCTTGGGAGACGGAGCGTCCGATGACCATCGACCCTGCCACGCTTGCCGCGCTTTCGGGCGTTTCGACCGCAACCGTCACCACCGTGCTGCTGAAGCAGGGACTCCGCAATGTCTGGATGCGCGGCACGAAGCCGCTCCGGGCGGGGCAGCCCCGGCTGATAGGTCGCGCGTTCACGTTGCGGTTCGTCCCGGCGCGGGAGGATCTGGCAACGCCGGCGTCGTGGTCGTCTCCGGTCTCCACCCGCGCGGCGATCGAGGCGATGCCGGCGGGCTGTATCGCCGTGGCGGATGCGATGGGTGTCACGGATGCCGGCATCTTCGGCGATATCCTGTGCGCCCGGATGGCGAAAAAGGGCGTTGCGGGACTGGTGACCGATGGCGTGGTGCGTGACGTCTCGGGCGTTCTGGGAACCGGGCTTGCGGTGTGGTGCCGCGGCGCCGCCGCCCCGCCCTCCGTTGCCGGTCTGACATTCGTCAGCTGGCAAGAGCCGATCGGCTGCGGCGGAGTCGCGGTGTTCCCGGACGACGTGATCATGGTGGATGACGACGGCGCGGTCGTGATTCCGCAAAAGCTGCTGGCCGATGTCGCCGCGGTGGCGGCGGAGCAGGAGCGTCTGGAGGCGTGGATCATGAACCGGGTGAACGACGGCGCGCCGCTTTCCGGCCTGTATCCGCCGAACGCCGAAAACCGGGCGCTCTACGAGGCTGAGTCGAAGGCGCGCTAGAGCATTTTCAGGCTGATTGGAATCGGTGCAACGACCTTTCAACGCCCAAGGATAAGCGAATCGGGCGTCCTTCCCTCCCCGTCATGGACCGGGCAAGCCGGGCCATGACGGGGAGGGAGGGACGCCCGACTGAAGCGGCAATTGGCTTGTCCGGGCCATGACGGCGTAGCAGCGTCCGGCACCTTCCAGTCACGCCGAAAATGCTCTAACCGCCGGCGCGGCCGGCCGGCGGACATGACCGCCAGGGTATCGTTCCTGTATCGGAGCGGCGGTTCGCCGCAGCAAGAGAACGAAACGCCTGCCGATCGAGACCGCGCGGCGGTCGTTTCGTAGTCGCTGGATCGCCAGCCGACTGGCATAACGAAGGCTCCTCCAACAACGGAACGGCAGAGAAAAAGTATTTTAATCGCAATCACTTCCTGTCACGCCGGTTTCATCCAGTACACATCATCGTACAGTGCCGTGCCGAACAGTACCACTCCATAGTCGCTGGCCTGTACATCCGGCCGGAGGTTCTGATAGTTGAACGATTTGCCGCAATCCGAGCGGACATGGCGTGAAGCCTGGACCGCCCGGCCGCCGGTGCCACGCGGTATCAGCGTCCCGCCGGGCCGGCGGTTGCTGCAAACGGTCCGTCCCTATGTGCCGCGGGGTTGCCTGACGGTTGCACGACGCGGGTTCTGGTTATTATCCGCCAGCCTGCCACGAAAATTGCGGACCGGATTGCACAGCTTCGCGGGCCTCATGCGCCCTGATACGGCCTCGGTCGAGGATGCCTATCCAGCCTGGATCCAGCAGCACGATCGTCTGGACGAGTATCGGCGACGCCAGATCCTGGCGCGGATTGCGGGTTTCGGCTCACCGCCACTGATCTCCGTCATCATGCCGGTCTTCAACCCCGATCCCGCCCATCTGTCGGCGGCCATCCAATCCGTCGAGCAGCAACTCTATCCCCACTGGCAACTCTGCATCGCCGACGACGCCTCCACCGATCCGGCTGTCGCCGCGACCTTGCGGCAAGCCGCGGCGCGCGACCGGCGCATTACCGTACTCTGGCGCGAGCGAAACGGCCACATCTCCGCCGCCTCCAACTCGGCACTGTCATGCGCCACCGGCACCTTCGTGGCGTTGCTCGATCACGACGACTTGCTGTCACCGCGCGCTCTGTATGAGGTGGCGGTCCGGATCGTCGATCAACCCGGTGCCGATATTATTTACTCCGACGAGGACCATATCGACTCGTTCGGCCGCCGTTCGCGCCCTTATTTCAAGCCCGGATGGAATCCCGACCTGATCGCGGGCCACAACCTGATCAGTCATCTCGGTGTCTACCGGCGCGCGCTGGTCGAGCGTATCGGCGGCTTTCGCATCGGTTTTGAGGGCAGCCAGGACTACGATCTCGCGCTACGTGCAGTGGCGGAGACCCGGCCCGATGGCATCGTGCATATTCCAGAGGTGCTGTATCACTGGCGGCAGGACGCCGCGGACCGTACCTTCTCCCAGGCATCGCATGATCGCTGCGTGCGCAACGGCCGCCGGGCGGTTCAGCAATTCGTGGCGCGGCACAGCGCCGGCGCCACCGCGATGCCGGCGCCGGCCCTGCCGATATTTACGCGCGTGGTCTATCCGGTCCCCGCCGCCGCGCCGATTGTCTCGATCCTTGTCGCGGCGGACGACGATGCAAATGCGGTGGAACGCTGTCTTGCTGTCCTGGCGGAGCGCACGGATTATCCCAATCTGGAAGTTCTCGTGCACGGCCGGCGGGTTGCGAGTGTGCGCGGCGATATGAAGCGGGCGAATGCCGCGGCACAGGCGGCGAACGGGTCGCTGCTTCTCCTGTTGGACAGCGCCATCGAAGCCACGGACTCCGGCTGGCTGCGTGAGATGGTCTCGCACGCCCTTCGCCCGGAGATCGGCGCTGTCGGCGCCAAGTTAATCAATCCGGACGGCACCGTGCGTCACGCCGGCATCACCGTGTCGGGCAGCGGGATCGCGCACTATCAGTTTCCGGGCAGACTGCGGTCCGACCCGGGGTATTTCGGCCATCTTCAACTCGTTCGCAACGTTACCGCCGTCAGCGGCGCCTGCCTGATGGTTCGCCGCGAAACCTTTCTGCACGCCGGCGGCCTGGAGGACGATTCACCGCTGGCGCCTTTCAGCGATGTCGACCTTTGCCTGAAGCTGATCGAACGAGGCTACCGCAACGTCTGGACCCCGTATGCCGAGCTGGCCTGGCACCACCGGCCGGAAAGCAGCGTCACGGAGCCGGATCGGATGCATCGGGCGGCAGTGGCGATGCGGCGGCGCTGGGGGCATCGGCTCGACACCGATGCATACTGGAACCCCAACCTTTCGACCGATCGCGCGAGGTTGTCGTTGGTGTCCCGGCGCAACCCGGAGAGGTCAGAGGTGCTCAAACCGCGCAGCGCTCTCGCGCCAGCCTCCTATTAACCTCCGATGGGCGCGCAGGCATCGGCGAGCCAGGCCCTTGCGGCCGGATCGAGCGCGGGACCGACACTGTCCAGCACCCGCCCGTGATAGGAATCGAGCCAGCCGCGCTCCTCCGCCGTCATCAACCCCGGGTCCAGCAGGCGCCGATCGAACGGGGCAAGGGTGAGGGTTTCGAAACGCAGGAACGGCTTGCCGGCGCCCGGGATGTCCGCCGTTTGGGCCAGCAACAGGTTCTCCAGGCGGATGCCGTATTGGTCCTGCAGGTAGAACCCCGGCTCATTCGACAGAATCATGCCGGGGGCGATGGGCACCGGCCGCGCCTGACGGGAGATGCTGACCGGGCCTTCGTGGACCGACAAATAGCTGCCCACGCCGTGCCCGGTGCCATGGTCATAGTCCAGCCCGGCCTGCCAAAGCGCCCGCCGCGCCAGCACATCCAGATGCGGTCCGCCGACGCCCTTCGGGAAGACCGCGGTTGCGATGGCGATGTGTCCCTGCATTACCCGCGTCACCCGGTTCCGCAGTTCAGCGGGAGCCGGGCCGGAACCGATCCAGACCGTGCGGGTGATGTCGGTGGTGCCGTCGGGATACTGCGCCCCGGAGTCGATCAGATACACCTCGTCCCGTTTTATCGGCCGGTCCGTCTCCGGCGTGACGCGATAGTGGATGATCGCGCCATGCTCGGCGGCGCCGGAGATCGCCGGGAAGCTCTCGCCGCGGAAGCCCTCGACCTCCCGCCGGAACGCCAGCAAGGTGTCGGCGGCGGAGATTTCGGTCTGGCCGCCATCGGGCGCCTCGGTGTCGAGCCAGTGCAGGAAGCGGCACACCGCGACCGCGTCGCGCAGATGCGCCTGCCGCGCACCCTGTTGTTCGGTTTCGTTCTTGCAGGCTTTCGGCAACTGGCACGGATCGCTGCCGGAAACCACCACCGCACCCGCAGCGCGAAGCTGCTGCGCGAACCATACCGGGGAGCCGGCGGCATCCACCCGCACCGTCTTCCCCGCCAAACCCCGCAGCGCCCCCTCCAGCGCCGGCCGATCGGCGATCAATACGGCGTTGCCGAGCCAGGCGCGGGTTTCGGGCGGCACTTTGGCAGGATCGATAAACCACTCCGTCGCGCCATCCGCGTGGATCACGGCGAACGACAAGGCGAACGGTGTGAACGGCACGTCATTGCCGCGGATGTTCAGCAGCCACGCGATTGAGGCCGGATCGGTTAGCACCGCCGCATCCTGCTTCGCCTCCCGCAGCGAAATCGCCACGTCGGTGCGCTTGGCTTCGGAGCTCTTCCCGGCATACCTCAAATCATGCGGCAAGGCCGCCGCCATCGGAGGCGGCGGCCGATCGGCCCGGATGGAGTCGATTGGGTTGGCGGCGAGGGGGATCATGTCCAGGCCGGCATCGGTGAAGCGGGTCAGGCTCTCCTCGCTGATCAGCAGCGGGTCATAGCCGATGCGGGCGTCCTTCGGAGCATTTTCGGCCAGCCATGCATGCGGCGGCTGCTCGGTGATATGCAAACGTTGCCACAGAGCGGCATCGGTCTGTTCGGCGAGTTGCAGGATGTAGCGGCCATCGGTGAAGACCGCGGCGGTGGACGCCAGCACAGCGGCCAATCCGGCGCTGCCGGTGAACCCGGTCAGCCAGGCAAGCCGTTCGGCCGAAGCCGGGACATACTCGCCGAGGTGCTCGTCCGCTCGCGGCACGATGAACCCGTTTAGGTTCAGGCGAGCCAGTTCCCGCCGCAGCGCTGATAACGGCGAAGCACCAGGGGCCGTGACCTTGCGAACTTGTGGCGATTTCATGTCATAACTCGTTCGTCATCTATGCGAAATGCACATAACAGTTTGATCATTTTTGACTCTTAATCCAGAGGTCATCCGGCCTATGTTGCACTGCATCATATCCTGGGGACGCTTCGTCACCCCGACATCGCGTTGGTCCCGGGCGGGTTCGGATTATTCGTCATGAGCGTTCACACCGCTGATTCTCACACCTTCAAGCTGCCCAGCTTGAGCTATATCGACGCCAAATGGGAAGAGCCGAACCTGACGGCTCCGGCCGCCGCTTCGGTCCGCCGGCAAAAGTCCCGGGTCTCGGCGTGGCTGGCCGGCAGGGTCGCGTGGCTTCGCGCCTGGCGCCAGGACCGCGAGGCCGCGGCGGAGCTGGCATCGATGTCCAATTACGAACTGCAGGATATCGGCCTCACCCGCTCCGATCTCGGCCGCGTATTCGATCCGGCTTTCAACCAGGATCTGCGGACGCGCGGCCGTTAAGCCGCGCCCGCGACTAAGCGAACCTGGCGGTCGAACATTGTTGCGTCACGTGCGGCGATAGCGGGCCCGGGCGATCGAAGCCGTGACAGAGCCAGACAACAGCCGTCCCGGCTCTCTCAGATCGGCCAGTGCGCCGCGGCTAAGCCCGCGGTGATCAGGGATGGCAGATGGTCCCACTGCACCAGCAAAAGGTAGCAGGCAAGCAGGAACACAATGCCCAACAGCGGCAAGGCAAACGAGCCTCCGCTTCGCAGGTGTTTCCGGGACAACGACACCACCGCTCTCCAGTCCGCGCAATCGACTCATCAAGCCCCGTGCCCGGTCGGATACGGAAACTTTGCCGCTAATGTCGATTGATGTAGCTGGTTTTCCTCTTTTCGCGCCAGTCCGGAGATGGCTGATCCCCCGCCGGTGCATGGGTGGACCGGTTCGGGTTTCTGCATAGTATCTCCCGCTACTCCGAGTGGACCGAAGGAACCGACTGTGAGCGAAAACCAAGCCGTCTCCATGCCCGGCGGCGCTGCGCTTGCCGCGCCGAGCGAAACCGGGACGGCCATGGCGATCCTCGTGTCGCTCAGCCTATGCCATTTCCTCAACGACATGAACCAGTCGCTGGTGCCGGCGATCTATCCGATCCTGAAAGACTCCTATCGCCTTGATTTCGGCCAGATCGGGCTGATTACCCTGGCGTTTCAGATGACCGCCTCGCTGCTC
Organism: uncultured Rhodopila sp.; assembly: GCF_903915725.1. Lineage (GTDB taxonomy): Bacteria > Pseudomonadota > Alphaproteobacteria > Acetobacterales > Acetobacteraceae > Rhodopila. The sequence goes on from NZ_CAIWTY010000061.1 coordinate 16,785, forward strand.
CAGCCCGTCGTCGGGATGGTCACCGACAAGCATCCGCAGCCGTTCTCGCTGCCGATAGCGATGGGGTTCAGCCTGGCCGGATTGCTGCTGCTGGCGGTGGCGGACAGCTACCCGATGATCCTGGTCGCGGCGGCGATGGTGGGTCTCGGATCATCGGTTTTCCACCCCGAATCGTCCCGCGTGGCGCGGATGGCGTCGGGAGGCCGCTACGGCTTCGCGCAATCGTTATTCCAGTTGGGCGGCACTGCGGGGTCGGCGGTGGGACCGTTGCTCGCAGCGTTCATCGTCGTGCCGCGCGGGCAGGGCAGCATCGCCTGGTTCTCCGCCGCCGCGCTGCTGGCGATGGTGGTGTTGACCAGTGTCAGCGCCTGGTATGCGCGCCACCCCTCGATGCTCGCCCGCCGGGGCCGGAAGGCACAGGTTGCCGCCCCGGCCTCACCGCTGCCTCGCGGCAAGGTCTACCTGGCGCTTGGCGTCATCCTGGTGCTGATGTTCTCGAAGAACGTGTACACATCAAGCCTGACTTCGTACTACACCTTCTACCTGATTGAGAAATTCGGCCTTTCGGTACAGCACGCGCAGTACATGCTGTTCGCCTTCCTGGGTGCGCTTGCGGTGGGCACCTTCGCCGGAGGCCCCATCGGCGACCGTGTCGGGCGTAAGCCGGTGATCTGGTTCTCCATCCTCGGGACGTCTCCTTTCGCGCTGATGCTGCCCTATGCCGGGCTGCTATGGACGGGCATCCTGAGCGTGGCCATCGGCCTGATCCTGGCCTCGGCCTTCTCCGCCATCGTGGTCTACGCGCAGGAATTGCTGCCGGGGCGCATCGGCCTGGTGGCGGGAATGATGTTCGGCTTTTCCTTCGGGCTGGGTGGCCTGGGGGCCGCCGCGCTCGGGCAGATCGCCGACGTCACCGGCATCGACACGGTGTACAAGGTCTGCTCCTTCCTGCCGCTGATTGGCCTGATGACCGCCCTGCTGCCCAATATCGAGCGCGGACGCTGACCGCCGAGAACGTCGATCTGGCGATGGTGCTGGCGGTGGATGGCTCCGCCAGCGTCACCTATGAGGAGTTCGGGCTGATCGCGGGCGGCATGGCGGCGGCATTGCGGGACCCGGCGGTGGTCGAGGGATTGGCCGGGGCCAGTCTGCTCGCGCTGCTGCTGTGGTCCGGCACGGGACAGCAGGACGTCATCACGCCCTGGACCCGCATCGCGACCGCCGCGGATCTGGCGGCGTTCGCGGATGGCGTGGACAATATGCCGCGGACCGTCAGGGCAGGGGCGACGGCGATCGGGGAGGCGCTGTTGGCCTCATTGACCCTGCTGGCGGGCGTGCCGGCGGTTCCCAAGCGCAACATCGTCAACGTCATCGGAGACGGGCGGTCGAACGACGGGATCGCTCCGGGGCCGATACGGGACCGCATGGTGACGGGTGGGATCACCATCAACGGTCTGTGCATTCTGCATGAGGAGCCGGACCTGCTGGCGTCCTACACGGATGAGGTTATCGGCGGCCCCGGGTCGTTCGCCGTCACCTGCCGCGCGTATGCCGATTTCGCCGAGGCGATGCGGCAGAAGCTGACGCGAGAGGTCAGGGGGCCGATCGTCTAGACCTTTTCCGCGTCATGGCCCGGCCATAGTGCCAAGTGTCATGGCCGGACTTGATCCGGCCATCCACGACTTGCGGTGTTCGACCAAGCAAAGTCGTGGATGGCCGGCACGAGGCCGGCCATGACACTGTGCCGAACTTCAGCGTATCTCGACCCGCACTCTCGCCGCCTGACGGCGGTTTTCCGGCGCCCGGCCCTGCCGCTACCCGAGAGGTGATCGCCCCGCCGGCGCGTTCTTCGTAACCTGTCGCGCCTAGAACGATTGTAGCCCTGCGGCCAATCGGCGGACGGATCGTCCGGCGACCGCGTCCCATTCACGGACGAAGGCGCACCAGGCCATGACCGATGCCTCAACCCCGCCCGCCGAGGACCGGATCGTCGCGGCGGAAACCCGCAGCGAATTCGTCACCGCGGGCGACCACACCGTTGGCGCGGTGACCGAGAAGAAAACGTTCAAGGCGGCGGCCGAGGACGACGATGACATGCCGCTGCCAACCGATCCGAAGACGATTTTCCTCGGTGGGCTGTTCACATTCGCGGCGTTGGCGGTGCTGTATATCGCCTCGGAGATCATCCTGCCGCTGGTATTGGCGCTGGTGCTGAAGATCTTGTTGCAGCCGCTGGTTCGCCTGCTGGAGCGAATCCGCATTCCGCGCGCCGCCGGCGGCATCCTGGCGGTGCTGCTGGTGCTGCTGGCGTTCGCCGCGACGATCAGCGCGCTGGCCGGGCCGGCCACCGACTGGGCGGCCAGGCTGCCGCAGGCGATTCCAAAACTGCGCGATAGCTTCGGGGTGCTGAAGGGACCGATCGATACGGTGCAGCATATGATGCACCAGCTCGACGCGCTGGCCGGCGGCGGGCCCGGCGCGGGGCCTCAGGCCCCGGCGGTGAAGTCGGCCAGCCTGCTGGGCGCGGTGTTCAGCGGCACCGCCGCGGCGACGACCGGCCTGCTGACCACGCTGCTGATGCTGTTCTACCTGCTGGTCTCAGGCGAAACCTTTCTGCGGCGCCTTGTGGAGATCCTGCCGCGGTTCAAGGACAAGCGGCAGGCGGTGGAGCTGTCGGCGGATATCGAGCGCAACGTCTCGGCCTACCTGCTGACCGTGACCTGCATCAACGCGCTTGTCGGGGCCGCCACCGGTTGCGTGATGTGGCTGTGCGGTGTGGCCAATCCGGTGCTGTGGGGGGCCGTCGCCTTCGTGGTGAATTTCGTGCCGATCCTCGGGCCGATGGTGGGGATCGTGATTTTCCTGATGGCCAGCGTGCTGGCGCTGGGAGTCACCTGGTTCGCCCTGTTGCCCGTTGGGCTCTATTTGGGCATCCACGTGATCGAGGGCGAGATTGCCACGCCGATGCTGCTGGCGCGCCGGTTCACCATCAATCCGGTGGCGGTCATGCTGGCGCTGATCTTCTGGTACTGGATGTGGGGCGTGGCCGGGGCTATCCTGGCGGTGCCGTTGCTGGCGATCACCAAGATTATCTGCGACGACCTCCGTCCGTTGCGCGCGCTTGGCCACCTGCTGGAAGGGTAGGCGAACGGCGGCACTACTTCGTCTACCGATGGAGATCGGCATCCACGCCTTTTCTTTAGTCAAACAAAGGCGTGGATGGCGGCCCTACGGCCGCCATGACGGCGGTGGCCTACACCGCGTTCGGCGAAGGGAACCACCCCGCCCGGCGGCTAAGCCGTCTTCGTGCCGACCAGTCTGGCCAGATCGCCGACGCAGCGGAGGCTGTCGAGTTCGCGGGTGTTGAACTTGATGCCCCACTTCTCCTCGCTCGCCATAATGATCTCGATCTGCTTGAAGCTGTCCCAGCCCTGTACCTGCTTGGCCGTCAGTTCCGGAGTCAGCACGATATCGTCGCGCAGGAACACGTCGTGGAAGATTTCGGTCAGCGCGGCGTAGATTTCGGCTTCCGTCGCCATCAGTTCAGCCCTCGGTCACGTGAATGAATGTTTCGGCGGGTGTGAACCCCTCCAGATTCAGGACGTTTCGGTTGCCGCCCGCCTGATCGGTCTCCATAACCGTAAATCCCAGCCTGGCATAGTGATCCTTCACCATGGCATTCTTCTTGGTTGGAATGTACTCGCCGATCAACCGTTTCGCCCCGAGTTTCAAGGCCTCCCGGGCGATCAGGTTCAGGGTTGTCGGCTCCACCTGCCGTCCCAGCACGCGGCAACTCATGAGCCAGGTGTCGATCAGCAGGTCCTTGTTGTCCTGCAACCGCCCGATGACGATGGCGATGATGCCGTTGTCGCCGAACCGGTCGGTCAGCCGCAATTGCAGGCCGAACGCATCAGCATCCGCCATCACCGCGACCACGTCCTCATCGGTGTAGCGCCGTGTGGTCAGGTTGAACTGGTTGGATTTGTTGATCAACTGCACAATGCGCTGCAGGCCGATGCGATCGAAACCTTTCCAGATCAGAGTCATCTCCAGCCCGCGCAGATAGGACGGCAGATCGGTCACCGCCGCCTTCAGCGCGTCGCGCGCCTTGTTGCCCTGGTACTGGCTGGTCCGGTCGCGGTCATCGTCGGTGACCGCGAGGCCCTCGAAATAGCCGCCATCGGCCAGCGCCACCGGATAGCCTGTGGGATCGTCCGACACCTCCGGCACCGCGACCATCGGCAGTTCCTGCCGCACCAGGTTGCGCTCGAACGGGTTGTCGTCGATGAAGCACAGCGCATCCAGGCCGATGTTCAACTCCTGCGCGATCGCCCGGATATTGTCGGCCTTGTTCTGCCAGTTGGCGACGAAGCTGGCGATGTCGCCGCGCTTCAGCACCATGTCGGGATGTTTCTCGAACGGCTCCAGCGCGTTCGCCTCGTCGTTCTTGGAGCACACCGCGAGGATCACCCCCCGCCGGCTGAGTTCGCGGGCGTACTCCTGGAACGCGGTGTAGGCTTCGCCCAGCGGGCTGCCCTGGCCGAGTGCTATGCCCTCCAGCCCGTCATCGCCGATGACGCCGCCCCACAGCGTGTTGTCGAGGTCCATCACCAGGCACTTGAAGGACCGTCCCTGCTTCGCCGCTAGCCAACGGCCGACAAGATCGCCGTAGAGCGGCGCGGCGGTGGGCGTCACCTCCTGCTTGGAGCGGTGCCACAGCGCCGGGTCGTGCCACTTGCCGATTCCGTCGCGGGCGGCGCGATCGTCCACCGCCAGGATATCGACGGCCTCCTGCTCGGCCATTACGCGGACGGCCTGGTTCAGCCGGGTTACGAACCAGGCGCGCGAGCCGGGCAGGCGGTGTTCGTTGTTGCCGAGCACCGTCAGATGCACCGGCAGGATCGCCTGCTGGATGATCGGGCAGCGGAACGCCTCCCGCGCCAGGCGCCAGGTTTCGCTGATGCGGCCTTGCATCTCCTCCAGCGCGGCATCGGCGGTCGCGGCATCCATGCCGGCCGTCACGCCGGAGGTCAGGTGATAGGCATCCAGCGCCAGCAGGATCGCCGTCGGCTGGAAGTCGTGCAGCGCGGAATCGCTTTCCGACAGCTCCTGCAAATACTGGCCATAGTCGGTTTCATAGGTGTCGATCCAGATGCCGCGGCGCAGGCCGGCGACGCGGATGCCGGGCAGCAGATGCGTCAGCGTGGAGGAGCCGAGCACCGCGAGCCGCACCTTCTTCGTGGCCAGTGATTCGGGTCCGCACGGCAGCACGCGGCGCACGGTTTCGTCCAGCGCATTGGTCAGGACGAAGTTCAGCCGGGCGTTCGCCAGGGCGACCGCGGAGTCCCAGGCGGTGGCCGGTTCGGCCGCAAGCGCCCGCAGCCGCTGGCGCCAGTCCGGGATCGCCGGCAGCCAATGAAGATCAGTCACGGGTCCTCCGATACGCGGTCCGCCGGAAACATTCTGCGGCGCGGCATCCGGGTACCACTCACGATACGATGAGATCAATTGAAAAGCCCCGGCAACCGATAGCCCCGGTATGGGGATCGTCGCGTCATTACAAATGCGGCGGTCTCAATTTCACCCCCGCGGCATCGAACGCTCGAAACAGGTCAATGCGTTCGGCCTGGCGCAGCGGACGCAATGGCAAGCGCACCCGATCGCATCCGGGGCGGCCGAGATGCCGGGCGAGTAGCGCCTTCAGGGCGGGAACCATGGGACGCGAGCGGAGCGCCTTGGACACCGTTTCCACCGCGCGGTGGATGTCCTGGCCCGGAGCCGGCCAGGACGGGTCTATCACTTGCCTGCACGGACGGCCGAGCAGGTTGGCCCCGGGGCTTATCAACCCGGAACCACCCGCGTTGACCAGATCGCCCAGCATCGTTTCGTCGGTCGTGTAGACTTCGAAGCGGGAGCCGCTGAAGCGGTCAAGCGCCGCCAGCCCCAACTTGCAGCCTGCGGTCTCGTCGCGGATGCCTGTCAGTCGCTCGGGCACCTGTTGCATGAATGCTTCGAACGCTGTCAGGCAGGCGTCGATCGCACGGTGGCCTACGGAGAAAGACAGGTAGACGCTGAGGGCGGCAGGGAGACGCAGAATGAGGTCTCGCGTCGCATCGGGGATGACATCGCGGGGCATCATTTTCCCGGATGCCGCTACGGAGACAAGCACCCCGCGAATACCAAGCTCGCCGGCATGCTCCGCAACGCGAACCACATCGGCGAAACCGGCTGTTCCGATGCCGAGCAGTATTTTCGATGGCGGCACGCCCCGCTCAACAAGCCCTTCCAGAAGAACCGAACGTTCACGTAACGTCAGGGTGGCGGCCTCGCCGGTCTTGTCGAGGATTGCCAGGCTGTGACAACCGTTGCTCAACAGCCAGAAGCAATGGTCCGCCATCAGGTCGCGATCGATCTGTCCCGAGGCATCGAAGAAGGTCGGAACGCACGCGCTGATCCCGCCAAACATCGCCGTGCGCCAACGAAGATGCCGCTCATGTTGGAAAGGCTGCGCCGGCCAATCCACGGTATGGAACTCCATGAAGCCAGCCTTGGTATCGGGTATTGCACGGCCGGCGACGGAAATCCCGGCCTCGCGCACCGAAGCCGCGCGGCCGGACACCAAGGGGTGCCACCACTCCAGGTCTCGTGCTTCATGGACCATGCGATAAGCACAGGTTGAGGGCAACTCGAGATCAAAGATGTTCTCTGCTGTGTGCAGATTGCAGATTACGGGCAGATTGAGCCGGTTCGGATAGTCCTTGCAATGGCCGGTGGCGGTGTCCAAAATTTTGCAGGCCACATCTAAGGAATAGATTTTCAGTGTATCGTCCGCCTTGATCTTTTGCAGGCAACACCTTCCGCATCCGTCGCATAGCGAATCCCATTCCGCCGCGGTCATCTCGTCAAGCCGCTTGCGCTGCCAAAATGGTCGCGGGTCGGGGGCACTACATGCGGTCAAGATGAAATTTCCTTCTGCGTCTGCAATATGCCCTCAGTGATACAGCATCGTTCCTCGCAATGCCGGTTTCAAAAAAAAACCAGGACCCCGTGAAGGGTCCTGGCTCCGTGACGGCGTTTTGCCGTGGTAGCAATCAGGCGACGAGGCGAGCCTTGTCGTCATACAGCGGATACTGGTCGACCGGCGTGCAGCAAACGGTCAACATCGTTGCGCCGGTAACGTTTTCCCACGGGATGGTTGCCGTGCCGTCAGTCCAGCGCGAGATCGACTTGCCCTGGCCTTCAACGTCGTACCAACCGTCCTGCAGACCGGGATGGTCGGCAGAGAGAATAGTTTCGGCATTTTCCGAACGGATGGCTATCCAATTGACGCAAACGCCGAGGCGGCGCGTGTCACGGTTGGTGGCCAACATCTTGTCGGAAGGGATGCAGAAGCGCGACGCCAGGGTGACGGAGGAGACACCCGCCGGCACCATGAACACGTAGCGGGAGTCGCGCGCCGATGTCGGCACGATCACCTCGCCATCCGCGACGAGGCGGATGTCGGCGTTCTCAACCGTGATGATTTCCGGGATCGCAAAGCCGATCGAGACGGAACGGTCGGCCAGGCGGGTCCAGATCGCCTCGACCTCGGTTGCGTTCGCCAGCGGCGCGCAGGCATCAGTCAGCCAACGTTCAGAGTGCGCGTCGAACTTGAAGGTCGGGTGCAGTTGCCGCGGTGCGCCGGAATTGTCGAACACGCTGCGATTGCCGGTATCGAGGTAGCTCTCGGCAGCAGTGTTCTCAGCGAGCAGGATACCGTGTTTTTCCAGCTCGAGGTGATAGTAGGTGAACGGGGCGTGTGCGCGCTCACTGACGATAGATCCGCCGTTGACCAGCAACTTGGCCGCGACGCACCGGTCGTCAAGGATCAGGCAATGCTCGGGCGAGAGAAACAAGTCCCGAACCGGCTCGTTCTCGGCAATCGCACCCGCACGGATGCGGATGGGCGCAGCGTCCTCAACATAGGCATGAGAAGACAGATCGACGGCAGTAAAGCCGATCCACTTCACAGGCTCCATGACCTCCTCACCGCCCCGGATCACCGCGACCGCGTCACCTGCGGATATCGTTTCGACAGCTTGTTCGCCGCGGGCTGTCCGGATCCGGACACCTTGCATATAGCAGCCGCCGCTATGACCATTACTCATTTTTTGTCCTCATGCTGAAAAATGCTTCGATCCCGCGCTCAGGCGGCCTTACGGCGGCGCAGCAGGCCCAGACCCGCGAAGCCCATTCCGAGCAGCGCGATCGAAGCGGGTTCCGGCACGACGGACAATTCATAGGGCCCATAGCCGGGACCGTTAGCGTAGGTAACGACCGGCCCGGTAGTCGAGCCATCGAGGTAATTGCTGATATAGCCCTGGCCGGCCGTGCCGATACCGCTGGCATCGCCAATATATTGCCACTCGACCGACGAGCCTGTGCCGGCGACCAACGCCACCCAATATTCGCCATTGGTGCTGACGCTGGTGTTTTCCACATTGAACGAAATGGGATTGTCGGCAGCGGTCAGCGACGAGTCCGATACGGTCCCGAGGAGTTGGCTGCCGGCGGTGCTTCCGCCGACGAAGGCTGCGATCGGATTTCCCGCAACGCCGAGGCTTCCACCGCTATTGTCGTCCGGCACGAGGTAGACTGATGAGATGCCTCCGTCGCCCGCATTTCCGGCCGTCAGGTCCAACGTCACGGTGAAAGAGTTGATCGGCGAGTAGAACGAGACGCCCATCACGGTGGTGGCGTCACCGGCCGGGCCATCAGTGCCCGAAAACGTTCCGAAGTTGATCGTATCGTAGATGGTGCCGGCGTGTGCGACGTTCGCTGACAGCAGCGCCATGGCGCTGAAAGCGAGAATTCGGGACTTCATGACCGCTCTCCTGAAAAAATTAGCCAACTCCCTGGATGCAAGCGACGGGCCACGGCGAAAAACCCAACCATTATAATAACATGGTATCGTGCCACCGGTCAGATAACGCAAACGTGTAAAGTATTCCGACACTGCCGAACGCGGTCTCACCCATGTGCCAGGATAAGCGCTGCGGTGTTGTCGTCACACCATGCGGCCAACGGGCGAAGCGAGCGGCGCCGGTGGGATCTGGCGCAAGATCCCGTGTTTCTCCGTTCCCGCCGATCGGCGCTTTTACGGTTTCAGCGGTCCAGCCGGTGCGTCAATCTCGCGCGTGTCGGAAAACTTTACACTTTGGGTCGCGGCGTTCGGCGCCAGGCGACCGCTCGGCCCCGGACAGGCAACGGGGCACGCAGCCCGGCCTTTCAGGCCAGCGAGCGGATGGACAGTCGAGTACTCAATTCAATCGACCTCTTCGAGCCGCGCATTCAACTCCGCCCCCAGCAGCACGGCGTAGGCGGACAGGTAGAACCACATCATCACGCCGATGACGGCCGCCAGCGACCCGTAGGTCGCGCCGAAGCTGGCCATGCTCGAGACGTAGAAGGACAGCAGTTCGGAGGCGATCAACCACAGCACGGTCGCCAGCGCCGCGCCGGCCACAATGCGCGGGCGGGGCGGCGGCGGCCGCGACGGGCCGTACCGATACAGCAGCGCGATAGCGATGGCGAAAAACGCGATCATCATGGCCATGCCCGCCGCGTTGATCAGCCCACCGCCGTGCGGAGACAATCCCAGGAAATCGATCGCCGGCGCGAGCACCAGCAGCACCGCGATCGCCACCATCGCGCAGATCACCGCGACCAGGGTCATCGACAGGCCGATGGCCTGGAACCGCAGGAAGGGACGCTGCTCGGTCACGTCATAGGCGACGTTGACCGCCGACAGCACCGATTTGCTGCCGGTGGAACTGCTCCAGAATGCCAATACGAAGCTGACGACCAGATGCGCGCTCAAATTGCCGCCGCTTTGGGAGACAAGCTGGTGCACCCGATCGGCGATCAGGCTGAAGGCCGGCGGCGGCAGCAGACCCGACAGCACGTCCAGTTGCCGCTCGGCGGTAACCGGATCGAGCACCATGCCGATGACTGAGATCAGCATGCTGATCGCGGGGAACAGGGCGAGGGTGGCGTAGAACGCGCAACCCGCGGCGGCGAGCGAAACCCGGTCGGTCGTGCTGGCGCGCAGCGTGTCCTTGATCAGAGTGAACCAGGAGATGCCGGTGCGGACCGGTTCGGCTTGCGGTCCGTCTTTCGGCACGGTTACCTCGGTTCTGTGTGCGTTTGCATGCATGTGGCGCCGCCCGGGCGGATTTTGAACCCTCTCTCAGATTTACGGTTGCGCGCGCCGGGTGCGGGTCGTAATGGGGCGGCACGCAGCAACGCACGTGCCTCTGGCCCTCTGTGGTTACGCAACGACGTCAAGCGTTCTGGCAATCGTTTGGTCGCTGGTTCGTTCGACCGTTTCGTTAACATGGCTCATCGCCTGGACAGGTGAGCATTCGAGGGGAGGCCCGGCGCGATGACTCCGAAAATCGCCCGATTCCTGGCCACGCATCAGCCGGCAACGCCGTGCCTGGTGTTGGACATCGACCGCGTCGAAGCGAATTTCCGCGCGCTGCGGGATGCGCTGCCGCTGGCGCAGATCTACTACGCCGTGAAAGCCAATCCGGCGGCTCCGGTGCTGCAGCGCCTTGTGGGCCTGTCGAGCCGATTCGATGCCGCGAGCATCGAGGAAGTGGATGCCTGCCTGCAGGCCGGCGCCCGGGCCGAGGCGATCAGCTTCGGCAACACCATCAAGAAGGTCTCGGCAATCCGCCGCGCGCATGCGGCGGGCGTGACGCTGTTCGCCTTCGATTCGCGGGAGGAACTGGACAAGCTGGCGGCGCACGCCCCCGGCGCCCGGGTGTATTGCCGCATCCTGGTCGAGAACGAGGGCGCCGACTGGCCGCTGTCGCGCAAGTTCGGCACCACGATCGACAGCGCGCGGGAGCTGATGACCGCGGCGGCGGGCCTCGGCCTCGACCCCTACGGCCTGTCGTTCCACGCCGGCAGCCAGCAGACGGCGACGCGTGCGTACGAGGTCGCCATCGGCAAGGTGGCGATGCTGTTCACCGACCTGACCGAGGCCGGGGTGAACCTGCGCATGATCAACCTGGGCGGCGGTTTCCCGGCGCGGTACCGGGATGAGGTGCCGGATATCGGCCGGTTCGGCACCGCGATCATGCGGGCGATGACCGATCATTTCGGCAATGCGCTGCCGGAGATGCTGATCGAGCCGGGCCGCTTCATCGTCGCCGATGCCGGGCTGGTGTCGGCCGAGGTGGTGCTGGTCAGCCGGCGCGACCCGGACGATCCGGTGCGCTGGGTGTATCTGGATATCGGCCGCTTTGGCGGGCTGGCGGAGACGGAAGGCGAGGCGATCCGGTATCGCATCGTCACGGCGCATGACGGCTCCCCCACTGGGCCGGTGGCGATCGCGGGGCCGACCTGTGACGGGGCTGATATCCTGTATGAGCGGTCGAATTACCGGCTGCCGCTGGCATTGACATGCGGCGATCGCGTCGAACTGCTGGCCGCGGGGGCCTATGTGACGACATACGCCAGCACGGGTTTCAACGGGTTCGCCCCGCTGGCCGAGTACTACGTATAGGAGGGGAGCCGACTCAGGGTCCGGCCCGCTTGCCCCGCCAGCGCAGGAAATCCTGGAACAGCGCCTGCTGCCGGGCGGAGTCGAGGCCATCGATGGATTGGCCGGTCTGGCTGAGATAGGTGCCGAACGCGCTGCGCAGATTGGCCTCCCGGCTTTGATCCCGCTTGCTCACGAGGGTCTGCGCCTCCGGATAGCGGGTCCAGCCGGGCACCTGCGCGAACAGGCTCACCTCGGACCATTTCGGATGAAACCCGGGTTCGCTGAATTGGTCGAAACGGTCGAACAGCGTATCGACGAAACGATTGATCCGCCTGGCCCGCAAGCTGTCGGCCGGGGTTGCGAGGGTGATCAGCACCGCGCCGACAGCGACGGTGTCGACGGAATGGCCCATCGTCACCAGGCTGGGATATTGCTGATACTCCAGGCTGATGGGGAGGTAGGTGTCCACAAGCTGCTGATTCAGCTCGATGGGCAGGAAGTGCAGGCCGGTGCCCGGCGGCACGGTCTGCAGCAGCGGCACCGGCTTGCCGCCGACGACCACCATGGCGGCGATTTCGCCCCGGCGCAGCAGATCCAACGCGCGCGTATCGGTCTCATGCCGGAAGGACGCTCCGACGTGCAGCGCGCCGAACAGGGTGGCGGCAGTCAGTTCGGTGCCGCTGCCGGGGCGGCCGGCATTGACCGGCTGGCCGTTCAGGTCATTCAGGTCGGCGATGCCCTTGCCGGCCAGAACATGAATTTCCTCCTGATACAGCTTGGCCACGTATTGCACCGATCCCTCCTTGGGGATCGCGTTGCTTTGCATGGTCTGCGCCAGCGCATCCGCATGCACGATCGCGACATCGACGCCCTTGAGATAGATCAGATCTGCGATATTCTGCACCGACCCGTTCCCCAGTATCGGCAGGACCCGCAGCCGATCGGCGTCGTCCACGACGGTGGCGATGTCGGCGGCGATGCGTGCGTCGGTGCTGCCGGTGTCGCCGGCGATCAGGCCGACGGTGATGTTGGATGCCTGGGCGATGCGGGCGGGATCGCGTGCGGCGGCCTGGGCCACCACCTGCTCGGCCAACGCCGGCTGTCCGGGACCGGGCAGTACAAGGGCAGCGATCAGCGCCGCTGCCGCCGCCATCATCCGATTGAAACGATCGACTAAAACGATCGCCATTCGCCTCTGCTGCACATCCAAAACAATACCCCGTTGCTTTTGGTTCGCCGCGGATTCAGTATACGCCCCCGAACAGCCCAATCTGTTCAGTACAAGGAGAGCCCATGACCGACAACCCCCTCCGCCCGGCCCTGTTCCGCCCGGACGCGATCGCCGACGACACCGCGAGGGTGAACGACGCGATCGTCGAGCTGATGACCGGCCTGCCGGAGTGGTGGAACGTCGGCGCCGAGGCGACCCGCGAAGCCCGCCGCCAGGGCCGCGGTCCGTTTCCCGCGCCGGTAAAGTCGCCGCGCGCCCGGACCATTACGATTGCCGGACGCGACGGCAACGAGATTCCGCTACGGGTGATCGCACCTGAGGCGCCGCCACGCGGCGTCTATCTGCACATTCATGGCGGCGGCTGGGTGCTCGGTTCGGCGGATTCGCAGGACCCGATGCTGGAACACATTGCCGATAGCACCGGCCTTGCGGTCGTCAGCGTCGAGTATCGGCTGGCGCCGGAGCATCCCTATCCCGCCGGCCCGGACGACTGCGAATCCGCCGCCGCCTGGCTGGTGCAGCATGCGAAGGCCGAGTTCGGTTCGGATGTGTTGACCATTGGCGGGGAATCCGCGGGCGGCCACCTGTCGGCGGTGACGGTGCTGCGGTTGCGCGACCGTTACGGCTATACCGGGTTCCGCGGCGCCAACTTTGTTTATGGCGCATTCGATCTCAGCCTGACCCCGAGTCAGCGTGGCTTCGGCGATCGGCGGCTGGTGCTGCGGACGATCGACATCCTGCAGTTCGCCAATGCGTTCCTGCCCACCATCGGCGACCGCCGGGTGCCGGACATCTCGCCGCTGTATGCGGAGCTGAAGGGGCTGTGCCCGGCGCTGTTCAGCATCGGCACGCAGGATGCGCTGGTGGACGATTCGCTGTTCATGCACGCGCGCTGGATCGCCGCGGGGAACGAGGCCGAGCTGGCGATCTACCCCGGCGGCGCGCACGGCTTCACGCTGTTCCCGAACCGGCTGGCCGATGAGGCGGCGGCGCGGTCGGAGGCGTTTCTGCGGGCGGTCACGGGGTAATTTATTGCTGTGATTTACTTGCCGGCTTCTCCATCTCCCGCAACTTCACGACCTCCGTCTGCAAGTAAACCGCATACAGGTAGACCGTCTCGTCCTCCTGGTTCCAGCAGACATAACCGCGGCAATCATGCGGCCGGGCTTCATACACCGTGCACCGACGCCGATCGTCCAGGAACTGGCAGGTTTTGTAGCCTTCCTTGATCCGCTTTTCGCCTCTCACGGTCACCTCGACGACGTGCCGCTGCTCGAACGCCGGCACCGTCATGTTCAGGTGCCTGGCCAGCCGCCTGATGTCCTCGCGGTTGACTCGCACATACCCGGCCATGCGGCAGCACAGGGCGGGACATTTCAGGCAATCGAGGCGCTCATGCGAAGCCATGCCGTCGATATGGGGTCAGCCCACGTCCTCGGTGGTGAAATCCGCCGGAACGATGATCTCCAGCACTTCGCAATCCGGCGAGTAGTCCAACACGGTGTGCTCGATCCCGGACGGCTGCAGCCAGCAGCTTCCGGTGGACATCATCTGCTCGCCGTGGCCCTCGAACTCGTTCTTGATCCAGCCTTTCAGCACGTAGACAAGCTGGAGTTCGGTCGTGTGAACATGGCGCTTGCGCACCGCGTCTGTGCAGGGCGGCACGAAGCGGATGACATGCGCCCGCGCCAGCCCCGCGGTGGCCGCGGCAATCCCGAGGTCCCGATACAGCGCATACGGCCGCAGCCCGTCGGCCTTGAAATCGGCCTCTTGCAGATGGCTGACGGTGAAGACCTGCGGGGCCTTGCTGCTGACCCGGGCGGCCGGAGGTGCCTTGCGCGCCGCCGCCGGGGCAGGGCGCCCCCTCCGGGCGGCCGGTATCGGCGTTGCGACCCGCACCTTCGGGCGGCGCGGCGCGGCCTTGGTCACCGCCACTGTCTTCGACGGAGCCGCCGGGGCAACCTTTTTCGCCGGCGACTTCTTCGCCGAACCCGATTGTTTCGTCGCGGTCGTTTTCGCCGGCACCGTCGGCGCGGCCCGAACGCGCGCCGTCGCCTTGGCGGCGGGTGCCTTCTTCACCGCCGCTATCGGCGTTTTCGCTGCTGCCTTCTTGGCGGCGGGCTTGGCAGCTGCAGCCTTCCTGGCAACGGCCTTCGCCGCAGCGGCCTTTTTCGAATCCGCCTTGACAGCAGCTGGCTTTTTTGCCGCCGCAGGCTTTCCCGGCGCCGCCACGGCCTTGGCTTTCTTGCGCGCGGTCACCGGCGGAGCCGCCGTCTTCCTGGCGGACCCGCCGCGTCCGGTGCTTGCTTTGGCCATAGGCGACATCCTCGTCAAACGTCTCGGTTGAGTACAGTATCGACAGGATGCCGCGACAGTTTCAAGAGGGTGTTACGAAGCTGATCGCCGAAGGGCTGCCAACCTCGACCCGCAAGCCGATCGGCGTCAGACTGCCGGCGGCTGCGTCGATGTGAAACACGGTGATTGAATCGCTGCCCTGGTTGGCCGCATACAAGCGCCGCCCGTCCGGTCCGATGGCGAAAAACCGAGGTTCCATGCCGCCTGTCGGCACATGTCCGGCATCGGTCAGCAACCCGCTGCCGGGCGAGACCAGGAACTGCACGATGCTGTCCTGGCCGCGGTTCGAGACATAAACGAAGCGTCCGCAGGACGAGACGGCAATCTCCGCCGTGGTGTTCGGCCCGCTGTAACCCGCGATCCGCGTGGTGATCACCTGCCGAACCACCAGGGCGGCCGGGTCCCGGCCGAACACCGAGACCGTCGAATCGAGCTCGTTGTTCACATACAGCACCGGCAGCGACGGATGGAACGCGGCATGCCGAGGTCCGGCCCCGGCGGCGGACGGGATGAACCCCGCCGGGGCAAGCCGACCCGACTCGAATCGGAACAGGAAGCTGCGGTCCAACCCCTTGTCCGGCACGACAACGAATTGGCCCGCCGGATCGAACACCACGGCATGCGGATGCGACGACGCCTGCTCCTTCGCATCCGGCCCCGGCGTCCCTTCCAGCGCCACAAGCTGGCAGGCAGGCTCCAGCCGCCCGTCGGCGGCAACCGGCAGCACCGCCACGCTGCCGGTGCCGTAATTCGCGACCACGAGAAATCGCTCGGTCGGGTCGAGTGCCGAATCCACCGGATTGACGCCGCCGCACTCGACCTGGTTGAGCAAACTCAGCGTGCCGGTCCGGCGATCGATGGCAAAGGCGCTCACCTGTGTCCGCGCGCCGTGCACGCTATAGAGCCGCGATCCATCCCGCGTCAGCGTGAACAGCGACGGATTCTCAAGCGCGCCCACGTGCTGGATATGCGTCCAGCCGCCGCTCGCCGGATCGACGCGGAACACGTTGATGCCGTTGCCGCGTCCGCCCCTGTCGGGCGTGGTGTAGCCTCCGACATACGCGAACATGCCGCCCCCTTTCGTTAGATCGCCGCCTGATCCAGGATGATCCGCAGCATCGCCGGATCGTTGGTGACGGACCCGTTGGTGCGCACCGTCGGGCCATCTTGCCCTCGCGCCGCCTGTTCCGCCGCGACCAGGGCCGGCAGGTCGTCGCGAACATGGCCGCCCTCTCCAGCGAAAAAGCCGATGACGACAACAGGGTGATGGCGCAACCCGCGCAAGGTCTCGGCGACGAAGGGCGGTTCCTCCAGGCAGGCCGACTCCACCCGCGCGAACAAGGTGGTCCAGCCGACGCGTGAGGCATGCGCGTGCAAGGCCAGCGTCCGGCCCGGCGCGCTGGCCGAGCCGTGCCCGGCGACCAGCACGGCTGCGTCTCGCGACGAGATCCCCATGGCTTCGCAGGCTGCCAGCGCCTGGCGCTCGATCAGGCCCGCCATGCCGTCATGCGTGCCCACCGGCGGGCACAGGCGAACCCGCGGGGCCGATCCCAGCGCGCGCGGGATCGCTTCTTGCGTAAAATAGCCGGCTTCCATGAAGTACGGCACGACCCGCAGCTCGCCCGCATCGATCCGCGCCAGCGACCCGGCGACGGTGGGTGTGCCGTTCAGCAGCGCCACCTCCACCTGGAGGAACGTCCCCTCCGCCCGCAGCGCCTCGGCTTGCCGGTGCAGCCCCTCGGCCGCGTCCGGATAGCGCGAAGATCCATGGGCAATCAGCAGCAAGGCGGCATTGGCGGGCACCGTTGACACTCCGGGATGCTGGCTCGGAAGCCTCGGCCGTCAACGTAGCGCTGAACCCGACCAAACCAAACCGGGCATGGCCTCACGATCTGGGTGGCTTTGGTCGCGGGTCAAAGCACCCAGGCCGGTCCGCATGGAGATTGGTCCATGCGCACGGCGGCCTCTATCGAAGGCCCGCCATCTACGCCTTCGTTCGTGCAAACAGCAGGCGTGGATGGCGATCTCCGTCGGCATGACGACGCTGGCATCAACTGATCAGCGCATGTCCTCCGCTGAACGTCGTATGATTCGCCAGCAGATCAGCCGCGGTCTGGCTCGATGCCACATTCAGCAGCACCACGCCATGCGCAAGGTCGGCGCTGCTGGCAATCGCGATCGCATGCTGGCCACCCACCGTGGTGTCGTAGGCTTTCAGCACGCCGGCTGCGGCACCCAGCAGGTCGATGTTCAGTTCATCCGTGCCAAGGGCGAAGTTCGCGATCGTCTCGATGCCGCTGACGGGCGCCAGCTTGTATTCGATTGTATCCGCTGCCGAACCGAGGGTTATTGCATCGGGCGTGCCGATGAAGGCCAGCGCGGGCGCGTTCAGACCCGCAGTCGCGCTGGCGGTATTGCCGCCGAGGTTGATCGTCGTGGCCTGTGTCTGGGCGGACAGATCGAGCGCATTGCCGGTGCCCGTGGCCGTCACCAGGACCGCCGACAGCCGGCCGTCGCCGTTCAGGTCTTTGCCAAAGGCAGGCTCGAGGTCTTCCAGTGCAAAGCTTTGACCCGACACGACACCCATGGCGTAACCGGTATAGTTGCCGCTGCTGTCGGTATTCCAGACAAGGAACTGGTTTCCGCCGAGGCTCCAGGCGACCTCGTAACCGCTCGCCGTCTGCACCGCGCCGATCGGCGCGACACCCGACCCGAATTGGCCGGCGGTCACCGCGTAGCCCTGGTACTTCAGTAACGGCCCGGTGCCCCCGCCGGTGGCCGGGTTCAGTTCGAACAGGTTGCCGGCCTGCACCAGCGCCGCCGTGCCGTTGGCCGCGATCGCCGTGGTCGAGGCCATTGGCCCGGCGTTGGGGAAGGTCTCGCCGAAGTTGGCTTCCACGGCTTCCAGCGTCGCGCTGGTGCCGGATACGACGCCCGTGGCGTAGCCCGTATAGTTGCCGCTGCTGTCGGTGTTCCAGACAAGGAACTGGTTCCCGCCCACGCTCCAGGCGACCTCGTATCCGCTCGCCGTCTGTTTTGCCCCGACCGGCGTGACGCCCGACCCGAACTGGCCGGCGGTGACGGCACTACCGTTATATGTCACCCACGCAGCGACGGTCCCGCCGTTCTCCAGCGCATACTGGTTCGCAACCTGCACCAGGCTGGTCGTGCCGTTGGTGGCGATCGGCGTGGAGACAGGTCCGATCGTTCCGTCCTTGTTGAGGTCCTCGCCGAACGACAGCTCAAGGTTTTGCAGAGCATAGCTGGTGCCGGACACGGCACCCATGGCGTAGCCGGTATAGTTGCCGCTGCTATTGGTGTTCCAGACGAGGAACTGGTTTCCGCCGAGACTCCAGGCGACCTCGTAGCCGCTCGCCGTCTGGACCGCCCCGACCGGCGCAACACCCGACCCGAACTGGCCGGCGGTGACCGCACTGCCGGCGTACTGTATCCACCCGGTGACGGTCCCGCCGCTCTCCAGCGCATACCGGTTCGCAACCTGCACCAGGCTGGTTGTGCCGTTGGTGGCGCTTGTCGTGGAGACAGGTCCGATCGTTCCGTCCTTGTTGAGGTCCTCGCCGAAGGACAGCTCATAGTTTTGCAGAGCATAGCTGGTGCCGGACAGGGCACCCATGGCGTAACCGGTATAGTTGCCGCTGCTGTCGGTATTCCAGACAAGGAACTGGTTTCCGCCAAGACTCCAGGCGACCTCGTAACCGCTCGCCGTCTGCACCGCGCCGATCGGCGCGACACCCGACCCGAATTGGCCGGCGGTCACCGCGTAGCCCTGGTACTTCAGCAACGGCCCGGTGCCCCCGCCGGTGGCCGGGTTCAGTTCGAACAGGTTGCCGGCCTGCACGAGGGCCGTCGTGCCGTTGGTCGCGATCGTCGTGGTCGAGGCCGCCGGCCCGGCGTTGGCGAAGACCTCGCCGAAATTGGCTTCCACGCCTTCCAGCGTCGCGCTGGTGCCGGACACGACGCCCGTGGCGTAGCCGGTATAGTTGCCGCTGCTGTCGGTGTTCCAGACAAGGAACTGGTTCCCGCCCACGCTCCAGGCGACCTCGTATCCGCTCGCCGTCTGTTTTGCCCCGACCGGCGTGACGCCCGACCCGAACTGGCCGGCGGTGACGGCACTGCCGTTATATGTCACCCACGCAGCGACGGTCCCGCCGTTCTCCAGCGCATACCGGTTCCCAACCTGCACCACGCTGGTTGTGCCGTTGGCGGCGATCGTCGTCGATGGCACCGTGACAATGACACTTGTTGTCGCATCGGACGCGGTGGCGCCGACGGTATCGGTGACGCCGATGGTGAACCCGGTGGTCACCGTCTGCGCGACTGAGGTCCCGGGTGTTGTCGGGGTGAATATCAGTGCATCCACCGCGGCGGTGACCGCGCTGGCGGCGCCGATATCGGTGTAGACCCCCGTTGCGGCCGAGTAGCTGCCGCCGCCGAGGTTGGTCAGGGTGCCATTCGCTGCGGCGGATAGTGAAACGGTTACGGTTTCAGTCTGGCTGATATTGGCGTCGGCGATGACTACCCGGGCGAAAGGTGTGCTTGTCCCCGGTTCGGTCACCGTCTGGCCCGCGGCCGTGCCGGTGATCGTCGGCGACACGCTGCTTGCGGCAACCTGGATCGTCGATCCGCTGACGGCGAATCTTTCTCCGGTGTAGCTGCCGGAGAGGTTCAGCGTATCCACGACTGTGGTACCGTTGCTGACCACCAGTGTGCCGTTCGTCAGCAGCGCACTTGTGGCGGTGACGCCCTGCAAAACGATCCGGTCGCCGGCCTTGGCATCGATAATACCGGCGAACGCGGCCGGGGTGTCCAACCGCAGCGTGTCCTTGCCGTTCATCACGATCGTTTGGCCGGCCGAGACGCTGTTCACTGCGAGCGTTGCGCCGGCGGCAATGGCGACCCCCGCCAGCAGGTCGTAGTCGAAATCGACAACGCCGGTGCCGGTCAGGCTATTGGTCAGATCCAGTGTGCCGCCGAGCACCATCAGGGTGCCGTCATTCTGCAACCCGCCAACGATCGTTCCGAATCCCTGAACAAGGCCGCCGGCATTGATGATGCCCGCCGTGGTGACCGTGCCGCCACCCAACTGGAGTTCACCGGGGTTGGACACCCCGGTTCCCGCCTCGATGGTCAGCGTTTTCGTTGTCGTGTAATTCGCGCCGCCAAGCAGATCCACGACGCCCCCGCCCGCGATATCCGTCAGGGACGTCTCGACCGAGACATAGGCGGTGCCGTTCCACTCATTGATGGCCGTTCCCTGGCCGGTGAAGCTCAGGTTCGTGTAGCCGGCCTGGCCCGGCTGCCCCTCGATGGTGCCGATGTTGACGACCAGGCCCCCGCGCTGGCCGCCCAGATTGACGACGGCGCCGGGACCGGTTGCCTCGAAGGAGCCGTCGGACAGGGCGTTGCCGTTGATTTCGCCGATCGCGCTCGTGTCGACCGTTACGGTCCCGGAGACAGCCTGCACGTCGTTGGTAAAGTAAACGCCATTGGTTCCGGTCAGCAGCAGGTCGCCCTCGACCTGGATGAAGCCATTGATCGTTCCACCATTGATAATCTCGGCGTTGACCGCCGGATCGACCTGGACCCAGTTTTGCGGCGAGCCGCCGAACAACCCGGGCGAACCGGGTGCGAAGGCCAGAGTACCGTCAAGTTTGAGAAGTGCCGCATCGTACGGATTGCCATTCGTGCCCGCGATATCGGCCGCCGTGTCGTTCAGGGTCAGGCTGTTTACAGTCACCGCGTCGGTGGCGCCGATTGAGACCGTGTACGTGCCCGGCAACGTCACGGCAGAATCGATGACGACGTCCGCGGTTGGATCGTTTGGCGCCGCTGCCGCGGGAGCGCCGCCGGAGGTCCAATCCGCGACAGTCATCCAATCGCCGCTTACAGGTATGGTCCCGCCATTTACCAGCGTCGTCCAGTTATATGTCGTCATGTCTGCCCCTCGACTGAGATCGCGGATCCGCTCATGCCAAACACAGTTGTTCACACGGCAATACGACTGCCGGTGTGGATACGCCGTGTATTGCGAGACTGGTCTTGAAACCCCTGTTGATACCACTACGGAACGAGGCCGCCGACGCGGCGATCGATCGTCCTGCGGCAATCAATGACGCAATCGGCGCCACGGCTGAAGTCACGTCGCGGTCATATCGATCCGAAAACAGGAATGTGATGATCGCAGTCTTGTTGCGGGATGCGTGAACTATTCACGCGTCATTTTGTCTGGGTTCACCACTATGTCATACCAGTCCGCCCGCAGATTGACCCACGGGCACAGCGGTTTCCGTCGTGCCGGCGGGTCTTCCAAAGGCATGACGAGGCGGCGCGGCCGGAGTGTCCCCGTTACCGCGGGAGTGGGATCAGACCTCGCACCCATCGATGCGGATGCCGGACATCGACAGCCGATGGGCTGGCGCGCACAAAAGGTTCAGGCGATCGATCGGGAAGAACCGGTAGTTTCCGCTATCGAAGCAGGCCTTGATCCGGTTGATGTCCACCCTCCAGTATTCCACCCAACACCACGGCGCGAAGTCGCGGATAGCGGCGCGTGCGCCGCTCAGCACCTCCGGCTCCATGCCTTCGACATCGATCTTGAGGAAGTCGAGGCGCGCCAGGCGCAAAGCGTCGATCGTGGTGACGTCCACATCTTCGCGCGACTCGCAGGCGGCGGGCTGCACCAGACTGTAAAGTCCGAAGTCCTGCGGCACGGCGTAATCCGGTTGGCCGGCGCTCACCGTGCCAGCGGCGGCGCCCAGGGCCTGGTTATGGACATGGAGATTGGCCAGATCATTCAACGCGGCACTGCCGCACAGCGCGTAGAACATCATCCGCTGGACTTCGAATGCGTGAACGATGCCGCCTGCGGCCTTGATCTCGCGGGCGATCGGCACGCTCACGAGGCCGATATTGGCGCCGGCGTCGACCACCACGCTGCGATCCGGCAAGGTGCGCACGATCGCCAGGATTTTCGCCAGCTCCGCTTCGATATGCGGGTATCCCGTCTTGATCAGGACGTCCGCCTGATAGGCGCAATGCCGGTTGACGACGAACTTTCCGTAGACCGATTCCAGCACGGTAAAGTTGTTCACGGGTTGCAGCATGGCACGTCCCTGGCGTGAGCAGGCGGAGTGTCCGGCCCGACGGGATCAGACTACGCGGCACAGGTTAACGAGTCGTTAACAGCCACCTCCGGGCAACATGTTTGTGCATTCCCCCGGAGTCCGTGACCCGGTTTGCCCCGCACGGCAAACTGGCGCACATAGGCCCGCGTTAAGGCAAGCCTAACGGCAAGGAGTTGCACATGGCGGAGGCGCTTCCCCCGCGCGAAGCAATGGAATTCGACGTGGTGATCGTCGGAGGCGGCCCTGCCGGCCTGTCCGCCGCGATCCGGCTGAAACAGATCAATCCCGAGATCTCGGTCTGCCTGGTGGAAAAAGCCGGCGAAATCGGCGGCCACATCCTGTCCGGCGCCGTGATCGAACCCCGCGCGCTGACCGAACTGATCCCCGATTGGCAGGACAAAGGCGCGCCGCTGATCACGCCGGCCGGGCAGGACGGGTTCTACTACATGACCGAAACCCGGGCCTTCAAACTGCCGACGCCGCCGCAGATGCACAACCACGGCAACTACATCGTCTCGCTCGGCGATGTCGTCCGCTGGCTCGGGCAGCAGGCCGAGGCGCTCGGGGTGGAAATCTATCCCGGCTTCGCCGCCACAGAACTGCTGGAGGAAGACGGCCGCATCGCCGGCATCGCCACCGGCGACATGGGCATCGGCAAGGACGGCAACCCGACCGACAACTTCCAGCGCGGCATGGAGCTGCGCGCCCACTACACGCTGTTCGCCGAGGGCTGCCGAGGGTCGCTGTCCAAGCAACTGATGGCGCGCTTCAACCTGCGCGAGGGCAAGGACCCGCAGACCTACGGCATCGGCATCAAGGAATTGTGGGAAGTCCCCGCCGCCAATCACAAGCCCGGACTGATCGAGCACGCCCTCGGCTGGCCGCTGGACTCCTCCACCTACGGCGGATCGTTCCTGTATCACTTCGGCGCCAACCTGGTCGCCTATGGCTTTGTCGTCGGGCTGGACTATACGAATCCCTGGCTGTCGCCGTTCGACGAGATGCAGCGCTTCAAGACCCACCCGCACATGCGCAAGCATTTCGAGGGCGGCCGCCGCGTCTCCTACGGCGCGCGGGCGCTGGTCGAGGGCGGCATCCAGTCGCTGCCGAAGCTGAGCTTCCCCGGCGGGTTGCTGCTGGGCGACGCGGCCGGGTTCCTGAACGTGCCGAAGATCAAGGGCACCCACACCGCGATGAAGTCCGGCATGCTCGCCGCGGAAGCGCTGGCGGAGGCTCTGGCGGGGGAAAAACCCGCCGAAGTCACCGGCTATGCCGCACGGGCGGAGCAAAGCTGGCTGTGGGGGGAACTGTCGAACGTTCGCAACGTTCGCCCGGCCTTCGCGAAGTACGGCCGCTGGGGCGGATTCGCGTATGCCGCTCTCGACACCGTGCTGCTGCGCGGCAAGGCGCCCTGGACCATGCGTCATCCGCACCCGGACAACGAGACGTTGCAGGACGCCGACAAGGCGCCCCGCATCAACTACCCCAAGCCCGACGGCGTGCTCACGTTCGACCGCCTGTCCTCGGTGTTCATCAGCAACACCAACCACGAGGAAAACCAGCCGCCGCATCTGAAGCTGGCGGACCCGGCGACGGCGATCTCGGTCAACTGGGACCGCTACCGCAGTCCGGAGACGCGGTATTGCCCGGCGCAGGTCTACGAGATCGTCGGCGCCGAGGAGGGTGCCCCGAGGTTGCAGATCAACGCGCAGAACTGCGTGCACTGCAAGACCTGCGACATCAAGGACCCGACCCAGAACATCAACTGGGTGCCCCCGGAGGGCGGCGGTGGCCCGAGCTATCCGGGCGGGATGTAGAAGGGAGACTGGTGCGGCCTTCAGGGGCGGCCCTACGCCCGCACCAGCACCTTTCTGAACATCCGCAGGATCGGCCGTTCCACCACTCGATACATGGCGTAGCCAAAAAGGTTCGCGCCGATGACCGCGGCCACGACGAACAGCAGCGGGCTGACGTCCTGCAGCTTCAGCCGCAGCAGCGCCGACAGAATGAAGGTGTGGAACAGGTAGACGCTGTAGGACGCATCGCCGAACGCTTCGGCCGCCCGCTCGAACACGCCTTCCCGGCGGCTGCCGAAGATCGAAACGAACACCAGGAGCCCGCACAGCCCCCAGATCCCCAGCACGGCCGGGAAACGGATCTGCTCCGCGGCGGCCAGCGGCGCACCCAGGCTGTAGACGAACCACAGTCCGAGCAGCATCAGCATCAGGGTGAACGGATAAGGCACGGAGAATGAACGCGGCGTTCTTTCCGACATCAAACCAAAGCCGATCCCGGCGGCGAATAAAAGGATGATGGGGCGGGTCCAGTAGGCGGCGATGGTTGCCGGTTCGGTCATGTCCGGCAGCGGCATGATCGCCGAACCGGCGGCGACCAGCCCGGCCAGCGCCGCGATGATCAGGCCGGTGCCGATGGTCCGGGTGAAGAACAGCCCGGCGGCGAAGATCATGTAGAAAAGGATTTCGTATTGCAGCGTCCAGCCCTGGCCGACGAGCGGATGCATGTTGCCCGCGCCGCCGATCCAATGCGGCACCAGCAGCAGCGAGAACAGGATATCGCGGGCGGTGAATTCGGCCCGGTGCGGGCTGAGCACCACAAACAGCGCGGTAGCGATCCAGTAGACCGGGAAGATGCGGATCAGCCGCTTGAGCACGAACGTGCTCGCGCCACGCAGATTGCCGAACGATTGCCGTGAGGTGCGGTAGATGATGAAGCCGCTGATCAGGAAGAACGTAGCGACGCCGAAATATCCGGAAATCCCGAGGCGTCCGGCGACACCGGCCGGCATGAGGCCATGCTCCGCCAGCGTGTCGGCGCAATGGGACACCACCACCAGCGACGCGGCGAGGCCGCGCAGTGCCTGCAAATGGTACAGTGTCTTGCCGCGCGAGGCGACACCGTCCCGCGCCGTTTCGGTGATCGCGATAACCGTCATGCGCGGATATTCCCTGACGTCGAAAGCGAGCGGCCCGTCTTAGCGCCCTAAGCCCTGCCGCCGGATCAATTCCGCGCCAATGCCAAACCTTCGCGAGGCCGCTTTCGATGCGTCCGGAAACCGGTGATCGCAACCGGGTTTTGATCATCGCAAGATGAATGACATCGCCGGAATCGCCTGATACACTGGCACAATGCAACATGCCCGCGCCGCCCGCCGGTCCGTCCTCCTCGCGCTCACGCTTTTGTCAGCCTGCGCGGCGTCCGAACCCTCCTCGGACGGTTCGTCCTCGCCGCCCGTCGCCAACGGCGTCATCGGCAATTACCTGGCCGGACGTTTTGCCTTGTCCGAGGGCGATTCGGCGACAGCCGCCAACGATCTGCTGAAGGCCGCCGCGGACTCCCCCGGCGATCAGGAATTGATCCTCCAGGCTTTCATCGCCTGCGTCGATGCCGGTCGGCCGGAAGCGGTCAAGCTTGCGAGGCAATTGCCCGACAACCAGATCGCCCAGCTTGTCATTGCCGATGTCGATATCAAGGCCGGGCGTTGGCAGGCGGCCGAACAGCGCTTCCGCGACCTGCCCCGCCAGGGCATGACGCAGTTGCTGCAGCCGCTGCTGGTGGCCTGGGCGCAGCTTGGCGACGGTCGCGTGGATTCGGCCCTGTCCACGTTGCGTCCCTATGTCGACAACCCGCGCTTCCGCGGCATCTTCGCCTTGCAGGCCGCGATGATCGCCGATGCCGGCAACCGCCCCGATGCCGCCGCGCCGCTCTATCGCGTCGCCGAAGCCGGCATGAACGAGCCGAATTTGCGGCTGGCACAGGTGCTGGCCAGTTGGCAGTCCCGCTCCGGCCAGCCGGCCGAGGCGCAGCGCATTCTCGCCGCCCTGCCGATGGTTGCTCCCGATCTCGGCATCGCCATGCCGGGACTGCTCGCCAGCGTTACAAAGCGTCCGGTGCCGCGGGCGATCGACGGCGTCGCCGAATCCTATTTCACCTTCGCGGCCATCCTGCGGTCGCAGGACGCCAACGATTTATCGCTGATGATGCTGCGGCTGGCGCTTGATTTGCGGCCGGATTTCACCGCGGCGCGCCTGCTCGCGGCTGACGTGCTGGTCAATGATCGCCATCCGGCGCTGGCCCTGAAGATGCTGAACGAGGTGCCTTCCAGCGATCCCCTGGCGCCGGTGGTGCAGCTCAAGCGGGCCGCGCTGGTGGATAACCTGGGCCGATCGGACGACGCCATGCGGGATCTGGAGCGTCTGGCACGGGACTATCCCGACAGCCCGCTGCCGGATGAGCAACGCGGCGACATTCTGCGCATCAAGCAGAGATTTCCCGACGCCGTGTCCGCCTATGACAGCGCGATCGCCCGGATCACCCGTCCCGGCCCGTCCGATTGGGTGGTGTTCTACGATCGCGGTGTGGCCGAGGAACGCGCGCATCTCTGGCCGAAGGCGGATGCCGATTTCCATCGCGCGCTGGAACTGTCGCCGGACCAGCCCTTCGTGCTGAACTACCTCGGCTACTCCTACGCCGACATGGGCCACCATTTGAACGAGGCGCGCGACATGATCCAGCGTGCGGCGGAGCGGCGGCCGAATGACGGCGCGATCGTCGATAGCCTGGGCTGGGTGATGTACCGCCAGGGCGACACCCGGGAGGCGGTGCAGACGCTGGAAAAGGCCGTCGAACTGGAACCCGAGGACTCGACGATCAACGGCCATCTCGGCGACGCCTACTGGGCGGCCGGCCGCAAGGTCGAGGCGCAGTATCAGTGGCGCCGGGCGCTGACCCTGAACCCGCCGCCTGATGATGCGGCGAAGCTGGAGGCGAAGCTGAACACCGGCCGCTCCGGCCCGGTTCTCAGCGGTCAATAGCCCCGGCGCCTCGTCATGCTGTCCGAACGCGCCTGCGCCAAGATCAACCTGCATCTGCACGTCGTCGGGCGGCGCCCTGACGGGTATCATCTGCTCGACAGCCTGGTGGTGTTCGCCGGTGCGGCCGATATTCTGACCGTCGAGCGGGCTGGGACGCTGTCCCTGTCGGTGACCGGACCGTTTGCCGCCGGGCTGGACAATGAGGCGGACAACCTGGTGCTGCGCGCCGCGCGGGCGCTGGCGGTGCACGCGGATGTGCCGCCCGCCGGGCGCCTGGTGCTGGAAAAGAACCTGCCGGTTGCCTCCGGCATCGGCGGCGGTTCTGCCGATGCCGCCGCGGCGCTGCGCCTGCTGGACCGGTTCTGGGGGATCGGCGCGGGGCAGGGGACCCTGGCGGCGATCGCCGGCGGTCTCGGGGCCGATGTGCCGGTCTGCGTCGCAAGCCGCTCGGCCGTGATGTCGGGAATCGGGGAGGTTCTGGCGCCCGCGCCCCGGATGCCGGAGGCCGGGATTGTCCTGGTCAATCCGGGGGTGGCGGTTTCGACTCCCGCTGTCTTCCGCGCCCGCAACGGCGGGTTCTCCGTGGCCGCTGTCTGGCCGCCGGAGGGGTGGCCGGACGCGGCGTCGCTGGCAACCAGCCTGCACGGCACCGGCAACGACCTGGAGGCGGCTGCACTCGGGCTGGCTCCCGTGATCGGTGAGGCGCTGGCGGCGCTGGCGGCGGACCCGGCCTGCCTGTTGGCGCGCATGAGCGGATCGGGGGCGACCTGCTTCGGGATCTACGCCGATGCCGACGTCGCCCGGGCGGCGGCTGACAGCGTTGCGCGTCCCGGATGGTGGGTGTGGGGCGGCGGGATTATCGGGGGTTAGCGGTTCCGGCTTTACGTGAGCCGCTGTCGGACCTATCACGTTGCGACGTTGGGGCGTCGCCAAGCGGTAAGGCAACGGATTTTGATTCCGTCATTCGGAGGTTCGATCCCTCCCGCCCCAGCCAAACACCACCCCGCGATAATACATCCGATCAGCGAACCTGCGGGCCCGTCGCTTCGATCAAGCGACATTCTCCCCCGCCGTCAGCAGCACATGCACCCGATCCACCAGATCCACCGCCCGGATCGGCTTCCTCAGCAACACGATCTTCCCGGTCACGTTCGATCCCAGCGCCAGCGCGATGCCGTCGCCCGAATACCCCGTTAGCAGGACCGCCGGCAGATAGGGGCGCCGCTGCTGCGCCGCGTGGATCAACGCGAGGCCATCCATCCCCGGCATCGAAAAGTCCGACACCAGCAGATCCACCGCTTCGCCGGCATCGAGCAGCGCCAGCGCCTCGGCACCGTTCGAGGCGGTCAGAATGCTGAACCCCTCGTCCCCCAACTGTTCGGCCAGCACGTCCCGCACCAGCCTCTCGTCGTCCACCAGCAGCAACCGGGTCGCCGCCGCCGGTGCGACCGGTACGGCAGCAGGCGGGGCCGCGTGCGGGACATCGACGGCATCCGCCTGCGGCAGCCAGAGCGTCACCGTGGTGCCGTGCCCGGGACTGCTTTCGACGAGCACCCCGCCGCCCGACTGCGCCGCGAACCCCTTCACCATGGCCACCCCGAGGCCGGTGCCTTCGCCCGAATTCTTGGTGGTGAAGAACGGCTCGCCAACATGCAGCAGCGTGTCGGCATCCATCCCGGTCCCGGTGTCGGCGACGGTCAGCCGGATATAGCGGCCCGGCGCCAGGCCGGCCGGATGTGCGGGAGCATCCGCCTCGATGCTTTCCGCCGCGGCCCTTAGCGTCAAGGCGCCACCGTCCCGCATGGCGTCGCGGGCGTTGGTGGCCAGGTTCACCAGCGCGGTTTCAAGCTGTCCCTTGTCGGCCAGAATGTGCGCGATCCCCGGTTCGGCAAACACCGACACCTCCGTGCCCGCACCCAGCGTATGCGCGAGCAGTTCCCGCAGCCCCGCCAGCAGCGCATCGGTATCGATCGCCACGGCGCGCAGGTCGCCGCGACGGCCGAAGGCCAACAGCCGGCGCGTGACCGAGGCGCCGCGTGCCGTCGCTTCAAGGGCCAGGCGGACCAGACGGTTGGTGCGCTGGCGGCCCTTGGATTCGCGTTCGATCAGCAGCACCGCGCCCTCCACCGCCTGCAGCACGTTGTTGAAGTCGTGCGCGACGCCGCCGGCAAGCTGCCCCAGCGCCTGCATGCGTTCGGCCTGCGCCGCCCGCGCCTGCGCCGCCTCGCGCGCCGCGACCTCCTCGCTGACCCGCTTTTCGAGACCCGTATTCAGCCGCCGCAGTTCGGCCTCGCGCTCGTTCAGCGCCGCCACCATGCCGTCGAGCGCTGTGCCGAGCCGCCCGAACTCGCTGCGTTCCCCGCCCAGGCCGGTGCGGGACCCGAGATTGCCGCCACGCCAGCTCTCCGCCGCCCCTATGAGCTGGCTTATCGGCCGGCCGATAAGGCGCGCGCCAAGCAGCGCGGCCGTCGCCAGCGCCAGGATGATGCCGAGCACGATCAATACCGGGCCGACCCAATTCGCCCGCGCAAGGGCGGCGAAGGTGATGTCCCGGTCGAGTGCGACCCTGATGCTCAAGCCCTTCGGATCGACCGCCAGCGGGGAGAACGCGACGATGACCGGGCGGCCCTTATCCAGGCTTTTCATCTCGGCGAACCCGACTTCGGTTCCGTCAAGCAGGAAGTGGTTACCGCCGGGTGCCTGCGTGCCCGAGAAGCGCGCCTGGCCGGGGCGCCGCACCAGGATGGTGCCATTGCGATCGGTTATCGTCACGATGGCGCCCGCCGGCAGGCTTAGTCGCTCGACCTGCTCCGACAGCCAGCCGATGTTGAGCGCGAGGACGGCCACGCTGATAATCGTACCGTTTTTATTGGCGACACGTTTGGCG
The DNA here is from genome assembly GCF_903915725.1 of uncultured Rhodopila sp. Lineage (GTDB taxonomy): Bacteria > Pseudomonadota > Alphaproteobacteria > Acetobacterales > Acetobacteraceae > Rhodopila. The sequence goes on from NZ_CAIWTY010000061.1 coordinate 46,768, forward strand.
ACGTGGATCGCCGGCTGTCCGGTGCCGCGGCCAATCGTGTAATCGCCGATGGCGAAGTCTCCGGTCCGCAGCGCCTCGCTGAAATAGGGCCGATCGGCTCCGTTGATCGATGGGTCCGGGAGGTGGGCCGCGCACGAGATGCGGCCGTCCGGGCTGACGATGAGCGCGTTGTTGTAGCGGGGCGACCCCTCGACCAGATCGGCCAGCAGACGGTTGCACCGCTCGGTGTCACCGTCCTGCACCGCCGGGGTGGCGGCGATGGCGTTCAGCACCTGCTCGGCGCCCTCAATGATTCTGTGCTGCTCGTCGCTGACGAGGCGCACCAGGCTGAGCGCTTCATCCTTGACGAGTTGCGCGCGGATATTGCGCGCTTCGCGCTCGGAGTAGATCTGGAAGCCGAGCGCCGGCAGCATGGCGACCGACATGACCAGCAGCAGCCGCGTAAGGAGGCGTTTCATTCGGCTGCTCGCTCCCTCCGCGCCGCAAGTTCTACGGTATTACCCCGCATTGTCATGGTCTTGCGTTGGTTTGCGGCCAGCGGCTTTGATCTGGATCAAATGCGTGAGCCGACTTAGTTACATTCAAAAGCAATCAGGCCACGATACGGTCGCGGCGAAACGGCCCGCCGGCGTGTTGACCCTGACGGCATTCAGCCGCCGGGCCGCGGTCCGAGGTTGTTCCCCCGGAGGCTACCTGCCGGGATAATTACAAACTCTTGCGAAAAAACAACAGTATGAGTATCGTTTCGGCCATCCGGTGATGGTTGGCTTTGTCGCCGCCGCCAGGGCAATGGCCGGCGACACTGGGTCGGAAGCAGGCCTTGCGGGAACTGGCTTGCTCGTTGATTGACGCCGGGACGGAGCTTGGGGCCTTTGGACGTGCAGGACCATCATCACGATGGCGAGCCATTCGGCCGGGGACTGCCGCGGCGGTTCGGGACGATCCTGGTATCCTGGCTGATCGCCGTCGCAAGCCTGATCGCCGTCGGCGTACTCGCCAAACACGTTGACGATCTCTCCGCGGTCTTGCGGGATGCGCGGGCCGGTATCGCGGGGACCCAAACCGCGGATGGCACGCCAGCGGTGGTCCGGACCGCGGAAGTCGCACGAGTGCTGAACATCCTGTTTGTCATGCCGCTCGACAAGGATGCCCGCAGCCAGACGCAGATGGAAGACGGGCTTGATGACGAGATCGGATTCCGCGCCGGCAACAGCAACGTCTTCTTCGAGTTTCTTGATGGTGCCCGTCTGGAGGCGGCGGATGCCGACATCTGGATACGGACCCTCGTCGGCAGCAAATACGGCAAGATCCGCTTTGACGTTGTCGTCGGCGTGTCGTGGCCGGGCGCCAGCGCGGTGGCCCGCAGCCGCGAGGTGTTTCCCGCCGCGAGACGGATCTACGCGGATGTGCTTCCCGATTGGGTCGCTCCGCTGACCAAGCTCGACGACGGCGGGGAGTTTCAGGTCTCCCGCTTCGATTATGCACGGTCCATCAAAGAGGCATTGGTGCTGACCGGCGCCAGCAAGATTTATCTCACCGGCGACATCCACAACGCGTTCGGGCGGCTCGAACTGGCGGCGTTCCGGAACGCGCTGGTCAGCATTCCCGGGCCGATCACGGTTGAAGACCTGACCGCGGTGTCGTTCAAGGACCTGCTGGCGCAAGCGCCAACCCTGCCGGCCGGGTCTTTGATTTATTCCCTGCTGATTTTCAATGATGGCTCCGGCGGCTCGATACGGCCGCCGGCCGCCGACGCCCGGCTGGCTGAACTCGCATCGGTGCCGGTGTTCAGCCAGTGGGAATCGCATCTCGGCGGCGGCATCGTCGGCGGTTACATGCTCAGTCATGAGTTGGTTGGCCGCAGCATCGGCGCCCTTATCCTCGGGCATGCGCCCCCGCCGGAAGGCAACCTCCGCTCGAGCTACGACTGGCGTCAACTGGAGCGTTGGCACCTGACCGGGGCCACGCTTCCCGCGGGTGCCACCATCCGCCACCGCATCCCGAGCGCATGGGTGTTATACCGTTCCGCGATCCTCAGCATCGCGACAATCATCGTCCTGCTGGCGGTGCTGCTGGTTCTGCTCGCCCGCCTGGCCTGGCAGCGAAACGTGGCGCTGGGGAAGCTCGCCGCCGAGCGGGCCGCGCTGGCCAGGCGCGTGGAGGAGCGCACGGCGGATCTGACGCTCGGGCAACAGAGCCTCGCCGAACTGGTGACGTTCAACGAGACGATCCTGCAATCGTCCCCGGTGGCAATGGCCGTCTACCTGGACGACGGCACCTGCATCGTCGCCAACGAAGCTTACCTCCACCTTGTCGGCACATCACGAGACGAGATGCTGTCTCGGAACTTCCGCGAGATCGAATCCTGGCGAGACGCGGGGCTGTCGGATTGCTGCCTGGCCAGCCTGGCGACAAAGCGCCGGCAGCAGACCGAGCTCCACGTCACATCGCTCGCCGGCAAGGAGGTCTGGTGCGACTGTCTGATCCTGCCCATACGGATGCGCGGCCAGGATCACCTGCTGATCCAGTTCTTTGACCTGACCGAACGGAAGGAGACCGAGCGGCAGGTGAATGAGGCCCGTCATCAGGCGGAGGTCGCCAACCGGTCCAAGTCCTCGTTCCTCGCCATGATGAGCCACGAGATCCGCACGCCGATCACCGGCGTGATCGGTATGGCGGACCTCCTGTCGCTGACCATGCTGGATGCGGTTCAGCGTTCGTATCTCGATACCATGCAGGCTTCGGCCAAGACCCTGCTGACTGTCCTCAACGATATTCTCGACTATTCGAAGATCGAAGCCGATCGGCTGACTCTGGACCGGGTTTGCTTCGATGTGGTCGCGGTTGCGGCTGAAACGGCTCGCCTGTTCGGCCCCCCGGCTGAACAGAATGATTGCGCCCTCACGCTCGATACCGGCGGGGCCGAGCGGATGCTGGTCATCGGCGACCCGACCCGCATCAGGCAGGTCCTGGGCAACCTTGTCAGCAACGCCGTGAAGTTCACCAGGAACGGCAAGATCGCCATCCGGCTCCGTCAGGAGCAGGCCGGAAACGATTTGCGCCTGCGGTTCGAGGTCGAAGATACCGGAATCGGCCTGTGCGCCGCCGAAATCGGGCGCTTGTTCAAACCCTTCGCACAGGCCGACGCCGGCACGACCCGCAAGTTCGGCGGCACCGGCCTCGGGCTGGCGATCAGCAAACGCCTTGTCGAGCTGATGGACGGAGATATCGGCGCCACCGGCCGGCCTGGCGAGGGCGCGATGTTCTGGTTCACCTGCCTCGTGCAACCAGGCAATGAAGCCGATCTTCCGGCCGCCGCGCCGCCCCTGCCGGTTGCCCGGCCGTTGCAGGTCCTGGTTGCCGAAGACAATGCGATCAACGGCATGATCGTGAAGGTGGGCCTCGAACAGCGCGGCCATCACGTTACCCTGGTCAGGAACGGCCAGCAGGCGGTCTATGCGGCGGCCGCCGAACGCTACGACATCATCCTCATGGACATGCAGATGCCGGTCATGGACGGCATCGAAGCGACGCTTCGGATCAGGGCGTTGCCGGTGCCTCTAAGCGACGTCCCGATCGTCGCGCTGACGGCAGATGCGGTCAGGGAACACCGAGAGGCTTACATGCAGGCGGGACTGAGCGATTTCCTGACCAAGCCGATCGAGTGGCACGAGGTGGAGGCGGTGCTCGCCCGCCGCGATCCGGCGCGGACAAGACGGTCCGGCGCCGATTTAGGCGGCAGCTCGGAGTTCGCTGTCATCAACAGGAAGCAACTGCTGGAAATCCGGGACATGGTGCCGCCCCCGGTGTTTGCCGAGCTGCTGGCCGAAATGGCCGGTCAAACCGACGACAGCCTTGCCAGGATGCGGGCAGCGATCGGTCGTCCAGACCTGCCCGACATCAGGAGCATCGCTCATGGCGTCAAAGGCGTTTGCCTTCAATTCGGTGCCGAACGGGCCGCCGCGGCCGCTCATGAAGTCGAGGTGTCTCAAACGCTGGACGGTGCAGCCACTCGGCTTCAGGACCTTCAAAAAGCGGTTCATGAACTGACGGAGGAAATCGAACGGGACTGGTGCGATCGGCCAGCCATCACACCGGTGTCCGAAGGGAAAGTCGGCCCTTCTTCCTAAACGTGCACCGTACCGGCCCCGCTTAGGTTTAATACCAGTCCGCGTTGATGTGGACTCTCCGGCGCCGCCATCTCGTCAAGGCCTTGCCCCGCCTTGCCCGCGTTTCGACGCAGAGCGCGCAGAGCGGAGCGCAGAGGCCGCAGAGAAAAAATCATATCAATCCTAAAATACAACCGGAATAAAATTACCTCTGCGCACTGTGCGCCCCGCTCTGCGCGCTACCATGCAAATGCCCGGCGCGGCACGTGCCGCTGGACGTCATGGCGGGCGCAGGCCCCATAGGCGTTAAAATAGTGCCGCGGCTGCTGCGTTTGTCCCCCCGTCATGGTGCGCGAAGCCGCACCATCCATGCCTTGCGGTGCGTGCCGCAGCAAAGGCGTGGATGCCGACCTTCGTCGGCATGACAGGGGGAGCGGCAACCGCCGGCCGCTATTTTAACGCGTATGGGGCGCAGGCCCGCCACCCACGCCTTGGCTCGCGTCATCACCGCGAGGCGTGGATGGTGGCCCTTCGGCCACCATGACGTCTGCAGCAACGCCGACACCATTTGCCGTCATCGCGGTGCCGGCGGCCGCCGCTGGTCGGCTCTGCGTCGCAACGCGGTGGGAAAACAAAGGTCTGCGCGGAGAAAGCGCACTACAGGCTTAGTGGCGCGCCATGGCCCCGAGGCCGCGACCGAAAGCCTGCGCGCCCTAGGTAAGCGCCCATGCGGACAAATCGGACCATGGCCTCAGCAGTCGCCAACCCGAAGCCTCAGCCGATACGATCAGGCGCTGGCCAATACCTGCCGAAGGCCGGTTTGCCGCAGTTCCCCGATCGCTGCGCGGACGTTCTGCCAACGGTCCAGCCCGGCCCGGTCGCCGGCCAGCCGGGCCTCGGCGATTCGCTCCGCCACCACCGCCTGGGCCCGCAAACCGTGCACGCTCATGATATGGCGCGCGATCAGCTTGTTTTCATATGCGAGCATGTCAGCCCTCCTTGCTTCCGTGATGCCAGGCGACATGGGACGGGCGGGCTGCGATCTCCAGTCATTTGTCCGAATTGTAACCATCGTCCCGCCCTCAATTCGTTGCGGAATGCGGATCGAAACCGAGGAACCCGGCGCTCGGCAGCGGCGTGCCTCCGTCGTTGGCGAACAGCTTCGGCGTCGCGATTGGCTTCACCGCCACGGGTGCCGGTCCGCGCGCGATGCCGGGCTTCGGCTTCGCCTCCCGCGCAAGCTTCTTCGACGGGGTGGCGTCCGGCGTTTTGTGCGCCATCGCGCGTGAGCCGCGGCCGGCATCCTCGCCGCGCATCGACAACAGCAGGAAGGAGATGTCGTTGCGCCCGAGATCGACCGACAACTCCATCGGTGTCATCCCCAGCACATTGACGCCGTCCAGATCGGCGCCGCGAGTGAGCGCATCCCGCGCCGAGCCGATGTCGCCGCGGTTGATCGCGTCGAACAGAGCCTCCGTCGGCGGCATGTCGGCCGTCGGGCGCGAGGCCGGGGCGGCCGGTGCGCGCGCCCGGGCTCCCGGCAACACGTCCGGCGCGGCTTCCGGTGGCTTTTCAGCCGCGCCCTGGGTGGCTGTGCGCTTGCCGATGCTGCTCACGCCCGGGCCGGATGCAGGCATCTGCGCCAACGCGGCGGAAACCGAGACCACGCCGAGCGTGATACCGAAACCCAGCGCGGCAAGGCGCTTCCCGGCGGTCTTGTTCATGGCGGAGTCCATCAGTGGATCAATTGATCGGGCTTCTAGCAGTGAATGCTTCGATCCGTCGATATGATTAGACTTGTCAGGTATGATCGTTGCGCGCGCATCGCGCTGATCCCTGCCGGCGCGTGCCGCGGCTCACGTCTTCCCCGGCCAGCGCCAGCCCGCGACCTCCGGCATGTCGGCCCCGACGCGCACGATGTATTGCTCGTGCTCGATCAGCTTGTCGCGCATCGCCTGCTTCACGTAGACGGCCCGCGCGGCCAGCCCCGGCACCCGGTCGATCACGTCGGCCACCAGATGGAAGCGGTCCAGCCGGTTGCGCACCACCATGTCGAACGGGGTCGTCGTGGTGCCTTCCTCCATGAAGCCGCGGACATGGAAGTTGTCGTGGTTGGTGCGCTTGTAGACCAGCCGGTGGATCAGGCTCGGGTAGCCGTGATAGGCGAAGATCACCGGCGTGCCGGGCGTGAACAGCGCATCGAAATCCTGCTCCGACAGCCCGTGCGGATGCTGCGATTTCGGCTGCAGCGTCATCAGGTCCACCACGTTGACCACCCGCACTTTCAGGTCTGGCAGTAACTGCCGCAGCAGATCCGTTGCCGCCATGACCTCCAGAGTCGGCACATCGCCGGCGCAGCCCATGATCACATCCGGCTCGGAGTCCTGGTCGTTGCTCGCCCACGGCCAGATGCCGATACCCTGGGTGCAGTGTTTGATCGCGGAGTCCATATCGAGCCATTGCGGCTCCGGCTGCTTGCCGGCAACGATGACGTTGATGCGGTCCCAACTGCGCAGACAGTGATCGGTTACAAACAGCAGGGTGTTCGCGTCCGGCGGCAGATACACCCGCACGATGTCGGCCTTCTTGTTGACCACGTGGTCGATGAACCCGGGGTCCTGGTGGCTGAACCCGTTATGGTCCTGCCGCCAGACATGCGAGGTCAGCAGGTAGTTCAGCGATGAAATGGGCCGCCGCCATGGAATCGCGCGCGAACTCTTCAGCCACTTGGCGTGCTGGTTGACCATCGAATCGACGATGTGGATGAACGCCTCGTAGCAGGACAGCAGCCCATGCCGACCGGTTAGCAGGTAGCCCTCCAGCCAGCCCTGGCAGGTGTGCTCGCTGAGAATCTCCATCACCCGCCCGTCCGGGGCGAGGTGGTCGTCATCCGGCACCGTCTCGGCGTCCCACGCCCGGTTGGTCGCGTCCAGGATGTCGTTCAGCCGGTTGGAGTTGTTCTCGTCCGGCGCGAACACCCGGAAATTGCGGCTGTCGGCGTTGGCCTTCATCACATCGCGCAGGAACGCCCCCATCACCCGGGTCGATTCCCCGTCCACCGCGCCGGGCGAGGGCACCTTCACCGCATAGTCCCGGTAATCCGGCATCCGCAGCGGCTTCATCAACAGCCCGCCATTGCTGTGCGGGTTGGCGCTCATGCGCTTCTCACCCGCCGGGCTGAGGCCGGTGATCGCGTCGATCGGGCGGCCGGCGTCGTCGAACAGCTCCTCCGGCCGGTAGCTGCGCAGCCACGCGTTCAACAGGCCGAGATGCTCCGGCTTTTCCATGGTGAAGGGCACCTGGTGGGCGCGCCAGTTGCCCTCGGCCGGCTTGCCATCGACGGTTTTCGGGCCGGTCCAGCCCTTCAGGCTGCGCAAAATGATCATCGGCCAGCGCGGCCGCCCGGGCTTGCCGCCGCGCGCCGCCTGCTGGATGGCGCGAATGGAATCGAACGCACGGTCCATCGCCGCCGCCATCGCCTGATGCATCGCGTCCGGATCGTGGCCGGCGACCTCGATCGGCTCGTAGCCGTAGCCATTCATCAGGGCGCGCAGCTCGTCATCCGGAATCCGCGCCAGCACCGTCGGATTGGCGATCTTGTACCCGTTCAGATGCAGGATCGGCAGCACCGCGCCATCCTGCGCCGCATCGAGGAACTTGTTGCCGTGCCAGGAGGTCGCCAGCGGCCCGGTCTCCGCCTCCCCGTCGCCGATGACGCAGGCGGCGATCAGGTCCGGATTGTCCAGCACCGCGCCATACGCATGCGACAGCGAATAGCCGAGTTCGCCACCCTCATGGATCGAGCCGGGGGTGTCCGGCGCCGCGTGGCTGGGAATGCCGCCGGGGAAGGAGAACTGGCGGAACAGGTGGTGCATGCCTTCGGCGTCGCGCGAGACGTTCGGATAGGTCTCGCTGTAGGTGCCCTCCAGCCAGGTGCTGGCGACAACGCCGGGCGCGCCATGCCCGGGGCCGGCGATGAACAGCACGTTCAGGTCGCGTTCGGCGATGATCCGGTTGAGGTGGACATAGAGGAAGTTCAGCCCCGGCGTGGTGCCCCAGTGCCCGAGCAGGCGCGGTTTGACGTGCTCCATCGTGAGCGGCTCGCGCAGCAGCGGGTTGGCCAGCAGGTAGATCTGCCCGACGGACAGGTAATTGGCCGCGCGCCACCACAGGTTCATGCGCTCGACCTGATCGGCGCTGAGCGGCTTCGCTGTTTGCTGGTCCATGTCGGGATTTCTCCTGATTGGTCGGGGCCGGGGCGGGCCGGTAACCGAGACCCGTCCGGTCTGGCGTTTCTCTCTCGTCGTGGCCGGCGGAGGCCGGCCAGCCACGGCACGAACCGCAAGGCGTGGATTGCCTGCCTTCGCCGGCGATCACGATAGTGACAGGATGCTAAATGCGCCCGAAGCGTCGCCGGCCAAAGCTCCCGGGCGTCAAGTGTAGTTGAGTAACAGGAAACCCACGTTCAGATAGGCCGCGTAAAGGCACCAGGCCAGATACGGAGCCATCAGCGCAGCCGCCGTCCGGTGTATCGGCCGGAAGGCCCGGATCGTCAGCCCGATCAGGACCAGCATCACCGCCATGATCGCCACCGCCAATGCGGGGCTATGGGCGCCGAAGAAGGCGGGTGCCCACAATGCGTTGGCAGCCAGTTGCCAGCCCCACAAGCGCAGGACGCGAGAGGTCCCGCTGCGCCTCCAGACGAGCCATCCCGCGACGCCGATCATGACATAGACCGCCGTCCAGACCGGAGCGAGCAACCATTTCGGCGGCGTTCCGGGCGGAGCGATCAGCGTCGCGTACCAACGCGGCGCCGAATGCGCGGATATCGTGCCGCCGACAGCCCCGACCAGCAGGCAAAGACCAACAAATCCAACCAGCGCGAGCACTGGAGAAACCGGCACGGACGACCCCGGGTACGAACCCCAGTCATTGGGACCAGTCTGCTGGAAGACACAGATCCTTTCACGAACGGATGCGGTCAGGCCCTACATGTATCACATCGGCGGGGACACGGAAGCGGCAAGTTTACCAGCCGTTCACCCGATGCCAGATCGCCGTCACGTGCTGGTCTCCATCCACCACAAAATATCGGTCGTGCGCCGCCGAGGTCATGCAGGTGTGATTGGGCGCGATCCGCAGCTTGCCGCCGATGGGCAAATGGATCGGCCGCATCGGGTCGACCTCGATGACCCCGTGCTCCTGATAAGCTTTGGCAACGATAGCATGGCCGTAGCTGCGCTGTCCCTCGATATCCATGGCCAGTCCGTAGCCGAAGTCATGCAGCGTGGATTCGGTGCTGCGATCCTTCGACAGGGCCAGCCCCCCGGCATCCACCAGGACCCGTCCGGGACGGCGGCCGATAACGCTGGCCAGGACGGTCACCGCGATGCCGTCGGCGCCATGAGTCTCGATTTCCGCCTGGAACAGGTCGCCGAACATATACACGCCCGCCCGCATCTCGGTGATCCCGGCCAGGTTTTCCGCATGCCGGGCGGTCGGCGAACTGCCGGCGGAGACGATCCCGGCGTGGTAGCCGGCCTCGCGCAGCCGCTCCGCCGCATGCGCCACGGCGCCGCGCTCGGCCTCCGCCACAGCCGCGATCTCGCTTGCATGGCGGCCGGAGTAGGAGTGTCCGGCATGCGTCATCACGCCGGCAAAGCAGGGACCCAGCCGGGCGGCCAGCTCGATCACCCGGTCGCTGTCGGGATGCACCCCGCCGCGCCCCTCGCCGCTGTCGATCTCGATCAGGGCGCGTATCGGCGCCGGCTGCGCCGTGATCGCGTCGGCCACGACGGGGTCGTCTGTGATCACGATTATTTGAGCGCCGCTGGCGTTCAGTCGTGCCACGCGCTCCAGCTTCTGCGGCGTGATGCCGACGGCATACAGGATGTCGGTGATGCCGTGGCCGAAGAAATACTCGGCTTCCGCCAGGGTGGAGACGGTGATGCCGCCCGGCTGGCCTTCCAGCGCCATGCGGGCCACTTCGATCGATTTGGCGGTCTTCATGTGCGGGCGGAGCGGCACATTCAGCCGTTGCAGAGCGCGCGCCATGCCACGGATGTTGCGGGTAAGGATACTGCGGTCGAGCACAAGGCATGGGGTCGGCAAGTCGGCAAGCATCATTGCGGCAACGTCCCAGCGGCTGCGGCGCCTGGCGGCGCCGGGTGCAGCCGTTGTTGTCCCGGACAGATCAGAGTGCAATCCCCAGCAGCTCGGCGATCCGCGGCGTCGCCTTCAGCCCGGTTCCGGTCATCACCAGCACCGTGGTCTGCTCCGGCGTGATCGTCCCCGTTTCCAGCAGCTTCCCGAATGCAGCGGCGGCCTGGGCGCAGGTCGGTTCCACGTAGATCCCGGTGCGGGCGAGATCGAGCGTGGCCGTGCCGATGTCCGCCTCGGTCAGGGCGACCGCGCCGCCGCGGGTCTGCCGCAGGGCGCCGAGCACCTCGCGCAACCGGACGGGATGGGCGATGGCGGTGCCTTCCGCCATCGTCGGCGTGATGGTCGTGGGCACCGGTCCGTCCTCGCCGGCCATGAACGCGGTGGCTATCGGCGCGCAATTGGCGGGCTGGGCGGCGAAGATGCGCGGCATCGCCGGGATATGGCCGGCGCGGAACAGTTCGGAAAAGCCGATCTCGCAGCCGAGAACGACGGAGCCGGCACCGCAGGGGGTGATGATGTTGTCGGGCACCCGGAAGCCGAGGTCTTCCCAGATCTCGTAGGCCAGCGTCTTGGTGCCGTGCAGGAAGAACGGGTGCCAGTTGTGGCTGGCATAGAAGATCGACTCCGAGCGCGCCACCGCGGCATCCGCGGTGTCCTGGCGCGTGCCGGGGATCAGTTCCACCGCCGCGCCATGCGCCCGCATCTGCACGGTCTTTGCCGGGCTGGTAGAGGCCGGCGTCAGGATCGTCGCCTTGATATCCCCCGCGGCTGCGTAGGCGGACACCGCGGCACCGCCGTTGCCGGAGCTGTCTTCCAGCACATGGCGGATGCCCTGCGCCCGCAGCAATGACAGCATGACGCTGGCGCCGCGGTCCTTGAAGCTGCAGGTCGGGTTGAACCACTCGCACTTCAGCATCACCCTCACCCCGGCGGCGATATGCGGGATCAGCGGCGTGCAGCCTTCGCCGAGGGTGATGGGGTCGTCTGTCGGCAGTGGAAAGGCGGCGCGGTAGCGCCACAGGCTGCGCGTGGTCGTGTCGATGTCGTGGCGGCCAATGCCGGACATCGGCGTTAGCAGCAGGGGCACCTGACCGGGACCGCACCAGCGCGGCTGATCAAGCGGGAAGGTGGCGCCGGAGCGGGGGTCGATGTAGTCGATTTGCATGAGGCGCAGATTGCGCAGATTGGCGGCGCCACTCAAGCGTAGGCGCATCGTCCTCGCAAATCGTCATGGCCCGGCGTGTTGTCCGGGCCATGACGATACCTCAGCCGTGATCCTAATTCCCAGTTGTCTTCTGCTGCTGGCTGGCTGGTGGAGCTTCATGTGCGAAAGACTGCGCAAAGGCCGTGCCCACACCCAGGCTCAGGACCGCAATTGCAGCTAAAATCAAGCGTTTCATAGTTACCTCCATTCCGGCGGCCATCCGGCAGGCCAGACGGCCATCGCCCAATACATAGGCACGCCGCCTGTCTTTCCGGCGCGGCCTGCGCGAATGGGTGACATTCCTGGAACGGCGTTGACGTGCTGCCGGGGCGGCCGTTGACGTCGCGATGCAATGCGGATTTGCTGGAAGTCATGTCCGCGCGCGTGACTTGCAACACCATGCCGGAGAGACGATGGACCTGATCGCCGGCTTGCAGACATTCGTCCGGGTCGCTGAGACCGGCTCGTTCTCCGCCGTGGCGCGGGAAACCAACGCCAGCCAGTCGGCGGTGACCCGCCAGGTGGCGCAGCTCGAAGAGCATTTCGGTGTGCGGCTGTTCCATCGCACCACCCGCAAGCTCAGCCTGACCGATGAGGGCCAGGGCCTGGTCAGCCGCGCCCGTCATCTGCTGGAGGAAGCCGAAGACCTGGAAGACACGTTCGGCCGCAACGGCGGCGCGCCCACCGGGTTGGTGCGTATCGGCATACCCGTCGGTGCGGCGATCCTGCTGGTGCCGGAGCTGACCGCGCTGATGCGGGAATATCCCGGGCTGTCGCTGGACCTCGTGGTCAGCGAAGAGATGAACGATTTGGTGGAGGAGCGGCTTGATCTCGCGCTGCGCTTCGGCCAGTCGCCGGATACCTCCCTGGTGTCGCGCTCCATCGCCACGCTCGGCGCGGCGCCGGTCGCGGCGCCTGCCTATCTGGAGCGCTTTGGCGCCCCGTCGCATCCGTCCGAACTGGTGAACCACGCCTGTATCATCCACGACATCGGCCGCGACAGCACGCACTGGGCGTTTACCGGCCCGGACGGCACGGTCGATGTCGAGGTCACCGGAGCGTTCCGGTCCAATAACAGCCTGGTGGCCCGGCAGGCGGCGCTGGCCGGCTACGGTATCGCGCTGCTGGGCGATCCGATCACGGTGAATGACATCCGCTCTAGCCGGCTGTACCGGCTGCTGCCGGATTATGTCGCGCGCCGCCGCCCGGCCTATGTCGTCTATCCGTCCCGCCGCCACCTGGCGCCGCGCACCCGGGTGGTGATCGATTTTCTGGTCGAGCGGTTCAAAGTGCTAGAGAACCGGCTGCGCGACGGGCGGGAGTGGGGCGAGAACGAGGCGACATGGCTGGTGTAAGTGCTGGCTAGCACGGCACCGGCTCGGCAAGGGACGGCCGGGCGGCGGCGGCCGCCGGTTTCAGCGCCAGCAGCAGCATCCCTGGCGGCAGCGTGCGCGGCGGCGTCCTGCCATGCACCATGTCATCGACGATCTTCAGCGCCAGTTGCAGCGTGGCAAGGCTGTACGGCTTGTGCAGGCAGGCATGCCCGAAGCGTGCCTCCTTGAGCACCCGCTCGGCCTCGCCGGTCACATACAGGATGCCAATGCCGTCGAGATCGTTTGACGCCGAAAGCCGGTTGGCGATCTCGGTGCCAAGCTCCCCGCGGCCGAGTTGCATATCGAGGATCGCGACCCCCGGATGATGCGCCCGCGCCAACGCCACTGCGCCAGCCACGTCGGAGGCGACTCCGGAAACCACATGTCCGAGTTCCACCAGCGCGTCAGCCAGGAAATCGGCAAGCATAATATCGTCTTCGGCAACGATAACATTCATCTTATGTCCTTTAACGCAGTCTTGATCCGGCTTCAGCGGTGAAAGGAACTGATGCCGTTTGACGCAGACTGGACCTACAACTTCCAGCGATGAAATGAAAAGGCTACTTTTTCGCTTGTGCAAAATAATTCCCGATCGATAGTGCGCCCGCTGCGCTCCGGCAGCCCGGAGGATCGCTGCATGGCCCGTGATATCGACAGCCTGCTCCGTCAACAGGCTGCCCTGGCGATCTTTGGATCCTTCGCCTTCCAGGAAGACGACCTGATGAAAATCCTCAGCGAGGCGGCGCGGATCTGCGCCGAATCGCTGGGCGTGCAATTCTGCAAGGTGTGCCGCTACCGCGAAGCCGAAAACGACCTGCTGGTCGAGGCCGGCTACGGCTGGAAGGACGGCGTTGTCGGCGAGGTCATCTCCCGGGCCGACGAAAGTTCGCCGCAGGGCCGCGCCTTCGTCACCGGAGAGCCGGTTATCGTCCGCAACCTGACCGAATCGAACGGCTATATACCGCCGCCGTTCTACGCCCAACACGGCATCGTCTCGACCGCCGACGTGCTGATCAAGGCGCGCAGCGGCCCGCCCTTCGGCGTGCTGGAAATCGACAGTTCCCAACAGCATACCTACGACGAGCACGACATCAATTTCCTGACCGGATTCGCCAATGTGCTGGCCGAGGCGGTGGCCACCCGCAACCGCAACCTGTTGCTGCGGGAGACGCTGGAAAATATGCAGGTGCTGGTGCGCGAGAAGGTCCGCCTGCTCGAACAGCGCGACGTCCTGGCGCGGGAGCTGCAGCATCGCGTGCGCAACAACCTCCAGCTCGTCAACGGCATGCTGAACGAACAACTGAAACTCACCGCCGGCGAGTCCGAGCAGCGCGCCCTGCGCGGCATCATCCGCCGGGTCATGACCCTGGCCACCGTCTACGACCATCTGCTTGGCGCCGGCATGGGATCGAACCTGGATTTCGGCGCCTATGCCAGGCTGCTGTGCGAAAACCTGCCGGAGCTTCAGCCGAAGGCCCCGTTTCCTGTCTCGCTGGTATGCCAGTCCGACGAACTTACCCTCGACCTGACGGCGGCGACCGCACTGGGGCTGGTCATCGCCGAACTGGTATCGAACAGTTACGAACATGCCTTTGACGAGCGCGGCGGGTCGATCGTCGTCAGCGTCCGCCACGACGGCCAACCGGACCGCGGCGTGGTGCGGATCACCGACGACGGATCAGGCTATGTCCCCGATCCCGAGACCCGCCGCCACGGCGTCGGCCTCGCACGCCGGCTGATGCAGCAAATCGGTGGCACGCTGGAGGTGGCAACCGCCCGCGGGACGGCCTGGACGATGCGGTTTCCCATTGGCGACGCGACGCCGCAGGTTGCCGCGTAATACAGCCGATCGGCCGACATGGGCATCGGCAAGGTGTTCTGCGATACTGGCCGCCCGCGGCCGGAAACCAGGATCGAAAATGCCATCACAGGGTGTAGCCAGGAGCCGCCGCCAATCCGGGTTCGCCCTGCTGATCGTGCTTTGGACCGTGGGTTTCCTGGCACTGCTCGGCACGCAGCTTGTCGCGGCCGGGCGGTCGGACACCCGCCTGGCGGATAATTTGAAGCAGGAGGCCGTGCTGCGCGCCGCGGCCGACGGCGCGGTCGCGCACGTGATGTTCGCCATGCAGGCGGCGCACGATCCGGGCTCGCGGTTCGGCGGCGCCGCGCAGTCGATGCGGATCGGACGGACGGCGGTTTTGGTCCGGATAGAAAATGAGGCTGATCGGGTCAACCTCAACACCGCCTCGCTGGCGCTGCTGCGCGCGCTGATGATCGAAGTCGGCGCCCCCCCGGCGCAGGCCGAGCGGCTGGCGGCGGCGATATTGGACTGGCGGACGTCGGGCGTGAAGGCGCGGCCCGGGGGTGCGAAGGCGCCTGAATACCGCGCAGCCGGGCTGGCGTTCGGACCGCCGGGCAATCCGTTCCAGAGCGTTGACGAACTCGCGGACGTGCTGGGCATGACTCCCGCGTTGTTCGAGCGCCTGGCGCCGCACGTGACCGTGCTGACGGACAGCGATCCGGACATGACGACGCGCGACCCGATCGTTGCGTTGGCCCTGACGGATGCCGCCGGTGTGGCCGAGGATGCCCTGACCGCTCAGCAAACCGCCGAGGATATCGTACGGATCAGCGTGACCGCGCTGGGCCGGGATGCGGCACGTTACACCGAGGAGGTCGTTGCGGCGGCGGACTTCCCAAGCGGCACGCCGCGCGTGAATATTCTGTTGCGCCAGCGCGTCACCGGGGCTGTGAACGGCATCAGGATTGCCGGAGTATTTTAGTCTTTCCCGGAATGGCCTGGCGCGCCCGGCGGCGAAACGGTCGCGATGCTGCATTTTCCTGCCGGTTACGGGACGAAATCGCTAATCCCGGCCGGCGAAGCGTGAGTTCGCATCAGGGGCGATCAACCGGAGATGCCGGTCTGTCTGTAAGTTGAATTGCCGGGGCAGCGACTGCCGAGCCTAGGATTTGCCGGCGAAAAAAGTAACCGGGGGATTATACAATGTCCAAGATCAAGTATGCCGCGCTGTGGGCGATTCCATTCGTTTTGTTTTCGGTACAGTCAAGCCGGGTGCGGGCGGACGAGAATATGGTGCTGGTCGACACGATCGACGTAAACAGCGACAAGGGTCTCGGCGCCTTCGACATCAGCTATGTCGATCCGAAGATCGGCCTGTATGTCCTGGCCGATCGGACCAATGCCTCGGTGGATTTCTTTAATGCTGTAGACGCAACGTTCATCGGCCGCGTCGGCGGCTTTGCCGGGTCGCTGGCGACGACGAGCATCTCCGGACCCGACGGCGTCACCATCGTGGGCAACAAGGAAGTCTGGGCCGGCGACGGCGACAGCACGGTCAAGGTGATCGACATCGCGAGCTTTCAGCTTGTCGATACGATTTCCACCGGCGGGAAATTCCGTTGCGATGAGATGGCGTGGGACTCGGCGGACCATCTTCTCGCTGTCGCCAACAACGCCGATTCGCCACCGTTCGTAACCCTTATCAACACCGATACGCGCGCGGTCGTGGGCAAGATCGTGTTTGACGGCACCAACGGAACGCCCGACGCGACGACGACCGGCATTGAGCAATCGCAATGGTCGCCGAAGACCGGATTGTTCTACGTCTCGGTGCCGCAGATCTTTCCCACCGATGCGACCCAGGGCGGAATCGCCGTCATCGACCCGTCCAGCCAGAGCGTGACCAAGGTCTATCCGGTTAGCAACTGCTCGCCGGCGGGCTTGGCGCTGGGACCCGACAACCAGGCCATTATCGGCTGCAGCGCCTCCTTCGGCACTACTCCGAATGTTTTGACGCAGACTCTGGTCATCGACCTGATCAGCGGGCATGTCGTGGCGAATATTCCGGAGGTGGGTGGTTCGGACGAGGTGTGGTATGATCCCGCATCGAACCATTACTACCTGGGTGCGAGAAACAACACCGACAACACCGGCAAGATCACGCCAGTGCTGGGCACGGTCGATGCTAAATCGAATGTCTTCGACGGCAACGTCGCCACCTCCACCTCCGCCCACTCCGTTGCCGCGGACAAGGTGTCGCACCACGTCTTCGTCCCCATCGGCTTTCCTGCCGCCGGGGCGTCCGATCCGACGAATCCCTGCCCGGTGGTCAGCAAAGGCTGCATAGCGGTGTATTTGCCGTCCTCGATCGACGCGGACGACCGGACGCGTACGGCGTCGAAGTAGTGCTTCACTGTCCGAACTGATAATCGATGCAAATACGGAAACACAACGGCGTGAGTCTTCAAACCGCAATATAGTTGTAAGCCGCTTTACTCACACTTCGTTCAGAACCTTTGTCAGCCGGACCTGCCGGCCGACAAAGGGGACGAACAATGCAGCTAAAATCGCTCAAGGCGAAACTGTTTCTATATACCTCACTGTTTTCGATGGCGAGCCAGGCCGTTGCGCCGTCAGTCATGGCCGCGACGCCGTTGGGCACCAACGACCTGAACACCAGAACGCCGATCAAGCATGTGATCGTGATTTATGGCGAAAATCGCAGCTTCGATCACGTCTTCGCAACGTACCGTTCGCCCTCCGGCGATTCCGTGTTCAACATCCTGTCGGAAGGCATCATCAACGAAGACGGCACGCCCGGCCCGAATTTCTCGCAGGCGACGCAGTATCAGGCGAGCGCTCCCGGCGCGTTCAGCGTCAGCCCGCCGAAGACCACCGCCTACCAGACCCTGCCGCCGCCGATGGTTGGCGGCAATCAGTACGCCAGCGACACAGCACCGCCGCCGTTCGCGACCTTGCAGGCGGCCGAGAATGCCGACTACGGATTGCTGCCGAAGGATATCCGTCTGCTCACCACCGGCGCCACCGGCCTGCCGCACGGATCGATCGACACCCGTATCGCCAACGTCAACAGCCTGCCGAGCGGCCCGTTCCAGTTGACGCCCGGCGTGCCGTATGACGCCTATGCCGCCAGCCCGGTGCATCGCTATTACCAGGCGCGCCAGCAGGTGGACTGCGACGTGTCCAAGGCGACCTCCGACAACCCGAGCGGATGCCAGAACGATTTGTTTCCCTGGGTGGAGGTGACCATCGGGGCCGGCAGCAACGGCAAGCCGCAGCCGAGCCCGTTCAACGACCAGACGACGGGCGAAGGCTCAACGTCGATGGGGTTCTACAACGTCCTCCAGGGCGACATGCCGTATTTCAAGCAACTGGCGGATGAGTATACCATCAGCGACAACTACCATCAGCCCGGCATGGGCGGCACCGGTCTGGACAGCATCCTCGCCGGGTTCGCCGACGATATCTATTACACCGACGGCAAGGGCAATGCCGCCGTTCCGCCGTCCAACCAGATCGAGAACCCCGACGCGCAGTCCGGCACCAACAACTATTATACCCAGGACGGCTATTCCGGCGGTTCGTACAGCGCGTGCGCCGATAGCAGCCAGCCGGGAGTCGGTGCGGTTGTGAACTATCTCAAGGCGCTGCCCAAGCCGGTCGCGGCGAACTGCGATCCCGGTCATTACTATCTGCTGAACAACTACAACCCCGGCTATTACGGCGATGGCTCGGTCGCCGACACGACCCTGAACCCCTACACGATCCCGCCGGTGCCGACCAACAGCATCGCCAACGTGCTGCTGTCGGCGGAGGTTTCGTTCGCCTGGTTCGGCGAGGGCTACAACGATTACGTGCAGGACCCGAACGCAGCGACCAACGTCTACTGCAACATCTGCAATCCGTTCCAGTATCAGACGTCGATCATGACGAACGAACTGATCCGGGAGCAGGTGCTGAAGGACACCAGCGATTTCTATACGGATCTCCAGGCGGGCATTCTGCCGGCGGTGTCGTTCGTCAAGCCGGGCGGGCTGAACGACGGGCATCCGGCGTCCTCGAAGTTCAGCATCTACGAAGCATTTGTCCGCAAGATCATCACCGAGCTGCAAAAGCAGCCCAAGCTGTGGGCATCGACCGCGGTGTTCATCACCACGGATGAAGCTGGCGGTTACTGGGACTCCGGCTACATCCAGCCGATAGACTGGTTCGGTGACAGCTCGCGGATTCCGCTGATCGTGGTGTCTCCGTTCGCCCGCGGCGGCCATGTTTCGCACGAGTATGGCGACCACGTATCGATCCTGAAGTTTATCGAAGCCAATTGGGGCCTGCCGGTGATTTCCGCCCGCAGCCGCGACAACCTGCCAAATCCGGACCAATCCGGTTCCAACCCGTACGTGCCGGTAAATGCGCCGGCGCTCGGCGATCTGACTTCACTGTTCCACTTCTAAGCTGAAACCAGCCGGTGAAGCGCGAAGAGGCGTCGTTTTCGGCGCCTCTTCTTCCCGTCCATCAACGATTATCACACAAATTCGCACGTCGATCACAACGGATTGCGTCGCGTCCGGAGGATGCTCGGGTCCATCAGTAACCTCGGAACGGGCGGGGCGGAGTTCAACCGAAGTATGCGGCTACACATCGTTCGCGGAAAGCTGTGCGGCCGCTGGCTGGTTCTGCTTGCCCTCATTCACCTGCCCGGATGCAACCGTCCGTCTCCGGCTGCGATCCCGGCATTGTCCCCGCTGCCGCCCGGTGCAACGGCGGCGCCCCCGCGCATCAACGGCGCCGTCGGCGCGCCGGACGCTTTGCCGCCGGCCCAGTTCTCGTACGGTAGCGACAGCGGGCAGGGGGCACCCGCGCCGCGGCCCGGCCCGGGGGTCAATGTCGGGCCAGGCGGCGATGTCAGCCTGGACTTCGCCGACACCGACATAAGGGAGGTTGCCGCGCAGATCCTCGGCACGATCCTGCGGGTCAATTACACCATCGATCCGGCGGTGCACGGCACCGCGACGTTGCACACCGTGCGTCCGTTGAACCGCTCGGAGCTGGTGCCGACGCTGGAATCGTTGCTCGCATCAAACGGCGCCGCGTTGGTTACGAACGGCTCATTGTACCGCGTGGTCCCGCTGGCACAGGCCGCGGCGACCGCCGCCAACGGCGCGGGCACGGCGGGGGCGGTCGTGGTTCCGTTGCACTATGCCTCCGCCGAGGATCTGGCCAAGATCCTGCAACCCTATGTCGGTGATGGCGGCAAGATCGCGGCGGATCCGGGACCGAATGCGCTGCTGGTGTCGGGAGAGCCGCAGGCGAGGGAAGGCCTCATCGGCTTGATCCAGGCGTTCGACGTGGACGTCCTGGCCCGCCAGTCCTATGCGCTGCTGCCCATCGGCGCGGGCGATGTGAAGGATTTCGCCTCGGCGATGCAGGATGCGTTCCGCGGCCAGAACGGCGGCGCCCTGGCGGGGCTGGTACGGGTGATTCCGCTGTCGCGCATCAATGCGGTTTTGGTTGTATCCTCGCAGCAGCGCTACATCGATGAAGCGCGGCGGGTCTATGCGCTGATCGATCGCGGGCGGCGGCAGACCTTGCGGACATGGCATGTCTACTACCTGCAGAACAGCCATTCCGAGGACGTTGCCTACGTGCTGCAGCAGGCCTTCACCCCCGGCAACGTAACCGCCCAGCCGACAAGTCAGAACCGCTCGCAAAACAGCCAGTCGGGCATGGGGCAATCAGGCGGCGGGACCGGGGGACTGGGCGGCGGCTCGGCCGGCGGCCTCGGGCGCTCCAGCTTGAACGGCGGGATCAACCCAGGCGGCGGCGGCGGCGGCGGCTTCGGCCAGTCCGGCGGTGGCCTTGGCCAGTCGGGTGGGCTGCAGCAGGGCGGGGTGCTGTCTGGCGGCGGACAGCAGCAGCAACAGCAGGCCCCGGCCGGCGGCGCCAATCCGCTGCTCGGCGGACTGGAACCGGGGGGCGAACAAACCACCGATACGCTGCGGGTGATTCCGGACGATCAGAACAATGCCGTGCTGGTTTACGGCACCGAACGCGAAGTCGGGACGATGGAGGCGATGCTGCGCAAGATCGACATCCTGCCCTTGCAGGTGCGGATCGACGCGGTGATCGCCGAGGTGACACTCAACGACGCGCTGCAATACGGCACGCAGTTCTTCTTCAAGGCCGGCGGCATCAACGGCATCCTCAACACCGGTGCGTCCACGACGACGCCGGTCAGCGCCTCGGCCGCCACGCTGGCGCTTAGTTTCCCCGGCTTTTTCCTCGGCGGCAACGGCGCCGGCGGCGCACCGTTCGCCATCCAGGCGTTGCAGCAGGTCACCACGGTCCACGTCCTTTCTTCGCCGGAACTTCTCGTCCTCGACAACCAGCCGGCGCGGCTGCAGGTCGGCGCTGTCGTGCCTTACCTCAGCCAGTCGTCGCAAAGCCAGCTCACCGCGAATGCACCGATCGTCAATTCGGTGAACTATCAGCAGACCGGTGTGATCATGGAGGTGACGCCGCGGGTCAACAGCGGCGGTCTGGTGACTTTGGACATCATGCAGGACGTCAGCAGCGTGGCCACGACAATCACCACGCCCGGCCTGACCTCGCCGACGTTCAACGAACGGAATGTCAACTCCCGGGTCGTGGTGCAGGACGGGCAGACGGTCGGGCTGGCCGGGCTGATTACCGATACGGCGACGACCGGCAACCAGGGCATTCCCTGGCTGAAGGACGTGCCGATCCTGGGGCTGCTGGCGGGAAATCAGAACAATTCGCGGGAACGGACGGAACTGCTGGTGCTGATCACGCCGCATGTCATCCACGATCAGCGAGACGCCCGCGCACTGACCAACGATCTGCGGGAGCAGCTGATCAACGCGGCGGCGACGCCGGAGCTGCTGAACAATTTACGTCCGTCCGGGCAAGCCGATCCGAACGCCCGGCTGCGCCAGCAGTTGCGCCTGCAACAATAAGTTCACTGGTTGCAGATCATGTCGCTGCCGCCATTGCCCGCCGGTCCATTCGAGCACAAATCGAAGTCATGCCCCGCCCGGCTGGATGGCTCCCGGTAAACATACGGATGGTTCCACGGATCGGCCGGCACGCCGCTTTTCACATACGGCCCGCTCCAGCCTGACACCCCGGTGGGTTGCTCGGCCAACGCGCGCAGACCCTGGTCCGTGCTGGGATAGCTGCCGACATCCAGCTTGTAGATGTCGAGGATCGACGAAATCCGCTCGATCGATTGCTTCGCGACCGAAGTCCGCGCGCTGCCGAGCTGCCGTAGCGCGGCCGGTGCCACCAGGCCAATCAGCAGGCCGAGAATGGCGATGACCACAAGCAGTTCGAGCAAAGTGAAGCCGCGCTCGTTGCGGCGGGATCGGGTGTCAATCATGGATCAGGGGCCTTATCGTTGAGCGGCCGGCACGGATTTCCGGTTGCCGGCGAATAACATTACGGCGGCGCTGAGGACCTTTTGCTGATATTCGGTGCTCAGCGCCGGGGTATGGGAATGGTAGTGGCCGATGGCGGTCAGCAGGTTGCCATGCGCCTCGTTCAGGTAAACCCGCATGATCGCCGCGGAGGCGGCGATGTTGAAGCAGGCATCGTTGACCAGACGCCCGGCAACGGCCTCCGGCGGGATATGTGCATAGCCTGCCAGCGGCTGTATCCAGATCGTATTGACCTGCATCACCCCGAGATCGGCCGTATTGTTGGCGTTCATGTGCGCAAGCCCGACACGCCCGCCTTCGACCGCCTGGATCGATGGCAACACCCGTGGCGGCAGATGATAGAACGCCGCCGCGGCCGCCATGCAGGCAAGAAACGGGACGCTCATGCGCAGCCTGCCGATGCCATGCCGCGTTGAGTGAATGCCGTGACGCGGGACCGACTGGCCACCATACCCTAGCCCTGATTATTTCGGACTGGCTATAGCAGGCACCGACCCCGCGGTGAAGGGGCTGACGGAGAAATTCCTTGTGTTCACAATGACTTCATACATCCTCGTCGGGTCGCTTGCATCCATCCGCGGAAATCATCCGATATCGCATCAACCCTGGCCCGGCGAGTCGGGCCGACAACTTTATGCCATCGCTTCACCCCGCCTCCATGATCGCCCGCACCGCCTGCAAATCCCGCACGAACGCCGCGTATTCCCGCGCCCTGGATGCCGCGTCCGGTAACCGCAGCAGGTAGGACGGATGCACTGTCACGAACGCCGTTTGCCCGTCCGGCAGTTGGAACGGCCGCCCGCGCTCTCGGCTGATCGTCACCGCCCGCCCCGTCACCGCCCGGGCGGCCGAACCGCCCATCAGCACCAGCAGGCGCGGCCGTACGCGGTCCCGCTCGATGTCCAGCCAGCCGCCGCAGGCCTGGATTTCCGGCACTTCCGGAGTCTGGTGGATCCGCCGCTTGCCGCGCTGCACGAACTTGAAGTGCTTCACCGAGTTGGTGACGTAGACGCTGCGGCGGTCGATGCCGGCTTCCTCCATGGCGCGATCCATCATCTGGCCGGCGGGTCCGACGAAGGGGCGGCCGATGACGTCCTCCTGGTCGCCGGGCTGCTCGCCGACGAACATCACTGCGCTGTCCGCGGAACCCTCGCCAAACACCACCTGGGTCGCCGGACCGAACAGCGGGCAGCGTTGGCACGAAACCGCGTCCTTAGCGGCCCGGATCAGCGCCGGATCAGACACGGAGCGCAATACCACCGGCCCCAAGGCGGGCTGATCCGGCGGCCGCGGAATTTCATCCAGGTCCTCGGCTTCCGGCACGGACGTTCCCGCTGCCGCCTGCTCCAGCAGCGCCGCGCCATGCCGATCCCACCAGGCCGCAAGCGCCTCGTCGTCCTCGGCGTGCCGCAGGCCGGAGCCGAACATCAGCGCCTGGCGGTCCCAGTGGGCCGTCCCGTCCGGAGTGACGATCGCGAACGTCCGCTCCGGGAACCGGCGGGCGATCAACTGCGCATTCGCCTCCAGCACGAAATGCGCCGGGGCGTACCAGCCCAAATACCGCGCGCCGTCGTCCACCGGCAGGAACCGCAGGTTGGTGCGCATCCGGTGCGCGTCCGCCCGCACTGCCAAGGCCATGCGGCGAGCCAGCAGCAAATCGGGATCCTCCGCATCCTCCAGCAGCTTCTCGCCGGCATGCGAGCGCCAGACCAGGCTGTATAACAGGCCGAACCGCTCCGGCTCGCGTGCCTGGAACGCCACCGCGGCCAGCGACACCAGGGCCCGCGACACGTTGAAGCTGCCGGATGCATAGGGCAGGGGGTCCGATTGGCCGCCAACCGACCAGGACAGTTCCGCCGGCTCGATCCCGGCCAGCACCAGCCGGCGTGCCGCCTGACGCCAGCCGTCCCAATCGGTCTCGCTGCTTAACGCGATCTGTCGCATGACAATCAGGCAATCCCGGACTCGCGCGGCTTTGCACGCCGCGCTTTGGCTTTATGATACGCCAACGTGCCCGCGCGCAAAGCGGTTGCGAACACCCCGGGGACGTCCAAAGCACCGCATGCGATCATTCTGGCACTCCGCCTGGGGCCTTCTGGTTGCGGCCAACCTGTTCTGGGCCGGCAATATCGTCCTCGGGCGCGGCCTGGTGGGGCAGGTCCCGCCGGTCACGTTGTCCTGGTGCCGCTGGACGGGCGCATTCCTGGTCGCCATCGGCTTCGCCTGGCCGAGACTGAAGGCCGACGCGCCGGTCATGCTGCGGCACTGGAAGATGATGCTGCTGCTCTCGGCTACCGGCATCGCCTGCTACAACACCATGGCCTATCTCGGCCTGACCGGCACGACCGCGCTGAACGTGCTGTTGCTGCAATCCGCCACGCCGCTGATCATCGTGCTCTGGGCCTTCGCGCTGTTCCGGGAGACGCCGTCGCCCCGTCAGGCCGCGGGCGTGATGCTGTCCCTGACGGGCGTGGCGGTGATCGCCGGGCGCGGCTCGCCGGAGGTGCTGTGGCATCTGCGCCTGAACCACGGCGACCTCTGGGTGCTGGCGGCGCTGGCGATCTACGCCTTCTACTGCGTGATGCTGCGCAAGCGTCCGGCGGTGCATCCGCTGAGTTTCCTGGTCGCGGCGATGGGCATCGGCTCCTGCATGATCCTGCCGTTCATGCTGTGGGAGGTCGCGTCCGGCGCCTCGATCCAGGGCGGTCTGCCGTCCTGGATCGGCATTGCCTACACGGCGGTGCTGCCATCCTTCGTCGCCTACCTGTTTTTCAACCGCGGCGTGGAACTGATTGGCGCGGGAGCGGCCGGACAGTCGATGCATCTGATGCCGCTGTTCGGCAGCGTGCTGGCGGTGCTGTTCCTGCATGAGCGGTTCCAGGCCTACCATGCCATCGGCATCGCAATGATTGGCGGCGGTATCGTTCTTGCGTCGTTCAAAGCGTCAAAAGAAACGAAGACGGTTCCGCTCCCCAACAGAATGTGAACCCGCCTTCAACTTGATACCGGCGGGCGTGCTTCCGACCTCTGCCGATCCGGCGGAGGCAGCGATGCAACGAATGGCCCTGATCATGATGGCATCCGTCACGATCGCGATTTGTCCCGCCGCGCGCGCGGACGATCCGCCTGCGGCCAGTTCGGTCCAGACCGTGCAGCCCGAGGATGCCGAGGCGATCCTCGGCCGCAGCGTCACCGGCCCCGACGGCAAGGACATCGGACGCCTGGTTGACGTGCTGGTGGACGAGAACGGCCAGCCGCAGGCCGCGGTCATCGATTTCGGCGGCTTCATGGGCGTCGGCAGCCGCAAGGTCGCGGTGCACTGGAGCGCGCTGCGCTTCAATCCCGGCAGCAGCAAGCATCAAGTGACGCTGGAGATGACCCCGGACCAGATCAAGGCGGCGCCCGAGTTCAGCAATACCGGCAAGGCTGCGCCGGTCGTCACGCCCGCCGACGCCGCGCCGCCACCGGCCCGTTAACGCGCATGCGGCGCTTTATCCCGTCATGGCCGTCCAGCAACCGCGCCCTGGACCTGGTGAACTTTTTCGTCGCCGACGTGCAGACCGGCTTCGGCCCCTTCGTCGCCGTCTACCTCACCACGCAAAAATGGACCCAGGTGGAGATCGGCTTTGCCCTGACGCTCGGCACCGTCACCTCGCTGGTCAGCCAGCTTCCGGCCGGCGCGCTGGTGGACGCCGTCCGCAACAAGCGCGGCGTCGCATCCGGCGCGCTGGTTGCGGTGATCCTCGCCGCCCTGCTGCTGGCGGCGCTGCCGGATCGTCTGCCGGTGCTGGTGGCCCAGATGCTGCATGGTTTCGCCAGTTGCATCCTGACCCCGGCGATTGCCGCGATCAGCCTGCATTTGGTTGGCCATGCCGGGCTGGGCGAGCGGCTGGGGCGCAACGCCCGCTATGCCTCCATCGGCAACGGCATGGCCGCGGCGGTGATGGGCGCGACGGGAGCCTATCTGTCCTCGCGCTTCGTCTTTCTGCTCACCGCCGCGTTGTGCGTGCCGGCGCTGATCTCGCTCTGGTCGATTGGCGCCGGTAGCCACGCGCGCGGCCAGACCACCAGCCGGCTGGTGGACATGACCGGGCTGAGGCGTCTCTTCGGCGACCAAAAATTGATGGTCTTCAGCGCCTGCGTCATGCTGTTCCATATGTCCAACGCGGCGATGCTGCCGCTGGCGGGCGCGGCGGTGACGATGCGGGCCGGGGGTTTCGCCAACCTGATCATCGCCGCCTGCATCGTCGTGCCGCAATGCGTCGTCGCCCTGCTGTCCCCGCGCATCGGGCGTGCCGCCGAGCGGTTCGGACGCAAGCGGTTGCTGCTGCTGGGCTGGGGCGCGCTGCCGTTGCGCGGCGTGCTGCTGGCGGTGCTGCCCGGGGCGTGGCCGCTGGTGGCGGGCCAGGCGGTCAGCGGCATCAGCGCGGCGGTGTTCGGGGTGCTGCTGCCATTGGTGGCCTCCGACCTGACGCTGGGCACGGCGCATTTCAACCTGTGCATGGGCGTCCTCGGCCTCGCGGCCTATATTGGCGCGGCGATCAGCACGACGATGTCGGGCGGTATCGCCGATACCGCCGGCATGCAGGCGGCGTTCTTCACCCTGGCCGGCATCGGCATGGCGGCTTTCGTTACGGTATTAGTGACAATGCCGGAGACGCGGCCGGCGCGGCCGGCGGATTGAACGCGGGCGGCGGTCCAAGCCGTTACTGATGACAATCTATTTCCTTGAGGTGACCGCGTTTCCGGAAGGGACCTCTTGTAAAAATACCGATAAGCACTTATGCTTTCGATTGTTTAGTGCTAAGGTGATACAATTGCGGCGGATTCAGACAAAATTGTTTCTGATCGTGCTCGTAGCCATGGTGCCGGCCCTCTGCATCCAGGCCTACACCGAGTTCAAGGCGCGGCAAATCCGGCAACAGCTCGTGCAGGACGAGGCCCTGCGCCTGGTGCGCCTGGTGGCGTCCGAGCAGCAGCAAATCGTCGAGGGCGCCGAACAGGTGCTGAACGTCATCGCCAGCGCGCCCGCCGTGCAGGACAACGACCCCGAACCGTGCCAACGCATGCTGGCCAACCTGCTGAAGCAGGCGCCACGCTATTCCTCTACCGGTGTTGTCGGACTTGATGGCCATCTCCGCTGCGCGCCGTTTCCGTTCGACCAGCAGCTCGACGTCTCCGGACGGGACTTCTTCGCCCGCGCGGTCCGGAGCGGGGGCTTTGTCATTTCCGGATACACCGTCGGCCTGGTGTCGAAGCGGCCGGCGATCCACATGGCCAAGCCGTTCCGGGACGCGGCCGGAAAGGTCGCGGGCGTGGTCGTGGTAGCGCTCGATCTCGACTGGCTGGGACAGCAGCTTTATCGCCTGCCGCTGCCGCCGGGCGCCACCGCGCTGGTCAGCGACCGTAACGGCGTGATGCTGGCGCGCTATCCCGAAGGCGCGCGTTTCGTCGGCCAGTCCATGCCGCCAAAGAACCATTTTCTGCTCGAAGGCGATCAGGTCGGCCTTGCCCTGGTCGACAGCCTGGACGGACGCCCGGACATGAAGGCCTTTTCGCCGCCCGGCGCGGAACCCAAGGGGCTGTTCATCGGTGTCGGGCTGGACCGCGACCTTAGCTTCGCCGAGGTGACGGAGGCTAACCTGGTCGGGTTGGTGCTGATTGTCCTCGCCCTGGCGATGGCGCTGGCAACGACGGCCTTCCTTGGCCGGCGCCTGCTCGGCCGTCCGGTCAGGCAGCTTCTCGCCGCCGCGGCGCGTTGGCGTACCGGCGACCTCGCCGTCCCCACCGGCCTGGCCAGGGACTCCGGCGAATTCGGCCAACTCGGCATCGCCTTCGACGGCATGGCGGAGGCGCTGGCCGGACGCGAGCGGACCTTGCGCGAAAGCGAGGCCGTGCTGCGCAGCCTGACCGACACATTGGAGGTGCGCGTGCGGGAGGAGATCGCCGCGCGGGAAAGCGCCCAGGCCCGCGCCGCCCAGGCCGAGCGGATGCAGGCGCTCGGCCTGCTGGCCGGCGGCATCGCGCACGACTTCAATAACGTCTTGCAGGCCGTCGGCGGCGCCGCGTCGCTGATCGAGCGCCGCGCGCACGATGAAGCCGGGGTCCGCCGGCTGGCGCGGATCGCGATCGAGGCGGCCGGGCGAGGCAGTTCGGTCACCCGCCGTCTGCTGGCGTTCGGCCGCCGCGGCGATCTGCGCGCCGAGGCTCTCGATGCCGCGGCCTTGCTGCATGATTTGCGGGAGATCTTTGCCCACACCCTGGGCGCCGGCATTGAAATCGATATCCGGGTGAAACCCGGCCTGGCGCAGGTGCTTGCCGACAAGGGGCAGCTCGAGATCGCCCTGGTCAACCTCGCCGGCAATGCGCGCGATGCGATGCCGGAGGGCGGCCGTCTGATCCTCGCCGCCGAGAGGGACGTCATCGCTCCGGGCGGCAAGCAGCACCCGGCCGGCCTGGCCCCCGGGCGTTATGTCCGCTTCTGCGTCACTGATACGGGGACGGGCATGGACGCGTCCACGCTGGCCCGGGCGGGTCAGCCGTTCTTCACCACCAAGGCGATGGGTGTGGGCACCGGGCTGGGCCTGCCAATGGCCAAAGGCTTCGCCGATCAGTCGGGCGGTGCGCTGAGCATCAGGAGCAGTCCGGGGAAGGGCACGACGGTCGAACTCTGGCTGCCGGAGGCCGCCCCTGCCGCAAAGCTTCGCGGCAGGGCGGCTGAACCCGCGGCGAAGCCGCTTGCACCGCCGGCCGGCGAACCCCGGCAATCCGCCCGTGTGCTGGTCGTGGACGATGAGGCCATGGTGAGGGACGTGCTCTCGAAGCAACTGGAGGATGCCGGCTATGATGTGCTCGTCGCCGCGGACGGGGACCGGGCACTCGCGCTGATCGCCGCTGAAGAAGCGGTTGACGTCCTCGTCACGGACCTTTCGATGCCCGGCATGAATGGCCTCGCCGTCATCCGTGCGGCGCAGGAGCGCCGGCCGGGGCTGCCCGCGATTCTGCTCACCGGGTATGCAGGGGATGGCGCCGCCCTGGCGGCGGGTGGGTCCGTCGCCGGCGCCTTTCTGCTGCTGCGCAAGCCAATCCCGATGCAGGATCTCATTGACCGGATACAGGCTTTGCTGGAAGCACGTGCCTGTCAGGAACCGGTGGCATGATCCCGCGGGCTGATTGCAACCTGGTATCGCCTGATGCCAATCGGCCGGAAAAGGTCTAATGACACCTCCGCACCGATTATCCGGAGTTCAGCATTCCCATGCCGCACAGCATTCTTCTCCTGCCGTTCGTCACTGCCTTCGTTATCTTCGTATTTCGATTCTACACCCGGGAAGGCGCATCGTCGCTGGCCAAACCCAGTTTTCTGATGGCGCTCGCAACCTCGCTGACCGCCCTGCTTTTTATTGCCCTCAATGTACTCAAAATCCTGCCGCCCTACGGCGCCGTCGGCTTTGCCTTGGTTGGGCTGGCGCTGCTTGGCGTATCGATAACGCGGATGTTCATGATCTGACCCAAGCCGACGTTGAGCATGACCCGCCGGGGCCGTTGCTCACGTCATGCCCGGCTGGTCCGGGCTATGCCGAAGAGGCGAGATTGACCAGGTGGCGTGACGCCGGCCCGGCCGCCGCTACTTGCGCAAAAGGCGCGACCAGAACCCGGTCTGCGCACGCTTGCCGTGCGAGACATGCGGCGTGGCCGAGGGCGGGGGCAGGGCGGCGCTGATCAGGTGCCGCCCGACGTCGCGGCGTGCAATCTGCGCCCTCTGGAATGCGATGATCAACCGTCCGGTGTCCGCCTGCTCACGCGCCGCCAGCACGTCCGCCCAGGCTGCGGCCTGATCGAACAGGCCGGCGCGGCGCAGCACATCCAGCCGCCGCAGCCCGAGTTCGACGTCTTCCGTCCCGTCCCACAGCGCCGCGACCTCCTGGCGCAAGCGGGCCGCGTCGGTCATCACGGCGGCGTCATCCGCCGCCCAGGCCGCCTGCAGCAGGGCCTCCGCCTGTTGCTGATGATCCCCGGTGCGCTCGCAGATCAGCGCCCAGCGGCGGAACGGCAGGGTCTCCTCCAGGCCGGAGGTGCTCAGCGCGCGGTATGCGTCCGAGTCGACGACCGCCTTTGCCGCCGGGGGGAGTGCCGCGAGATCCGGCGCGGCGGCCCGGCAGCGCGGACATTGCTGAATCCAGTCGGGCAGGGTGGAGCGCGTCGGCTCCCCCGGACGCATGTCCAGGTCCGGCGCGATCTCCGGCTGAGGGGCGGCAAACGCGGCTCTGGCCGGCGCGCCGCAAACTGCACAAATGCTGGTTTGAGTCATGATCCTATCTCCGCCCGAAGTCCGTCGCGCAGGCGATGCATCGCCCGCTCCATCAGCGGTGCGGACTGAGCGAAGCAGACCCGCAGCCAGCCTTCGCCCGCCGAACCGAAAGCCACGCCCGGAGCCACGGCTACGCCGTGCCGGGTGACGAGTTTCTTCGCCAGATCGAGACTATCGCGCAAGCCCTCGACCGCGAGAAAGGCATAAAACGCACCCGGCGGCGGCCGGTAGCGAACGCCGTTCAGACCCGACAGCGCCTCCCCGGCCAGGGCACGCCCGGCCGCGCAATAGGCGCGGAAGTCATCCACCGCCCGGGTGTCGCCGACGGCGGCCACGCCGCCCTGCTGGATGAACGGCGCAACGCCGGAATGCGACACTTCGACGATGTTGACGAAGACCTCCTGCGTGCCGTCAGGCACCACCAGCCAGCCCAGCCGCCAGCCGGTCATCATCCAGGTCTTGGAAAAGCTGTTGCAGACGATGATGCGGTCGTGCGGCTCGGCAATGTCCAGGATCGAAGGCGCCGCGGGGCGCCCGTCATACACCAGGCGGGAATAGACCTCGTCGGAGATCAGCCAGGCGCCGTGCCGCCGGCAGATGTCGCGGATCGCGCGAAGGTCCGATTCTTCCGCGGTCCAGCCGGTCGGGTTGCCGGGGGAATTCAGGATGAATGCGCGCGCGCCGGCCATCAGCGAGTCGAGGCGATCGAGGTCGAGGTGGAAGCCGCCATCCGGCAGGGCGTCCAGATCGATCTGCTCGACGGCGGCCCCGCGAAGATGCGCCGCATTGGGAATGTTCGGCCAGATCGGCCCGTGCACGACGACCCGGTCGCCGGCGCGGATCACCGCCGCCATGGCTATCGACAGCCCCGCCATGCCCGACGCGGTCACCTGGATGCGGCCTTCCGCCACCGGCCTGGCGTGCAGCCGGGACAGGTAGGCCGCCAGCGCCGTCCGCAAGGCCGGCAGGCCGCGCACGTCGGGGTAGCGGGTTTCTCCGTTCGCCAGCGCCTGAGCCGCGGCTTGCCGCGCGGAGTCGGGGCTCGGCTGGTCGGATTCGCCGAAGCACAGGAAATCCACGTCCGGCGTGGCGAAGGCGAGGCGCGCCACTTCGACGATGCGCGAACCCGGGATGAAGGTCAGATCCATGACGTTCATATGGGGTTTCGCCGCTTCGTCCATCGGCGAAACTTCCGGCCGAGGCGTTAAATGAAGACCGGGGCGGCTCAGTGTTGGTCCGCCGGCGGCTGGCTGCGCTCGGCCCCCGTGCCGGTGTTGCGGATGCAATTGCTGACCAGCTTGTCGTGCGCGTAAAGCTGAGACAGGCCGCGGCTGGGGTTGTCGGGGTTGTAGTTGGCTGAGAACGGCGAGTTGACCGAGGAATTCGGGGCGTAGATATCCCCGCGGTTCTGGCGATCGTAGACCGCGTCGGCACGTTCGCGGCAGGCGGCGGCGGTCTGGGCATCGGCCTGTGCCTGGCCGGAGGCTGGAGCGCCGCCGTCGCAGGCGGACAGGGCGAGGGCCCCGAGGATGGCCCCGGTCACGATAACGATACGGCGGCAGTTCATGGATGGGCTCCTGAAAGGCGGGGCACCGCCTCCGGGGCTTCGATCTGGAAGCCGCTGACGAATCGGGACAGGCGGGTGCGGAACCCGGTTTCGTCGAACCGCGCGTCCCGCGTCAACGGTTGACTTGCGGCGGCCTTGAGCAACGCTGGATGGAACTCCGCCCCGTCGCGGGCGAGATGCAGCAGGGGGCGTGCCCAGGGCGCCCGGGCCAGCAGATCGATCAGCGCGAGCAGGCGCAGGCATAGCGACAGGCCGTTGGCCGTGGCGATGCCGACGGTCAGGTCCACCGCGCCGACCCAGCAGCGCGCGTCGCGGTCGGCCAAAGCGAGGTCGGTGTGGCTGCCGTCCGGGCGGTTGAAGCGGAAGCCGCGCACCGCGCCCGGGCGCTCGGCGAGGGCGGCGTCGCGTGCCGCATGCCAGGCGCGTTCGAGGTCGCGCCGGCAGACGGCGGGCAGCGCCTCGGGCGGGAGATCGACCAGATAGGTCAGCAGGCCGTCCGGCGTGCCGCCGACGCGGATGGGTCCGCTGGCGGGTCCTGGCCTTTCCTGCCCGGGCTGCTGCTGTGCGCTCATGCGGGGAGGATGGACCGGCGCAGTGTGGGGCGCCAGTGTTGGTTGGCGTTCAGGGAGGAGAATTCAGGTATGTGCGAGGCGTCGATGAATTTCGAGGTCCGTGCGCCCTGAAAGGGGGGCCGGGGTGCGATCCGGCGATGGTCGACGCTGACCAAAAGGTCATTGAAGCGGGACCAGGCTCTTGGCCGATGGCTTCCCCGCATTTCAGTTTTTTGCCTTGATGTGATGTGCTAAAGTCAAACCGGGGATTGGGGGCAGGCGGATGGCCGGTCTGATCGAGCATCCAACCGGCACGCTGTATGAGGCCGATGAGCATGCCTGGATCGAGCGACAGATCGCCGCGCTGCGAGACGGCGATGTTGACGCGCTCGACCGCGTGAACCTCATCGCGTACCTGTCGGACATGACTGCGCGTGATCGCCGCGAACTCGGGTCGCGGTTGATCTTGCTGTATGCGCAGATTCTGAAGTTGCGCATACAGCCGGAAATGGCGACGCGAAGCTGGCGGCTGACGATTCGCGACCAGCAGCGGGCCATTCGCCTGCTGTTTCGGACGCTGCCCGGGCTGAAGCATCGGGCCGATGAGATCCTGAAGGACGTCTACCCGGATGCGGTTGAGGCTGCATTCGATGAGATTGGACCGCTGACGGGTTCGGATTCCGCACACTGGTCCGAGCCTGACCTCCACGTCACGGGATTGTTGAGCTTTGACGCCGGGGACGCCCATGGGCGCGGTGGGCGGGCTCCAGCGCTTTGACCGCCTTGAGATCGACCGGAACAGTCTTCTCGACCGGCAGGTCAGCCGAGAGGAACCGACGGCGAAACCGTCGTAATGGACGGTAATGGGTTAGTGCTGGTCAACGCTCTGACCGGCCTTCCGCAGTTCGTGCGCCAAAGCATGCTCAAAGACCTTTTTCAGACAACCCACCCGGAGCGCGTTCGACACGGCAAGTGACAGCCGATGATTTGGTTCGAAAGCTGATCCTCGAAGAGCTATTTGTGTTCATTTGTGTTCATTCGTGTTTCCAAATCTGCTTGCCCTTCGCCGGCGGTGCCGTTGTAGTAAAGAAATGGAAACACGAATGAACACAAATGAACACAAATAAGTCGAAGCCAAAAGTAGACCGGCCGATCGAGGCGACGAGACGGCGGAAACGTTCGTGGCCGCCGCCCGGCAGATTGCTGCCTGACCGAATGATACCAATGCACCGCGAGAGCTTCAAGAATAGCAGTTCGAAAAAATTTGGCCAGACTGATGGGATAACAAATCGAGAAACCAATATTTTAGTTAATGGAATGGGTCAAAAACAACGATATTGAGGACCGATTTGCGCGGGCGGCCCTGCGACGCCATCAATCTCCGGCCGGACGATCCCCTTGAGCACGGGATGGACCTGCGCATGATGTCGCGTCACTGTTTCCGCATTTGTCGGGAGGTCCAGAGATGGTGCGAAACATTCCGGATGATCTGTGCAGCCTGACCGCAGTACAGGCTGCACGCCTGAATCACGACGGCTCGGTGGGCCTTGTGGCGCTTACCGACGCTTACTTGCACCGCATCGCTGCCGTCGAACCATCAATCCGGGCCTTCGCCTGTTTCGATGCATTGCGTGCAAGGGCAGCAGCGGCAGCGGCGCCTCCAGGCCCATTGCAGGGGATTCCCGTCGGGGTGAAGGATGTCCTGGATACCTCGGACATGCCGAGTGAATACGGCTCACCCATCTGGTCCGGCTGGCAGCCAAGGGCGGATGCGGCAGCAGTGGCGGCGGTGCGGGCGGCGGGCGGGGTGGTCATCGGCAAGACCGTGACGACGGAATTCGCGACACGGCAGCCGGGACCGACGATGAACCCGGTCAATCCCGCTCACACCCCCGGCGGGTCGTCGTCGGGTTCGGCCGCCGGAGTCGGCGCCGGGCTGTTTCCGCTCGCCTTCGGCACGCAGACCGCCGGCAGCGTGATCCGTCCGGCGGCGTTTTGCGGCGTCGTCGGCTACAAGCCGACATTCGGCCTGATCTGCCGCAGCGGCATGAAGATCATGTCGGACAGTCTCGACACCGTCGGCGTCATCGCGCGAACGGTCGCCGATTGCGCGCTGTTCGCCGGGGCGGTGTCCGGGCGTGACCTCGGCGATCCGGATGCGAAGCCGGAGCATGCCCCGCGGATCGGGATTTGCCGCTCACCCGTGTGGTCCGCCGCGGCGCCGGAAACCGTGGCGCTGCTGGAGCGGGTGACGAATGCGCTCGGCCGGGCGGGCGCCTCCGTCTGCGAACGCGAACTGCCGGAAGATTTCGTGGATCTGACCCGGGCGCATCCGATCATCATGAACGCGGAGAGCGCGCGCTCGCTGGGATGGGAACGGACGCACCATCCGGAGCTGATCAGCGAAGGACTGCGGGAACGCCTGGCGTTCGGGTTGGAGCAGAGCGAGGCGGCGCTGGACGAGGCCTATGCCGTGTTCGCGCGCACCCGGGCGGCTTTCCCGCGGGCGATGGACGGGCTGGACGTGCTGGTGACTCCGGCGGCACCCGGTGAGGCGCCGAAGGGGCTGGAGTGGACGGGCGACCCTGTGTTCAACTTCATCTGGACCTCGCTGCACGTCCCCTGCGTGACGGTGCCGGCGGGGACGGGGCCGAACGGATTGCCGCTGGGCATCCAGATCGTCGGCCGGCAGGGCGATGACCGGGCGGTGCTGGCGCGGGCCCGCTGGGTGCAGGCGGCGCTGGGCTGAACAGGGGAACCATCGTGAGCAGACCGAAGGACTGGCAAAAGATCATCAATGCCGAGGCGGAAACCTGTTATTGGCTGGCGCCTGACGGCACGCGTCAC
Organism: uncultured Rhodopila sp.; assembly: GCF_903915725.1. Taxonomy (GTDB): domain Bacteria; phylum Pseudomonadota; class Alphaproteobacteria; order Acetobacterales; family Acetobacteraceae; genus Rhodopila. Next base: position 82,168 of record NZ_CAIWTY010000061.1, read on the forward strand.
CCCGGCACGGACGACGAGAATGCGGAGGTCCGGCGCGAACTGCTCAACATGCGCACGATCAGCGACAAGCGGCGGCAGCAGCGGATCGCGGAACGCGGCGGATAGCGCCACGACCGTCCGGAAACACCGGGCTGGCCAGGGCACGCATGCCGGGCGTCCGCTGGGTGCAATGGCGCGCGGTTTCATGGTATTGTAGCGTGACGCTCCTTCAGACAACGAGACCGCAGTGACCCAGATCGCGATAACCCGTACCGCCAACCCCGCGCAGCCGCCGGCTGATGAGAGCCTGGCGTTCGGGAAGGTGTTCTCCGACCACATGTTCCTGATGAACTACGATGAGGGGAAGGGCTGGCACTCGCCGCGGATCGAGCCGTACGCGCCGTTCGTCCTGGACCCGGCGACCTGCGTGCTGCACTACGGCCAGGGCATATTCGACGGGCTGAAGGCGTTCCGCGGCGCCGATGGGCAGATCCGGCTGTTCCGCGTGGCGGATCACTCACGGCGGCTGAACAAGTCGGGGCATTACCTGTGCATTCCGGAGATCGATCCCGCCCTGGTGGAGGAATCGATCCGGGCGCTGGTGGAGGTGGATCAGCGCTGGGTGCCGTCGCTGCCGGGCACGTCGCTGTATATACGGCCGACGGTGATCGCAACGGAGACGTTTCTGGGCGTGCATCCGTCGCACGCGTATTTGTATTATGTGATCGTCGGGCCGGTGGGGGCTTATTACAAGGAAGGCATGAACCCGGTGCGGATCCTGGCCTCCGACCAGTATGTCCGGGCGGTGCGCGGCGGGCTGGGCGCTGCCAAGACGATGGCCAATTACGCGGCATCCTTGTTTGGTGCGGAGGAGGCGCAGAAGGCCGGATACACCCAGGTGCTCTGGCTCGACGGCGTCGAGCACAAATACCTCGACGAGGTCGGTACCATGAACATCATGCTGAAAATCGGCGACGAGGTGATCACCCCGCCGCTGAACGGGGCGATCCTGGCGGGCATCACCCGGGATTCGGTGCTGACCTTGCTGCGCGATTGGGGGCTGCGCGTGTCGGAGCGGCCGATTGCGATCGACGACGTGCTGGCGGCGGCGAAGGCCGGGACGCTGGAGATGTGGGGCACCGGGACGGCGGCGGTGATCTCGCCGGTCGGGGAGCTGGGCTACAAGGGCGAGAAATACATCATCAACGGCGGCCAGACCGGGGCGCTGACGCAGAAGCTGTATGATACCATCGTTGGTATCCAATATGGCACGGCGGCCGATCCGCACGGCTGGGCGACGAAGCTGCGGGGGTAGGGACGGGGTTTCGCGTTGGTTAACCCGCATGCTCCGCCTGACCGAACTGAAGCTCCCGCTCGATCACCCGCCGGACGCTCTGGGTAACGCGGTGCTGGAGCGGCTGGGCGTGGCCGCGGACGATGTTCTTTCCCTGACCATCACCCGCCGCGGTTACGACGCGCGGCGGCGGTCCGCGATAAGTCTCGTGTACGCGGTGGATGTCGAAGTCCGGGACGAGGCGGCCGTGCTGGCGCGGTGCGCCGGTAATCCCCGCATCGGCCCGGCGCCGGACACGCGGTATCGCCTGCCGGTGCATGTGGACGCCGTGCCGGAGCGGCCGATCGTCGTCGGCACCGGCCCCTGCGGGCTGATGGCGGCGCTGACCCTGGCGCAAATGGGATTCCGGCCGCTGATCCTGGAACGCGGCAAGCTGGTGCGGGAGCGAACCCGCGATACCTGGGGCCTGTGGCGGCGCGGCGTGCTCGACCCGGAATCCAACGTGCAGTTCGGCGAGGGCGGCGCGGGCACGTTCTCCGACGGCAAGCTGTATTCCGGCATCAGGGACCATCGCGGCCTCGGGCGGCGGGTGCTGACGGAGTTCGTCGAGGCCGGCGCGCCGGAGGAAATCCTGTGGGTCTCCAAGCCGCATATCGGCACCTTCCGGCTGGTGACGGTGGTGGAGGGCATCCGGGCGAAGATCGAGGCGCTCGGCGGCGAATACCGCTTCGGCGCGCGGGTCGATGATCTTGCGCTTGACGAGCAGCGGCGGGTGCGTGGCGTGGTGCTGGCGGACGGCTCGCAGATCGACGCGTCGGCGGTGGTGCTGGCGATCGGGCACAGCGCGCGGGACACGTTCGGGATGCTGCACCGGAGAGGCGTTTTCATCGAGGCGAAGCCGTTCTCCATCGGGGTGCGGATCGAGCATCCGCAATCGCTGATCGATCGCGCCCGGTTCGGCGGGTTTGCCGGGCACCCGCTGCTGGGGGCGGCGGATTACAAGCTGGTGCATCACGCCAGTAACGGCAGATCGGTCTACAGCTTCTGCATGTGCCCGGGCGGGCGGGTGGTCGCGGCCACCTCGGAGGCCGGGTGCGTCGCCACCAACGGCATGAGCCAGTATTCGCGCGCCGAGTTCAACGCCAATGCCGGGATCGTCTGCGGCATTACTCCGGCCGACTATCCGGGGGATGCGCTGGCGGGGGTCGCGTATCAGCAGGAGTGGGAGCGCCGTGCGTTCGAGGCGGGGGGGCGTTCATACGCCGCCCCCGCTCAGACCGTCGGCGATCTGCTGGAGGGGAAGGCGTCGCGCGGGTTCGGGGCGGTGGTGCCGTCGTACAAGCCCGGGGTCGCGGCAGCGGATATCGCGGCCTGCCTGCCGGGGTTCGCTGTGGAGGCGATCCGTGAGGCTGTCGGGCGGTTTGCCCGGGAGATCCCCGGGTTCGCGATGCACGACGCGGTGCTGACGGGGGTGGAAACGCGGACGTCCTCACCGATAAGGATCGTGCGCGGGGCAGATGGGCATAGCGTGAACACGCCCGGGCTGTTCCCGGCGGGGGAAGGGGCCGGGTACGCTGGCGGTATCCTGTCGGCGGGTGTGGACGGGATCCGGGTGGCGGAGGCGGTGGCGTGCTGTTTGACCGGGGTTCCGGTGGTTGAGCGGATGACGCGGGGCGAGGGGGTTGGGGTTTACGGGTAGGAGGCTCCTCGACTCCCGTTCTCGGCTTACCGCACGCATAGCGTGTATTTTTCCAATACGCCCGGTAGTGTAGTATGAGTGGTCTTCGAGCCAGGAGACAATCGATGGACCGTCCGCAAGACGGTCCCCCGGACTACGAGGCGCCGCCTATGCCGACCGAGGCGGAACTGCGCGCGGCGGTGGAGGAAAGTGCAAGAGACTTGGCAGCCGGGCGCACGGTGCCGCTGGCTGACGTGCTCTGTCGATCAGTCACGCCTTTGCATCCCCTGCTCATTGTCGTATTCCAATACGTATTGGAGACCGGGATGCCGAAGAAACTCACGATCACCGTGGACGCCGAAGTCTATGACGGCCTGCATACCGTGATCGGCCGCCGTCGCATCAGCCGCTTCCTGAACGACCTCGCCCGTCCGCACGTCGTCGGCCACGACCTTTCCGCCGGATACGCCGCGATGGCGGCCGACGAGGCGCGCGAGGCCGAAGCGGATGCCTGGAGCGAAGCCCTGCTCGCCGAGGTCGCAGACGAACCGAAGCGTGACCACTGAGCCGTCGCCGCTCCGGGGCGAGGTCTGGATGGTCGCATTCGATCCATCGATCGGCGGCGAAATAAAGAAAACGCGTCCGGCAGTTGTTGTCAGCAATGGCTCCGCCAATGCGGTCCTGAACCGTGTCCAGGTCATCCCGATATCAAGCCAGGTCCAGCGTCTGTATCCGGCGGAAGCCTACGTCTCGCTTGATGGGAACCGTCGCAAAGCCATGGCCGATCAGCTCACAACAGCCAGCAAGCGCCGCCTGCTGCGGCGGCTTGGCGTCCTCGGGCCGGAGGACGTCGAGGCCGTTAATCGGGTGAACCGCCGACAACTTGACCTCTGATCAGGCACGAATCGCCCGCTCCGCGCCGACGGTATGCTTGACCCCTGGCTGTCCGAAGACCTGCACTGACCGGTTAACGTCACCATTTATCGTCCACCCGTCAGCACAACCGAACCAAAGATAAGCCCAGCATCACGCCTTGGAGGACCGCCCATGTCGCAAACCGTCCCCGCCACCCAGACCGCCATCGAGATCAGCCAGCCGGGCGGCCCCGAAGTGTTGGTTCCGGCCACCCGCCCGGTGCCGGAACCCGGGCCCGGCGAGGTGCTGATCCGCATCGCCGCCGCCGGCGTCAACCGGGCCGACACGCTCCAGCGCCAGGGCCGCTACCCGGTCCCGCCGGGGGCCTCCGACATCCCGGGCATGGAGTGCTCGGGCACCATCGTCCAACGCGGCGACGGCGTGACCCAATGGCAGGACGGCGACACAGTCTGCGCCCTGATGACCGGCGGCGGCTACGCCGAATACGCCACCGTCCCGGCGGTGCAATGCCTGCCCATCCCCGCGGGAGTCAGTGTGGTCGATGCCGGCGGATTGCCCGAGACGTTCGCCACCGTCTGGACCAACGTGTTCGAGCGCAGCCACCTCCAGCCCGGCGAAACTTTCCTGGTCCAGGGCGGCAGCAGCGGCATCGGCATCACCGCGATCCAGCTTGCCAAGGCGTTCGGCAGCACGGTGCTGACGACCGCCGGCTCCGACGCCAAGTGCCAGGCGTGCCGAGACTTCGGCGCCGATCTCGCGATCAATTACCGAACGCAGGATTTCGTCGCCGAGGGCAAGGCCTTCACCGGCGGCCGCGGCGTCGATGCGATCCTCGACATGGTCGGCGGCGACTATATTCCGCGCGAGCTGGAGTTGCTCGCGCGCGAGGGGCGGCTGTGCTTCGTCGCGCTGATGCGCGGCACCCGGGTCGAGGCGGATTTCGGCCTCATCCATCGCAAGCACCTGACCGTCACCGGCTCGACGTTGCGGTCCCGCAGCGTGGCGCAGAAGGCCGAGATCGTTACGGCATTGCGCGAGACGGTGTGGCCGCTTTGGGAGCAGGGCAAGCTGCGGACCTTCACCGATCGACTGTTCCCGTTGCGCGAGGCCGCCGATGCGCACCGGCTGATGGAGTCGAGCGAGCATATCGGCAAGATCCTGCTGGTGCCGTGAGCCTGGCACTCGGACGTCCCCCCGGCTAAGACCTTTGGGGTATTGTATGCCGCATCTGCGAAGGTCAGCTTTAACAAAGCAGAGGGCGCTTTGCGCGCTGCTTTCTTGGACGTTTCCTCCCAAACTCCGGCGGTGCCTCAGGGCGCCGCCTTCCTTTGCGGGCAAAGCGCCATACCGGGCGAAAAATCCAGCCATCGGCACGTCGCTATTGCCCAATGCCGACCCGAGTGCGCATGCGCCGTGGAGATTATTCCGGGGACGCTGCCGTATCAGTTAGCGAGGCGAGTCCACCGGTAGAGTGCCAATCCGAAATACAGGTTGCTGGCGGTCAAAAGCGTCCATGCGAAGCAATGAACATAAAAAATCAACCGTGGTGCAGCCTCTAACGATCGCTCCCAGCCGAGATCGTCCGCGGCCAATTGGTCCTCCATCCGCGCGATATAGCGGCCCTTTGTGTTGACCCGCATATAGGCAGCGGCCGACAGCAAGCCGAACACGATCGATATTACCATCGGCAGAAATGCGACCGTCGCCAGATCCGACGCTGGCGGCAGACAGGAGGGTACGGACCCGGGCGATGGCGCCCGCAACGTGGTGAACAGCCATCCAAACAGGCCGCCAGACGCCAACAGGGCATATTGCAGGTTGGAGAATGTCGATTTCGTCAACTCTCCGATCTCTGTCTTGAGGGCCTTGAACTCCTCGGCGTGAAATTCGATCCGGTCTTTTGGGTCCGGATTGAGGCGCGCGGAGGGGGCTTCGGCAACCGACATCATTCGTCCCCAAAACACCATATGCGGCCGGGACCACCCGGCGAGCAATCATAGCCTGGATCATTGCCGGTATTGTCGCATTGGCAAGCTTCGGTGCAAAGCCGCTTGTGCAGGCCAAAGCAGACGACTCCGGCGAGAAGAAAGCCGGCGGGGCCAAGGAACTCCGCTGTGCGAACAGATGGTCGCCCGCCTCCTGCGGCGGATGAATTACACGCCCGCCCCTGTCACCGCGAACGGCTCGTTCACTCAAAGATGCGGAGTTTCGGCCGAGCGGAGCACAGATGTGGGTGAGAAACCCGACGGCGGACTGGTGGCTGCTCCATAAGGCCGCTAATGTCCGAACGTCCAAGCAAACGGACCTACCGGGGAGATCGCATCATGACCCGCCTGCTGACCGCCGCCGTGTTCTTTGCCGTTGCCGCCGCCCCCGCCATTGCCTGCGAGTTTCAGAAATCGGTATCGACCGACGCGCAGAAGCGCGCTGTCGCATCACAGCCCGCGGGACATTCGACCGTCCCGGCCCGCACCGCGGGCGAGCACAAGCCATCCTAAGACGGGTTCGCGCGCGTCGCGCAGGCTCAGTCGGAAACCGCCTCGCTGAGGCCGCCGCGACGCGTCGATGACCTTGCGAGCCGCTCGGCACCTGTGCCATAAGCGTGGCCGTTGGCCCTCTGTCGGAATTGGTAGACGAACACGACTCATCGTAAATTGGGTGCCCCGGTGGAAATGCCGGGAGTAGAACCGCTCAAAGTCGGGGAAGGCTTAACTGCTAATCCCGAGCCAAGCCCGGAAACGGGAAGGTGTAGAGACTGGACGGGTGGCGCCTAACCCGCTGGCTTCGGCCCGCGGAATGGCGAAGGGACAGTCCAGACCACGAACCCTTATGGGGCGGCGAAAGCCGAAGTGGTACGAAAATCGTGCGCCTTAACGGGCATCCCGGTTCGACTCCGGGGAGGGCCACCAAAATCGATCCTCGCGCGGCGGGCAGGCCGGCATCAGCTTACTTCGCAACATCCGCGAATGCGGCTCCGGTGAGCCGCGCGAGATCCTCCGGTGTCAGGGCGAACACCGCGTTCGGCGAGCCCGCCGCCGCCCAGATCGTTTGATGGGCTCGCAAATCCTGGTCCAGGAAAGTCGCCGGACGGGTCGCATGGCCCACGGGCGGAACCCCGCCGACAGCAAAACCGGTGTGAAGCAGCACGAAATCCGGGTCTGCCCGCTTGATCTTGCGCCCCAGCAGGACGGCCACCTTGCGGTCATCGACCCGGTTTGCTCCGGACGCCACCACCAGCACCGGCTGTCCGTCCGCGGCTCGGAAGAGCATCGACTTGGCGATCTGCGCCACCTCGCAGCCGACGGCAGAAGCGGCCTCGGCCGAGGAGTGGGTGCTGTCGTCGAACTCCAGGACGCGGAATGCCTCGCCGAGCAGCGCCTGGATACGCAGCGCACCTTCGCTGCTGGCTGGTTTCATGCTGATCCTTCCGGCGGTTGGTGCCGCGGCGTGCCGCCGCCGCCTTGTCGCGCCAGTTCTTCCAGCAATGCCCGGGCTTCACAAGTCCCGCTGCCAAAGCCAGCTAAGCGATCAGCAGAAAAGGCTGAAAAATACTAGGCTTTTTCGCATTTCCTTGCGCCGCCTGCCGGTTCGCCCATGCTGAGCCCTAGACCGGCGGGACGGCGCCGGCCGAACCCTGGGCGAAAGCCGTGCCCGCGAAGGCCGGGATCAGCGCCGCGATACTGAAACGGATCAGCAGTTTGGTCAAAACGACGCGGCCATATTGGTTCGCTTGCGCACGAATACCTTTGAAATAACATATATTTACGTGATGCCCGGTCTGAAAGGGGGTCAACGAAAGGTCCGAAGTTGTTTCGAAACGCGGACTTTAACCAAACACCTGCGGCGGCGATGAACCGCAGCCAATGATCTCGCCAAGAAACGAATGCGGGCGCCTACCGCCCCACCACCCGCAACCCCCGCCGCCGCGCCCGCGGCGAAGCCTCATCCGGCAGATCCAGCGGCAGCAGCGGCGACTGATCCCGCGCCCCGTGCCCCACCGTATCGGCCTCCTCGATCTCCGCCTCCGGAATGTCGTGCCGCCCGAGATAATTCGCCGCCAGATGCCGGAACGCGTAATCCAGCAGCGAGGTCGCCGCACCAACCGCCGGATCGCCTTCCACCGCGCCGGCCGGGCCGAAGCGGGTGAAGGTGAACGCCTCGACGAAGCGCTCCAGTGGCACGCCGTGCTGCAGGCCCAGGCTGACCGCGTGGGCAAAATTGTCCATCAGGCCCCGGAATGCCGCACCCTCCTTATGCAAGGCGATAACGACCTCCCCCAACGAGCCGTCGTCATACTCGCCGGTGCGCACGAACAGCTTGTGGCCGCCGACGGAGGCTTTCTGCGTGTAGCCGCTGCGCCGGCCGGGCAGGTCGCGGCGGCGGGCGGAGGCGCCCTTCACCGGCAGCGCCACCGGCCGCGGCGGCATGGCATGCACGAACGGCGCGACCGCATCATGCATCGCCGCATGCGGCACCACTCCGTACACCGGTATCGGCTGGCCGCCAGCCAAAGCCGTCGCCAGCGCGTCCTCGCCTGTCACACCATTCACCGCCAGCCACGCCCGCGCCGCGCGCGTCAGCCCGCCGGTATGGCCGATGGGTGAGAAAGCCGGGGCGATGCCGCCGGTTTCGCAGCCGAGCAACGCCTCGGCCAGTCCGGGGCGTGAAATTGCGGTGGTGGCGCGGTGGCGCAGCCCCTCCACCGCGGCGGCGTCCTGCCGGGCGGCACGGGCAGCCTCGGCCAGGCCGCGCACCGGAGTATGCACGGGCGGCGTCGGCCAATCGAAATGCGCCGGACGCACCGGCCCGCCCAGCCGCGCCAGACGCCCGGAGGCGGCATCCGCCCGGCCGCGCAGGATCGCCGCCAGGCCGCGCGCCGTGTCGCGGGCCGCGTCCGAAGCGTAGTCGATGCCAAGCTGCGCCAGCAGGCCGGCGAGGTCCGCCATGCCGATATCGATGTCCCGTACCTCCGGCGCGGCGAAGCTCAGTGCGATGACCGCGGTTTCCACCGCTTCGGCGAAGCCCGCCACATCCAGCAGGCCGTCGCTGTCCAGGAACGCGGGCAAATTCAGCACGAAGCCCGGCGCGTCGCCGGCCTCCCCGCGCCAAACCGCCTCTGTCGGCGCGCCGCGGCGCAGCAGCAACAGCCGGTGCAGGCGGTCCGCCAGCGGGATGTCCAGCCCGGCCGCCAGCGCGGCGGCGGCGATCGGGTCGATCCAGGCCTGCGCCGCGACCGCCAGGGTCACCGGTCCGCCGCCCGGAGCCAGCGCCGCCAGTGCGGCGGCGGCCGAGTCGTCCCAGGAAAACGGCAAGGTTATCGGCCGCGGCGCGGTATCCGGATCTGCTGCGCCCTCCGTCCGGCGCATCCGCACGCCATGCCAGGTCCGGTGGAGAGAGGTCCGATGGGTCTTCATAGCCCGAAGATAAACCGGGAACGAACCGGGCGGATAGCGTATTTTGTGTGACTACGGCGATCAGACCGCAAAATGTTGGGGATAACTTGTTTTTGTGGTGACGCCCCCCTGGTGCCGGCCGCGCCGCGAGGTCTTGTTATCGGGTGCTGGACCTAACCGCGGACGCTGCGTATATGATGCGATATGAATATCGGCACATGGCTTTTCACCAAACTCAACGGCCGCAAAATCGGCTCGGACGCCGCGGGCAACCGCTACTTCGAGGAAAGGCGCCTGCGCCGCGGCAGCCCGCGCAAGCGGCGCTGGGTGTTGTATCGCGGCCCGGTGGAAGCCAGCGTCGTCCCGCCGGAGTGGCATTCTTGGTTGCACTACACCACCGACAAACCGTTGCCGGACACCGGCCGCAAGCCCTGGCAGAAGCCGCATCTGGCCAACATGACCGGCACCCCGCTCGGCTACCGGCCGCCCGGGCATGACTACGAGGGTGGACATCGCGCCCGCGCCACGGGCGATTACGAAGCCTGGACGCCGAGCTAGCAGCGGAATGGGCCGACATGGTGTTGCGGAGGTTCTGGCCGGCGCTGTCGTGCTGGTCGTGGCCCTCGGCTTTCTGACGTATGCGATCGCCCATTCGGGCCGCAGCGTCTCCTCCGGCTATCCTTTGACAGCCAGCTTTGACCACATCGACGGCCTGAATATCGGCGGCGACGTGCGCATCGCCGGCGTGAAGGTCGGCAGCGTCACCAACGAGGTGATCGATCCGAAGACCTTCCAGGCCATCGTCACCCTGAACGTGCGCGACGGCATCGAACTGCCGAAGGACACGGCGGCGGAGATCACCAGCGAGAGCCTGCTGGGCGGCAAATACATCAATCTGTCGCCGGGCGGGGATGACACGGTCCTGAAGCCGGGCCAGCCGATCACCATCACCCAGTCCTCGGTCAGCCTGGAGCAGTTGCTGGGCAAGTTCATCTTCAGCGTTACCACCCTGAACAACGCCAAAGCCGGTGCGGACGGCAGCAAGCCGGCGGACGGCGCCCCAACCCCGGGCCAGGCTCCGGCGAACAAGTGATCCCGCAACCCCCCGTCCATTGGCCGGGACTGGATGGCAACGCCGTAGGCTGCCGGGAGAAGTTGAAGATGCTGGCGGAAAACTACGCGGAGGTCTCGCAGGTGCTGCAGGATGCATTCGAGGACGCCGTGCTGATGGGCGTCGAGGAGCAGGCGATGCGGGCGATCCTGGCGGATGTCGTGGCCGGCCTTGTGTCGCCGAAGCGGCCCGCACGATGAGGCGCGTGTGGCTGGCCGTCGCGGGCGGCCTCTTATCGGTCTCCGCCCTGGCGCAGAACCCGCCGCTGCAGGAGCAGCAGGGGCTGCCGCCGTTGCAGAAGCAGTGGCAGGACAACGGCCAGGCGCCGGTGCAGGACGGGATGCCGGTCGAGGAAGTGCCGTCCGGGGATAATGCGCCGGTGCAGCAGACTCTGCCCACGCCGCCCGCGCCGGACATGACGCCGATACAGCGGGCGAATGTCTGGGTGCCGGCGGCCGGAGCAAAACTGCAGGCACTGGACAAGGTGAATGCCCAGGCGACGGCGATGACGGTCAAGGTTGGGCAGTCGGCGACGTTCGGCTCGCTGACCATTACGGTGAAGGCCTGTGTGGTGCGGCCGCCCGACCAGCCCGCCGATGCGGCGGCCTATCTGGATGTGACCGACAGCCACCCCGACTCGCCGCCGTTCAACGGCTGGCTGCTGTGGCATGAACCGGCGGTGTCGATGATGGAGCACCCGATCTACGACATCCGCGTCGCCGGCTGCTCCTAGCCCGATGGACGCGCTGCCGCCCTTTTCCCGCACTGCGCTGATGCTGGACATGGACGGGACGCTGATCGAGCTGGCGGCGACTCCGGATGCGGTGGTCGTGCAGCCGGATCTGCCCTCGGTCCTGGCGCGATTGCGCGACGCCCTGGGGGGCGCCCTGGCCATCGTTACCGGGCGTCCGATAGAGACGGTCGATCGCCTGTTGGGCGATGCGCCGGGCGCGGTGGCGGGCGAGCATGGCGGTGCGGTGCGCCGCCGCCCGGACGCACCGATCGAACGGCCGGACCTGCCGTCTCCGCCCGCCGATTGGCTCGATGAGGCGGAGAAGCTGGTGGCGTCGTTCCCGGGGGCGCTGCTGGAGCGCAAGGCGCGCGGCTTCGCCCTGCATTACCGGCAGGCGCCGGAGGGCGCCGGGGCGGTGTTCCATGACGCATTGGCGGGGCTTTTGGCTCGCGTCCCGGGGTTCGACCTGCACCCGGCGCACAAACTGTGGGAGGTCCGGCCGCTCGGCGCTGACAAGGGCGGAGCCGTGGTGGCGCTGATGCAGCAGGCTCCGTTTGCCGGGCGGCTGCCGGTGTTCATCGGCGATGACGTGACGGATGAGGACGGGATGCGCGAGGCGCGCAAGCGCGGCGGCGCGGGGTATCGCGTGGACGACGTGTTCGGCGACCCCGAGGGCGTGCGGTCCTGGCTGCGCGAGAGCGCGGCGGCGGGGGATTGGGCGAAGCTGCCGTGAAGCTGTCCGATTTCCGCGTGCTGAGCTTCGACTGCTACGGCACGCTGATCGATTGGGAGAGCGGGATCTGGTCGGCTTTGGCGCCGCTGCGGTCGCGGGTTGGCGCGGCGGCGGGGATGGGGCTGGCGCGGGCGGGCGTCGAGCTGACGCGGGAGGATGCGCTGGCCGCGTTTGCTCGGCTGGAGTCCAGGCAGCAGGATCGCACCCCGGGGATGGCGTATCCGGAGGTACTGGCTTCGGTGCATGGCCAACTTGCGGCGGAATGGGATGTGGCGGGCGACGCGGCGGAGGATGCGGCGTTCGGGGCCTCGATCGGACATTGGCCGGCGTTTCCGGATACGGCGGAGGCGCTGGCGTATCTGAAGCAGCACTTCCGGCTGGTGGTGCTGTCGAACGTCGATCGCGCCGGGTTCGCGGCGACGCAGCCGTGGCTGGGGGTGGCGTTCGATGCGGTGTACACGGCGCAGGATATTGGCTCCTACAAGCCGGATGTGCGGAATTTTCATTACTTGCTTGAGCGGTTGCGGGAGTTGGGGCTTGCGCAGGAGCAGGTGCTGCATGTGGCGCAGAGCCTGTTCCATGACCACGTGCCGGCGAATGCGCTCGGCCTTGCCTCGGCCTGGATTGATCGCCGGGGTGTGGCTGGAGGGGCGACGGCGCCGGTGGCTGGGGATGTGCGGTGGGATTTCCGGTTCGGTAGTTTGGGGGAGTTGGTGAAGGCGCATCGGGGCGGGTCGAGTGGAAGTTAAATCAATGGGAGGATGTTCCAAACCTATGCTAGAAGTAGCCCGCGTCACGATATAAAAGACAGATGGAGCGAGTTCTCGGCAACAGCCCATGCTACTTGAGATTCTAGATTGGGAGATAATTTGGTGCATTTTTCGAAACTCGTGGACCGGGTTGCCGGAAAGGGCGCTGAGGCCTGGAGAGTTCATCACGCCGCTCTGCAGCAACGGGCAAGCGGCAGGAACGTAATATTGTTGACCGTCGGAGATCCCGACCAAAGCCCTCCGCCCTCTGTTATCGCCGCGACGATAAAGGCTCTGCAAGAGCACCGCACTGGGTATGCCCCGATCGCCGGCTTTCCGGACGTGAGGGCCGCCATAGCGGCACGCTTTCAGCGATTCACTGGTCGCCCTTGTGACGCTGACAATGTCGTCGTCGTGCCAGGTGCCCAAGCAGGGCTATATTGTGCCATGCAATGCCTCGCAGGCACCGGCGATGAGGTCATCGTGGGGGAGCCGAGCTACGCCACCTACGAAGCCGTTGTTGGAGCGAGCGGCGCATTGATGGTGACCGTACCTCTCGCACCGGAGCGCGGCTTCCACCCCGACGTCGACCAGATAGCGCAATCCATTACCCCGCGCACCCGCGTCATTTGGATTAACAGCCCGCATAACCCAACTGGCGCTGTTCTTGGCCAGGAGGAAATCGAAAGGATTGCAGCTCTGTGTCGTGAGCATAATATATGGCTTCTATCAGATGAGGTTTACGAAACGCTTGGATATACTGGCGCCCATATCAGTCCATGGTCAGTGCCGCATATGTCAGACCGTACTGTTGTCGTGTCTAGCCTCTCAAAATCTTATGCGATCCCTGGTTACAGATTTGGATGGGTGATCGCTCCAAATGATCTCGTAAAGCATCTACTCAAACTAGTTCTTTGTATTTTTTACGGGGCATCCCCTTTTGTTCAAGCCGGCGCGTTAGAAGCACTCACTCATGATCTGCCCGAAGCGTCAGCGATGCGCAATATCTATTCTAGGCGAGCGAAACTCCTTGCAGATATTCTGGCAACTGCTCCTGGGTGCAAGATCTCGCGTCCCGAAGGGGGAATGTTCCTTATGCTTGACGTTCGTGATACTGGGATCTGTTCCGAGGATTTTGCCCTTGAACTGCTTGAACGCGAGGGGGTCGCTGTGCTGCCTTGCGATGGTTTCGGCCCTAGTGCTTATGGGCATCTTCGGATATCGCTCACGGCGCCCGACGCAGTACTCGGGGACGCTGGGTCGCGGATCGTTAGATTTGCTGGATCGCTGAATTAAGCGGATGGGCCAGCCTTCGGGTCCTGGTTCCATCGCGGCGCTTTCGTAGAACGCCGACCGCCGGATGTCGTCTGGCGTATTTCCTGATAGCAATCGGATAAAATTATGGCGGTCGGGTCTTTCCAATCCTATGCGGTGCTGATATTATAACTGCCTGTCGTTGAAGTAGTCGGGGGCATAAGGCGATGACCGAGGTATGGACGATAAAGGACTGGTTCCAGATAGGCGCCAATGTATTTCAGGCTCTTGGGATATTCGGCATTATCGCGACGATATGGATCTACCGTCACCAGAGCGAAGCGGGTCGAAAATCTGAGATGCAGGCGAACAGATCTCGATTGACCGAAGCCTATATGAGCGTTCATGCTGCGATATTGTCACAACCCGCTAACATAAATATCGCGGCAAAGCTCATACGTCGAGGGTACGATGTCTTTGGAGATCAACGTCTGGACGAGATGACAGTCGCTATTGAACTAATGTATCTCAGAGCCTGACCGGAAACGATAGCGCAATGATCAGAAAACTGGCCTGAGAGGCGGCTTCCCGGCTTGGGAGGCTATCCAACGCAATTCGCTATAACCACGCAATTTCAATAGCTTAAACACTTGGCGGCCCATTTCGAGTCA
>NZ_CAIWTY010000062.1 GCF_903915725.1 uncultured Rhodopila sp.
GGCGGACGGGCTGTGGATCGATCGCCGCCACAAACTGCCCTCCCCGCATCAGCCGCGCCGGCGGCGTGAATGCCTGGGCGAACTCGTGCAGATCGACGGTTCCGAACACCGCTGGTTCGAGGACCGCGGCGAGATGTGTACTCTGCTGGCGTTCGTCGACGATGCAACCAGCCGGTTGATGCAGCTCCGATTCGTTGCCTCCGAATCTGCGTTCGATTACTTCCGTGCGACGAAGGACTACCTGGTGACGCACGGCAAGCCGGTGGCGTTTACAGCGACAAGCACGGCATCTTTGAAACCGATGCGAGCGCCCCACCTTCGCAACGCGGGGATGATTTGGCGAAGCTGCGGGAACATTGGGCCGCGCGGGTGAGTTGATGGAAGACGCCAACCATAATGCCATGCATCAGCACAGGCACGAAGCCGACCCTTATCGCCGGATCGAGCTGATCACCGGTAGTGTCAGGCGCCGACGGTGGACCGCGGCCGAGAAGTCTGCGCTGGTTGCCGAGAGCCTGCAGCCGGAGATCAACGTTTCCGCTCTAGCCCGCCAGCGCGGTGTCAGCCGCGGGTTGTTGCAGACCTGGCGACGGGCGGCGATGCGGCAGTCAGCGGAGGTCAGTCAGGTTTTCGTTCCGGTTCGCGTAGAGGAGGCCCCTGCGTCGAGTTCGGCGGGACGGACCAAGTCGGGGCGAATTGCCGTCGGCTGCAACGGCAGGCTCTCCGCCCCGATCTACGGTCGGAACGCTTGAGATCGAAAGCGCCGGTATGTGCATGCGTTTCTCCGGCCCGGTCGACACCGCCGCATTGCGGCTGGTGCTGGCGCATGTCGGACGTCGCGGATGATCTTCGGTGTACCGCCTCGGCCGGGACTGCGGATCATGGTGGCCGCCAAGCCGGTTGATTTCCGCAAGGGCCTGGATTCTCTTGCTGCACTGGTCACACAGGCGTTGGCGTCTGATGTCTACACCGGCGACGTCTTCGTTTTCCGCTCCAAGCGATTGGACCGGTTAAAATTGTTGATTTGGGACGGCTCAGGGCTATGCCTCGTGACCAAGCGTCTCGAGAGCGGGGCGTTTACCTGGCCGCCGGTGCGTGACGGCGCGGTGACGCTGAACGCCGCGCAATTACGGCTGCTGTTTTCCGGAATGGATTGGACGCAGATCGGTGCGCGCACAATCCCTATGGCAAATCAATAATTCGCGTTATACGCATTGAGACTCTAGCGAAACGCCGAAATGCTTCGGTAGACTCTTTGCATGACATCCGACGCTGCTTCCCTGCCGCGCGAGCCGGACATCCTGATCGGGATGATCGCCGAGCTGCGCGACGAGAACGACAAGTTGCGGGCAATGTTGGCGACGCTGAAGCGGACCCTGTTCGGAGCGCGCTCAGAGAAATTCGATGCGGGTGCCGGGCAGTTGCCCCTCGAGCTCGAGGATCTCTCGACGGCGCCGACCGAACCGGAAGCTGCGGCCAAACCGAAAGGGCAGGATCAGTCGACACGTCCGAAGCCCATGCGGAACATCGGCCGCCTTCCGAAACATCTGCCCCGCGACGATGTCGTCATCGAGCCTGCGATCGATGCGTGCCCGTGCTGCCGCGGCACCTTGCATCGCATCGGTGAGGACGTCAGCGAGATGCTCGACATCGTGCCGGCGATCATCCGGGTCAAGCGCATCAGACGGCCGCGCTATGGCTGCCGCGCCTGCGAGAGCGCCGTGGTGCAGGCGCCGGCGCCGCCGCGCCCGGTTGAAGGCGGGCTGCCGACAGCCGCGCTGCTGGCTCATGTCGCGGTATCGAAGTTCGCCTGGCACCTGCCGTTGCACCGCCAGACGCAGATGCTGGCGGGTCAGGGCATTGATCTCGACCGCTCCACCCTGGTGCACTGGATCGAGCGTACGGCGTGGTGGCTGAAGCCGCTCCACGCGCTGCTGCTTGAGACCGTGATGTCGGCAACAAAGATTTTCTGCGACGATACCCCGTTGCCGGTGCTGGATCATACGCGGCGGCGAACCCGGATCGGGCGATTGTGGTGCTACGCGGTGGATGACCGGCCGTGGCAAGGTCCGACGCAGCCGGCGGTAGCCTACCTTTATGCCGAAGACCGCCGTGCCAGCCACCTCAGGGATCATCTCGGCCGGTTCCGCGGCGTGCTACAGGTCGATGGCTATAACGGCTATGACCACTTGGCCAAGCCGGGTCGTCCCGCCGGCGCGATCACGCTCGCCTACTGCCTGGCGCATGCGCGGAGGGAGTTCTTCGACGTGCACAAACGCACGGCGGACGAGGTCGCCGCGGAAGCGCTGCGCCGGATTGGCGAGATTTATGCCATCGAGGCGCAAATCCGAGGCCGCACCGCCGAAGAGCGCGTCGCCGTCCGCCAGGCCGAGACCAAGCCGCTGATGGCGGCGCTATGGGTATGGCTGATGGAACGCCTCGGTGAAATCTCGGCCAAGTCATCGCTGGCCGGTGCGATCCGCTATACGCTCGGCCACTGGGAAGGGCTCACACGGTTCCTCTCCGACGGCCGGATCGAGGTCGACAACAACACGGTCGAACGCGGCATCCGCCCGATTCCGTTGGGAAGAAAGAATATTCTATTCGCTGGCAATAACAGTGGCGGCGAGCGGTGGGCGATCCTCGCGTCGCTGATTAATACAGCAAAACTGCACGAAATCGATCCGCAGACCTACCTGGCCGACGCGCTCGATCGCATCGTGTCCGGCCGTACGAAGGTCAACGCACTGCATGAGTTGCTGCCGTGGGCGTGGAAGGCTGCGCAAGGCCGGCTGAGCGCCCTCCCTGCTGCCTGATGACCGCCCGCCGACGCCGCACGCGCCCGCCGAAACGGGCGATGAGCCTTGAGCAGCTCAACACTTGGCTCAACACGCTCGAACCGGCGGCGAAGGTCGACGGCACGTCGATGCTGGACGGGTATCTGACCGCGATCGTTATCGGACCTCGATCGATCCCGCCTGATGAATGGTTTGTCGATCTGCTCGGCGAGCACGGCCACATTGCAACGGCCTCCGGCACGACGCTCGCCGCCATCACGGCGATCGTCGGGCGCTTCAACGCGATCAGCGAAGGCTTGTCGGCCGCCCCCAAACAGCACGCGCCGATCTTCGAAAAGGCGGATGACGGCACGGTGATGCCACATCCCTGGTGCATGGGGTTCCTGGCTGCGATGCGGCTGCGCTTCGAGGCATGGCGGCCGCTGCGTGATCTGGATCGCCTTGAGCACGGGTTGCTCTTGCCGATCCTGCTTTATTGCGTCGATACGCTTGGCCAGCCGATGCTTGGACCGCCGCGCAAGGGACCGGAAACCGAGGCGTTCATCCGCTCCGCCTACCACGACATCCCACTCGTCATACCGGAGATCAGGACGTTCTGGATGCCAGAGCGGTTGCGCGAGGCGAAAGGTCAAGCCTGAGTCCGGGTGGTCACGCCGCATCGGTTACGCATCTTTCGCGTCAACGCCAAAGACGCGATCGGCGGCGACCGCATCACGCAATTCGGCCGGGTGCTGTCGGAGCTGAACATCGACATCATCTGCGCCAATAGTCCGCAAGCGAAGGGCCGTGTCGAGCGCGCGTTCGGCACGTTGCAGGACC
>NZ_CAIWTY010000063.1 GCF_903915725.1 uncultured Rhodopila sp.
CCCGACGGGGCGTGGCACCCGGGGATGGCGGCCCCGCTCGCGGAGTTTGGCTGCCGGGTAAAAGTCCGCAGGCGTTGGGATGCCGCGGTTGTCGACGGTGATTTTCACGTTATTATCCGGTCTTTAAACCTCCGTTTCATGAGAACTTCCATGATCTGAAATGATGGGGTTAGAGTGTCGCGCGGAGGCGAAACGATGGCGTTGATCGGCTATGCGCGGGTCTCAACCGACGATCAGAACCTTGGCCCGCAGCTCGATGCCCTGCGCACGGCCGGCTGCGGCGAAATCTTTGAGGAGCACGCCTCGGGCGGCGAGCGGTCGCGGCCGCAACTGGCCGCGGCGCTGGCGCGGGTCAAGCGCGGCGACACATTGATGGTCGCGCGGATCGACCGTCTGGCACGTTCGCTGGCGCATTTGCTCGACGTGGTGGAGAGCCTTCGGGTGCGCGGGGCGCATTTCAAATCGCTCGCTGATCCGATCGATACCTCAGGCCCGAGCGGCGTGCTGGTGCTGCAGATGCTTGGGGCGGTGGCCGAGTTCGAGCGGAGTTTGATCCGTGAGCGGACGGTTGTCGGCGTGAAGGCGGCACGGGCGCGGGGCAGGGTAGGGGGGAACCCTGGGCTGCGGGCCAGGGATCCGGTGGTGCTTGGCAAGCTCGCGGCATCGCGGCGCGCCACCAGGCTGGCGCGGCTGACGGCTGAGATGGAAGCCTGGATGCCGGTTGTCCGGCGTCTGCGGCCGCAGACGGCGTGGCCGGAGGTCACCGTGGCGGTGAATGGTGTCTTGCAGGCGGGAAGCCGGCGGTTCACCGAAGGCCGGCTGGCCAGCTCCGTGCAGTTTCTGGTCGCGGAGGGCTTGGCGGATGCGGCGATCGTCGGCAAGGCGCCACGGCGCAAGCCGCGCAAGGGTGTCGTGGCGCGTCAGCGGGCGTGTGATGCGGTCGCGGGTTTGCTCGGCGGCCGGCCCGGGATCACGCTCGCGGAAATGGGGGTTGAGCTTGTGCGGCTTGGACACCCGCCGCCGCGTGGCGGCGCAAGCTGGGCGCCCGCCTCGCTGAACGCGCTGCTCGGGCGCGTGCGCCTGGCGGGGTTGATTCCGCCGGGGTCGAAGTGGGTCGGAACGCGCGAAACAGTCTCCCAGTAGGTGACCACCAAGATCCCGGAGGAGGCCGCGCATGGGCGGAGCAGCAGTAGGCCGCGTTACTTGGGGTGGCGTCGGCAGCGGCGGCCATTGCGAGTGCCGCCTGTCAGGCGATCATGGCCGCGCTACCATGCAATGACCCACAGCCTTGTCCCCGCGATCGGTGGATGAATTGTGCCGACGGTTGTGGAGCGGAGTGGCGACATGAAACCGGCCGCCGACGCCTCCACTCTCCGACACCGCGCCGCTACATTTAGCCATCCCCAAGCGGCTCACGTGCTTCCGTCAACGCGCCGAGCCACAGAATGATCTGCAACACGCTTCCAACCGGAGCGACGCTTTTCATTTACTCGGATGCTGGGGGGAAAACCATCGTGCGCTCGACCCACGCGAGCTAGACGGGCGGTATGCCTTCCGCAGGTCAGAGGTGGTCGGCCAGAAGCAGACCATCCGCTTTTGGCAGCAGGCGCGGCGAAGCGGACTTGAGGTCGGGTAGCTGTTGGCGTTAGCCTTCAATCCTTTCCGGTCGTATCGACCCTGACGTGTTATACTTATTTCGCAACGGTTACACGGGGGCAATATGATCGACCGGTATGCCGTGCCACCGACGCCCCATGGCGTGTGGGAACCCGCACCCGCCGCCCTTTTTGTGCGCCGGCCCGCCTACCCGTGGCTGGTCGTCGCCGTCTGCTGCATCGGCGCCTTCATCGGCCAGCTGGATGCATCCATCGTCCAGCTTGCTCTGCCGGCGCTGGAGCGTGAATTCGATACCCGGCTTGGTGCGGTAAGCTGGGTGGCCATCGGCTACCAACTCGCCTTCACCGCCATCCTGCCCATCTATGCGCGGCTGGCCGAAATCGGCGGCCGCAAACTGATCTACTTGCTGGCCTTCGCGCTGTTTGGCGTCTTCTCGTTGCTATGCGGCATGGCGAATGCCTTGTGGCAGCTCATCCTGTTTCGCATCTTGCTTGGTGTCGCCGGCGCCGGGCTTGGCGCAAACAGCGTCGTCGTCCTGGTGAAGGCCGTGGGCCCGGAGCGCCAGGGACACGCCATGGGCATTTTCGCTGCGGCGCAGGCAGTCGGTATCAGTCTCGGCCCGCTCGCCGGCGGCGTGTTACTGGGCACGCTTGGCTGGCGCTGGGTGTTCTGGGTTACCGTACCGTTTGCTGCGGTTGCTGCGGTTGGCGCCTGGCTGCTGGTGCCCCGGACTACGGATATCAACCCTGACCGCCGGTTCGATCTACCTGGTGCGCTGCTGCTGATCCCGGCGCTTGCGGCACTGCTGCTACTGATCAGCGAGAGTTACGCCTGGGGCCTGACGTCGCCGCCACTGCTGGCCTGCTGGCTTGCCGTCATGGTCCTGTTGCCGGCCTTCGTCTGGCGCCAGAACCATACCACCGCACCACTGATCGATTTGGCACTGTTCCAGAACCCGGCGTTCTCCGGCGGTGTGGTTGCGATCGTCATGTCCTATGCATTGCTCTATGGCATGTTCTTCTTGATGTCGTTCGCGCTGATGCGCGGCTATCATGACCAACCGCTGACCGCCGGTGCGCGGCTGGCCATCGTTCCGGTGGCACTGGGGATCGTCGCACCGTTTACAGGCCTGCTGCAGAAGCGCCTGGGGCGGCGGGTGCTGCTGCTGGGTGGCATGGCGCTGTGTTGCGCGTCCAACGTGATGTTGCTGATGCTGATGGACGGCGCGCCCGCGACGCTGCCGGCGGTGATGGTCATGCTCGCCCTGTTCGGTGCCGGCCTCGGCCTGTTCATTGCCCCCAATAACAGTGAAACCATGAGCGCCGCGCCTCCCGACCATCGTGGCCAGGCCGGCGGCATGCTGAACCTGATGCGGGTACTCGGCACCAGCGTCGGCGTCGCCAGCGCCTCGGCGTTGCTGACATGGAGGCTCGCCGGTCGGACCGGGGTTATCGGCCATACAACCAACGTTCCCGAACAGCAACTTCTCGCCAGCATCGCCGATGGTTTGTGGCTGTTGATCGGCTTCGCCGTCATCGCGGCGTTGATGGCAATCCTGCGTGGCGAACCGCTGGAGCCTCCGGCCAAGCCTACATAGCAGGCAACGATCGGGAGCCATCCGGACCGCATCACGGACATTCAATGCCACATCCTGCGGGCGATGTTCGTCTCCTCCCCGCCGACGGTATCGCGCTGCCGGCCAATGGTCCGGTTGGCGCAATTGCCCGGCTCACAGACAGCGAGGATCGGCTGCGGCAAAGCTGGATGCCCGCCGAGAGGACGGCGGTCTCAGGAGGCTTAGAATGCGCAAGAGCTTGGATGACAGCAACGCCATCCGGACGATAACGGCGGACGAGGCGGCTGCGGTAGCGGGCGGCCGGGCGATGGTGGAAAAGCCCCCCAAGCCGCAGCCCGACAACGGATCGAGCTGGGGTTCGGTGAGCGAGCTTCCGGCCAACGACGGCATCGGCACCGTGTTCCACTTCTAACGAGGCGGCCGGCGGCCGCGGCCGTCAGTGGCCGGGGCCGCCCCGTCGGGCACATACCGACCGTGCCACGTTATTGGAGCGGGGTAGGGGAGGGGTCACACCCGAAACAGGGTGGCGTGTATCGTTCTGTCAAACCTGGGTTTCAAAACATAAACCGGACATCATTGCGCAGCCTGCTTGTGGACCTCCGCCGGCGCCGCGTTCCAATCTGCGGCGGGCATAGCTGCTGCGGCCGGGCCAGCCCGTGGCGGCGCCAGCTGGCCATAATGCCTTCATTCCGGCTGGTCCCGATAGCCGCGGCGGCGCTTGGCCCGCAAAAGCGCGGCGAGCGCGCCGCGCGATAACACCGCCCCGCCTGCTCGCCTTGCAAGCCGCGCCGGATTGGGCCAGCCGAGACCTTGAGGATACAACCAACAAGCTGCCTCGCGCGCGTAACATAGTTTTTCCGGAAGTCAAATAGCCTTCGTTGTTGAGGTGGAGCACGTAGTATGTTAGAAACGTATGCCATGCAGGCAGAATGCTTAGCATCGTCTACTTGCTCGCGGCCCACGCTGCCCCGACGGGTCATCGTCCGTCGGCTGGAATCCCGCACCCACAAA
Organism: uncultured Rhodopila sp.; assembly: GCF_903915725.1. Lineage (GTDB taxonomy): Bacteria > Pseudomonadota > Alphaproteobacteria > Acetobacterales > Acetobacteraceae > Rhodopila. The sequence goes on from NZ_CAIWTY010000063.1 coordinate 4,205, forward strand.
TAACGACGGATACAGCAATGCCCATCCCTTCCAGTCACCGCCATGTCACAAAGGAAGATGTCGAAAAGTCCGTCTTCAACTGGCAGGAGTGGAAGGCCGTGTTCGAGCACACCGGCTTGCCGAGGACCAATCCGATCCTCACAACGAAGGCTATCTACGATCGCTTCCTGTACACCTACAATGTCGGCCGCACCGTGGGCGAACGTGACGCCCTCATGCAGGAGTTGCGATCGGACGGATTCCCGTTGAATGAGATCCTCGCCGACGGGACAGGCGAGGTGCTAGACCTGCATATTGGCAAGCTTGGGGCGGCCTATGGCGCCTTCAACACCCGATATCACCGCCGCTGCAACATAACCTCCGCGATCTCCAAGATCATGGCATTCCTGAAGCCCGCGTCGTTTATTGCTTTCGACAGCTACGCCCGCAAGGGAATCAATGTCCACACTAAGAGGCCGAAAAGCCACGTGTTCGATTGCTACGCAGACTACCGGGCCGCCATGGAATCGGCGATGGGCGGACAGGTCGGCAATGAAGTTCGAGCGGCGTGCGGCATCTACGCCTCTGCGCTCAACGCCAGCATGGGAACCGCGCTCCACCTGCGCGTGCTCGATTCGTACTTCATGCGCATCGGCGGCCGCTGGGATCCGAAGCTCGCCAAGGCGGCGTAACGCCGGGCAATATCTTTGCGCATACGCCCCGGTCGGATATCGGTTCGGGCGTCTGCCTGGGCGCATCGGTTACGGAGGCATGGCACGTGGGGGCATCCCGTTCGGGCCATAGAACCGACGGCATGTTGAATGGCATCATAGAGACAAGGATTCGCGAGTTTACGCTGCGGACGGGCACGCCACCGACATCCAAGTACTTATCGCGCGTGGCAAAAGGAGCGGATGCCCGCGCATGAACCCCGTCAAGTCATCGCGGGTGATAACGGCTGTGTTGGGAGGCAGGGTGGCGCCGTAGTTTCCGGATGCCGCGAACAGGAACGCCTTCTCCTCACAGGCATAGTGCGCGGCATCAATGCAGGTGAGGCCGGATTTCACTTGCACGATGGCCCGCTCGCCGGTTTCCCGATGGACGAGCACAAATTCATAATGTGCGGTGGTCGCGGTGCGGGTACCGGGGAGAACATACCAACCGAGGAACTGGAGATAGATGAAAACGAGGTTCTCTAGATCTGCGTCGGACATAAATTCGAAAAGGTCGAAGGCAGCGTTTTCCGTCACGGATATCCCGGCCAGCTTCTCGGAGAAAGCCAGCATGCCTGGCGACGCGATCCGCTGGAAGGTTTTGCGAGGTCGAAAGCAGGCGATGATCTTCCCAGGCACGGCATCCGCCAATCCCACCTCAATGATGCGAGCCGCGCGGAAATTGACAATGTCAGCGCCGATGGCGTCATCGTCGTCGTAGGCATACTGCCAGGGGCCAATGACCTCGGCGAGGTAGAAGCGACCCTCTAAATTTCGGAACCAGACCAAGTCATGGCACTTCGGGGAATCGGCAAAGGTCCATGCCGAGTACCAGGATGTGTTATCCTTATAGTGTCGCTCGGCGGCATTCGTGTACCATTCCAGATCAGTCGATCGCTTAACCTCTTCATCGGGCACCGGCCACCCCATTCCAATAATGGAGCGGTCCAGGCAGAGCGCGACCGAGGCCGCGACGTCACCATTTCCGCCGCTAGGGCGGATATGCAAACGCCAAAGAGTTGGCATATTCAAAAAGTCCCTTTTGCTGCCCCCGACAATCATCCGCGAAAGCTGGCGCCTGCGCAGGGCATCGGGGATTCTCCTATGACGTGCCGACGATTGCAACTATAACGATATCGTCTAGCCTGCGGCGCTTCTAATCGCCCGACTGCCTGGAGAAACGAACCCCGGACCGGCCGCCGCGACGAGACCGTTTCCGCCTGCGCCCGCGTTAACCGGACCTGTGTCAAATGCCTCTTCTTTTCCAGCGCGCCGCCTAAGATCGAGACCATGGAAACGATCGTGCCGCGCATTGTGCTTGGCTGGTGGCTGGATATGGCGCCGGCACCAAGCCTGGGACCATGGACGGCGGCGGTAGGCCCGAACGGATTTCTCGAGTTGCTTGTAAGCTGGCTCGGCGTGGCGACGCGTCGCGACCCGAAGCCAGTCCGCGTTGCCGCCTTGCTGGCGGCGCTACGGGAGGGGCCGCGAGACGCGTTTTGGTCGGCGTCGTTTACGCGGGATCCTTGGTCCACCGCCCAGGCGGTTCTCGCACTGCGTGATGCGCTCTGCATGGCCGGTTGGGACGGCACCGCCGACGCCGACGCACCACCTCGTGTCGCCGATCTTGCCCGCGTATCGATCTCCTTCTCCACCGGTGAGCCGGACCTGCTTTTAGCCATCCAAGAGACCCTGCGGACGCGCGGTTTGAATGAAATCCCGTCGGTTATGCTGGCCGAGCCGACCGCGCTTTGGCCGTACGCCTGGCAACGATTGTTCGCCGCGCTGGCAGGGCAGGGGGTCGCGATTGAGGATTTGCCCCTGCCGGAAGCCGTTGCCGGGCAGGATCTGCAGGCGCTGCGTACCGCCATGCGGGACGGCACGACGACTACCTGGCGAGGTGACGGCAGCCTCTGCCTCTTAGCCGCCGAAACTGAGGCTGGTGCCGCCGACGTGCTCTCAGCCTGGCTCGGTGCCGAGCGGGATGATCTTGCAGTGGTCAAGGCATCCGGCGGCTTGCTCGACCCGTTCCTGCGCACTCGCCACCTGCCGCGCCTGGGCGGCAATGGGGGAGCGGCCAATGGCCTGTTGCCGTTGGCGCTGGCGCTACGGTGGGATCCCTTCGACGCCGCTGCCGCACTGGAATTTCTGTCGTTGCATCGAACGCCGCTCGGGCGTGCCGCACGATTCTTGTCGGACGCGATCGTTGACAGCCCGGGCCATGGCGGCCCGCGATACCAAACTGGGATCCGGCGGGCCGTGCGCGGTCTGCTGCTCCGGCTGCGTGCCGAGGGCGTGCCGCGCATCGACCGCAAGCGGCGCGCCCTGGAACTGATAGACGAAATCGGGTTTTGGCTGCCGGCGCAGCGCTACAGCCACGCCGAGGGACTCCCCGCGGTCGAAGTGGTGGCCGTATGTGAGCGGCTGGTGGCTTGGGCGCAGCGACGGCAGGATCCCGACAGCGTCGGCCCGGCGGTGGCACTCGCGGAGGCGGTCGCAGCCCTTCGGCAAGACGTGCTGTCTCGACCGCTGCTTGGGCGGATGCTGGATGCCGTGGCCGATGCCAGTACGACGGTTTCCCGCGCCGAAGCGGCTTCTTGGCGCCATGCTGCGGCGCCGGGTGCGCTGATTTCGAGGGCGGATATCGTCGTCTGGTGGCTGACCGACCCGCCGGCAGCTTCCCCTGCGCCCTGGCGCATGGCGGAGCAGGCCTGGATGGCGGCGAATGCACTTCAGCCCGACGATGCGGCCAGCCGGCGGGGCCGGGAACGGATGGCACTGTTGCGAGCGGTCTCCCAGACGACGGAGCGGCTGATGCTTGTGCGGCCACGCGCCATTGGCGGCGACGCAGCGCCGGCACATCCGCTATTGGCCGATCTTCATGCCTGTTTCGGCGATAGCCTGGAGGGTGCCTGGACTGAGGCAGGCTCCATCCACCCAGGGGACAGACTGGCCGGACGCAGTCTGGCGAAGGTCGTGCTACCTGCGGTCACGCCTCCTCCTCCCTTGCACGGGTGGACCGTGCCGGCAGGCGTCGTGAGCAGGCGTGAGATCGAATCGCCCTCCGGCATGGAGTTGTTACTGGGATGCCGGCTCGCGTGGCTTCTGCGTTATCGCGCCGGCCTCCGGGCGAATGGGCCGGCGATGCTGCCCGACATGGACCGGTTGACCGGCAACTTCCTGCACCGCGTGCTCCAGCAACTGTTCGACAGCCAAGCCGGCGTGTCCGACAACGCGCCGGAGCGGGTCCGTGGAATCTTCGAGCGTTTGCTGCCGCAGGAGGGTGCACCCCTGATGCAGCCGGGACAGGAAGCGACGCGGGCGCGGGCACTTACCCTGCTGATTCATGCCGTAGGTGTGCTGACGCCCAGACTGACGGGCGCCGGACTGGCGGTGGAGGCGGTGGAGCGAACGTTGCGCCGTCCGCTGCCCGGCGGTGGGGTGCTGGAAGGACGACTTGACCTGTTGTTGCGGCGTCCTGCCGACGGGCAGCGGCTGGTTTTGGACGCAAAATGGACCCGCTCGAACAAGCGCCATCGTGAGGCGCTGGCCAGCGATAAATCGGTCCAGCTCGCTGCTTATGCATGGCTCGCCGAAGTTCTCGGACAGCCATCGACACAGCCGGTTACGGCAGGGTATTTCCTTATTCGTCAGGCGCAGCTGCATACCGCCAGAGGGGAGCCGCTCGCAGGTGCTGCGGTGGCGGGGGCCGATCTGTCGCGAGCCTGGGATCGCGCGTTGAGCAGCTACGCCGACGGACTGGATGCGCTCCGGGCGGGCCGGGTGGTCGCGGCCGGGGTGCCCGATTTAGCGAACGCCAACGATGACGAGGACGCGGAGCTGCTGGTGCTCGATCCGCCCTGCAGCTGGTGCGACTACCGGACGCTATGCGGCGCCTCGACTGGAGGGCGCTAAGTCATGGACAACATCACCGCTCTCCCCTTGAGGGTTGTTACGGCTGGCGCCGGCACCGGCAAGACACATCGAATCACCGCTGAAATTACAGACGCTGTCGCTGCCGGGCTGGCGGCCGAGGCTTTGCTGGCAACCACCTTTACGCGCAAGGCGGCCGCCGAGCTGCAGGAACGCGTTCAGGCGGCCCTGGCCAAGGGCGGATACCGGGATGCCTCGGTTCAGCTTCCCGAGGCAATGATCGGTACGGTGAATTCCGTCTGCGGACGCCTGCTGGCGGAATTCGCGCTCGAAGCCGGGTTGCCGCCGAGCCTGGCTGTGCTGGACGAGACCTCCGAGGCTGCAGCATTCGAGACGGCGGTATCGGCCGTGGTGGCGCAGTACGAGGCGGACACCTGGCCCGTTGCACGGCGGCTCGGACACGCCGGTGGAGAACAGGACGCAGACTGGACCGAAGTCGTGCGGAAAATCGCGCTGGCGGCTCGGTATAATCGGCTCAGTCCAGGCGATTTGCTGGCCTGCCTGCCACGCGCACTGGCCGGCTTGCAGGCACTGTTGCCGCCGCCGGATCCGGCGGGATCAGTCGCATTGGATGCCGCACTGCGCGAAGCCATGGATGAGTTGCTGACCCGGTCGGAAGGTTGGGCGCTCGCGACAGGCCCCAATAACACGCGCGAAGCCGTCGAACGCGTGCGCCGGGCATCCGGCGACTTCGACGCGGTGCATGGTCGCTTCCTGCCCTGGTCGGAATGGATCGCGTTGTCGAAGCTGAAACCGGCGGTTAAGCGGAACGACGATTTCGCATCCCTTTGGTTGGCCGCCGGCGCGCAGGATGGTCATCCGCGGCTGCGTGCCGATATCCGCGCTCTGGTGACAACCTGCTACGAGGCCGCTTCGCGTGCGCTGGGCGCCTACGAGGCATACAAGGCGCGCGAGGGGTTGCTGGATTTCTGCGACCAGGAGGCGCTGCTGCTCGATTTGCTCGAGCGTAACGCGACGGTGCGTGAAGAACTCGCGGCACGGCTACGGCTGGTGTTTGTCGACGAGTTCCAGGATACCAGCCCCCTGCAACTGGCATTGTTCCTTCGGCTCGCCCGCCTCGTGCAACGCTCGGTCTGGGTCGGCGATCCCAAGCAAGCGATCTTCGGCTTCCGGGGCACCGACCCGGCACTCATGGGCACGGTGCTGCAGGCGCTTGGACCTCAAGCGGGCGATGCGGACATACTCGGTACGTCCCGGCGCTCGCGGCCAGGCTTGGTTGATTTTGCCAATGCGCTGTTCGTGCCGGCTTTCGAGCAACAGGGCATGGACGCCGCTCGTGTGCTGCTACAGCCGCACCGAAGCGACCTGGCCGGACAGGGGCGACCGCTGATCACCTGGCGACTGCCGAATGGCAACGCGGCCGACACATGTGCCGCGCTGGCCGGATCCGTGGTGCGCTTACTGACGGATCCGGACCGACCCCTGGTGCAAGACCGGGCAAGCGGACAGCTTCGGCCGCTCCGCGCAGGCGACGTGGCGATCCTGTGCAAGGTCAACAAGATGGTTGCCGCGACCGCCGAAGCGCTGCAGGCGCAAGGCGTGCGCGCCGCCGCGGCACGGGACGGACTGCTGGAGACACCGGAGGCGCAGCTTGCCATCGCCTGCTTGCGCCGATTGACGAGCGGCGGCGATTCCCTGGCCGCAGCCGAAATCGCGCATTTATGCGATCCCGCTGGCAACGGTGAGTGGCTCGGGGTGCGGCTGAAGGATCGCGCCGCCGACCTCGATCCACGGGTGACGCTGTTGGATCAGGCACGGCCGCATGCAGTGGATTTGCCGCCTGTCGCGGCACTCGGTGAGGCGCTGGCCGAAGCGAATGTGTTGAGGGTGGTTTCCGTGTGGCCCGACCCGGCGCAGCGGTTGGCCAACCTCGAGGCGCTGTTCGCCTGTGCCGCGCAATACGAAGAGGCCTGTCGCAGTGCCCGTAGCGCCGCCACGCCGGGCGGCTTGGTAGCATGGTTGCAAAACCTCGACCCGGCTCCGTCGCAACCGGCTTCGTTCGGCGAGGATGCCGTGTCGGTCTTGACCTATCATAAGGCGAAGGGGCTCGAGTGGCCCTTCGTCGTGATGGCTCAACTCGGCCACGAACATGCTTCGGGCGCCTTCGAGGTGGCGGTAGAGGCACGGGCCGACGGCCTCGATCTCGATGACCCTTTGGCCGGGCGTTGGGTGCGATTCTGGCCGTGGCCTTATGGCCGTCAATCAGCCGGCGTGCCGATGGGAATCCGCGCAGCATCCAGCCCGGAGCAAGCGGCCGCTGAGCAACGCGCGCATGCCGAAGCGGTGCGACTAGGCTATGTGGGCATCACCCGCGCCCGCGACTACCTCGTGCTGGCCCTCGAGTCGGCTAAGCCGCGATGGCTGGAGCGTTTCGCACCAGGGTTAGCGGCGACGCTCATGCGGCTGCCGGCGGGTGAGGCTGGGCTGATCATCGGCGACTACAAGACCATCGTGAGGACGGCGGATGTTCCGCCTGCCAATGCGATTGTCGGGCAAGCATCGCAGGAGTTTGTTGTCCTGGCGTGGCCGGAGGGTCCTAAACCGGCCTTTGGCCCCGCGCGCTTCTCGCCCAGCCGGTTAGAGGCGACGGGAACGGTCGAGCCACAGATGATTGTGCTTGGACCCAGGTTGGAGCGGGCAGGAGGGCGCGCCCGGGCCGCCGTGGGAGAAGCGCTGCATCGCTTCTTGGCGGCTGACAATGTCGACCTACAGGCGTCGGAAAGGACCGCAATGGCGACGGCGCTGTTGCAGGTTTGGGGCGTAGAGGACGCGCTGCGGCCCGAGGACTGCATGACCGCCGCGGACCGGTTGTGGGCATTCATTCGAGAACGCTACGGCCCGGGCGCTCAGCTCCTGCGGGAATGGCCTGTTCAGCAGCGTCTTGCGGACGGAAGCGAGTTGCACGGCCGGATGGATCTGCTGGTACGACATGCCGAGGGCATCGCGGTGATCGACCACAAATCGTTTCCGGGAGCAGACGCGAAAGCGAGGGCCGCGACCTATCTCCCGCAACTGCGCGCGTACGCGGAGGCCTTGAGTGCCGCCGGGGAACCGGTTTCGGAACTTGTTGTGCACCTGCCGATCCTTGGTCTGGTGGCCGTTGCTCAGATGGCGGATATGACGCCACGATGTAGCTCGCTCTGATGTATCGATCGACGCAGCCGGTTTGCGCATACGAAGGATGTCTCGTGCGTGGCCGTACCAAGGCCTATGCGGCATCGCGGCCGCGAGAGTTAAGTCGGTGAAGCCTACGAGGTATGACGACCAAAGAATACTCGTACCAGATGGTCGTAACGCCTTTACAAGACGATCGTATCAGCATGGATGGCTCGGAGATACATCATGGACATCAGGAAGGCTATCACAGTATTCGGGGCCGACGCTGTGATGGAATATCGGGCAAAAGCGGCAATTCGGGGTGAAACCACTATTCCAGAAACGTGCTTGAGCTTGCATATCGCATCAAGTTTAATCACCCATGGCCTTCACGATGCTCGTGTCGAGGTACCGTATTCGAACATTCTTCGCGAACTCGGGGTGCGAGGCCCCGACATCGTCCCCAATTTTGGCGGGCAGCGGGCGGATATAGCCATTTACGACAACGGGCTGCCGTTTGCGATTATAGAAATCAAGACTCATTGATGAAGGACGAAAGCCGACTGGCGTCGCGGATGACTGGCGGAAGATCAGTCAGCTTCAGCAGTGTTTGACCTTGCGAGGTCTTCCCGTTATCTCTGGCTTTGTGGGAGCATTGGTGTGCGACATTCCCCGGAGGAAAGCTGAATCTGCGGTTGAGGAGCTTAGCCGGGTTCTCCAATTGGATCCCATCGACGTGGAGCATGGCCCCCGGACAGAGGCATTGGCACACGGATGGGGCTGGCTGTTCGCTTGTGCCAGGCAGCCGGCATTAAAAGGCTCGATTCCATAGCGTCTTGGTGAGGTGCCACGCTGTTGCCGGATGTCGTATCCCTTCGATATCGCTTCGAATTTTGACGGTTGTCAGGACCAGCACCCTGATGAACTGTCTGGATGTCGACGGGCTGCGGCTTGCCTACGGGGAACTCAAGCGGGACACGGCGCCGGAGGTGGCCCTTTTTCAAGCGCCCAGATCTGGACATCGGGTCGCAAATACAGCCCGCGCCAAGCTCATGCCGAGGCAGCTTTTTAACCCGAGATCGCTGACACGCAGACGAACGGCCCATCGCAATCCTCGTCCACAGAGATCGTAACAAGGCAATGTCTGAGAATCTGAGTGTCCCACCATTGAGCTGTACCGACTTCAGGCCGAGGATCACCATCATCGGAGTGGGCGGCGGCGGTGCGAGTGCGGTCGATGCGATGATCACCGCCGATCTTCGGGACGTTGACTCCGTCGTTGTGGACACTGACCCGTGGGAGCTCATTCACAGCCCGGCAGCACATCGAATTCAGCTTGATCCGATCATCCACACCGGTTCGGTCGATGACGTGGACGCGGAGATCGGCAGGTTGGCGGCTGAGAAGGCTGTCGATGACATCAAAGGGCACCTCGACGGCGTGCACCTAGTTTTCCTCGTGGCAGGAATGGGCGGCAGCACCGGAACGGGCGCTACGCCTGTAATCGCAAGCGCAGCCGCCGAGCTTGGGATTTTGACTGTCGGCGTCGTGACGTCGCCGTTCGCGTTCGAAGGCTCTGAGCGCGCTCGCGTGGCCGAGGAAGGCATTACGGATTTACAGCAGTTTGTCGATACGTTGATCGTGATCCCGGCCAATAGGTTGCTTGGCAGCTTGCAGCACGAGCGCATGACGCAGCGCGAATCGTTCGAGCGTCTCGATCATGCGTTATATCGTGGCGTAAGTGGCGTGACCGACCTTCTCCTCAAAATACCAAACATCGGTATCGACTTTGCCGACGTTCGCTCCGTGCTTGCCAACATGGGTAAGGCGACGATCGGCCATGGGGAAGCATCAGGCGAGAAACGTGCAATTTGGGCGGCGGAACAAGTCCTGACCGATCCGCTGCTTGCGGGCATTGACCTCTCGGAGATGGGCGGCCTGCTGATGTCGTTCGTTTCCGGCAGCGATTTAACGCTTTTCGAGGTGGATGAGGCCGCAACGCGCATCCGCCGGGAGTTTAATGGGGATGCCACCGTCATCTTTGGCTGGTCGAGAGACAAAGACATGGAGGGGACAATCCGTATCTCAACAACAGTGGTCGGCTGGCGGCCTGCGTAAAATCCGTCCGGTTGGGATTTTTTTGTCAGGCCTCCCAGCCTACTTCGCGAGCCGCGCCGCGCCTCAGTCCGTTTCGAGATGTTCCCGGCCGTCATCCGCATGCCGTTCAACTGGCTGGTCACTGGCCGGGTCGTCGCCACCAACCCCGCGAACGCCGTCCGCGGCCCCTAAGCACGTTATCAGAGGTCATAGCGTCAGCTGTTAGCTCCGGCCGGCCCCGTGTTCCGCCGACAAGCGCAATTATCCGGCATACACGGGGGCGAGGCTGTTTACCGCGCCTTTGTATCGGGGTGCCATAATCTTTCAAGCCATTCAAATGTCTTGCAAACTTCGCGCGAGCTCCGGCACGGCGGGCGGACGCAGCGCCGATGCGGCCGGGGCATGGCATCCCGCCGCCGCGGGGCGACGGCATCCGATAACCTTCACCCTACCGGCCGTTGAGATGCGGCAGTCGGCGCGTCCGAATCGGACGTCGCAACCGCCGATCGGCCAGGCCGCAACGAGTGAACACCAGGGGAATCGGGTGAATTTTTTCACCCGGTAACGAGGCTTGCAAGAAATTCGTCGTCCCACCCTGCCGCCTTGCGCCTGCCGCGCAACGAGTTCTTGCCAGGGGCTCGTCTGAGCAGGTTGAGCGCCATGTGCTTGATGGTGGTGAAATTGGCCGGGGCGTGCTCGGTCCGCACCCGGCACTCGTCATCGCGAAAGACCATGTCCAGGACCCAGTGCAGGCTGTTCTCAACAGCCCAGTGACTACGCACGACCGGCCCGAGGAGGTGCGCCAGCATCACCAGCGAGGTGATATAGAAACGTGTCTCCGTCTCGGTTTTTCCGCTGATCTCACGGCGGCTCTCGACCATGACGACGGCTTTCAGGCCGGGCCATGCGTGGCGCTCCTGAAGCCAGCCGACATCGTGGATGACGGTGGTGGTTCGGGTCTCGATGCGGCCGTGGTCGCCATCGATCGTCGTATCGCGGCTGATCGTGGTGTCCGCAAAGCCCCTGGCCTTCTGTTCGCTAGCGAAGAGTTCGACGTCCTCGCGCAATGAAGTTTGGTTGCCTTTCAGCGCCAGGACGTAGTCGGCCTTGTTGTCGATGACCTTCTGCGCGATGTCGCGCTGGCACCCCATGGCATCGATCGTGATGATCGCCCCTTCGATCGCCAGCATCTCCAGCAGCTTGGGGATCGCCATGATCTCGTTGGATTTTTCCGCCACCTTGACCTGGCCGAGCACCAGACGCTGGCGGGCGGCGAAGGCGGAAACCATGTGAATGGCGGCTTTGCCGGTGCTTTTGGACCGGCGCACGGTTTTGCCATCGATGGCGATCACGCCGGCCGGAACGCCGGTCAACGCGGCGACCCAAGCGACAAAGCATCGCTGGAACTGCTCGGCATCCAGCACCGCCAGGATGTCGCTCAGGTGCCCGTGGTCCGGCGTGCCATCCTTGAACGGACGGAAACGGCGAAGAAATGCCAGCTTCTTGACCCCGAACAGCGCGATCTCGGTGAAAGCTTCGGCCCCGGCGAGCACGCCGAGCAGGCACAAGAGCAGGACCTCATCGAGCGGGTAGGTCACCTTCGATTGCTGGCGCGGGTCGTCCAGGTCCTTGAAATGACTCAAAAAGACGACTGTTTCGTCGAATGCACCGCAGTCCGTTTTCGCGCCGTCCATTGCCGTTCCCCGCTCAGCGAATCGAGGATCGGCATAGATTCAGCACTTTAGCAGTTTGTCACCCTGTTATTCACCCGATTGCCCTGGAGTGAACACGAAGCGGGCTTTTCAGCCTGATGCCGATATGCTATTATATCGTCCTGGATACGGCGGGGGTTCGGTGTGGATGGATTTAGGCCAGATGAAAGTGGATCGGCGATAGCCGGTGTCGGCGCTGCGTGAGCGTCAAATGCCCCGATGCGAGGACGGGCGCTAATAAATGTGTCAGAAATACTGCTTTGGGTCTGAGGGTAGCGCGGATAAGCAGCCTTAAAGACTTTTGATATGCAGGTAGAACCTTTCAGCCTGATCTTGGGATATGATAAATGTGGCGCATCATCGCAGTCGGTCTCGGCATTCTGGTCTCTGTTGTTGGCACGAAGCTGGCCATTGACCACTGGAAGAAAGTCCGCGAGACACTCGGGGGCAAAAAGATCGCCGTCCTGGGTCCGAGGGCATCGGGCAAGACCACGCTCATCAAGTTCCTGCTGAAAGGCGAGTTGTCCGAAGAGTATGTGGCTACCGCAAAGCCAGAAAAATTCAGCGGTAAGAAGGTCGTTCTCCAAGACCTCAATCTCACAATAGAGGACACTACGGATGTGCCGGGCGACCGTCAATCCCACGCCGACTGGGAGCGGTTGTACAAGGAAGCCGACTTCGTGCTCTATCTAACTGATGCGAAGATGCTTCATGCTGGTGACCAGGGCTATGAGAATAACGTGCGCGATGACATGCGGCATATCGGCGAGTGGTTCGACGACCGAAAAGACAAGCCTCCACGATTTTTCCTGATCGCTACTCACTGCGACCTGATCTTCGAGTATGACTCGCTTCCTGATTCAAGGAAAACCGCGTTTACTGACGATTTTTGGAAAACACCGATTATGCAGCAACTCATCCTCCTCGGCAAGGGGATCAAGAACGTGAAATGTGTAGCCGGGAGCTTGAAGGGTAGGGATGAGAGCGAACGACTAGTGGGCAGCATCCTACGGCAGGCAACCGCATGATTCGACCATTGAGGTTCAAGGCGCAGGCGCTAGATAACACCTCACCCGACCACTACCAGATCGGCGACGAATTGCTTACCGTCGAGGATCAAGCGCAGCGGCGTCAGGTCACGAATATGATATCCGAGGTGGCTCGAAACGGAACCCCTCTTCTGAAAGCCGGTGGCGCGGAGCTAATTTTCCAACACCGGGACTTCCTAGCGCAGGTCTACTCCGAGCAGCGCGACCACGCAGGTCGCCGGGCACCGATCCTGTGCTGCGGCGAGTTCAACCACAGCGACGATCCACAGGCTATCATCCAGGCCATCATCGGCTTTGCCGCGAAGATTGGCCGCACCGTCGACCCTGGTCACATCCAAGCCATCAGGGACAAGTTTGCCAAGTCAAAAAAAAAGAGCCCAACGCTGCCGCTGGCAGTCGGTATCGGGATCGCCCTCCTCCTCGCAGTCCTGATGCTGTCCGTTCGGCACCCGGGATTTCTGCACCGGGGATAGTGGTTGCGGACACAGATGCAGGGCATGCGGGTTTCTTGGATTCGAATGCCGCCACCCAGGAGATGAAGATGACGACGGGCGCGTTCCCCGAAGACCCCAGCGGCCGGCGAGCAGTGGTCGTTCTCGAGCAGCACGATATTGAGAACTGCTCGCGGAAGGGCGAGACGCAAATTCTAACGGACGCTCAGACCCATGTGCTGATTTACCCCACCACTGAGGACAATGTCGGGCAGGCGCTTACCAATATTCTGGGCGCTGGCCTAAATTGCCCTGGCACTATCCTGATTCAAAGTCCGTTCGACCTCGATGAATATGTGGACGCCGCTGACGCCAGTCAGCAATTTGCCTTAGCTAAGCACACACTGTTATCTAATTTTTGTCAACTCCTCGGCGCGACGAGGGTCTCGATCACCCAAATGGAAATTATCACCAACGGCAGCGTAAAGACCATGAAGGCGGATGGCGGACGTCTGGTTGCCACTGCCGAGGGCAATCTGGAAGTGACCGCCAATGACAAGTTGTGTTCGCAGCTCAGCCTGGTGGACGAGTATGAGGGTGGTGAGCCAGATGTGGAGGCGGCAGAGAAGCTGCTGCGATTCAGTCGTTTAGGTGGCGACCCCAATATGAAGTCCCTTCTTCAGGCCCGGAGGGCCGAGGGAAATCCACTCACAAAGCGTACGCTTACAGTCAATTTGTCCACGGAGGCCAACAAGAATCTGAAAGTGGTCGGACGCCTTCAGCTGCCTACGGCCACGTTCGGAGCCGAGTATGCGAGTGCCGTCAAGCAGACTAAGGAGTACACTCTGACCTTGGAACTACTGTTCCCAGGGGCTTGAGGAAGGACTGGCTCCGCACCTGGAGCAGCAGCGCGAGGGAGCACGGGTCGGGAGGCACAACGCCGCACAAGTATGAAGCAGGGCGCCCGAGCAGAAGCGTCGACAGCGGCGAACGGTTCCCCACCTTGATTGTCGGTGTGCCGCAGAGGCACGGAAAGGAGTTCGACATGAACTAGAATCTGAGCCGTAAAGCTGTGCGAATGATGAGGGACGGCCCCTCGGGATAGGCTTTCGGGAGCAGATCCCAAACTAGGCTCAAAACCCAATCAGACACGAGGAATCGCTAGAATTTTCCGATTCAAGCCAGTCAGTTTGGCTGGAGCGACTGAACAACCATGGCTGACGAGTACCTGATTGACGACAAAGCGTGGGCGGCGATCGAGCCCCTGCTTCCCAAGGTCTACGCCGGTGCGCGC
>NZ_CAIWTY010000064.1 GCF_903915725.1 uncultured Rhodopila sp.
CATCGAGTTCACCGATATCCTCAAAGCCCTGTGGAACAGTTGGCAGGATGACGCGCTGGCCGGGGACAAGGCGACCGGCGTCTTCATCGACCGCGCCCGGGTCAACCCGGCCCATCACCACGGGCGCTATTTCCAGGTGCAGGGAGCGCTGAACGTGCCACGCTCCCGCCAGGGGCATCCCGTCATCCTCCAGGCCGGCGGATCGGAAGACGGGCTGGAGCTGGCGGCACGCCATGCCGAAGCGGTGTTCACCGCCGCGCATACGCCCGAGGATTCGCTGACCTATGCGCACCGGCTGCGGGCGCGCGCCGAGGCGCTGGGACGCCCGCCGGGTTCCGTGCTGGTGCTGCCCGGACTTGTCACCATCATCGGCGAAACCGAGACCGAGGCCCAGCGGCGGGAGGAGGCGCTGAACGCGCTCACATCGACCGAACAAGGCGTCACCTGGATCAGCGGCCTGCTGCAAATCGACGCCTCGCGCTACGATCTGGATTCCCCGCTGCCGGACGATCTGGCCGTGCCGGCGGACGGCATGACGACGTTTGCCAGCGGCGCACTGACCAAGGCCCGGCGTCAGAAACTCACCTTGCGCCAGCTCATCCGGTCGCAGGCTGGCGGCGGCAGCAACCACCGCGCCATCGTCGGCACGCCCGAGCAGATCGCCGCATCGATCGAGACCTGGTTCCGCAGCGGTGCAGCCGACGGTTTCAACGTTATGCCCGATGTGCTGCCGTCCGGGCTGGAAGCCTTTGTCGACCAGGTTGTTCCGCTGCTGCGGCGGCGCGGGATTTTCCGCGAAACCTACGAGGGCGAAACGTTACGTGACCACCTTGGGCTCGCCCGCCCCGGCTGGGCGTCCCGCGACGGATGAAGGCGTGAACGCCGACCGTCGCCGGCATGACGACGCGGCCCGGAACCCGCCACCCGGCGCGGCATCAGGCGGCGAAGCGCGCCGGGTCCAGCGGGTAACGGCCATAGATGCGCGCGGCGTTCACCAGCGCATGCACATTGTTCGGCGGGCTGTTGACAGGCAGTCCGCAGCCGGTCGACAGCATGAAACCCTTCGGCGTGTCCCAGGCCTTGCGCAGGCACTCCTTGACGTTCTCCTCAACCGTCTGCGGCGTGCCGAGATACATGCTGGCGGTGGGCCGCACATTGCCCGACAGGACAATGCGATCGCCGACGGCCGCCTTCGCCTCCTCCAGGTCGATGACGTCGTCGAGCGACAGCATGCCGGCGCCGGTCGCGGCCATTTCCGGCCAGATGCGGCGCGTGTTGCCGCAGATATGCAGCACCGGCGGCCGCCCGGTCAGGGCGATGATCTCGCTGATCAGGCGCTGCTGGTAGGGCAGGGCGAGCTCCCGGTACACCTTCGAACTGACCATCGTGCCGGAGGACACCGGATCGGCGAGGTTGAAGCCGATCGGCAGCTCCGCTGCCACCCGCACGAAGTCCAACATGATGCCGAGCGAATAGTCGAGCAGGCGGCGTGCGAAATCGGGATCGCGGGTGATGTCGCGCAGGAAATGCTCGGTGCCGCGCAGGTTGGCCGCAGTGGTAAACGGGCCGCCCAGCCCCGCCGACACCGGGACCTCTGCGCCGACATCGTGCACCAGTTGCGCGAGCGCCTCGAGGAACAGCGGAAATCGGCCTGAGCGGCGAGGGTCCACCTGCGGCAGCCGCTCGATATCGGCCGGCTGTTTAATCGCCGGCTCGGCAACGTAAGGGTTGCTGGCCTCGGGAAAGGCCAGCTTGCTGCCGGCCGCCTCGGCGAAGCCGGGCAGTGTCGGGCCGACCGCCACGCCGTCATGGCCGTAGAGGCGCCAGGCCGCGATCTGGCCGCGCGCCATCAGCGAGGCGGAATGGCTGTATTCGGTCGCGGTTACCCCAAGCACCAGCGCCGCATGCTCGCTGAGCATGGCGCTGCAGGGGATGCGGTCATAGGGCTGCCCTGCACGAAAGGCCCGCATGCGTTCAAGCGATGTCATGCTGTCGGCGGACTGGGCAAATTGGCTCATCTTGGGTCCTTGCGTGATCGCGGGAAATTGGAATGGCGCGAGGGGCCGGCCATGCTGACGTCTCTGCATGTCGGGGCGACCGCCTTTGGCGGCGGGACGTGCAGGCGAATGCCAACGAGAGTGCGTGCCGCCATGATCCAGCTTCTCGGGTCGCGCGGCCCGCGGCTGTTTTGAACCTTGCGGAGCCGGCACTCGGCGATAATTGCTATCGTGTGACGTGTCAATACATTCGCCACGCGCGGCGGACCGATGTGAGTTAAATGGCCGCTGTCGCGCTCCGGCTTCGATGTTACCACCTCGACGCCAAGCGGTTTTCGATATTATACTCAGGGCTGGCCGGTTTCCGCCGCGCTTGCCCGGGGCGGAGGTTCGAGCATGACCGAGGTGGTGACCTACCGAGACGACGGCTACAAATGGGTGGTGCTGAGCAATACCACGCTTGGCATGCTGGCTGCGGCAATCAACAGTTCCATCCTGCTGATCAGCCTGCCGGCCGTCTTCCGCGGCATCGGCCTCAAGGCTCTCGATCCGGGGAATGTCAACTATCTGCTGTGGGCCATCATCGGGTATATGATCGCCACCGCGGTGCTGGTGGTCGCCTTCGGGCGGCTCGGCGACCAGTTCGGCCGGGCCCGGATGTACAATCTCGGTTTCGCGGTTTTCACCGTCGCATCGATCGCACTCAGCCTGTTGCCCGGCTCGGGCGATTTCGCCGCCGGCTACCTGGTCGCAGTGCGCATCGTGCAAGGCGTCGGCGGGGCGCTGATCATGGCCAATTCCACCGCTCTGCTGACCGATGCGTTCCCGTTGCATGAACGCGGTTTCGCGCTCGGCATCAACGTGGTGGCGGCTATCGGCGGGCAGTTTCTGGGCCTGCTCATCGGCGGGCTGCTGGCGGACGCCAATTGGCGCCTGGTGTTCTGGATCAATGTCCCGTTCGGGTTGATCGGAACGATTTGGGCCTGTTGGAAGCTGAGGGATGCGCCGGCGCGGGTCAGCCACCGGATCGATTGGGGCGGCAACATTACGTTCGGGCTTGGACTGGTGTTGATACTGACTGCCATCACCTACGGAGTGCAACCCTACGCCAATCACGTGATGGCCTGGACCAGCCCGCTGGTGCTGACGCTGTTTGCATCGGGGTTCGCCTCTCTCGTGCTATTCGTGCTGGTGGAGCAGCGGGTCGCGCATCCCATGGTGGACATACACCTGTTTCGCGTGGCTCCCTTCGCCTACGGCAACCTCGCCAACCTGTCCTCAGCCGTGGCGCGCGGCGGGTTGCAGTTCATGCTGATCATCTGGCTGCAGGGCATCTGGCTGCCGCTGCACGGCTACGCGTTCGATGAAACGCCGCTCTGGTCTGCCATCTTCATGCTGCCGCTGACCGTGGGCTTCCTGCTGGCCGGGCCGGCCGCCGGGTACTTTTCCGACCGCATCGGTGGCATGCCCTTTGCGGTGGGCGGCATGGCAATGGGAGCGATCAGCTTCGTGCTGCTGATCCTGTTGCCGGCGAATTTCTCCTACACGGCGTTTGCCGCCTTGCTGTTCGCCAACGGGCTTGGCTCGGGCCTGTTCGTGGCGCCGAACAGCACGCAGATTATGAATTCGGTGCCGGTGCAGAAGCGCGGTCTGGCGTCCGGCATGCGGGCGACTACGACCAACGCCGGCCAGGTGCTGTCCATCGGGTTGTTCTTCAGCCTGATGCTCGCCGGGCTGGCTGCGACCTTGCCGCACTCCATGGAAGCCGGGCTGCTGGCGCAGCATGTCCCACCGGCGGTCGCACACCAGGTCGCCGGCACGCCGCCCGTCGCCAGTCTGTTCGCGGCCTTCCTGGGCTACAATCCAATGGGCGAACTGATCCCGCCCGAGGTGCTGCGGACCTTGCCGCCCGACGCCGCGGCGACGCTGACCGGGAAAGCTTTCTTCCCGGGTCTGATGTCCGGCCCGTTCAAGCACGGTCTGGTCTTTGCGTTTACCTTCTCGGCCTTTCTCTACCTGCTGGCCGCGATTGCGTCGTGGTTGGGCGGGTCCAGGGTCATGCCCGGGACGGAGATCGTTTCGGAAGAAGCTGTCGCGGCCCTGTCGGACCAGGAGGCGGACTAGCGCGCCCCGGGGCGTCCGAGATATCGTTCCAGCCAAAGACTGTAGCGCGATAGTGCGAAGCAGCAAACGAAATAGACCGCTGCCACGAACGCGAACGATTCATCGTAGTAGCCGAGCCATTGCGGATCGGTTGCAGCCGCCCGCGCGGTGTTGAGGAAGTCGAACATGCCGATAACCAGCACCAGCGTTGTGTCCTGGAAAACCCCGATGGCGAGATTGACCAGGGACGGGATCACTGCACGCAAGGCCTGCGGCATGACGATCAGCTGCATCGTGTTGAAATAGCTCAGACCCAGTGCTTCGCCCGCCTCGGTCTGACCGCGGGGAACAGATGACAGCCCGGCCCGGACGATTTCCGCCATGTAGGCCGAAACGAACAGGATCAGCGCCACCTGGGCGCGGAGAAATTTGTCGATGCTGGCGCCGTGCGGCAGCATCAGCGGAAACAGCAGCGTCGCCATATAGAGGATCGAGATGAACGGCACGCCGCGGACCACTTCGATGAAGACGACGGACAGCATCCGAATGCCGCCGCGCCGGGACTGTCGCGCCAGCGCCAGCATCACCGCCAACGGAAACGCCCCGGCAAGACCAACCACCGACAGCAGCAGCGTTACCGGCAAGCCGCCCCATTGTTCTGTCGTTACGATCTGCCCCGGCGGAACGCCAAGCAGCAACAGCACGGCAATCACCAATCCGCCGAGGCCGAATGCCGCCAGCCACCGGCTCCAGAACCGCGGCACGCAGATGGCGACTGCGACGGCCAGCAGCAGCACGCAGGCCACGGCGGCGCGCCATCGGACATCGGCCGGATAGAAGCCGAACGTAATGAAGTTTGCCTTGGCAACGATAAACGCCCAGCAGGCGCCCCCGTCCCGGCTGCAGGTTTCCGACGTTCCGTGCAGCGTCGCGTCGACGACGGCCCATTGGAGGAACGGCACGACCAGCCACCAGACGAAGGCCGCATATCCGGCGGTGATGGCGATATTCGTCTTGTTGCCGAAAAGGCCCTTGCGCCAGTCCAGAGCGGTTGCCGTCACCGGGCGTTCTCCCGCAGTTTCCAGCGCCGGTTGTAAGCGTTCATAAACACGGAAACGGTCAGGCTGAGGGTCAGGTAGACCACCATCATGATGAAGATCGTTTCCAGCGCCTGGCCCGTGGTGTTTGCCGTCGTATTGAGCACGCTGACCAGTTCCGGATAGCCGATGGCGACCGCCAGGCTGGAGTTCTTGGTGAGGGTAAGGAAGCTCGATGTCATCACCGGTATGATCACCCGCAGCGCCTGCGGCAGGACGATCAGGCGCAGGATCTGCAGCCGTTTCAGCCCGAGCGCCGCGCCGGCCTCCCACTGGCCGGCCGAGACCGAGACGATGCCGCCGCGTACCGTTTCCGCTATGCTGGCCGAGGTGTTCACCACCAGGCCGATGAGCAGCGCGGCAAACTCCGGAGATAGCGTCAGGCCGCCGGCAATGTTGAAGCCCCGTAGCCGGGGCAATTCCAGGGCGACGGTGGCGCCATGCGCCAGCCCCCAAGCGCCCGCGCCCAGCAGGCCGGCGACGGAAGCGGCCAATCCAATGTGGCGCCCTTGGGCCAGGAAAACCACGGCGGCCAGCGCGAAGACCAGCACGACCCCGGCGATTACCGGGGAATCCGTTTCAATACCCGGCACGAACACGCCGCGGTTGGACAGCAGCACGCCCGCGACCGGAGACAGCGCCTGGCGTGGACCGGGCAGGCCATGCAGGACGGCATTCCAGAAAAACAGTTGCAACAGCAACGGGGTGTTGCGGACCACTTCCACAAAGGCTTGCACCTGCCAGGCCAGCAGCGGATTGGTGGACAGCCTGGCGACGCCGAGCGCAACGCCCACGATCGTCGCCAAAATGCAGCCGGCGACGGCAACCTTCACGGTATTCAGCAATCCAACGAGGATCGCTCGGCCGTAGCTGTCGCCGGCCTGATAGGGGATGACGGATTCGCCGATCTGAAAGTTGGCGGCGTGGTTGAGGAAGCCGAAGCCGGGGGTAATGCCGACAAGCTTCATGTTGGCGGCGAGGTTGGAACCGAGGTACTGAACGGCCAGGACAATCACAACCAGCAGTGCGCATTGCATGACGGCGCCGTCGCCCAGCCATCCCCTGATCCGATGCAACCGGGCGGCTCTGCGCGGACCCGCCCGGTCAAGGATGAGAGTTGCGTCCGACACGTGTCAGCGGAAAGGCGGCGAGTACAGCAGGCCACCGCTGCTCCAGGGTTGGTTCAAGCCGCGGTCAAAGCCGATCTTGGTATTTTTGCCGACGTTGCGTTCGAAGATCTCGCCGTAGTTGCCGACGGCCTTGATGATGTTATAGGCGAATTTGGGGTCCAGGCCGATGGCCTCGCCCAGCGACTTGTCGATACCAAGGAAGCGCTTCACCACCGGATCGCTGGTGTCCAGGAAGCTGTCGATGTTGGCCCGGGTAATGCCCAGTTCCTCAGCCTCGATGGTGGCGTAGACCGTCCAGTTGACGATTTCCAGCCACCGGTCGTCACCCCAACGAATCGCCGGCGCCAAGGGCTCCTTCGACAGCCGCTCCGGCAGCAAAACATAGTCGTCCGGCCTGGCAAGCTGGGTGCGTTGGATGGCAAGGTCGGACGAATCCTGCGTCAGGGCATCGACGCGTCCGGAATCGAGAGCGTTCCGGAATTCACGGGAATCCTCGATAACCACGGATTTGAAGGTTTTGCCGCTCTTGCGGAAGAAGTCCGCTATATTCAATTCCCCCGTCGTCCCCGCCTGAATCGCGATCGTTGCCCCGTCGAGATCGGCTCCCTTCGTAACGCCAAGCGATTTCTTCACCAGCAGGCCCTGTCCGTCGAAGAAAATCACCGGACCGAAATGGAAGCCCAGCTTGAAGGCGCGGGTGATGGTTTCGGTCACGCCGGACAGCAGGATGTCGAACTCGCCGGCCTGAAGCGCGGGCAATCGTTGCTGCGGAGAGGAGGATGTGAAGTCCACCTTTGCCGGGTCGTTGAATACCGTCACCGCCAGTGCACGGCCGAAATCGACGAAGAAGCCCTGCCACTTGCCGTTGCTGTCGGGCGCAAAGAACCCCGGGGAGGTGCCGACGCCGACCTTGATCTTGCCGCGCTGGTTGATGGCGTCGAGCACGGAGCCGGCTTGGGCGGGCAGCGCCGTCGCGATGGCGGCCACGAGAATCGCTGATGCGCCCAACCAGTGGCGCATCCGTGCGGAGGAGAGAGGTTTCATGCGATGATCCCATCGGTTTCGGGCCGCGCCCATAAATCTACTGTTCATCGTCGTTGTTATAAACGGTATTGTCAACTGTGGACGTAGATATTATGTAACCACCGGAATTCGATAAGCGGGAGCCGCACAGATGACCCTCCACCGGCGTGACCTCAATCGCCTTCTGCTCGCCGGCGGAGCCGCCGCGGCGCTGCCCGGCGTGGCGCGGGCCGCCGGCGAAACGCCCGTCGCGGGGGGCACGCTGAACTGGGCCTATTACCCCGACCCCAGCGCTATCATCGCCATCAACACCTCATCCGGGACCGGCCAGGCGATCGGCCCCAAAGTGAACGAGGGGCTGTTGTGGTACGACTACGACCTGAACCCGCAGCCGTTGCTGGCAACCGCCTGGACCATCAGCGCGGACGGGTTGCGCTACACGTTCCACCTGCGCGCCGGCGTGAAATGGCACGACGGGCGGGATTTCACATCCGAGGACGTGGCGTTCACCATCTTCCGCCTCCAGCAGGCGCACCCGCGCGGACGGATCACCTATCAGAACGTCATCGCGGTCAACACGCCCGATCCGCTGACCGCAGTCATCGTGCTGTCGAAGCCCGCGCCATACCTGATCACCGCGCTCGGCAGCTCGGAATCGCCAATCGTTCCGAAGCATGTATACGAAACGTTCAAGCCGGAGGAGCAGCCGAAGTTGGAGCAGACCATCGGCACCGGTCCGTTCATCCTCAAAGAATGGGTGCCCGGCAGCCATTTGCTGTTCGTCAGGAACCCCAACTACTGGGATGCGCCGAAGCCTTATCTGGACCGCATCATCCTGCGCGTCATTCTCGACCCCGCCGCGCGGGCCGCTGCGCTGGAAACCGGGGAGATCGATATCGGCGCCAACCCGGTGCCGCTGGCGGATGTGGCCCGCCTGAAGGCAAACCCGAAACTGATCGTCGATACGACGACCTATGCTTATTCCGGACCGCAACAGCAGTTGTTCTTCAACCTGGAGAACGAAGTCCTGCAGAACCGCAACGTGCGCCTGGCGGTTGCCCACGCGCTCGATCTGCAGAAACTGGTAAATGTCGCTTTGTTCGGATACGGCGACGTCTCGCCAAGCCCGGTCAGCGTGGCGTTGCCGAAATGGTACGATCCGTCGATCAAGGCCTATCCGTTCGATCCGAAGCTTGCACAGAGTCTGTTGGACGAGGCCGGCTATCGCCGTGGGGCCGACGGCGTGCGTTTCAGGGTGCGCCTCGCGCGCAATCCTTTCCTGCCGTCATCCTATTCGGATTTCGTCCGC
The DNA here is from genome assembly GCF_903915725.1 of uncultured Rhodopila sp. Taxonomy (GTDB): domain Bacteria; phylum Pseudomonadota; class Alphaproteobacteria; order Acetobacterales; family Acetobacteraceae; genus Rhodopila. The sequence goes on from NZ_CAIWTY010000064.1 coordinate 8,660, forward strand.
CAGTCGCTGGCCGCCGTCGGGATCGGCGCGCAGATCATCAACGTGGAACTGTCGACCTACCTGAAGATCGTCTACACTGATCGCGCCTGGGACCTGACGATCGAGTCATTGTCGAACACGTTCGACCCCTCGCTCGGCGTCCAGCGCGCCTACTGGTCGAAGAACTTCAAGGTTGGCCTGGTGTTTTCCAACGCCAGCAAATACAGCAACCCCGAAGTGGACGCGTTGCTGGAGGCCGCGGCGATCGAACCCGATGAGGCTAAACGGCGGGCACTTTGGTACCGGTTCCAGGCGATCATCCATCACGACCTGCCGGGCGTCGATCTTGTCGCCGCCGGTGCACAGATCGTTGCCAGCAAGCGGGTCCACAACTTTGCGCCCGGGGCGGAGGGGATCAACTACAGTTTCCGCGATATCTGGCTGTCCCCCGCCGTCTGACGCAACGCCGCGCTGCATCAGCCTTGGCATGGGCGCGCGGCGCGGGCTTTCCAGAGCCGGAAATGTCAGGCTCACATCATTAAAGAGGAAATGCGTTATAGTCCTAGTTGACGAAGTGGATTTCCCGGGCCACCGTCCGCTCGCCCTGCCGCGCGGGTCACCCCGTCAGGCGGGATGGTGTGCGCCGGGAATCGTTGCCAGAGGAAAGCCAGATGACCGACACGCCCCGCCAACTGACCCTGAACCTGTTCATCTACCCGGGCGGACACCACGAAGCGGCTTGGCGGCACTCGCTGTCCGCGCCGGAGCGCGGGCTGGATGTCACCTTCTATCAGGACCTCGCCCGCAAGGCCGAGGCCGCAAAATTCGATGCGGTCTTCTTTGCCGATGGTCCCTCCCTGCCGGACAATATCCGCCACGCCCAGGCGATCCGGCCGGAGCCGATCACCCTGCTCACAGCGATCGCCGTGGCAACCAGCCGGATCGGCCTGATCGGCACCGCCTCGACCAGCTATTATGATCCTTACAATTTCGCCCGGCTTTTCGCCGGCCTCGACCACCTCTCCGGCGGCCGCGCCGGTTGGAACATCGTCACCACATCGGCCGAGAACGCCGCGTTCAATTTCGGCCTGCAGCAGCAGCCATCGCATGCCGACCGCTACCAGCGTGCGGCGGAATTCGTCGATGTAGCCACGAAACTGTGGGATTCCTGGGAAGACGGCGCGCTGGCGCTCGACCAGCAGTCGGGCGTCTACGCCGACGACGCCCGTATTCATAACATCGAGCATGTCGGGCGGCATTTCCGGGTCAAGGGCGCGCTGCCGGTGCCGCGCTCGCCGCAGGGCCGTCCGGTCTATGTCCAGGCCGGATCCTCGCCCGATGGCCGCTCCTTCGCCGCTCGCTATGCCGAGGCGATCTTTACCGCGCACCAGACCATCGACACTGCGCAGGCGTTCTACGCCGACGTCAAAGCGCAGGTCGCCGCCCTCGGCCGCAATCCCGCGCATCTGAGGATACTGCCGGGGATCAGCCCGTTCATCGGCTCGACCGAGGCCGAGGCGGCGGCGTTGCAGGAGGAATTCGACGCGCTGATCCAGCCGGAATACTCGCTCGCGCAAATCCGTCATTTCACCGGGATCGACTTCTCCGGCCACGACCTCGACGGTCCTTTCCCGCTCCGGCTGATCGAGAACCACCAACCACGCGGCCACACCAGCCGCACGAAGCTGATCTTCGACCTTGTCCGCAACGAAGGGCTGACGATCCGCCAGCTTATCCGCCGCCTCGCCGGCGCGCGCGGGCACAACGTGGTGGCCGGAACGCCGGAGCGGATCGCCGGCATCATCGAGACATGGTTCACCACGGGCGCCGCCGACGGTTTCAACGTGATGCCGCCCTGGCTGCCCGGCGGCTTCGACCGTTTCGCCGAGCATGTGGTGCCGATCCTGCGCAAGCGGGGCCTGTTCCGGGAGGAGTACACCGGCACGACGCTGCGCGAGCATCTCGGCCTGCCGCGCCCGGCGAGCCAGTTCGCCGAAAGCCTGCGTCAGAGCGCCTGACCGGTGATGCCCGGGGAGAGTCCGCTCGATCGTGCCAGCCTGCGCCGCAGGCCGCTGCTCGGCGGCTTGCTGGCTGGCCTTGCCGCGCCGTGGCCGGGCTTCGCCGCTGCCACCCCGGCCCCGGCGGTGGATCGCGAAACACTGGTCGTCGGCGTCGAAAAGGATTTCCAGAGTCTCGACGGCCTGGTGGTCGCCAGCGGCGATTCCCAGCGTTACGCCTGGTCGGTCTTCGATACGCTGAGCAGCTTCGACAGCGCCGGGCATCTGGTGCTGCGCCTGGCAACCGATGTGGCAATCGCGCCCGACAGGCTGAGCTACACGTACCGGCTGCGCAGCGGTGTGAAGTTCCACAACGGCGCGACGATGACCTCGCGCGACGTGAAGGCAAGCCTGGAATACATCCTCCGCCCGGAGAACCGCAGCTCGCGCCGTCCGTTCTTCGCGCCGTTCGTGGCCGGGATCGACACCCCGGACGACCTCACCGTGGTGTTTCGGCTGACGCAGGAGGACGGCGTCTTCGTCAACAAGATCGCCGGCTACCTGCTCATTGCGCCAGCCGATCATTTGGCCTCCGCGTCCGCCTTTGCGCAGGCGCCGGTGTCGCTCGGCGCCTGGCGGGTCAAATCGCTGAAGCCCGGCCGCGCGTTGGAGCTGGAGCGGTTCGAGGACTACTGGGGGCCGAAACCCGCCATCCGCAACCTGGTTTTCCGCGTGATCCCGGAGCCCGGCAGCCGCGTGGCGGCGCTGCGCACCGGGGAGATCGATATCGCCGTGGTGGTGCCGCTGCCCGACACCAAGGCGCTCCGGGCGGAGCCGGGGTTGCACGTGCTGGCGGCGCCGATGGCCTCGCCGCTGCACGTGCATCTCTACACGGAACAGCCGGACAGCCCATTGTCCAGGCGCGAAGTGCGGCAGGCGCTCAATTACGCGATCGACGAGCGGGCGATCATCGACAGCGTGCTGGACGGTGTGGGTGAGCCGCTGGCCACGTTCATCTCGCGTTACTATCCGTATAGCACGGACCCGGCGCTCGCGCCGTATCCCTACGACCCTGAGAAGGCGCAGGCGCTGCTGAAGCAGGCGGGCTACCCCGGCGGCTTTGCGACGAAACTCTACAGCCCCAACGACCAGCCGGTGGAACTGGCCGAGGCGATCGCTGCCTATTGGGAACAGGTGGGCGTGAAGGCGGCCATTCAGCGGATGGACTACGAAAGCTGGCTGAAGCTGATGAACGCGCACAAAGCCGAACCGATGGCGATCACCCAGTCCACCAACACGATCTACGACGCGGTGCATCCGGTGTCCGGCCATTTCTACCCGGGCGGCCCTTATGCCGACTACTTCAACCCCGAGGTCAAAGCGCTGGTCGATGACGTGAACCACACCTATGGCGCGGAGGCGCGCGGGCAGGTGTTCCAGAAAATCGGCCGCATCCTGCACGACGATGCGTCCAGCGTGTTCATCTCGGAACTCTACTACGTCTATGCCTGGAAGCAGGGGCTGAACTGGTCGCCGCAGATCGGCTCCGGGTTCCTCGACTTCCGCGCGGCGCGTTGGGCCTGAGATGGGAGGTTTCCTGTTGCGCCGCCTCGCCGGTAGCGTGGCCACCATCCTGCTCGCCAGCCTGGTGATCTTCGTCCTGATCCGGCTGGTTGGCGACCCGACCCACCTGATGCTGCCGCCGGAGGCCACCGACGACGATCGCGCCTTGCTGCGCCAGGAACTCGGCCTCGACCGGCCGATGGTGGTGCAATACGCAACCTTCCTGTTCGATCTTCTGCGCGGCGACATGGGCGAGAGCTTCTCCTATCGGCAGCCGGCGCTGCCTTTGGTGATCTCGATGCTGCCGCCGAGCCTGATGCTCGCCGGCGCCGCCATGCTGATGGCCGTCGCGCTGGGGGTGCCATGGGGGTTGCTCGCCGCATACCGGCCCGACGGCTGGGCGGACCGAACGGGGCGGGTCTTCGCGGTGCTTGGCCAATCCGGACCGCCGTTCTTTGTCGGGCTGCTGCTGATCCGCCTGCTTTCGGTGAACTGGCGCCTGCTGCCGACGAGCGGCTATGGCGACGTGACGCATCTGGTCATGCCGGCCTTCGCGCTGAGCTGGTACTCGGCCGCCGGCCTGCTGCGCCTGACGCGCGCCAGCGTGACCGAGGCTTTGCGGTCGGACTACATTCTGACGGCACGCATCAAGGGGGTATCCGACAGGGCGGTGCTGCTGCGCCATGCGCTGCGCAACGCGGCGCTGCCGATCATTACGTTTACCAGTTCGCAGTTCGGGATTCTGCTTGGCAGCGCGGTCTCCATCGAGGCGGTGTTTGCCTGGCCGGGTTTCGGCAAGCTGATCGTCGATGCGATCTCGCAGCTTGATTACACGGTGGTGCAGGCCGGGGTGGTGGTGGCAGCGGTGCTGTTCATCGCCATCAACCTGTGCACGGACATTCTGTGCGCGGCACTCGATCCGAGAATCCGCCTTGGCTCCTGACGGCCTCACGGTGGCGACGCCTGTTGTCAGGAACCAATCTCCGCCCCGGCGCAGGCGGGTTCGCCTGCCGTCGCGGCGCGGTCTGGCGCTGTGGTCGGGCGTGACGTTGCTCGCGATCATCGTGCTGGCCAGCGTGCTGGCGCCGCTGACCTCGCCCTACGCCCCCAATACGATCGCTCTGAAGGCAACGCTGCAGCCGCCATCCATGCTGCACTGGTTCGGCACCGACCAGCTTGGCCGCGACGTGCTTACCCGAACGCTGTATGGCGGCCGCGTTTCTCTGACGATCGCCGCTTCGACCGTCGTGCTGGCCGGGCTTGGAGGCATGTTCATAGGCATCGCGGCGGCCTATCTCGGAGGCATCTTCGACATGGCCGTCATGCGCCTGGCCGAGGTGCAGTATGCGCTGCCGGCGGTGATCCTTGCGATCCTGCTGGTGGGCGTGTTCGGGTCCGGAACCGCCAACGTCGTGCTGGTCCTGACGCTGACCAACTGGCCCCGCTTCGCCCGGGTGATCCGTGCCGAGGCGCAAAGCCTGAGCCAGCGCGACTTCGTCCTGCTCGCCCGCATGGCCGGCGCCTCGCGGCTGCGGATCATCCTGCGCCACATCGCGCCCAACCTGCGCAGCACGTTCTTCGTTCTGCTCACCCTCGATATCGGCCTGATCGTCACGCTGGAAGCCACGCTGTCGTTTCTCGGCCTTGGCGTGCAGCCGCCGACGCCATCCTGGGGCGGGATGATCGCCGACGGGCGCGGCTATCTGGATCGCGCCTGGTGGACCGCGATCCTGCCCGGGTCGGTTTTGATGCTGACCGTGCTCGCCTCCAACCTGATCGGCGATGCGCTGGCGACAACGGCCGGCACGGAGCGCGCGGAATGAGCCCGCTGCTGCACGTCGAGACTCTGCGCATCGCCGCCGGGCCGCATGCGCCCGCTCTGGTGGATGGCATCAGCCTGGAACTCGATCGCGGCAAGGCGCTCGGACTCGTCGGCGAATCCGGCGCGGGCAAGACGCTCGCCTGCCTCGCGCTGCTGCGCCTGCTGCCGGAGGGGCTGCACATCCAGGATGGCCGCATCCGGCTCGACGGGCAGGAACTCACCGCGCTGACGGATACCGAAATGCGCAGATTGCGCGGCGGACGCATCGGCATGGTCCTGCAGAACCCGCTCTCCTCCCTCAATCCCCTGATGCGCATCGGTGACCAGATCGGCGAGGCGTTTGCGGTGCATCGCGGTGTCCGTTGGCGGACGGCTTTGTGGAAGCTGGCGGTGGAGGCCCTGCGCGCGGTGCGCATCCCGACCCCGGAGCAGCGTGTATCAGCCTATGCGCACCAGTTCAGTGGCGGGATGCGCCAGCGCGTGGCGATCACGATGAACATCGCCTGCGCGCCCGACCTGCTGATCGCCGATGAGCCGACAACGGCGCTGGATGCGACGATCCGCTTGCAGGTCCTCCGCCTGCTCGGCGACATCCGCCGCGAGCGCCGCATGGCGCTGATCCTGGTCACCCATGACCTGCCGATGGTCGCCCGGTTCTGCGACGACGTCGCGGTGATGTATGCCGGGCGGATCGTCGAACGCGGCCCGGTGGAGGCGATTTTCGCAAACCCGGCGCATCCCTACACGCGCGGCCTGATCGGTGCGACGCCGCGCCTGGATGGCCGCCGCCGGCTCGCGACGATCGCGGGCCAGCCGCCGTCGCCGGGCAGCATCGCTTCCGGCTGCGCTTTCGCGTCACGCTGCGACGTGGCCGACGCGGGGTGCCGCCAGGGCCGCATCGATCTGCTGGACCTCGGCGAGCAGCGCGCCGCCGCCTGCCGCAAACCCTTCGCGCGTCCCCCGGCGGAAGCAGCGGCATGAGCGCCCGGATACACATCGAGGCGGTGTCCAAGACCTATCCGGTCCGCACCTCCTTGTTCTCGCGCCGCCGCGAACTCGCGGCGCTGCGCGGCGTCTCGTTGCGGATCGAGGCCGGGACCACGCTCGGACTGGTGGGCGAATCCGGCTCCGGCAAGTCCACCCTCGCGCGGCTGGTCATGGGCGCCGAAAATGCCGATGCCGGCAAAATCAGCATCGACGGCCGGGATGTGCGTGCCGGCCTGCCACGGGCCGCGGACGCCTGGCTGCGGCGAACCCTGCAACCGGTGCTGCAAGATCCCTACGGCGCGCTGAACCCGCGGATGACCGTGGCCGAGACTGTCGGCGAGCCGCTGCACATCCAGCGCCAGGGCAGCCGGGCGGAGATCGCCGCGCGGGTGAGGGAGCTGCTCGAACTCGTAGGCTTGTCGGCCGCCCTGGCCACGAGCCTGCCCGTCGCGTTGAGCGGTGGCCAGCGCCAGCGTGTGGCCATCGCCCGAGCGCTTTCGATCTCGCCGCGCGTGCTGATCCTCGACGAACCGGTTTCGGCGCTCGACATGTCGGTTCAGGCGCAGGTGATCAACCTGTTGCAGGATCTGCAGGATCGGCTGGGCCTGACCTACCTGCTGATCTCGCACGACCTGGCGGTGGTGGCGCACCTCAGCACGCATATCGCCGTGCTGTATCTCGGCCAGGTGGTCGAAGCCGGCGACCGCAACGCGGTCATCCGGACGCCGCGGCATCCCTACACACGGTCACTGATCGCAGCCGCCGAACCGGGCGGCGAGGTGGAGGCGATCCAGGGTGAAATGCCCTCGCCGCTGGCACCGCCTTCCGGCTGTCCGTTCCATCCGCGCTGCCCGCAGGCCGTCAGCGAGTGCCGCAGCACGCCGCCCGCGCTGCGGCGCATCTCCGGCACCCACCTCGCCGCCTGCCATCTGGCGGACTCTGCACAGGAAACCGCCGCATGAGGGATGCCCGCACCTTCGCCGGAAAGGCCGGCTGGATCATTGGCGCCTCTGGTGCGCTTGGTCAGTCGGCAGCAAAGGTGCTCGCGGCGGCTGGCGCGGAGCTGGCGCTTTCGTCGCGCCATCCGGAAGCCATCGCAGCCGAAATCGGCCCGGAGGCGCTCGCGGTGCCGCTCGACATCACCTCAACCGCCTCGGTCAACGCGGCGGCAGCAGTGGTGATCGGCCGGTTCGGGCGGATCGACTTCCTCGTGGTCTCCACAACCCTGCCGCTGTTCGGCGATATCCTGGAGTTGGATGACGAGGCCTGGCGAGACGTGTTCGAAACCAAGCAGTTGGGGGCGGTGCGCGCAATACGGGCCGTGCTGCCGGACATGCTGAAGCGCGGCAACGGCAGCATCGTGCTGCTCTCCGGCCGCGGCGGGCGGCATCCGAACCCCGTGCATCTGCCGGGCGGCACCGCGAATGCGGCGCTCGACCTGCTCGCCCTCGGCCTCGCCCGCGCCTATACGCCGCGCGGTATCCGCATCAACACCGTCGCGCCCGGGCCGATCGTCTCGCCGCGCTGGGAGGCGCTGCGTGCCGCCTCCGCGGGGCAGGTGTCAGATACCGGGCCGGGGCGGCCGGAGGACGTGGCACAAACCATCGCCTTCCTGCTGTCTCCCGCCGCGGCGCATATCTCGGGCACCACGATCACGGTGGACGGCGCAGCGCCGCCGGCGGCTGAACCGGTCAGGCGGGGCCAGCCATGATCCGGCAGAGTCTCACCCGCCGCGCAGCCCTGACCGGTCTGGCCGGCACCGGATTGCTGACCCGCCGGCCTGCGGCAGCGGCCGCAAGCCCCGGGCCCGCCGTCGATCGCGACACCGTGGTCATCGCCTTGGAACGCGACTTCTCCAACCTGGACGCGCTGGTGGCGATCACCAGCGATTCGAACCGCTATGTGCTGCAGATCTACGACACGCTTTACGGCTTCGACGCGCACGGCCAGCTCGCGCCGCGGCTTGCGACCGCGGTTGCTGTCTCCGAAGACGGGCTGAGCTACACGTATACGCTTCGCCCCGGCGTGCGCTTCCACACCGGTGGCGTGCTGACCTCCGACGACGTGCGATTTTCGCTCGACCACATCCTCGACCCGGCCAGCAAGAGCACGCGCCGCCCGCAACTCGCCCCGGTGGTGGCGGCGATCGAGACCCCCGATCCGGCCACGGTCATTTTCCGGCTCAGGCAGCGTGACGGCGCGTTTCCCAACAAGATCGCGGGCTACCTGCCGGTGGTCCCGCGCGACTACGGATCGAGCCAGCCGGCAGCTTCGTTCTTTGCCCGCTCGCCGGTCTCGCTCGGCCCGTACCGGGTGCGCAGCTTCCGCACGGATTATCTCGAACTCGAACGCTTCGACGAGTACTGGGGCGAGAAGCCGAAGGTGAAGCGACTGGTCTTCAAGGTGATTCCGGAAGCCGGCAGTCGCACCGCCGCTTTGCTGACCGGTGAGGTGGACGTGGTGGCCGGCGTGCCGTTCCAGGATTTTGCCACCCTGCGCGATACGCCCGGGGTGTTCGCCGTGGCAAATCCACTCGGCTCGCCGCTGCTGATCCATATTGACGCCGACAAACCCGGACTGCCGACCTTCCGGCGCGAGGTGCGGCAGGCGCTGAGCTACGGCATCGATACGCAGGCGGTCATCGATACCGTGCTGCACGGCGCGGGAGAGAAGCTGGCCGGCATGATTTCGCGCTACTATCCCTATGGCAGCGATCCCGCGCTGCAACCCTATCCGTACGACCCCGCCAGGGCCCGGGAATTGCTGCAAAGCGCCGGCTATCCGGACGGGTTCGAGGCACGGCTGGTCATCGGCAGCGACCATCCGATCGAGATCGCCGAAGCCGCCGCCGGCTACTGGGCCCAGATCGGCGTTCGCATCCGCATCCAGCGCTACGACTATGCCACCTGGGCGCAGCTCAACAACATGCACAAGGCCGGCCCGCTCGGTGTGATGGAGATGGCGAACGCCATCTTCGATCCGATCCACCCCGTCGGCGGCGTGTTCGCCCGCGCCGGCACCTGGTGCGACTACGACAATCCCGAGGTCGAGGCGCTGATCCAAAAGGTGATCCCGGTCTCCGATCCGGGCGAACGCGGCGCGCTGTTCCGCGAGATCAACCGCCGCCTGCATGACGACGCGGCGGCGATCTTCATCAGCGAACTGTACGACATCTTCGCCGCCCGGCAGGGCCTGATGTGGGCGCCACAGCCGGGCACCGGCTACCTCAACTTCCGTCAAATAGGCTGGACAGCATGAACGTGACCCTCAAGCCTGCCGCTTTGAGCCGGATCATCGCCGACTACGCCGTCGACACCCGCGCCGCGGATATTCCGGCCAGATCCCTGGCCGCCGCCGCCGCCATATTCGCCGATACGCTCGGCGTTGCCTGGGGCGGGACGGATGCGCCCGGCGTCGGGCCGCTGCGGGGCCGGGCGCTTGCCACCGGCGGGCGCGGCGAGGCGCAGCTTTGGGGCGGGCCAGTGTTCGTGCCAGCGCAAACCGCCGCCCTTGTCAACGGGGTTGCGGCGGCGGCGCTGGACTACGACACGGTGCACGAGGCCGCGGGCGTGCACGCCGATGCGGTCGTCTCGCCGGCGGTCTTCGCCGTGGCGCAGCAGCAACATGCGAGCGGGCGGGACTTTCTCGCTGCCCTGACATTGGGCAACGACATCACCTGCCGCCTGGCGCTCGCGACGACGGCGCATTCCGGCTGGTTCTACAGCTCCATCCATGGCGTCTTCGGCACGGCGGCGGCCTGCGCCCGGCTGCTTGGACTCGACGCGGGCCAGACGGCGCATGCGCTGGGCATCGCGCTCAGCCTCGTCGGCGGCACGCAGCAGCCGATGGTGGAACGCAGCCTGACCAAGCGCCTGCAATCGGCGTTTGCAGCCCAGGCCGGGGTGCAGGCCGCGCAGTTGGCCGCTGACGGCATCACCGGGCCGGAAGCCGCTTTCGAGGGCCGTTACGGATTTTATGCGATGTATGAGGACGGCGACCCGGCGATCGCCCTGCAAGGCCTCGGGCAGCGGTTCGAACATGGCGAGGTGATCTTCAAGAAATTCCCGACCTGCGCCTGCGGCCACGCCGCGAGCCAGGCGGCGCTGGAGCTGATTGCGCGCACGCCCGTGCGACCGGAGCAGATCGCCGGGATTGTCATCACCATCACGCCCTACATGAACCGCCTTGTCGGCTCGCCGTTTTCACCGGATCCCAACCCTCAGGTCGCGGCGCAGTTCAGCGTGCAATACCATGTTGCCTCCATCCTGCTGCGCGGGCGGCTTGGGCTGGCGGAACTGGACGCAGCCTCGGTGCGCGATCCGGCGATTGCGGCGCTGGTCGCGCGCAGCCGGGTGGAACTGTCCGGCGGGCCGGATGACCGGCTGAGTCCGGCCGCCGTGGCGCTGCACCTGACCGACGGCAGCATATTGCGCCAGGCCTGCCGGCGCCTGCCCGGCACGCGGGAAACCCCGCTGTCGGCGGATGAAAACGCTGCCAAATTCGCCGATGTCACCTCCCGCGGGGTCTTCCCGCTGTCCGGCGAGCAGGGCCGCCTGTTGCGGGCGCGGGTCGATGGCGTGGCCGCGCTGGCCGATATGGCGGCGTTCTTCGACGGGATCGTGTAGGCCGCCACGCGCTATAGCCGCGCCGTGGTGTCGTAGCTCTGGCCGAGATGGGCGCGGCCGATAGTGGCGGCGGTCTTGTCGAGGTTCTCGTGCAGGGTCTGCACCCGCAGGTCCCGCACCAGCCGCGACAGCACGGAGTCCGCGTGCAGCGCGCTCGAACCGGCGATTTGGACCGCTTTGTCCATCACCTCTACCGCGGCGTCGATGGCGCGATACTTGGCGAGCATCGAGTTGAGTTCCGCCTCTGTCTCCTGCTTCTGTTGCCATAGCCACGCGGCGCGGTAGACCAGCCAACGCGCGGAATCGATCGCCACGCGTATTTCTCCCAGCCGCAACTGGGTGAAGGCGTCGCCGGCGGTGCCGCGCCGGGGCAGGTAGTCCGTCAGGAAGTCGAAAATCCCCTCGCTCGCGCCGACGTACTGTGCAGCGAAGCTGAGATGGAAGCGGGACTGCCAGCGCTGGCGCGGCATGATGCCGGGCTCGCCGAGCAGGTTCTCGTCCGGCACGAAAACGTCCTTCAGCAGGATGTTCGGGCTGTAGGCGGCCCGCATGCCGAGCGGGTTCCATGATCCCTCGACGATGCTCAGCCCCGGCGAGTCCTGCGGGATGATCAGCGCCAAATGACCCTCCGGCGCGGGCGTGCCTTCCAGCGCGGCGTTGACGATGTGGAAAGAGACGACATCGGCCAGGGTGGCATAGTTCTTTTCGCCGTTGACGATGTAGCCGCCATTGACCTTGCGCGCCGTGGTGAGCAGGCCGTAAAGCCCGCGCGCCGTCCGCCCCGGCTCGCTGCCGGTGGCGTTGAGCAGAGCGCCGCGCTCCACCGCCGGGCGGAGGAATTTCTCGCGTTGCGCCTCCGTGGCCAGGCGGTCGAGCAAATGCGTGGCGTGGTAGTGGATATGCACACTCTGCGCGGTACCCGGGCAATGCCGCGCCGTCTCCTCCACGGCCAGCAGATACAGCAGCGGATCGGAGCCGAGGGCCCCGCTGTCCTGGCCGCCATGTTCGACGCGGATCGTCAGGTTGAGCAGCCCGGCACGCTGGAAATCGAGGATGTTCTCGATCGGGCTCTGCGTGCCGGCATCGTATTGCGCCGCACGGTGGCGGAAATTCTCTCGGCCAAGTCGCCCGACCACCGCGAGAATCTCCTGGTGTCTATCTGTGAAACCGAAATCCACAACCATGCCTCCTTGTCAAACACTGCAAATGTTCCTGGTCTGATCGATGAACCGAGGCGCCGTTTCCTTCGCGGGTGCAAATGCACCTGATTGTTGCCAGCGAGTCCCAATAGGGCATGCACGCCGTCTGTCGGATCGTTCAGGCGACCCCGGCCAGCAACAGATCTCGACGGTTCATGCTGCGGCTCTCTCGCTCCGGAACAGGACGGCCCGGCCCGCAACCGCACAGCGCGGTTGCATCATTATATATACGCGATAGGTTAGTATAACTTCCGTTGTCAATCGGGTCGCATCCGCCTGCCGCGCGACAGGGCCGGACATTGCCCGCCACGGGTGCTGGTCACCTTTGGCGGCGGCGCAGCGGGTGCATCCGGTAGAGCAAACCGTCGCGCCAAAGGCAGTGATGCGCCAGCGCCGCGACGAGATGAACGGCCGCCAGGATCAGGACCAGGTTCGCGCCAAGCCCGTGCAGGCCGATCAGCGCTCGCGACAGGGCCGGATTGGCCGGGGTGGCCGGCACGTGCGAGAGAGTGACCCCCTGCGCCCACAGGCTGACGAGGCCGAGGGCGATGGTGGCCGCCAGCACCAGATAGAGTGCCGCATGCATGGCCTCCGCCGGCAGGTCCGAGCGCCGGCCGCGCCGCCCGATCAGGTCGCGGCCCCGCACCGCCACGCGGACTATCAGCACGCAACCGAGCAGACCGCCCAGCAGGATATGCAGCGCGTGCAGCTCGCCTCGAAGCCATGGCGGGGCCAAGCCGGCACCGGCTTCCGGACCGAGCCACAGTGCTGCGACCAGCACGACGCTGATCCAATGAAGCGCAATCGTCGGGCGCCCGTAATGGGGGGCATCCGAAGCGGTATTCATCGCCCTTCCGTCGCGCACCGGCGGCGAAAGCGCGCCACTCGGGGTTTCCTGCCATGGCGGCATGCACGTATATCCTCAAATCCGGAGGGCCATCCTAATTTATACGTATACATCGCGTTGATAATTGACTCCATCTGTTTTCTTGCGTAGTTGGGCAACCGATGCAGGACCGCACGCAACCGCCGCTTCAGCCGGCAAAGGCGCCAACGGCAGCGGCGGCCGTGCTGTTCGGGCTGTGCCTCGGGCTTGCCGCCTGGGGCGGCTGGACCGCGCTGGGCGCGCGCATCGATCGCGACACCGCCTGCCTGTCCTGCCACATCGACAACGTCGCCACCGGCGAGCCGGCGCACATCGCGCATCTCAGCAACAAAATCGGCCTGCGCGCCCGCTGCGCGGACTGCCACGCGGGCGAGTCCTGGCCGGCCCGGCTGCAGTTCCTGACCCGACATGCTGCGGACGTCGCCGGCTTCCTCGGCCACATCACCGACACGCCCGAGCAGCAGGACGCCCACCAACTGGCGCTCGCCAGCCGGGTCTGGGCCAACATGGAGGCCGATTCGTCCGCGGCCTGCCGTAGCTGCCATGCCGTGGCGATGATGGACCTGGCGAAGCTCAGCACCGATGCCGCCAACGGGATGCGGGCCTCGATGAAGCCCGGCGCGTCCTGCGTCAGTTGCCACAAGGGCGTTATGCACAAGCTGCCCACGGTGACGACGGCGTGGCTCACCCGGTCGCTCGCGGACCTGGCGGCCGCCAGCCGCCCGGCCGCCGGCGCCCGCGGCATGACCGTGGGGACCCGCAAGCTGTTCCTGCAACCCGACGGCATCGCAAGCGGCCAGGGAGAGGCGACCGTGCTGCCGGGCGTCGATATGGAGGTGCTGGAGGCCGCCGGCGGGAACCTTCAGGTCCGCCTGTCGGGCTGGCAGACGGACAACGCGCCCCGCGCGGTCTACGCGGCAAAGGGGCAGCACATCCTGACCGCCTCGCTGACGCCGGCGGCGGTCGCGGCGGCGGTGCGGTCCGAGGACAGCGCAACCGATCCGGACACGCAACTCGTCTGGCGGCGGGTGACGCTGACCGGCTGGATCGATTCCGGCGGCCTCGCCACCGCGCCGGATGCGGTGTGGTCGGTCGTGCAGACCGTTTACGGGGCGTTGTGTGCGTCCTGCCATGCCGCCCCATCGCCATCAGTGCACAACCCGAACCAATGGATCGGCGTGATGAGCGCCAAGCGCAAGCTGCTGCCGCTCGATGACGACGGCAACCGGCTGCTGCTGCGCTTCCTGCAGTTGCGCGCGCAGGAGTCCGCACATGCCGGCTAAGCCAGCTCGATACAGGAGAGCATTGACCATGAATGATCCGGATCCGGCCGGCCTGACGCGGCGGCACGTGTTGGCTGCGACGGCGGCGTTTGAGACGATGGCGTGGCTCGGCGTCCCGGCGCAGGCGGCGGTGCCGGATGGCGAAGTCTTCACCGGTTCCCACTGGGGCGCCTATTACGGCAAAGTAGCGAACGGCCGTTTCGCCGGGGTGCGCCCGTGGGAGAAGGATCCGGCGCCGACGCGCATGCTCGCCGGGGTGCAGGACGTGGTCTACTCGCCGAGCCGCATCCGCTATCCCATGGTCCGCCGTGCCTATCTCGAGAAGGGCCCCGGCACCGCTCCCGAAACCCGCGGCCAGGGCGACTTCGTCCGCGTAAGCTGGGACCGGGCCCTGGATCTGGCGGCCAACGAGATCAAGCGCGTGCAGACCGAGTATGGCCCCTGGGCTGTCTATGGCGGCACCTATGGCTGGAAAAGCAGCGGCCGCATGCATGACTGCGTGGCTTGGCTGCAACGCCTGCTGAACCTCACCGGCGGTTTCGTCGGCCGTTCCGGATCATATTCGACCGGCGCGCTGACGGTGATCATGCCGCATGTCGTCGGCTCGCAGGAGTATACCGAGCCGCAGACGCCGTATCCGGTCGTCCAGGAGCACACCGATCTGCTGGTGTTCTGGGGCGCCGATCCGCTGAATAACGACCAGATTGGCGGCGGCGTCGCGGGCCATTCGACTGCGCCGTTCATCGCCGGCTTGAAGCAGTCCGGCAAGCCGGTGATCTTCATCGATCCGGTTCGCAACGAAACCGCCCGCGTGCTGGGCGGCGAGTGGATCCCGATACGGCCGCAAACCGACGTCGCGCTGATCCTGGGCCTGGCCCACACGCTTTATTCCGAGAATCTCTACGACAAAGCCTTCCTCGGCGACTACACCGTCGGCTTTGACAAATTCATGCCCTACCTGACCGGGCAGTCCGACGGCGTGCCCAAGACCGCGGCGTGGGCGGCCGGAATCACCGGCGTGCCGGAGGCGACGATCAAGGACCTGGCGCGGCGTTTCGCCCGGCAGCGGACCTTCCTGGTCGCCGGTTGGGCGGTGCAGCGCCAGCATCATGGCGAGCAGCCGCTTTGGGCGCTGATTGTCCTGGCCGCCATGCTGGGACAGATCGGACTGCCCGGCGGCGGCTTCAGCCTGGGGTATCATCTCGGCGGCGGCGGCGCGCCGATACCGAAGAGTGTGACCCTGAGCGGAATCCCCATCGGCACAAGGCCGGCCGACGGCAAGCCGTGGCCAGCCTCCCGCGGGGTGACCACCATCCCGTGCGCGCGAATCGTGGACATGTTGCTGCACCCGAACGAGCCGTTCGAGTTCAACGGCAAGAAGGTGATCTATCCCGATGTCCGGCTCGCCTGGTGGGCCGGCGGCAATCCGTTCGGCCATCATCAGGACCGCAACCGGCAGGTGCGGGCGTGGCGCAAGCTCGACACCTTCATCGTGCAGGACTTCCAGTGGACTGCCAGCGCCCGGATGGCGGACATCGTGTTGCCGGCGACGACGACGGCGGAGCGCAACGATATCGAGGCCATCGGCGGCAGCCCCGCCAGCGCGATCATCGCGCAAAAGCAGCTCATTGAACCGCTGTATGAATCGCGCAGCGATTTCGACATCCTGCGCGGCGTGGCGGCCCGGCTTGGCCTGGAGGCGGCGTTCACCGACGGCAAGGGCGAAACCGAATGGATACGTTCCATTTACGGCACGGCGCAGACCCGCGGCCAGGCCATCGGCGTCAGGCTGCCTGACTTCGAGACCTTCTGGCGCAATGGCCTGGTCGAGTTCGAGGTGCCGGAAGCGTCGAAGCAGTTCGTGCGCTATGCGGATTTCCGTGCCGATCCGGTGCTGAACCCGCTGGGCACGCCATCGGGGCTGATCGAGATCACCTCGGAAACGATCGCCCGGATGCAGTACGACGATTGCCCGCCGCATCCGGCCTGGTTGGAGCCGTTTGAGCGCGCCGGGGCAGCCGGGACGAAATACCCTTTGCACGTCAACACCAAGCATTCGCCGTTTCGCCTGCACTCGCAGTTGAACGGCACCGTGGTGCGCGACCTCTATGCCGTGAAGGGACGCGAGCCGATGCTGATCAACCCGAGGGACGCTCTGGCGCGCGGGATCGCGGACGGCGATGTCGTGCGGGTCTTCAATGACAGGGGGCAGATCCTCGCCGGTGCGAGGGTGACGCCGGATGTGGCGCCGGGCTCGGTGGTGGTGGCCGAAGGCGGCTGGTACGATCCGCTGACCCCCGGGGAGGCGGGCACGCTGTGCCGTTATGGGGATGTCAATGTGCTGACCGCCGATATCGGCACGTCCCGTCTGGCGCAGGCGACCTCCGGTCACAGCATCGTTGCGGAAGTGGAGAAATTCAGAGGGCGGATTCCGGAGGTGACCGTGTTCACCGCGCCGGTGGCATAGATCGAATTTGGTTCAGCCGCCCGTGCGGCGCCGGCGCGCACCGCGGGAGGACGGTGCGGCGGGGCAGGATGATCTTCATTCCGGATACGGCAGACGGTAGCGGTCGCGCACCGTCCCGGATTCGTATTCTCGGCGGAACACGCCGCGGTCCTGCAGGACCGGGATAACCCTGTCGACGAATTCGATGATGTCATCAGGCGCGCGCGGCGGCTGGATGGTGTAGCCGTCGACTGCCCCGTCGGCCCAGAACTCGATCAGCGCGTCGGCGATATCCTCCGGCGTGCCGACGACCAGGCGGTGATGCCCCTCCGTCCGGCGGACGACCTGACGCGCGGTCAGCTTTTCGTGCCGCAGCAGATCGACCAGGCCGAGCGTCATGCCGAGCGCGAGCAGCCGGTTCGGATCGGGCACGAACTGCTCGGGATCGAGGATCGCGTCCGGGTCGAAACGGTGCGGGTCAAAACCGTGTTCGGCGATGAAGCGCGCGATCAGCCCGTCCTCGGAGCCGGCGCCGCTGAGCAGTTCGTGCTTGCGCAGCGCCTCGGCGCGGGTGTCGGCGATGATCGGCACCAAACCCGGAATGATCCGGATGCCGGACGGGTCGCGGCCGATGGCCAGCGCGCGGTCCCGGACGCGGCGGCCGAACTCATGCCCGGCTTCGTGCGACAGGATGTTGGCGTAGATGATCTCGCCATGGCGGGCGGCGAGGTCGATGCCCCACTCCGACGCGCCGGCCTGAGCCAGCACCGGATGGCCCTGCGGCCCGCGCGGCACGTTCAGCGGCCCCTGGACGTCGAAATGCGCGCCGTGGTGGTCGATGCGGCGCGCGCTGGAGGCGTCCCAGAACCGGTTCGGCGGGATCTCGCGCTCGCGGCGCGGATCCCAGCTTGCCCATAGCTGCTTGGCCACATCGAGGAATTCGGACGCCCTGGCGTAGCGCTCGGGGCGGGGCGGCAAATGCGCGGCGCCGAAATTGGCCGCGACGGCCTCGGTGAACGAGGCCACCGCGTTGATGATCAGCCGTCCGCCGGAGATCAGGTCCACGGTCTGGGCGCGGCGGGCCAGGTCGTAGGGCGAGTTGTAGGTCGTGCTGAAAGTGGCAACGAAGCCGATATCCGGCACCTGCGCGGTGATCGCCGCCGCCAGGGTCAGCGGATCGAGGGTGTGGAACGGGCGCCCGTCCGGATCGGTTACCAGCGCCGGGTGATCCGAAAAGAATACGGCGTCGAACCGGCCGCGATGGGCGATTTCCGCCAGCCCGCGGTAATAGGCGGGATCGGTGATCTCCTGCCGGTTGCCCGTGCGGTACGGCCAGGCCTTGGCGACGTAGCCGGTGGTGTTGAGGCCGACATTGAGGTTGAGTTGGCGTTGGGACTGGCTCATGCGGCCCTCGGGTTGGCTGGGTTGTCGGCCGCGCGATACAACGCGCCGATTGCGGCAAAGTTGCCTATTCAACGTGGCTTGTCGATGGGTAAATCCACGTGCCACTAGCGTATGGAACGAAATCCACGCTATAGGCTGTCAGATCGCTTCGCAACCCGGGAAACAAAGATGCCGCATGCTCCGTCCCGCCGAACCCTGCTGCTGTCGGGGGCGGCCGCCAGCCTGTTTCCCCCCGGCGCGAAGGCACAGCCAGCGCGGGGCGGCTCCGTCGCGATCAATATCGGCACCGAACCGCCGCTGCTGCTGCAGGTCGCGCAATCGGCAGGTGCCACCTACTATATCGGCGGCAAGATCAACGAGGGGCTGCTGACCTACGACAAGAACCTCAACCCGCTGCCGCTGCTGGCGACGGAATGGACGGTGGCGCCGGACGGGTTGCGCTACCGGTTCAGGCTGCGCGAGGGCGTGACGTGGCATGACGGCCAGAATTTCACCGCTGACGATGTTGCTTTTTCGATCCTGACGCTGAAGCAATACCACCCGCGTGGCCGGGCGACGTTTGCGAATGTGGAGCAGGCGAACGTGCTCGGCCCGCATGAGGTGGAACTGGTGCTGTCGAAGCCGGCGCCGTATCTGCTCGCCGCTTTCGCCGGCTTTGAATCGCCGATTGTGCCGAAGCATCTGTATGACGGGACCAACGTCGCGGACAATCCCCATAACGCCGCGCCCATCGGCACCGGTCCTTTCCGGTTCGTTGAATGGGCGCGCGGCAGCCATGTGCGGTTGGTGCGCAACGAAAACTACTGGGGTGCGCCGAAGCCGTATCTCGACCAGATCATCTTCCGTTTCATCGTCGATCCCGCAGCGGCGGCGGTGGCCATAGAGAGCGGCGATGTGCAGGTTTCGGTGGCGAACCTGCCGCTGGCTGATATCGCCCGGCTGAAGGCTCAGCCGAACCTTGTCGTCTCCACCGCTCCGGTTCCGTATTCACCGACGATCGCACGGGCCGAGTTCAATCTGGAGAACCCGTATCTGGCTGATATCCGGGTCCGGCATGCGATTGCTTACGCGATCAACAAGGACTTCATCGTCAACACCGTCTATCTCGGCTATGCGACGCGGCTTGACGGGCCGATCAGCCCGGACCTTGCGGCGTTTTATGCGGCGGATGTGCCGAAATATGCGTTCAGCCCGGCCAAGGCCGAGGCGCTGCTGGACGAGGCTGGTTATGAACGCGGCCCCGACGGGTATCGTTTCAGGCTGTTCATCGACCCGACCCAGCCCTCCGGCCCGCCGAAGCAGACGGCGGAATATTTCGCTCAGGCGCTCGGCAAGGTGGGCATCAAGGTGGAGCTACGGACGCAGGATTTCGCCGCGTTCGTGAAACGCATTTTCACGGATCGCAGCTTTGACATTGCGATCGAGGGGATGAGCAATTTCTATGACCCGACTGTCGGCGTGCAGCGGCTGTATTGGTCGAAGACCTTCAAGCCCGGCGTTCCGTTCACCAACGGATCGAAATATCTGAGCCCCGAGGTGGATCGGCTTTTGGAGTCCGCGGCGGTGGAAATCGATCCGGCGCGTCGCCGCAAGCTGTTCGAAGCGTTCCAGACGCGGGTGGTGGAAGACCTGCCGACGCTCGACCTCGTTACGCCATCCGTCATTACGATCTACGACAAGCGCGTCAAGAACCTGCAGGTGGGCGCCGAGCACCTGTGGAGCAATGGCGCCGATATCTACCTGGAAGAGTGAGTTCTTTGACATGACCGTTGCAGCACCCGTCACGCGCGACGCCTTGCTGGCCCGCGTGCCCGGCTTCGTTGCCGAAATCGCCGATGGCGCGGCGCGGCGCGAGCAGGAGCGGGAATTGCCGTTCGCCGCCTTCGCCCGCCTTCGGGAGCTGGGCCTCGGCACGATCCGCGTCCCCGCTTCGCTTGGCGGCCCCGGCGGTTCGGCCTCCGACGCTATCGGCTTGATCGCCGATATCGCGGTGGGCGATCCGAATGTGGCGCACGCGCTGCGGCCGCATTTCAACTATGTCGAGGCGGCCGTCCTGACGCCCGAGGCGCACCGCGACGCCGCCGCGATCCCGCGCATCCTGTCGGGCAAGCTGTTCGGCGGCGCGCATACCGAACAGGGCACCGCCCGCCCCGGGCAGGTGACTTTGCGGCTGAGCCGGCAGGGCGGCGGGTTCCGGTTGAATGGCCGCAAATGGTATGCGACCGGCACGGCGTTCGCCGATTATGCCTCGTTCAGCGCGGTGGACGATGACGGGCAGCCGACGGGCGTGCTGATCCCGACGGATCGGGCGGGGCTGAGCATCCTCGACGACTGGGACGGCATGGGGCAGCGCCTGACCGCGAGCGGCGGCGTGCTGTTCGAAAATGTGGAGGTGCTGCCGGAGGAGATCGTGCGGCGGCGGCTGGAGACGCCGGTGGGGCGGCATTGCTCGACCTTGCGGCAGTTGCATCTGGCGGCCTGCGCGGCCGGGGTGCTGCGCAATGTGCTCGGCGACGGGCTGGATTATGTGCGCCGGGAGGCGCGTGCGGCGGCGCACAGCACCGCGGAGACGGCGGGCGGCGATCCGTTCGTGCAGCAGACGATTGGCGAGATTGCGGCGGTGTCGTTCGCGGTGGATGCGGCTGTTGCGGCGGCGGCGCGGCGGCTGGATGACTCGGCGGCGGCGTTCGCGGGCGGCGATGCGGCGGCGATCGAGGCGGCGCTGATCGAGAGTTCGCTAGCCACGGCGCGGGTGCAGTTGCTGCTCGGGCAGCTTGGCACGCGCACGACGGAGCGGCTGTTCGACCTCGGCGGCGGGTCCACGACCGCCCGCGCGCTGAATTTCGATCGGCATTGGCGGAATGTGCGCACGGTGCTGAGCCATAATCCGCTGGCGCATAAGGCGCGGGTTGTGGGGGATTATTTGATCAATGGGACGACGACGCATTTGCGGGAGGGGAAGGTGTTTTGAGCGGGTGTATCGGCCGTGCGGGGGCAGCTAGCTATTGCTATTTTGCGCCGTAATCGGTATAATTTCGAACTTACACCCCGAGTTGAGATCCCACTGAGCTGGTGTTACCGCCGATGCCAAACCCCGACGTGATCCAGGAATCGCAGCCGCTGGCCAATTCATGCCGAGTATGACACCACAAATTCCCAACTTGCGACTCGACACGACAGGATTGCGTGGAGCGTTCGAGGAGTTTTGCTGCCAGCTCTTCCGGCGCGCGCCGGAAATTCCCAACAACAGCCAGTATCGGCGCGTTCGCGGCGATGGCGGCGATGGCGGCGTCGAGGCGCTTTGGACATTGCCTGCGGCAGAGGTCTGGGGGCTTCAGGCTAAGTTCTTCGATACCCTGGGCGCCAGCCAGAAGACCAACCTAACCGAGTCCGTTCGCCAAGCGGCGGCGAATTATCCCAGCCTCGCCCACTATACGATTTGTCTGCCGTTTAATCTCACAGCTAAGACGGGTGCGAAGGCAGGGAGACCGAAGCGCGGCCAGCACGAGAAGATTTCAGAATGGATTGCTGAATGGAGTTCGGAGCTCGCCGCTCAGGGACGCTCGGTTCAGTTCGAAATATGGGATGAAAGCGAGCTCCTTGGCCGATTGGCCGCGGTCGATACGACCGGCGGTCTTGCACGGTACTGGTTCGACCAGGAAGCGTTGACCGCTGCTTGGTTCGCCGAACGGCTCGCTGAAGCGAAGGCACAAGCAGGATCGCGTTATAGCCCTGAGTTGACCGTTGCGACACCCTTAGGTGAAGCCCTACAAGCGTTTGGCCGCTCCGGTCTGTGGGCCAAGAGGATCGAGCAGCTTACCAGCAAGTACGCCGAGAAGCTCGACTGGTGGCGCAAGACCACGGAAGCTATGACTAAGCCCCTCAGCTTGCCGGAGGAACTGATCGGCGAAGCGAGGGCGGTCGCTGAGGCGGCTGAACCGTTGAATCAGCACCTGAGTGGTGCAATCGAAGATCCCAGGCTGTTGATACTTCCGGCATTCCAGGATGCTGTTCGACTATCTCTTTCGCGCGGAGTTGGGCTCGAACCGAAGATCAAACAAGCCCTCATCACGGCACATGGAGAAAATGCGGACAGTCCTGGGTTCCGCCAATGGCGTGCGGAATACATGGCTGATTTTCCGATGGCACCCCTCGACCACTTACGGGAACTTCTGGCGATCCTTGGTGAGATTGAAGTTCTCGCCTTTCAACCCGAAGGACGGCTCCCTGCTGCAACTGGCATGTTGGTACGAGGCGAAGCGGGGATTGGGAAAACGCACGGCATTCTCGACGCATCGCTTAAGCGACAAGCTTCCGGGATCCCGTCGCTCGTGCTGTTCGGCGACGACGTCAGTGACGATGACCCATGGCAATCATTGATCAAAAAAACCGGCCTCGAAACAAGACTTGGCCGTGACGCCTTTCTCGATGCGCTGAATGCGGCCGCTGAAGCTACAGGGTTCCCCTTGGTCATCTTTATAGATGCGTTGAACGAAACCCAGCCAGACCGGCGGAGGTGGCAAAGCTGGCTGCCTCCTATGCTCGAACAGGTCAAGCGCCGGCCGTTTCTCAAGCTTTGTGTGACTTGCCGCGAGATCTATGTGCGCGAGGTGATTCCACCAACGCTCGACATTCCTGTCATCGAGCACAATGGGTTTCTCGGCCGAGAATATGAGGCGCTATTCACCTTCTTCCGCCATTATGCCCTTGGCGTCCCTGGGGAACCACTTCTGCATGAC
Source organism: uncultured Rhodopila sp. (assembly GCF_903915725.1). Taxonomy (GTDB): domain Bacteria; phylum Pseudomonadota; class Alphaproteobacteria; order Acetobacterales; family Acetobacteraceae; genus Rhodopila. Next base: position 31,590 of record NZ_CAIWTY010000064.1, read on the forward strand.
GAATTCGCCAATCCGCTATTCTTGCGCCTGGTGTGCGAAGCGCTCCGCGAGACGCGGGCGCAAGCGATTCCGGTCGGTCGCGAGGGTATCCGTGCGATCATCAATCTGCTGCTTCGGGCCAAGAACGACCGCGCCGCAATCGCCTTCGACTATGACCGACGTGAGAATCGCGTAAGCGAGGCCATGCTTCGTCTTGCCGGAGCAATGGCCTCAGCCGGAAGCCGCACGCTTCCGCTAGCGGATGCACGTTCTTTGGTTGATGGACCGGCCGACACCCGGTCTCAGTCGCTTTTTGCAGTGCTGGAATCGGAGTCGCTTGTTTCCATAGTCGAGAAGCTGCCCCTGGGTCTTGGAGCCGAGCCATCGTATTCCGTGCGGTTTACATTTGAGCGTATCAGCGACCATCTTATTGCGGAACATTTATTGGCCGGCGTCATAGACTTGCCAACTGCGTTTTCTTTCGGTGGCGCATTTCACTTTCTTGCCGCCAGCGATGAGGCAGCGAAAACGAATGCCGGGTTGCTCGAAGCGCTTTCAATCCAGTTGCCTGAAAAATATGGAACCGAACTTATCGACGTCGTGCAGAATATCGACCAAGCCCTATTGTGGAAGACCTTCATTGCAAGCATACAGTGGAGGAATCCGCTCTTTGTCACGGACCGCACGGTTCAACTTGTTTACACTGGCCTGAGTTCCAAAGAGACCTTTGTTGCCATGTCTGAAGCCGTGCTTGGTTGCGCCGTGCGGCCCGACCACCCGTTAAATGCGCGGTTTCTGGCTTCGATCCTGAATGGCATGCCCTTGCTGGCGCGCGACCCGTTGTGGGCCCACTGTTTGGAAGAATCGTACTCCGCCTGGAGCGATACTATACGACCCAAAAGTGGGGTGCATCGGCTGATCGAAGCCGCACGTCGCGGCAATCTCGATAATCTTCCATATGAAGTCGGGACACTATGGGCGACCATTCTTGCTTGGTTTTGTGCCTCACCAGACCGTCGTATCCGCGATCGAGCTACCATGGCGATGGTGAGTGTCTTTCGCGCCCGGCCGGGCTGCATCACGCCGATGCTGCAGTTTTTGCACAGCGACGACGAATACATCTCGGAGCGCGTTCTTGTCGCCGCCTATGGTGCACTCCTTCTTCTTAATGCGGCCACCCCGGAGTTAGGAGATGCCGCGACCTTTGTTTATCAAATGTACTTCGCAGAGGGCGTTCCGCCACTTAATGCGAGCTTGCGCGATCACGGGCGACTAATCATTGAGTTATCCGTCGAGATGGACGTAGCACCCGATGGAGTCGATGCAGGTTTGTTCCGTCCGCCGTATAATAGTGTCTGGCCTATCGCGCTTCCCTCCGAGGATGACATAGGAAGCTACGCCGCGGATCGAAAGCGGTTTCCACAGCTGGACCTCGTGCAGATGATCGGCCTCGCCACGGGGACGGATTTTGCGCGCTATGTTGTCGAGCCGTGCGTGGCAAACGCCTTCGATCTTAAAAAGTGCAGCCTCGACAAGCTCGGCATCTTTCGTTGGTTCCAAAAAAAGGCGGTCGAGTTCGGCTATCCAGGTCCCCGGGATCAATGCGCCTCTTTCGATCGCATTTTACTAAGTACATTCGGTGGAGGCCGCGGGAGGCCAGGTTGGGCCGAGCGTCTGGGAAAGAAATACTACTGGATATTTTTGCGCCAACTCGTTGGCCAACTGGCGGACCACGCCGACCGCAAGAGTTGGTCCAAGACCCTCCCGCCTTCTGCTGACCTACAGGGTCTCGATCTACGCGACCTTGATCCGACAGATGTCCGTCAGTTTCTACCTGCGCCCGAGGGCGATCATGCCTGGCTCACGCCTGCGCCCTATGTTTTTCGAGGAAGGGATATCCCGGTAGGGGATGCCGGTTGGGTTAGCGAGAACGACCTAACGGATATCTCGCATGTGCTTATGTTGACCGATTCGGACAGCAGGGTGTGGCAAGTTCTCGACCTAAGTCATTCATGGGACGGGAAACGAAAGGAAATCAGTCGGAACAGGTCATATCGGCATGTCAGCCGGAGTGTTCGTGCCGCCACATGCGACGCGGCGGATATTCAAAGAGTTACGCAGGCATTCGCAGAAGCCCCCCTCGACCATTTCAATCACGGACCGCACGATTATCGCGGTTACCTTGGTGAATATCCGCGCCGGTGGCCCTATGCGCACCGTTCGGAGGAGTCGATCACCTTCAGGGGTAAAGACAGCGGCGTTGCATTTCACTATCTTGCGCTGAGTCAGCTCCGTGGCAGAGAATGGGAACGTGACTACAGCCACGTCAGCGGGACAAAGACGCTTTTGATGCCGTCAACTGCGCTGGTGCAGGCTGGTAACCTTCAGTGGGATTGCTGCGGCAGTTGGCGCGACTCTAGCCATCAAGTGCAAATTCAGGACCCCTGGTGGTGGTCGGACAAGCCTGCCGCCCTCATATGCCGAGCCGATTACATGGATCGCTTTCTCAAAGAAAATGACTTAGCACTTATCATCCTCGGCTTTCAGATGAAGTTTATCGCTGGCGGCATGAATGACGGAGGGCGCCTAACTGAGCGCTCGCTCTTCATCCGTAATCATGCCAAAACAAAGCTGGTCAAACGCTACCTCGTGCCCGAATAATCGCGCACATATCGGGTCGGACTTTCGAGCGCCTTGATCAGCCTTCTTCGCAGGGTCCGGCCTTGCGCCGCCGTGTCCTCATCGGCGTGATACCGGGAAACCTGGTCGATAGCGATCCGCCGTTGCGCGGCTGCAACCTGCTTCTGCACCGTCAGGAAAGTATCGATGATCAGGTCCGTGACCCGGTGGGCTTCGGGGGTATTCAGGAAGCTCGGAACGCGGGCGATGCCTCGCTCGGTGAAGACTCGGGGCGGATGCCGCCGGCCGCCCCACTCCTGTCTTGAGGTCGCAATCTGCGACCTCAAAGCAGCGAACTCCTCCACCGTCAGCACGAAGCAGTGCCCGTCGTCTACCAAATGGGCCCGCCTCCGGGCGCAGCCTGTCAGGCGGCAGGCCCTATTGGTGGCCCTTCGAATCCGACTGAAAAACCTTGGCGACGCGCAAACTCTGCTGCTTCAGCCATTCTATCCTTGATGCCGGCAACGGATTCAACACGACATAAGTATCCGGCCTCGATGTCTGTGAGGCATTCGGCGCCGTGACCGAATTCGAAGCGCCAGAATTGTTTGAGCTCATCTCCATGCTTCTTATCTGGCACCTCCAGCACCTCATTGCGAACCGCAATTTGCCGGGCTTCCCGGGTTTCCGTCAGGGTTGTCATGCCGATCACGTGGCCGCCGAGGTGTTCGACAAAGCCGCGGAGATTCGCAAGCGTCCCGCCAAACCCGTCATGGTCGTCAACGAGAAGATAGTCGGCGCCGGCGTCCACCTCGCCGGTAAATGACAGTATCGCGGTGTCCGTCGCATTCCCGGTTAGCCATCACTCCGCCACCGCCTCCTGCCGACTATCAATCGGCCGCCGATCCACCCAGGCATCGACATCGAAATCGTTCTCCAAGAACCCCCAAGCCAGCAGAAAATCCTTGAAATGCGCAATCGCCGCGACCTGCCCCGGGTCCAGCGACAACCCCAGCTTCAGATGCACATCGGCACCGTAGGCGGCCCCGGCAGCCTCCTCGCTCACCCCCACCTCGCGCGCGACAATCCGCCGCGTCTCCTCCGGATTGGCCCGCGCCCAGGCCGCCGCCCGGTCCACCTGAGCCACAAGCACGGCGGCCAGATCGGGACGTTCCTCGATGAACGAGGCATCCACCGTCAGCGTCCGAGGCGTGCCGTTGTTGATGCGGATGTTCGGGTCCGGATGGTGCCCGGTCTCCACCAGCACCCGCGCGCCCAGCAGGTTCGCGATCGCCACACCCTCGCCGCCCTTGACGAACACCGCGTCCACCCGTCCGGCGGCCAGCGCCGCGATCTCCGCCCAATACGGCTGCCGCCGGCTCAGCCCGTGCAAACCAGCATCTCCCCGCTCCGTAATGATCGGCTTCGCAACAACAACGTCCACCAACGTAACGTCCTCCGCCGTGCCACCGATGACAGTCAGTGCCGAAACGATCCCCTTCAGCGCCGTGGCGCGGTGGAAATCGACAATCGGCCCCGCCCGCCGCGGCACGCCGATACGCGCACCCTTCAGGTCCCGCAGCGGCGAGTCCGGCAGCGTAATCACCGCCTGGAACTCGTCCACCCGGGTCAAGCCAATAAGCCGGGTCTCGCGTCCGTCGGAGCGGGCCCGGATCGCCGGGATATTGCCGCCCTGGCGAAACGACCACGGCAGCGTGTGGGTGAAATGGCTCTCCCGCACGGAGGCATCGCGCGACTCCCCGATCGACTTCACCGCAATGCCATGCGCCTCGAACGCGGCATCGATCCAGCCGAAGCGCGCGGCGATGCCAAGCGGGGAGGGGACAGGGCAGCGCGTGTACCAAACGGTGTCATACGGCATCGGAACCTCCTGTCTGCGCAAGAACTGCCCTGGCCGAGGCGGCCCGGACCAAAAACCCGTTCGGAGCATGGGTGCGCCCGCAGAGCACGTTGCGATGGTGGCGCTCCAGCGGATGGTCGCGGGAAATGCCGGTATTGCCGGCGATCCGCAGCGCGATGTCCACCACGCGGATGGCGTTTTCCAGCACCACATGGCGGATCTGCGCAGGTGCGTTGCCGCCGTCCCGCCCGTCATCCGCATCGCGCGCCACGGACTCCAGCAGCCGATCCCCGGCCTCCAGCAGGATTTCGATTTCGCCGAGCTGGTCCTGAATCAGCGGCAGCGAAGCCAGCGGCGCCCGCAGCGATCCCGGCGTAAACCGCGCAGCGAAAGCCAGCACCTCGTCGCGCGCCGCCCGGGCGATGCCGTGGTAGACCGAGCCAATTAGCACCATGAACCAAGCCCATTGCTGCGGATCGAAGCGGCGGCCCGCGCTGGCGGGTGCCAGGTCGAGCACCCAGCCCTCCGGCACCAAGACATCCTCGAAGACGATGTCGTGGCTGTTGGTGGCGCGCATGCCGGTGGTGTTCCACCCTGCCTCGATGCGCGTCCCCGGCGACTTGTCGCCGATGACGAACGACCCGAGGCGCGGTTCGGCTTCGTCGGTGACCGCCAGGACCAGGTACCAGTGCAGCAACGCGCCCCCGGTCGCGTAGCGCTTGTGCCCGGTGACCCGCCAGCCCTCGGGCGTTTTCCGCGCCAGCGTGCGCGGCAGGGTGCCGTAGGAGGGCGATCCCGCTTCCGGTTCGACCTGCAACGCGTTGATCAGGGCCGGCCCCTGCCGCCCCGACGCAAGAACCGCCCGGGCGAGGTCCACCGGCCAGCGCCTCCCCAGCCTGATCGAGGCCAGATTAACGTAGTGCATCGACAGGATCAGTGCGGTGGAAGGCTCGCCACGGGCGATCTCCGCGATGATCTTTTGCGCCACGACCAAAGCAGCGCCAGCCACGCCATCGGCCGCAGCGGAAACGAGGTTCACCAGACCTTCGGCATGCAGTGCGGCGAAATTGGCCGCCGGATACGCGCCGGTGGCGTCCAACTCGCCCGCGGTCGCCGCGAACCCGTCGGCGAGGCGCCGGGCGCGGGCGAGCCAATCGCCGGGTTCCCCCGCGGGGATTGCAAGCCGGGCCGAGGCGCTCATGCGGCGGCGGGCCAGTCGCGACGGGAAAGGCGGGCGGGGGAAACCAGCATCGCTCTGACTCCGGAACCTGACAGCGCAACCAACCTGACGCACGCGTTGAATATGTCAATATACATTCATCCGTCAGGATTGGCGCCGATGCGGCGTGGCGTCCAACTCTTTCCACGGCCGTGCTACGTATGTAAGGTGATGGACGACCGACCGCGGTACCGCGTTTGCATGGACAATCGTCGGGACATCAACGCCCTGTAGGAGAAGCGGATGAAACTCGGCCTGTTTCTGTTCCCCGAATCGCGCGATCCGGCGGCGGACGACCGCGTCATCGACGAGTCGGTCCAGGAAGCCAGGCTCGCCGAGGCGGAAGGCATGGATGCGGTGTTCCTCGTCGAGCACCATTTCGACGGCAATTGCGCCTATGTCGACCCGGTGACGTTCGCCGCCGCCCTCGCCATCGCCACCAGCCGCATCTCCATCGGCTTTGCCGTGCTGAAGACATCGCTCTATCACCCGATCCGCATGGCCGAGCAGATCTCGCTGGTCGATAACCTGAGTAAAGGTCGTCTGATCGTCGGCCTCGGCCGCGGCAGCCTGGTGAATTTGCACGAATACAGCGGATACCAGATCGACCCCGACAGCGCGCAGGAACGCTTCGAGGAGATCGAGGCAATCCTGCTGAAGTGCTGGAACAATGAACAGGTCCGCCACACCGGGAAATACTGGAACTTCGAAATCCCGATGCTGCGGCCGCGGCCCTATACCAAGCCGTATCCGCCAATCCTGCGCAGCGTGGCGTCCGAGGCGTCGCTCGCCGCCCAGGCCCGCCAGGGGCGCCCCGTGCTGATGGCAGCGGCGACCGCGGCCGGAGCTGCGCGGAACGTCGAGATCTATCGCAACGCCGCGCGCGAAGCGGGTTTCTCCGACACCGCGATCGAGCACGCCCTCTCGCAGTGCTGGGTCGCCCGCACCGTCATCCTGGCCCCAACGGACCTCGAAGCGATCGAGATCGGCTTGCCGTATTTCCGTCAGATGCAGACGTATCGCGCCGCCCAGAGCACCGCTTTCGAGGCGATGGTCGCCAAGGCGAACAACCAGCCGGGCCTGCCGGTGCTCTGCGGATCGCCCGAAACCGTGCTGGAGGATTTCACCAGCCTGGCGAAGACCGGCGTCGGCGGCGTCATCATCCGCTTCCGCTCCGGCCCGATGCCGGCCGCGTTCTCCTCCCGCGCGCTGAAACTGTTCATGCAGGAGATCGCACCGCAGGTCCGCGCGGCGTCCTGACATGCGGATCGTGGTTCCCTCCGAATAACGCCTTGTCCGCGTGATGTCCCCAATATACGGTCCAACCTGCTATTCCAGCCATGAGGTCGCATTGGGCAGCGCTCTGACATCAACCTTGCCGGCAAGCGCGGCATCCGAACCGGAGGCGGTGGTTCCGCCGCAACACGCCGCCAATCCCCGGATGGTCGCGCTGCTCTCCTGGCTCGCCCCGGTCCTGCTGCTGCTGGTCTGGGAGGCCGCGGCGCAACTCGGCCGCATCCCGCCGCATCTGCTGCCCGCCCCGAGCAAGGTCGCGCGCACCGCGTTCCACCTGGCGGTGCATGGCAGCCTGCTGCACGACCTCGGGATCAGCCTGCTGCGCGCGGCGGCCGGTTTCGCCATCGGCGGCTCCATCGGCTTCGCGCTCGGCACTGCCGTCGGCTTCTCCCGCATTGCCGAGGCGCTGATCGACCGCTCGGTGCAGATGATCCGCGCCATCCCGTTTCTCGCACTGCTGCCGCTGGTGATCGTCTGGCTCGGCGTCGGCGAGGCGGAAAAGATCTTCCTCGTGGCGCTCGGCGTCACCTTCCCGATCTACATCAACACCACGCTGGGGATCAGGCAGGTCGATCCCAAGCTGCTGGAGCTGGGCCGCGTGCAGGGGTTGGGCACCGCGGCGATGATCCGCCGCATCGTCCTGCCCGGCGCGCTGCCCTCGGTGCTGACCGGGGTCCGTTACGCCCTCGCCACGGCCTGGCTGGCCCTTGTCGTTGCTGAAACGATTGGCGCGGACGCGGGCATCGGATTCCTGGCCATGGATGCGCGGGAGTTTCTCCGCACCGACGTGATCTTCCTGACGATCCTGATCTACGCCCTGATTGGCGTTTCCGCCGACTGGGTCGCCCGCCGGCTGGAGCGCCGTCTGTTGGCGTGGCACCCGAATTTCGCCAGCCCGGGCGGCCGATGAGCGCCCTTCCTCCCGCTGTCAGAGTGGTCAACCTGGTCCGCCGCTACGGCGGGCGCACCGTGCTGAACGATTTGAACCTGCGCATCGAGCGCGGCGAGTTCGTCGTTCTGCTGGGCGAAAGCGGCTGCGGCAAGACCACGCTGCTGCGCGCTTTGGCCGGGCTGGATCATGTCCAGGGCGGCCGGATCGAAGCGCCCCGCCGCCCGGCGATGGTGTTCCAGGAGCATCGCCTGCTGCCATGGGATCCACTGTGGCGCAACGTGGCACTCGGGCTTCAGGCGGCCGACGCTCGCGCCAGGGCCGAGGCTGCGTTGGCCGAAGTCGGCCTCGGCGGCCGGCTCGACGACTGGCCGCGCAACCTGTCGGGCGGCCAGGCGCAACGCGTCGCCCTGGCCCGCGCCCTGGTGCAGAAGCCCGAACTGCTGCTGCTGGACGAGCCATTCGCCGCGCTCGACGCGCTGACCCGCATCCGCATGCACGCGCTGGTGAAACAGCTTGTCGCCCGCCATCGCCCCGCCGTGCTGCTGGTCACGCATGACGTGGACGAGGCGATCGCCCTGGCGGACCGCATCCTGGTGATGCGAGAGGGCGCCATCGCGGCGGGGTATTTTGTTTCGGATGCGCGCGACCCGCTCGCGCTGCGCCAGTCGCTGCTGGCCGAACTTGGCGTCACCACCTTTGCCTGACGAGGACATTACGATGGCTCCCATTCCGCGCCGCCGTTTGCTGCAATATTCGTTCCCCGCGCTGGCCGCGTCCGGGCGCGCCCGGGGCCGGACGACCGACACGGTGCGCCTGACCTGGGGCTACGGCGGCCTGACGCTGATCGCCAAGGAGCGCGGCGTGTTTGAGCAGCACCTGGCGCAGCAGGGCATCAAGGTGGAGTGGCTCGGACCGTTCCCCAACCACGCGCCCACGCTTCAGGCGGTGGCCGGCGGGAGCGCGGATTTCAGTTTCGGTGGCAGCACAACCCCGGCGCTGGCCGCGCTGATCGCCGGTGCGCCGTTGGTGTTTGCTGAATTTGTCAACTATGAGCCGCGGACGACAGCGATCATCGCGCTGGATGGATCCGGCATCAATACGGTCGAGGACCTGGCCGGGAAATCGGTGGCGGTCAACCGCTCCGGCCTGGGCGAATTCCTGCTGGTGGCGGCGCTGGAGAAACACAAGGTCGACCGGTCGAAAGTCCGCTTCGTCTATCTCAATCCGCCGGACGCGGCGCCCGCTTTGGGTTCGGGCAAGGTGGATGCCTGGGCGATGTGGAGCCCGGGTGTCGACATCGCCCGCCGGCAATACAACGCGCACGACATTTTCGTCGAGCAACGCGACCTGGATTTTCAGATCGACTTCACATCCTATCTGGTGCCGCGCAGCTTTGCCCGGGACAATCCCGATCTTGTCCGGGCGGTGATTGCCGCGCTCCGGCAGGAAGCCGCGTGGTCCGACGAACACCCGCTGGACTCCGAGATCATAGCCCAGCGCAAGGCCAACTACAGCGACGAAATCCGCGACTACTTCGTGACCCTGCACCGGCGGTACACGTTCTATGAACCGAACGACAAGGCGTTCGTCGCCCGGCTGCAATCGGCGGCCGACTGGCTGACGGAGCGGAAGGTGCTTCCGGAGCAGGTGACGGTCGCCGAGTATCTCGCACCGGCTTGACGCCGATCGGGTGCGCGGCACCGGTTCGGGATCTTTGCCCCGCCGCCCGCGGACCCTAATTCCACGTCCTTTCATGTCACTTTCCTTATTTGACGTACCACGCGGGTATGATATTGTCTCGCCAGATGCGGATGTAAATCGAGTGCGCCAGGCCGACCCGCCGGCGCCGCCGGGCAGGTCATGTCTTTTGACGTCAACAGTTGCAGGGGTGACCTTTCATGAGCACGCCGGGAAAGCTTCACCTCAACATCAACATTCTCAGTTCGGGCTTTCACGGCGCCTCGTGGCGATCAGCCACCGGCGTTCCCGACGCGTTCATTTCCGTCGATCACTACGTCAGGACCGCGAAAATCGCCGAGCGGGGCGCGTTCGACGCCGTGTTTCTCGCCGACACGCCGTCGGTGACGGATCAGCCCGGTTACCGGCCGTTCCTGGCGCTGGAACCCACCATCGTGCTCGCCACCATCGCCGCTCACACCACGCATATCGGCCTGATCGGCACCGCATCCTCGACTTTCAACGACCCGTATAATCTTGCCCGGCGCTTCGCCTCGCTCGACCTGGCCAGCCATGGCCGCGTCGGCTGGAACGTGGTGACCACCGCCGATGGCGGTGCCGCAAAGAATTTCGGCCTCGATACTGTCGTCGGCCACGCCGATCGGCATGAGCGGGCGAGCGAATTTACCCGGGTGGTGAAGGCGCTGTGGGACAGTTGGGAAGACGGCGCCCTGATCGCCGACAAATCGACCGGCCGTTTTCTCGATCTCCATCGGCTGCACGCCATCGACCATGCCGGCAAGCATTACCGGGTGCGCGGCCCGCTCAACGTGCCGGCATCACCGCGCCAGGGGCGGCCGGTGTTGATCCAGGCCGGCGGTTCGGGTGATGGCAGAAATCTCGCGGCCGAGCACGCGGAGGCGATTTTCTCCGTCGCCCACACCAAGGAGGACGGCATCGCCTTCGCCGCCGACGTGCGCGCCCGTGCCGCCCGCTTCGGCCGCGGGCCGGATGACATCGTCTTCCTGCCTGGCCTCGCCACGATCCTCGGGGCCACCGAGGCGGACGCGAAGCGGCGCGAGGAAGAGTTGTGGGATTTGCTGCCGATCGACTACGCGCTCTCGCGCCTGGCCGGCACGCTGCAGATCGATCGGGAGCGGCTGGAACTGGATCAGCCCTTGCCGGACGACATCGCGATTCCGGTTGACGGCATGCAGACTTTCTCGAAAGCGAGCCTGGATACGGCGCGCCGCGAACGGCTGACCGTGCGCCAGTTGCTGCGCAAACTCGGCGGCAGCACCGGCCATCGGCTGATCGTCGGCACGCCGGAACAGATCGCCGATGACATTGCGGAATGGTTCGCCGCCGGCGCCGCCGACGGGTTCAACCTGATGCCGGACGTGCTGCCCGACGGCCTCGAAACGTTCGTCGACCACGTGGTGCCGCTGCTGCGCCGCAAGGGGATTTTCCGCGAAGCCTACGAGGCGGCGACGTTGCGGGAGCATTTCGGCCTGGCCCGCCCGGTCAACCAGTTCTCGGCCGCGCGCGCCGCCGCCGCTGAATAGGAGTTTGCGCATGACCGGAATTGGCTCAAAAACGATACTGGGTCTCGCGGCGGCCGCGGCGCTCAGCCTGGGCACCGCCCGGGCGGAACCACCGCATGGCGGCATCATTCGCTACGGCCACGAGCAGGAGCCGCCCTGCCTGTATGCCGGCTGGGTGCAGGCCGGCTACATTCAGCGCCAATACGCCGACAATCTGGTCGCCCGCGACCACGACGGCCGGATCGTCCCGTGGCTCGCGACCGAATGGACCGTTTCGCCTGACAACAAGACCTACATCTTCAAGATCAAGCCGGACGTGAAGTTCACCGACGGCACCGTGCTCGATGCCGATGCCATCGTCTACAACTTCAATCACTGGTTTTCCGACGATCCCGACAAGATCAACCGCAATGCCAAGCTGTATGTGTATGAATATATCAGCTCGGTCACCGCATCCGATAAGCTGACCCTGAAGATCGAACTCAGCCGCCCGTATCAGCCGCTGCTGACCGTTCTGAGCACGTATTTCTTCGGCATCCTCTCGCCCACCGCGCTGGACAAGGGCCCGCAGGCGGTGTGCGAAAAGCCGGTGGGGTCCGGCCCGTTCTACGTCGAGCAATGGAACCGCGGTCAAAATGTTATCCTGAAGCGCAACCCGAACTACAATTCGGCACCGGCCACCGCGCATCACCAGGGTCCGGCTTATGTGGACGGCATCGTCTGGAAGTTCCTGAAGGACGATACGGTGCGCTACGGCTCCCTGGTTTCCGGCGGATCGGACGCGATCTACGACATTCCCGCTGTGGACTGGGACGAGGCCAGGTCGCGCTACAGTGTTATCCAGGACATCACCGGCGGCACGCCGACGCGCCTGCAGCTCAACACCGCCTTCGCTCCGTTCGACGACGTCAGGGTGCGCCAGGCTTTTGCGTATGTTTCCGACAGGCGCAAGGCGGTGGACGTCTCGTTCCACGGCTCAACCCCCTATAACGGCAACGGGGCGCTCAGCCTCTCGACGCCGGAGGCGCTGAAGGACCTGGCTGCGAGCTATCCGTATGATCCGGCTGCCGCGAACGGCCTGCTGGATCAGGCGGGCTGGACCGGACGCACCGGCGACGGCATCCGCACCAAGGGCGGCCAGCCGCTCATGGTGCGCATACTCTATGCGGCCGGCGCGCTGATCAATTCGGACGGAATCCAGGTGCTGCAAATCCTGCAGGACCAGGCGCGGGACGCCGGCTTCGACGTGGTGCTGAAACCCATCCCGCAGGCCGACTGGTTCGCCGGCAAGGGCCGCGGCCCCACCGATTACGACGCCCAGCCGGCCTACTGGGTCGCCTCATCAGCCGAAATCCTGAAGATTTCCTGGCGGCCGGATCAGCGCGGCGTGGTCAACCCGAACAATGCCTCGCGCTTCCAGCCGCCGGAACTGTGGGCGAAGATCGAGGAGGCCGATCGGACGTTCGACGATGCAAGGCGGCTGGCGCTGTACCAGGGCGCCCAGCGCATCATCGTCGATAATGCCGCGGTTGTCGGCCTGTTCCCGCTGACCGTCTCGATCGCCAGCCAGCCGAAGCTGAAGGACATCTGGATTTCCAGCCCGGTCAGTGAGCCGGTGTTCCACGACGCGTATTTCGATCGATGAGCGAGCCCGCCATTACAGCCAGGCAAGCACCGCCATGGCGCCGCCGAACAGCCGCCGTGCTGCGGCGCCTGCTCGGCGCGGTGGCCGTGTTCTGGGCGGTGGCGACGTTCACTTTCTGCGTCCAGTCGCTGCTGCCCGGCGACCGGGCCGAGATGATGCTGAACGTGGCGTCCGGTACATTGGTGCAGGCGTCGAAGGCGGAGCTGGCGGCGGTCAACGCCCGGTACGGCTTCGACCAGCCGCTTTCCGTGCAATATTTGCGCTACATCGAAGCGTTGCCACGCGGCGACTTCGGCGTTTCGTACCAGACGCACCGTCCGGTGCGGGACATGATCGCCGAACAGATCCGGCCGACAATCCTGCTCACGGCGTCCGCCCTCGTGCTGGCCTGGGTGATCGCGATTGTGGTGACAGTAACGACCGCCGGCCGCCCCGGACGCCTGTCGCGCTTCATCGGCGGCGTCCAGGTCGCCACCGCCGTCGCCCCGCCCTACTGGATCGGCACCATCCTGCTCGTGGTTTTCGCGGTCCGGCTGCGCCTGTTCCCGGTCGAGGGCGACAACGGGCTGCCGGGGCTGGTCCTGCCGGCGGCGGCGCTGGCGATTCCGCTCTCCGGCTTCCTCGGCCAGGTGATTCGCGAGGAATTCTCCCGTGTCCTCGAACAGCCCTTCGTCACCACGGCCCGCATGCGCGGCATGGGCGACACCGGCGTGCGGCTGCGGCACGTGCTGCGCCACGCGGCGCTGCCGGGCGTGACCCTGTCCGGCTGGGCCGTCGGCGCGCTGTTCTCGGGCGCCGCGGTGATCGAGACCGTGTTCGCCCGGCCGGGTATCGGCGGCCTGCTGGTGGCGGCAACGTCGTCCCGCGACATTCCCCTCGTCACCGGGATCATCGTGGCTTCGGCGGGGATTTACATCCTGGCCAACCTGCTCGTCGATCTCGCCTATCCCATCATTGATCCAAGGTTGAGGGCGCGATGAGCAGTACAGACCAGGCCCTGGTTTTTCGCGCCGTGGAGCGGCGGCGCAGCGCCGTCGCGGCGTTTGTCCGCACGCTGCCGCCGGGAGTGGCCGTCGCGGCGCTGGTGATCGTCTTGTTCGTCGCGGCGGCGGCAGCACCCGGCCATCTGCAAACCCACAACCCGTTTCGCACCGATCTGTATGCGACGCTCCAGCCGCCGTCATTGGCGCATCTGTTCGGAACCGACCAGTCGGGCCGCGACCTGTTCTCGCGGGTCGTCGAGGGCACGCGTCAGTCGCTGACCATCGGCATCGGCGCCACCGGCCTCAGCCTGTCCATTGCCCTGCTGCTCGGGGTAACCGCCGGTCTCGCGGGCGGCGCGGTGGACGCCGCGATCAGCCGGTTTCTGGAGGTGCTGTTCGCCTTTCCGAACCTGTTCCTGGCGCTGCTGTTCGTCACCGTGTTCGCGGCGACCCCCGCCACGCTGGTGATCGCCGTGGGGATCGGCACCGCGCCCGGCTACGCGCGCATGATTCGCGGCCAGTTTCTCTCGGTCAAGCGTGCCGGATACGTGGAGGCGGCCCGCACGCTCGGGCATTCCTATGGCCGCGTCGTGCGCCAGCACATTTTTCCCAATGCGATGCGCCCGCTGGTGGTGATGATCACGCTCGGTCTCGGGCAGTCGATCGTCTGGGCGTCCGGCCTGGCCTTTCTCGGCCTCGGCGTCGCGCCGCCCTCGCCCGAATGGGGTGCGCTGCTCGATGCGGGCCGCCACTACGTGACCCGCGCCTGGTGGCTGGAAGTGATGCCCGGGCTGGCCATTATCGCCTTTGCGCTATCCGCCACCGTCGTCAGCCGCCACCTGCAGGATCGCCTGGAAGGCCGCGTCCATGCCGGCTGACGGCGTTCCGCTGCTGAAGGTCGAGGACCTGCGCGTTTCGTTCGGCCGGGACGAACCGAGGGGAACGGTGGTGAAGGGCGTGTCCTTCACGCTGCACCCGGGACGCTGCCTGGGGATCGTCGGCGAATCCGGCTCCGGCAAAAGCGTCACCGCCCGCAGCATTGTCGGCCTGGCCGGCCTCGGCGGCTTCGTCCACGCGAAAACCATCGCCTTCAACGGACACAGTCTCATCGGCCAGGCCGATCGGCAGTGGCGGCGGATTCGCGGGCGGCATATCGGGTATATTCTGCAGGATGCGCTCACCTCGCTCGACCAGTTGCGCAGCGTCGGCCGCGAGGTGGGTGAGGGGCTTGAATTGCACGGCGTGACCCGCTCCGCCGCCGAGCGGGATGCGCGCGTGGTGGAGCTGCTGACCAGTGTCGGCCTGCCGGACCCGGCCATCAAGGCGCGCCAATTGCCGAGCGAGCTGTCCGGGGGCCAGCGGCAGCGGGCGCTGATCGCTTCGGCCCTGGCGCTCGATCCCGAACTGCTGATCGCCGACGAGCCGACGACCGCGCTGGACGTGACCGTTCAGGCGCAGGTGCTCGACCTGCTGGAGCAAACCAAGGCGCGCGGCAAGGCGCTGATCCTGATCAGCCACGACCTTGCCGTGGTCTCGCGTATGGCCGACGAGGTCATCGTCATGTGCAACGGAGACGTGGTCGAGCAAGGCCCCGCGGCCGAGATCTTCGCCCGTCCGCGGCACGGCTACACGCGCCGGCTGATCGATGCGATTCCCTCCGCGCATCGCCGGGGCAGCCGGCTGGCGCCCGCCAGCGCGCCGCGCCTGCGGGTCGCTGAGGAGGTTCGGCCGGAAGCGGTTGCGTCCGGGCCGCTGCTGGAGGCGAGCGGTCTGGTCAAGCGGTTCCGGGGACCCGACAAGATCCTCCGCACCGCCGTCGCCGGCGTGTCTTTCGCTTTGGCCCAAGGCGAGACGCTGGGCATCGTCGGCGAATCCGGGTCCGGCAAATCGACGGTCGCGCGCATCGTCATGGCGCTGGAGGAGCCCGACGAAGGCTATGTCAGGCTGAACGGCCTGCCCTGGACCGGCATTGCCGAGCGCGAGCGCCGGGCGCGCCGCCGCTTCATCGCCATGGTCTACCAGGACCCGCTGTCGTCCTTCGATCCGCGCTGGACCATCGAGCGGATCATCGCCGACGCGATCCCCGACACCGAGGCCCATCGGCCCGGCCGGGTGAGCGAACTGCTCAATCTGGTCAGCCTTCCGGCTTCGCACCGAGGGCGCCGCGCGCTCGATCTGTCGGGCGGGCAACGCCAGCGTGTGGCGGTGGCGCGGGCCGTCGCCTCGCGGCCGAACGTCATTGTCTGCGACGAGCCGGTCTCCGCACTGGATGTCTCGGTGCAGGCGCAGATCCTCGACCTGCTGGGCGATCTCAAGCGCGAACTGGGCGTCAGTTACCTGTTCATTTCGCACGATCTGGGGGTGGTTCACCACGTCAGCGACCGCGTGCTGGTCATGAGCGGCGGCGAGGTGGTGGAAAGCAGCGAGGCCGACGACGTTTTCCTGGCCCCGCGCCATCCCTATTCGCGCACGCTGCTCGCGGCCGTGCCGCGCCTGCCGATCGCCCCCGCCGCCTGATGCTTTGAAGGATCGTAACATGCCGGAATTGATCTTCAACGCCTTCGTCATGAACACCGTGTCCCACATCCAGCACGGATTGTGGCGGCACCCGGCGGCGCGGCAGCACGATTTCAACGACGTGCGGGTCTGGATCGACCTGGCGAAAACGCTGGAAGCCGGGTTGTTCGACGCGATCTTCTTCGCCGACGTGGTCGGGCTTTACGGGCCGCTGCACGGCGACTACGCGGTGAATGCGCGCGAGGGGTTGCAGATTCCGAACAATGACCCGTCGATCCTGCTCGCGGCGCTGGCCACCCATACGGAGCATCTGGGCCTGGCGCTGACCAGTTCGGTGTTGCAGGCGCATCCGTTCGAGTTCGCCCGCCGCGCCTCCACGCTCGATCACATTTCCAACGGGCGGCTCGCCTGGAACATCGTTACTTCGACGCAGGAGAATGCGGCGCGGAACTTCGGCTTCGAGCGGCTGGTGGAACATGATACGCGCTACGACTGGGCGGGCGAGTATGTCGATGTCGTCTACAAGCTGTGGGAAGGCTCCTGGGATGACGGCGCGCTGCTGCGGGACAAAACGAGCGGCGTGTTCTCCGACGCGTCGCGCATTCACAAGATCAACCATGCGGGCAAGCGCTACCGGGTGGAGGGTCCGCATTTGCCCTCGCCTTCGCCGCAGCGCACGCCGTTTTTGTTCCAGGCGGGGTCCTCGCCCGCCGGGCGGCGATTCGCCGCGGCCAACGCCGAGGGCCAGTTCATTTCCACGCCGAATCCGCGTGTCGCGGCCGAACTGATCGCCGAGACCCGGGCGCTGGCGCGCGGCTTCGGGCGGCGCGATGAGGATATCAAGTTCCTGCAAGGCTTTGCCTTCGTCATCGGCTCCACCGAAGAAGAGGCGAAGCGCCGGGAAGCCGAATACGATGCGTTCGTCAGCATCGACGGCTTCCTGGCCCATTCCAACCTTGGCGTCTCGCAGGATACGGGCGAGCCCTATCCGGCCGATACGAAGCTGGCCGATATTCAGACCAACGGCGGGCGCAGCCATATCGAATGGCTGCGCAAGGCCCGGCCCGACCGCGAGCCGACGGTGGGCGACCTGGCGCGCCTCGTCGCGCGCCGCCATCCCCGGCTGGTTGGCACGCCGGAGAGCATCGCCGATGAGCTGGAAACCTGGCAGCAGGCCGGGATTGACGGGGTCAACCTGATCAACTGGTTCATTCCCGGCTCCTACGAGGAGTTCAACCTGTATCTGCTGCCGGAATTGCAGAAGCGCGGCCTTGCCAAGCGCGCGTATCGCCCCGGCACGCTGCGGGAGAAGATTTTCGGGTCGCCTCGCCTGCCTGATCGCCACCCCGCGAGCCGCTATCGCGGTGCGTTCGCGGCGCCATCGGTGGCGGCGGCTGAGTGAGGCGGGCGGGCGCTGGCACGAAGGCGCATGCATGTCCGGTTGCAGAACGTTATCCATGCGACCGGTTTTGTCGCAAGGTCCGGCGTCAATACACGCCCAAGCCGACTCCGTATGGTCATGCGAGGCCGTAAGACGGCATATTCCCCATTGTCCGGAAGTTTAATTCCCACTATCGGTCCGGCAATCCGCGTTCGGATAGGAGGAATGCCGTGATCAGTCTCAACCGCCGCAAGGCAATCGCCCTGGCTGCCGGCGCTGCCGCGTTCTCCGCCAACCGCGCCCGCGCGCTGGAGACCCCGGCCGTCGTCCGCATCGGCTACCTAACCGCACCACGGGCATGGACCATCGGGAAAACCGATGGCAGTTACGATAAGGCGCTCGGCACCAAAGTCGAATGGGTTCCCTTCCCGTCGGGCGGTCCCGGATTGACGCTTCTGGCTGCGAAACAGATCGACTTCGCCATCTTCGGCAACACCCCGATCGCCGCGGGATTGTCCCGCAAGCTGCCGATCGAGATCATCGGCTCGCCCGAGATCGTCGCGACAAGCGAACGGCTGATTGCGAAGCCGGGCATCGCCAGCATCAAGGACCTGGAAGGAAAGCGCGTCGCCGTCGCGCCGTCCTCCACCATGGCGTTCGCGCTGGAGGCGGCGATCCGAATCAACAAGCTCGACGGCAACTCGATCAAGCGCCTGCCGCTGAGCCAGCCTGACACGATCGCGGCGTGGCGGCGGGGCGACATCGACGCGACCTACATCAACGGCCCGTTCTGGGGCGAACTGCTGGCCGCGGGAGGCAGGCAACTGTTGGTCTCGGCGGATCTGCGGCCGTCCGGTGTCTTCGTCTGGAACAGCGCCGTCGTGCACAAGGATTTCGCCGACAGCTACCCGGAATCGGTGGTGGCATGGCTGCGCACCGTGCAGGCGCAGATCGATCGTTACAAAGCCGATCGGGATGGGGTCGCGCAGGAACTGGCGAAGGCGTACGCTGCGCCGTTCGAAGCGGTGCGCGATACGCTTGCCGGGCTGGATTATCCCACGTTCCAGGAGCAGCTCGGGCCGGGCTACTGGAGCAACTCGGTGGCGTCGGGCCGGACCGCGCCGCTGGTAAAGGCGCTCGACGGCGTCGCCCGGTATCTTGCCGAAACGGGCGAGATCAAGCGTGACGGGATACCCGAGTCCTTCGCGACGACGGTGAATTACGATCTTCTGAACAGGGCGTTCCCGGGCTGACCGAGGCTGCGACCCTGCGCCGCATAGCACTGGGCGTCGCTTCGGTTTCGGGCCTGCTGCTGGCGTGGGAACTGGCGGGACGGTTCGGTCTGGTGGATCCGCTGTTCCTGCCGGCGCCGAGCGAGATACTGGATACCGCTGTTGATCTCGTCCGAAACGGATACCGCGGATCGCCGTTATGGATGCATGTCGGAATCAGCGTCGGCCGGGCGATGCTTGCGTTCGTCCTCGCCGTCATTGCCGGCATTCCCCTTGGCGTAATGATCGGCCTGTCGCCAATCGTTGCCGGACTGATTGATCCGTTCGTGCAATTCCTGCGGCCGTTGCCGAAACTCGCGCTAATTCCCCTGGTCATCCTGTGGTTCGGCATCGGCGAATTTTCCAAAGTGTTCCTGATTTTCCTGTCCGCGTCGCTCAGCATCGTCGTGGGTTCGGCCGCCGCGGTTGCCAATGTGCGGCGCCAGCAGCTTCGGGCGGGCAGGGCGCTCGGGGCACATGGTTTCGCCCTGTTCCGTCACGTGATGCTGCCGCTGATGGCGCCGGAGCTGTTCGTGACCGTGCGCCTGTCGCTGGGCATAGGCTGGACCACGTTGATTGCCGCCGAAATGATCGCCGCGGACTCCGGATTGGGCTGGATGTCGGTGAACGCCGCGGCCTATCTGCGCACCGATATCGTCATGCTGGGCATCGTATTGCTCGGACTGACCGGCTACGCGCTCGACCTCGCGATCGTCGGGTTGCAGCGCTGGATCACGCCCTGGGCCGGACGGGGCTGACCCGTGCCGCTGATCCAGATCCAGGGTGTCGGCAAGACCTTTCGCGACGCCCGCGGTCGGCGGGAAACCGTGGCGCTGGAGGATGTTTCGCTGACCGTTGAAGAAGGCGAATTCGTCTGCCTGCTCGGTCCGAGCGGTTGCGGCAAGTCCACGGTCCTGGACCTGCTGGCGGGCTTCGAAACGCCGACCGAGGGCCGGGTTCTTATTGCTGGAAAGCCGCCGGGGCGTCCGGGACCGGACCGCGGCGTGGTGTTCCAGGATGCTTCGCTGTTTCCCTGGCTGTCGGTGACCGACAACATCACGTTCGCCCCTCGGTTGGCCGGCGTGGCGCCGTCCATCTACCGCGCCCGCGCGGCGGAGCTGATCGCGAAGATGGGGCTGGGGGGATTCGAACGCCACGCGACCTGGGAACTTTCCGGCGGAATGCGGCAGCGTGTGGCGATCGCCCGGGCCTGGATTTCCAACCCCGGCCTGCTGCTGATGGATGAGCCGTTCGGTGCGCTGGATGCGCAGACGCGGCTGGAGATGCAGGAGACCCTGCTGGCAGCCCGCGAACTGACGCAATCCACCGTCCTGTTCGTCACCCACGACATCGAGGAATCCCTGTTCCTGGCCGATCGGCTGGCGATCATGAGCAGGCGGCCGGGCCGCATCACGGCAAACGTTCCGATCGCGTTTCCCCGCCCGCGCCGCTACGAGGCATTGATCGCGGACCCCGGATTCGGCCGGCTCAAGCGCGACATCGTCAGACTGCTGCGCCAGGAGATCGACGCCGATCGGCCGGGCGACAGCCGAGGCGGCGGCGCCGGAGAGTGGGCGCGTCGGGCGACCGCGTCACGGCGCTAACGGCGTTCGAACTGCCGAAACAGCTTGTCCTGCGCCATATACCGAAGATAAAACGTGGAATGGCTCGCGCGGACGGCGCGGGCCTTGTCGCCGCCGGGAGGATTGGAGGGATGGCCGTGAGAGTTGCAGTCGCCAGTGGAACCGGCGTCGCGGTGGACGAACATTTCGGACACGCCACCCGTTTCGAGATCTGGGAACTGGCTGAAGGCGCGCCGCGCCTCGTTGAAGTGCGCCGCAACACGCCCGCCTGCGGTGCGGGCTGGCAGCCCGGTGCGGTCGATCCGATGGAGGCCTCCGCGCGGCTCGTCGCCGACTGCCGCGCCGTGCTGATCACGCAGATCGGCGATTGCGGCGTCGCCCGCCTGGAAGAGCAGAAAATCCTGCCGTTCGAAACGGACGACACCGTGGCCGACGCCCTGCGCCAACTGGCCGAACGCCCCGAACTGTTCGCGGACGGACAAGTCGCATGAGCGGCGCACCAACGCCGACCCCAGCGTGACCGGAGACATGGCGCCGCAGCGCGTGATGCGCGCCGGGGCAACCAGTCAACTGGTGAGGTAGACTCCGGCCAGGTTGCCGCTGATCCCGGTCGCGCCGGTGGTGAAATCAACCACCCGCCGGTTGTAGACTGTGGATTGACGCACCGAAACGAGATTGACCCCCGGCAGATCACGCGAAACAATCTGCTGGAATGCGTCCAACTGGTCGTGCCGCCGTTGCGGATCCGCCTCCACGGCAGCGGCCTCCAGCAGACGATCCACCTCCGGATTGGAGTAGTGCGCGGCGTTGGTGAACGGCACGCTTTTGCGATAGCCCGCCGAGTGGAAGTATCGCTGCAGGCCGACCGTCGGATCGAACACGTTGGTCATGACGTGGTTGGTGAACTCAAAATCCCTGTCGGTATAAATTCGCTTCAGCCATGCGGCGAAATCCTGCGAGCGGATCGTTACGGCAATCCCGATCTTGGCAAGCGCCGGCTTGAGGTAGTCCGCGACACGCCGGTAACCGTCGCCATACGGGAAGTAATCGTGTGTCAGCCGCAGGCGGACGCCGTCCGGGCCGCGCTTGTATCCGGCCTCGTCCAACAGACGTTCCGCCTTCGCCAGATCGAACGGGTAACTTTCCACACTGGCATCGTAGAATTTCGGCAGCAGCGGGCTGACCGGACTCGGCGCCTCCAGGCCATAGCCGTACCATGCCGTCTGAAGGACGACCTTGCGGTTGATCGCGTAGGCAATCGCCTGCCGCACCCGCAGATCGCGCAGCGCCGGATGATCCAGGTTGAATTCGATCCGGGTGGTTCCCGGAGTATATTCAAAGCCGCGATATTCGATCCCCAGCGTCGGCAGAGAGCCCAGCCGGGCGAGCTCGCTCAGCGGAATTTCCGCGGCCAGGTCGACATCGCCGGTTTCCAGCGCTGCGACACGCGCTGACGCGTCCGGAATGAACCGGACAACCAGCGTGTCGATGTAGGGACGCGGCTTGTCCCAGTAATCCGGATTGCGGACATAGACGGCATGACTACCCCGCACCCACTCCCTGAAACGGTACGGACCCGTGCCGATTGGCGCGTTGTTGTTCGGGTTGGCGTCGGCCTGCGTGCCTTCGTAGATGTGGCGGGGGACGATCGGCGTCTCACCGCCGGCCAGGGCATATAACAGATACGGCGCCGGGTGCGACAACACCAGCACCGCGGTCAGCTTGTCGGGCGTCGAAATCTCGGTGACGTTGCTGAACGTGTTGCGGCCCCGCGGATGCGACTGCTTCGCCAGCGCGATCGAAAACGCAACGTCAGCCGAGGTAAATTCCCCGCCGTCGTGCCACTTCACACCGGGCCGTAGGCGGAACGTATAGCGCAGGTTGTCCTCGCTGATCTGCCACTCCGTCGCAAGTTCCGGCCGTGGCGTCAGGTCGAAGTCGTAGGTGAGCAAGCCCTCGGTCACCTTTGAACTGACCGCAATGATCGGGCCGCCGGTCGTGTTGAAGCAGACAAGGCTCGTCGGTTCCGGCTCGATCATCAAGGTCAGCGTGCCACCCTGGCGCGGCGTCGCCGCACGCGCACCGGCGGCGGACACCATCCCAAGGCCAACGACAGTCTGGCGGCGAGTCAGAGTCATGCGAAATGAAACCTTTCAGGCAGAGGCGAAATGACAAGCCACATCATGGCCGGGAAGCACCGCCCGCAGCGGCGGGTCGTTGACGCGGCAGATATCGGCGGCGAGGGCACAGCGCGGATGAAAACGGCAACCATCAGGCGGATCGAGCGGATTGGGCATATCGCCCGCGATCGGCGCCACCCGGTTGGGCCGGCCCGGACTCCCCTGGCCCGGGACCGCCCGGATCAATCCTTGCGTGTAAGGATGCAGCGGCCGGGACCACAGGCTGTGATGCGGCGCGTTCTCGACGATGCGGCCGAGATACATCACCGCGATGCGGTCCGCGATATACCGCACAACCCCCAGGTCGTGCGAAATGAACAGGTAGGAAAGATTGTAATCGGACTTCAGATCAACCAGCAGGTTGAGAATTTGCGCCTGGATCGAAACATCCAGCGCCGAGACCGGCTCATCGCACACCACCAGTTCCGGCCTCAGGATCAGCGCGCGGGCAATGCCGATGCGCTGCCTCTGGCCGCCGGAAAACTCATGCGGATAGCGCACCAGTCCACCCACCGGCAGCCCAACCCGATCGGCCATCGCCTCCACCTGGCGCCGGCGCTCGATGCGGCCGTGAACGCCATGCACGCGCAGCGGCGCCGACAATATCGTGCCCACGGTCTGCCGGGGGTTCAGGGATGCCGATGGGTCCTGGAACACCATCTGCATCCGGCGGCGGAACGGCTTCAGCGTCCGGCCACGCAGCCGGGCAACGTCCACGCCGCCGAACCGGACCGTTCCGCCGCTGTGCGGAACGAGGCGCAGGATCGTCTTGCCCAGCGTCGATTTGCCGCAACCCGACTCCCCGACCAGCGCCAGGGTTTCGCCGGCCTCAATCCGCAACGACACGCCGTCGACGGCCCGCAACGGTCCGTAGCGGGTTTCCAGTGACTCAACAGCAAGCAATGGCATAGTCGGCCGGTGCGTGAACGGGACAGGCGAGCAGATGATCGCGCGAACCCGCGGGCTTCGCGTCGGGCCGAACCGCGTGGCACGCATCGCGCGCCGAGGCGCAGCGCGGCGCAAACAGGCAGCCCGCCACATCAGCGGCGGAGGCGACGGAACCGCCGATCTCGGGCAGGCGGCCTTGCCGGAAGTGCAGGCCGGAGGCCAATTTCGGGGAACACGCCATAAGTCCGCTTGTGTAAGGGTGCAACGGCGCGCGAAGCAGGGTTTCCACCGGCGCCTCCTCGCATTTTCGTCCGGCATACATCACCACGACCCGATCGGCCCAATCCGCGACCAGCCCCAGGTCATGCGTGATCAGCAACAATCCCATCGACAGGTCTTGCCGCAGCCTGTCCAGCAACTCCAGAACCTGCGCCTGGATCGTTACGTCCAGCGCGGTCGTCGGCTCGTCGGCGATCAGCAGCCGCGGCCGGCATGCGACGGCCATTGCGATCATCACCCGCTGGCGCATGCCACCGGACAGGGTGTGGGGATAGTCGTCTATACGCCGATGCGCCTCGGGGATGCGCACGAGGTTCAGAAGCTCGATGGCTCGTGCACGGGCAGCCCGGGCCGATACCCGCTCATGCGAGCGGATCGCCTCCGTAATCTGCCGGCCGATGGGCAGGACCGGGTTCAGCGATGTCATCGGCTCCTGGAAGACCATGGAGATGGCGCCGCCGCGCAGCCGGCGCATCTCGTTCTCCGGCAGCCGCAGGATGTCGCGGTCCTCGAACCGGATCGACCCGCCGGCGACACGGCCGGCCGGGGGCAGCAGGCGCAGCAGCGACAGCGCGGTGGCGGATTTGCCGCAGCCGGATTCGCCGACGAGCGCCAGGGTTTCGCCGCGGCGGATGGTGAAATCGAGGCCCCGGACGGCGGCGTTGTCGCCGAAACTGATGAACAGGTCCCGCACGTCCAGCAGCGGGTCTTCCCGGCCCGGAAATTCCAGCGGCATCAACGCCCCCTCGCGCGTGGGTTGAGCGCGTCGTTCAGCCCGTCACCGAACAGGTTAAGCGACAGGACCGTAATAACCAGCGCGGCGCCCGGCAGGGCCACGAGATACCAGGCGGTGCGCAACTGGTCACGCCCGGCGCCGATCATGCTGCCCCAGCTCACCAGGTTGGGGTCGCCCAGGCCGAGAAAGGAAAGCGCGGATTCATTGAGAATAGCGGTAGCCACCATAACTGATGTCGTAACGATAATCGGCGCCGCAGCATTGGGCAGGATTTCAAGAAACACGATACGCGCCGCGCCGTAGCCAAGGCCCCGCGCCGCCAGCACGAAGTCGCGTTCCCGCAGCGACCGGAATTCCGCCCGCACCAGCCGCGCAACGGTGGGCCACGAAACGATTCCGATGGCGGCCGTAATGGTGGCGACGGAAGGCTCGGCGATCGAGACCAGGACGATGATCAGCAGGAACGGCGGAAAGGTCTGGAACACCTCCATCAACCGCACCAGAAGGTCGTCCAGCCGTCCGCCGAAATATCCCGCGCAAGCGCCAACCAGCGTCCCGATAACGACTCCGACGAAAGTCGATGCAAAGCCGATCAGAACGGACACGCGGGCGCCGTGGACGATTCCGGCAAGCACGTCGCGCCCCAGCGAATCGGAGCCCAACGGAAATGCCGGGTCCTGAAGCGGCCAGATGAACGGTGTGGTCGCCATATCGAGCGGATCGCCGGGGAACAGCACCGGCGCCAACAGCGCCGCAACGATCACCAGCAGCAGCAACGACGATCCCGCCAGCCCGGTCGGGTTGCGCAGGAATAAGCCAAGGGACTTCATCGCAGCGCAATCCTCGGGTCGAGCCAGGCCTGCAACAGATCGACCAGGACATTGACGGCGATGACCAGCAGGGACGACAGCAGCAGAATGCCGAGCAGAACCGAAAAATCCCGTTTCAGCACGGCCTCGAACGCGAGGCGCCCGAGTCCGGGCCAACTGAACACTGTCTCCACCACGACCGCCCCGCCCAGGATCGCACCGACATGCATGCCGGCGACCGTGGTGACGGGCAGCAGGGCGTTCCACAGCATGTGCCGCAAGGTGACGGCCGTGCGGCTCAGGCCTTTTGCCGTTGCGGTGCGGACGTAGTCCTGGTCTCGCACTTCAAGCATCGACGCGCGCACCAGACGGGCATAGATGGCGATAAAGAACAGCGCCAGCGAGACGGCCGGCAGGATCAGATGCCGCGCCCGGTCCAGCAGCCACGGCCAGCCGGTCAATCCGGCGCCGATCGTTTCGGCGCCTCCGCTCGGAAGCCAGCCCAGCCGGACGGAGAACAGCACGATCAGCATCAGGCCGATCCAAAAGCCGGGAACGGAATAAAACAGCAAGGCAATGACGGACAGGACGCGGTCGGTCAGTCGTCCGGCGAACATCGACATGACCACTCCGGCGGTAATGCCGATCAGCAGGGCCAGTGAAAGCGCGGTCGCCATCAGCAACAGCGTTCCGGGCAGGCGCTCGCCGATGAGCCGGGAGACAGGCATGTTGTAGAGCGGCGAAAATCCCAGGCTGAAATGCAGCAGGTTACCGATATACGAAAGGAACTGCACAAACGCCGGCTGATCCAGGCCGAAATGCGCACGCAGTGCGGCCATGGTCTCTTCCGTGGCCGAGCCTGACTCCGCCGCCAGCGCATCCGCCGCGTCGCCGGGTGCCAACCGGAGCAGGAAGAAATCGATCACCACCACGGCGATTACCGTGGGGATCGCCTGCCAGGCGGTGCGTCGCAGTGTTCGCAGAACCCGTGCCATGCCTTACAGGCGCAACCCGGCCTGCTTCAGCAGGGGAAGCACGCGTTCCCCGAACTGCGTCAGGTCGGGCTTGAAGTCGTAGAAGCTGAGTTGAATGCCGTCGATCCCGGCTTGCTTCAGCCGCAAAATGTGTCCGGCCACTTGTTCCGGCGTGCCTATGATCTGGATGTTGCCGCCCAGGGCGCGTGCATCCGGTGCGTCATGGATTGCTCGCCCGCGCCAGGCGTGCGCGTCGCTGTCGAAACGGCCCATGCCCCGCGGGCTGGTTGATGTGTCGATATGATCGAGAATCGCCTGATGGTAGGCACGGGTATCCGCCTCGGTGTCGCGGCAGACCACCATCGGATTGATCAAGGTGCGGATTTCCCGGCCTTTCCCGCGTGCCTCGGCCTTGATCCGGGCGACATGGGCGGGCAGGGAGGCCAGCGCGCTTTCGATCTCCGATCCCGTCGGGCTGGTCATGAAGACGATATCCGAATACTTCGCCGCGAAATCGATGCCCGCATCCGAACCGGTGGCATTGACGATCACCGGCCGCCCGAACGCCGGCTTCGGCGTGACGAAAGCGTCCTGAAGCCGCCAGCGTTCGCCTTCGTAGGAATAGTTCTCCGTCTCCGACCAAAGGCGCTGCACCACCTCAAGGAATTCTGTTGCGAGTTCATAACGCCGATCATGCTCGATGCGCGACCAGCCGAACATTTCATGTTCGACGGCGCGGTGGCCGGTGACGATGTTGACGCCCCAGCGGCCCTTGGCGATGTGGTCCAGGGTCGCGCCGAACTTGGCGAAATGCAGCGGATGCCACGGGCCGTACAGCACATGCACGGTGGAAATCAGGATGATGCGCCGGGTGATCGCCGCCATCGCCGCTAGCGAAATGAAACTGTCCAGCGCCTGGCCGTTCAGCACGCCGCCATAGCCGCCCTTCGGCAGCCACTGCGACAACCCGAACGCCAGGTCGAATCCAAGGTCTTCGGCCTGCCGCACCAGCGCGGCGTTGTAATCGAACGTCCAGTCCGTCGTGCGCGGCAGCGTCGACGCGCTCCATCCCCCCGCCTGGATCGGCAGGAACAAGCCGAGCAACAACGGTTGCCGCAACGCCCGGGACAGCGGGCTGTCGGGAAAATCGGCCGGTGACCTGGTGGCTAGGGGCACGTCCGGAACCGTCATGTAGCCAAGCTCCATAATGGCGTTAGCGTCGACCATCCGACAGATCATACCCGGTTGCAAGGGTCATTTAAGATAACAACTACCGCAGGGCGTGCCTGCTGGCTTCCATCCATCCGCCGCCGCGGTGAAAAGCAGCCACGGTCAACCGCTGCCGAGGGCTGCCCCCTGACCTCGTCCGGCGCCGGGCACAACGATAATCACGTACATATCGAGTATTATATATTGACACAACTTCCCGCGCGCGTGAGTTTCCATCCCGGGTCGAGACAGCTCGGCCGCCCGGGCCGACACACCCACCCAAGAGAGACGCCGATGACCGCCCAGCGCCAGCTTCACCTCAACGTCAACGTGCTCGCCACCGGCCGCCACAACGCCGCCTGGCGGCATCCGTCGGTCTCGAAGTCCGTCTCCGACATCGGCCATTTCATAGAGATCGCGCAAACCGCCGAGCGCGGCACCTTCGATGCCATTTTCTTCGCGGACCATCAGGCGCTGGACGAAAGCGCCGCCTATCGGCCCTGGCACTCGCTCGACCCCGCGATCCTGATCGCCGCCATCTCGCAGGCGACGACGCATATCGGCCTGGTCGCCACGTCCTCCACCACCGTGGACCAGCCGTACCATGTCGCCCGCAAGGTCGCCACCTTGGACCATGTGAGCCACGGCCGGGTGGCGTGGAATTTCGTCACCTCGCAGCAGGACTCGATCGCGCAGAATTTCGGCTATGAGCGCCTGCCCGGGCATACCGATCGGTATCGGCGTGCCAATGAATTCGTCGATGTCGTCGTGAAGCTGTGGGACAGTTGGGACGACGATGCCGTGGTCGCCGACACGCAAACCGGCCAATATGTCGACTTCGCCCGGTTGCGGCCGATTGAGCATCGCGGCGAATTCTTCTCCGTCCGCGGCGCGCTGAACCTGCCGCGCCCGCCGCAAGGCCGTCCGGTCCTGATTCACGCCGGCGATTCCGGCGACAGCCGCGCCATCGGCGCCCGCTTCGCCGATGGCATCTTCACCGTTCAGCGCACCTATGAGGAGGCGCGGGTCTTCTACGAAGACCTCAAATCCCGCGCCCGCGGATTCGGCCGCCGCGACGGCGGGCCGCTGATCCTGCCCGGGTTGTACCCGGTGGTCGCCGCCACGGAGGCCGAGGCGCTCGCCCGCAAGGCCGAATTCGATGCCTTGCTCGACACGGCCGACGAGCTCGCCAAGCTCGCCGCGCGCTACGGCTATCCGGCGGCAAAGCTGGATCTGGACAAGCCTTTCCCCGACGACATTCTGGGCAATGTCGGCACGGCTGCCACCAACCGCGGCTTCCTGGAAAACCTGGTGCGCGAATCGCGCCGCGAAAACCTGACGGTCCGCCAGGTGCTCGGCCGCAACCCGCTGGGCGGGCACCGCCTGATTGTCGGGGGCCCGGAACAGATCGCCGACGAGATCCAGCACTGGTTCGAAAATCATGCCGCCGACGGGTTCAACCTGAACTTCGATGCGTATCCGTCCGGCCTGGCGCTGTTCGTCGATCACGTCGTGCCGGTGCTGCGCCGGCGCGGCCTGTTCCGCACCAGCTACACCGGCACGACCTTGCGCGACCATCTCGGGCTGGAACGTCCCGCCAACCATATCCGGGCGGGGGGCGCGGACGGCCTGCTCGCAGCGGCGAACTGACGGAGACGGCGCATGACCCTGATTGCCACCATCACCGCGTATGATCTGCGCGCCGCCGCCCTCAGCGGCGAGGAACTCGCCGTGATCGATGTGCGGGAGGGCGACGCGTACGTCGTCAACGGCCACATCTCGATCGCCGTCGAACTGCCGCTGAGCGAACTGGAACTGAAGGCCTATGCCCTGCTGCCCCGCCTCGGGGTCAGGCTGGTGGTGACCGACGATGGCGGCGGCAGCCTGGCAGTGCTGGCGGCAACCCGGCTGACGGCCCTCGGCTACACCGGCGTGGCGGTGCTGGAAGGCGGGGTGGCGGGCTGGCAGGCTGCCGGTTTCATCCTGATCACGGGCCAGCACGCGCTCAGCAAGGCGCTGGGCGAGGTGGTGGAACGCCGCGACCACACCCCGCGCATCACGGCCTCCCAACTGCGGGACCGTTTCGCCACGGGCGAGGACCTGGTGGTGCTCGACACCCGCCCGCTGGAAGAATTCAACCACATCGCCCTGCCCGAGGGCATCGCCGCGCCCGGCGCCGAGTTGCTGTTCCGCGTATTCGACGCCGTACCCGACCCCGCCACCCCGATCGTGGTCAATTGCGCCGGCCGCACCCGGGCGATCATCGGTGCGCAGGCGCTGATCAACGCCGGTGTGCCCAATCCGGTGGTGTCGCTGGAAAACGGCACGGCGGCCTGGCTGCTCGCCGAACTGACCCCGGCGCGCGGCGCGACGCGGGAGGCGGCGGCGCCCTCCCCCGAGGGACTGGCGCGGGCCCGGCAGGCGCAGCAGCGTCTGGCGCGCCGCTTCGGCATCGCCCCGCTCTCCGCCGGCGCGTTAGAGGCGTTCCGGGCGGACGCTACCCGGCGCACGCTTTACCTGTTCGACATCCGCACGGGACAGGAGTTTGACGCCGGCCATCTGCCCGGCAGCCGGCATGTGCCGGGCGGACAGTTGGTGCAGAACACCGACCGCTTCATCGGCACCCGGCAGGGCCGCATCGTGCTGGCCGACAGGCCGGATCTGGTGCGGTCGACGATCACCGCCTCGTGGCTGCTGCAACTCGGGCTGCACGATGTTCATGTTTACCCGGCCGAACCGGGCGAACTCAGCGCAATCGGCCCGGTCGCGCCGCCTCTGCCGCCTTTGCCGGAGCCACGCGCGGTCATTGCCCCGCTGGAGCTGTCGCGTCTGCTCGCGGGCGGCAAGGCGACGGTGCTCGATCTCGATCCGGCGGAACCGTATTTCCGCGTGCGCCGCTTCATCCCGGGTTCGTTCGTCGCGCGCCGTTCGACGTTGGCGGCGCGGCTGGCTTCGGTGCCGGGCGAGGGGCCGATCGTGCTGACATCAGGGGATGGGGTGCTGGCGGCATTCGCGGCATCCGATCCGCTCGGTCCCGGGACGCGGCCGGTGCTGGTGCTGCAAGGCGGCACTGAGGCCTGGATCGCCGCCGGCCTCGGGTTCCAGACCGGCACCGGCCAGCCGGCGCTGCACCCCTCCGAGGCGCTGCCGAAGCCGCTCAGCCTGCCGGAACGGCGTGCCTATCTGGACGCGTATGTTGCCTGGGGCCACAGCATCGGTGCGGAACTGGAGCGCGACGGCCTGGTCCGCTTTCCCGTCTTTCCGGCCTGAGCCACCGCGGTGTCCGGCAATACCCGCATCCGAGGCTGGCACTTCGCGCCCCCGGCGTGGCCACGCCTGACGAGCGTGCTGCCACGCCGGGCCGGGACGCTGCCCGGCGGCGGCGTGCTCCGGCGCATCGCCGGGCCGGCGTTGCTGCTGGCGCTGTGGGAAGCCGCGACCGCGCTGTCCGGGGTCGATCCCGAGTTGCTGCCCGGCCCTTATGACGTCGCCCTGGCGGCGCGGGAACTCATCGGCTCAGGGGAATTGTTCGCCAATCTTTGGGTGTCGCTGCTGCGGGTGGCGCAGGGGCTGGCCATCGGCGTTACCGCCGGTACGGTCGTCGCCCTGGCCGCCGGGCTGCAACGCGGGGCAGGCGAGGTGCTCGATTCCACCGTGCAGGTGCTGAAGGCCATTCCGGTCTTCGCGCTGCTGCCGCTGTTCATCGTCTGGACCGGTATCGGCGAGGCGCCGAAAATCGCCCTGATAGCCGTCACCGCGGCTCTGCCCGTCTATATCAATGTCTTCAGCGCCATCCGCGACGTGGACGCCGAGCTGATGGACGTGGCGCGCTGCCTGCGGCTGTCTCGCCTGTCGATCGTCTTCGACATCCTGCTGCCGGCCAGCGCGTCGGGATTCCTCAGCGGCCTGCGGATCGCGCTGACTTCGGCCTGGCTGGCGCTGATCTTCGCCGAGACGATCAACGCCAAGGCGGGTCTCGGCCATCTCATGAGCGACGCCCAGATGGCGTTCCGCATGGACATCATCATGCTCGTCGTCGCGATTTACGCGGTGCTCGGCCTGGCGGGCTACGGCGTGGTGCTGACGCTGGAAACCGTGCTGCTGCCGTGGCGGCGCGGCTTTGGAGGTCTATAGACATGCGCATTCTGTCCGGCCTGCTGCTCGCCGTCGCGCTGCCGATCGGCGCCGCTCATGCCGCGGAACCGCCGGTGCTGCGCGTGTCCACGCAGATGAAGGACTATATCGAGACCTTCGCCCTGTCCGGCGCGCTGAATGATGCGCCGTATCGCGTCGAGTGGTCGCTGCTCGGCACCGCGACCGACGAGACCGCGTCGCTGCTGGCCAATACGACCGACCTCGCACTGGCCGAGGGCACCGTGTCGGTCACCCTGCAGCAGGGCGGCAGCCAGAAATCCTGGGCGGACGGACAGGCGCCGGTCACCATCATCGCCGCGTATGTGCCGCGGGATTCCGTGCACTACAAAAGCATGGTCACCCTGGTCCGCGCGGACGGGCCGATCCACACGCCGTCCGATCTGAAGGGGCATTCGATCACCTTCAAGAAGGGCGGCAACATGAACACCCAGGCGCTGCTGAGCGTGAAGAAGGGCGGCCTGACGCCGCAGGACGTGACGTTCGTGGAACTCAATCCGGCCGAGGGGCTGGTCGCGTTCCGGTCCGGCCAGGTGGACGCGCTGACCAACGGTCCCGCTCTGGTGCAGAACCTGGTGGACAGCGGCAAGGCGCGGGTGCTGCTGACCAACACCGACGTCGATTTTCCCGCCGGTCTCGCCACCGTCGTGCGCACGGCGGACCTGAAGGACGCGTCGCGTGAGGCGACCATCCGCGATTTCTTCCACCGCGTCCGCCGCTGGAACGACTGGAAGGCGTCGCATGAAGCCGAGGTGGAGAAGGTCCTGATCCAGACCAACCACCTGAAACCCGAGACCGCCGCCTATCTGGCCCGGGCGGACATCAACGATCCGGTGCAGGTCGATTCCGCGTTCCTCGCCACCGAACAGCGCATCGCCGACGCGCTGTTCGAGGCGGCCGGGATTCCGCGCCGCGTCGATGTCTCGCTGCAATACGACACCAGGCTGAACGCGGACATCGCCGCTGGCCAGTAACGCAACGCGAAAGGAGATCCCGCCATGACCAGCCCGATTGCCATCACCGCCCCGTCGCTGCGCGCCCTGCTGGCCACCGACGCGGAATACGCTGTCATCGACGTCCGCGAAACCGGCGTCCATTCGCGTGACGGGCACATCCTGCGGTCGGTCAGCCTGCCGCTCAGCCGGCTGGAACTGCGGGTGGCCACGTTGATCCCGCGCCTGAGCACCGAAATCGTCATCTATGATGATGGGTCCGAGACGCTGGCACGCCGCGCCGCGATCCGCCTGGCGGAGCTGGGCTACCACAATACCCGCATCCTCGCCGGCGGCACCCGGGCCTGGAAGGACGCCGGGTACGAGCTGTTCACCGGCACCAACGTGCTCGGCAAGGCGTTCGGCGAGGTCGTCGAACACCAGGATGGCACGCCGCACGTGACGGTCCAGGAGTTGAAGGCCAAACTGGACGCGGGCGAGAACATCGTCGTGCTGGACAGCCGGCCGGTGCCCGAATTCCGCAATTTTTCTCTCCCCGGCGCGCTGGACCTGCCGGGGGCGGAACTCGTGCACCGGTTCCACCAGGCGGTCCCCGACCCCGACACGCTGGTGGTGGTCAACTGCGCCGGGCGCACCCGGAGCATCATCGGCGCGCAGGCGCTGATCAACGCCGGGGTGCCCAACCGCGTCGTCTCGCTCGCCAACGGCACGATGGACTGGCTGCTGGCGGGATGGACCTTGGAGCATGGGCGCGAAGCCACGGTGCCGCCGCCCGAGGGCGACGCGCTGGAAGCCGCCACCGGGGCGGCGGCGCGGCTCAGGCAGCGCTTCGGCCTGAAGGTCATCGACCACGCGACCTTGGAGCGGTTCCGCGCCGAAGCGGACCGCACCCTGCACCTCATCGACGTCCGCACGTCCGAGGAACACGCCGCCGGACACCCGGATGGTGCGATCCCGGCGCCGGGCGGCCAACTCGTCCAACAAACCGGCGACTGGATCGCCACGCAGAACGGCCGCATCGTGCTGGTGGACGACGCCAACGGCGTGCGCGCGGCCATCACCGCCTCCTGGCTGGCGCAGATCAACTGGGGCGAGGTCTTCATCCTGGACAACGCGCTCAGCCTGGATCCGGTCATCGGCGTTCAACCCGCGCGGCTTGCGGCGCCGCTGCCTGAGGTTCGCACCATCGCCCCCGGGGCGCTGGCCGGCTTGCTGGCGGGGGTCGAGGCTACGCTGCTCGATCTCCAGCCGAGCCCGGGGTACGACAAGGGGCATATCGAGGGCGCGCGTTTCGCCATTCGCGCCTGGTTGCAGTCGCAGGCGCAAGTGCCGGGCGACGGCACGATCGTCCTGACGTCGGAAGACGGCGCGCTGGCGGCGTTTGCCGCTGCGGACCTGGCGCCCACCGGCCCCCGCGAGGTGTTCGCTCTGGCGGGCGGCAACGCGGCGTGGCACGCGGCCGGACTGCCGGTTACCGCCGAACCGGTGGACCGCCTGCACCCGGCCGAGGATGTCTGGCGCTCGCCCTATCACCAACCCGACCCGCACGCTGCGTTCCGCGAGTACCTTGCCTGGGAGATCGGCCTTGTCGAGCAGGTCGAACGCGACGGCACGGCTCGGTTCCGCAGATTCCCGCCGCTGGCGCGGGCGCGCGAGGCGGCGGAATGACGCTGCGGCCCGCGGTTTGCGTCCGCGGGCTGAGCCGCCATTTCGGCGAGCGTCCGGTGATCGATGCCCTGGACATCGACGTTGCACCTGGCGAGTTCGTCGCGCTGATCGGCGCATCCGGCTGCGGCAAATCCACGCTGTTGCGGATCCTGGCGGCCCTGGACCCGGAGATCGCCGGCGAGGTGAGCGTCACGGAACGCCGCGCCGTCGCGTTCCAGGCGCCGCGCCTGATGCCGTGGAAGCGGGTCTGGCGCAACGTCGTGCTCGGCCTGCCCAACGGCGGCGGTCGTGACCGCCGCCGCGCCGAGGCCGCCCTCGCCGAGGTCGGCCTGTCGCACCGCGCGGAAGTATGGCCGAAGGTGCTGTCGGGGGGCGAGGCGCAGCGGGCCGCTCTGGCGCGCGCGCTGGTGCGCGAGCCGGACCTGCTGCTGCTGGACGAACCGTTCGGCGCGCTGGACGCGCTGACCCGGCTGAAGGCGCAGGCGCTGGTGGCCGAACTCTGGCAGCTTCACCGCTGCGCCGTGCTGCTGGTGACCCATGATGTCCAGGAGGCGCTGCTGCTGGCGGACCGCGTGCTGATGATGGACCACGGGCGCATCGCGCACGAACTGCCGGTGAACCTGCCGCGTCCCCGCGATGTCGGCCAACCCGGCTTCGCCGCCCTGCGTTCAAGGCTGCTCGGCTGGCTCGGGGTGCATTGAGGGACCCGGCTATCGGGTCACGCCTGACAAGGCCGAACCGACCGGAGCATGCGATGCTGCCCGCGGGTCATGCGGCTCGGGGCAGCCCTACTCCAGCGTCCCGCCCAACGCGCGTCCAGCGGCGCGAATCGCGGCCTCCTCCCCGTCCTCTGTAATAAACACAATCCTTGAAAGCCGATCGGCCGAGGGCCATGCGGCCAGCGGGACGGGCGGATGCAGAAAACCGCGCACGCCCTGCACGACCAGCGGCTGATCGCTGCCGGCAACGTGCAGCTGCCCCTTCACCCGCAGCAACCTGTCGCCGAGCGCAGTCACCAACTGCTCCAGCGCCGGACCGAACGACTGCCAGTCTACGGCGTCCTCCCGGGTGAGGCAGAAGGCGCGCGGACCCGGACCGTGATGATGGGCGTGACCCTCGGCGGGAAGCGGGCTCGGATGGCCCGGCAGAAGGCCGAACACCTGCTCCGGCGTGGCCTCGCCGTGGTTCACCACCAGGACTTCGGCGGCCGGGTTGATGTCCTGCAAGCGCTGCCGCAGACACGTCACCGCTCTCGGTGCGGCGATGTCGCTCTTGGTCAGGATGATCCGGTCCGCCACGGCCACCTGCCGCACCGCGAGCTTATTCCGGCCCAGTTCGCGCTCACCCTGAAGCGCGTCGACCGTTGCGATGACGCTGCCGGGCACGTAGCCCGCGGCCAAGTGCGGGTCCACCGCCAGCGCGTGCAAGATCGGCACCGGATCTGCCAGGCCGCTGGTCTCGATCACCACGCGCGACAGCGAACCGGCGCGCGCCTCCAGTGTCCGCACCGCCGACACGAAATCCGCCGTTGCGCCGCAACAGACGCAGCCTCCGGCCAGCACGACGGTGTGGTCCTCGGCATGCCCGAGCAACGCCGAGTCGAGGCCGATCTCGCCGAATTCGTTGACCACGACGCCGGTGCGCGCCATGCCGGGATGGCGCAGCAGGCGCGCCAGCAAGGTGGTCTTGCCGCTGCCGAGGCCGCCGGTCAGTATCGAGAACGGAACCCGGCCGCTCATGCCGCGTCGGAGAGCGCCGGACTGACAGGCGCCGGAAACGCCATCGCAGCCACGAAAACCTTGGTGAAGTCCGGATCGGTTGCAAGCTCGACGGCTTCGACCCGGCTGGTCACCAGGCGCAGCGTTTCGCGCGCCTCGTCATTGGTCAGCAGGGCTTCGGCGCCGGTGCGGGCGGTGTTGCCAACGAAGCTGACCTTGCCGTCGAGCTCGGCCGGGAACAGCCCGATATCGATCAGGCTGCGCGTGGTCAGGTGATAGCCGAACGACCCGGCGACCAGCGCCCGGTCAAGCTGCGCCGGCGTCAGGCCGTTGCGCAGCAGCATGGTGTCGATGCCCGCCCGCACCGCGGCCTTGGCCAACTGCACCTGGCGGATATCGCGCTGGCTCAGGTAGATCTCGCCGTCCAGGTAGAACACCGTTTTCCCGTCGAGCGGACGCAGCCGGGCCCGCAAGGGCGCCGGCAACGTCTCGGCCTTGCGGGTGAACCGGCCGGAACTGTCGATGATCCCCAGCACCGCCATCGCCGCGACGGCATCGAACAGGCCGCTGCCGCAGATGCCGACGGCCTCGGCCTCGTCGATGGTGGCGGTGCGGATGTCGTCGCGCTCGATGGCGACGCGTTCGATCGCACCGCGGGCGGCACGCATGCCGCAGGCGATGTTCATGCCCTCGAAAGCCGGGCCGGCGGCGGTCGAGGTCGCCTGAAGCTCGCCGTCGCGCGCCAGCACCATCTCGCCGTTGGTGCCGATATCGACGAACAGCGTGACCCCTTCGGCGGCGGCCAGATCGGTCGCCAGCACGCCTACGGTGATGTCGGAGCCGACGAAGCCCGAGATTATCGGCGGGAAATAGACCTCCCCGCAGGAGGCGATGTGCAGGCCCAGCGCGGCGGCGGGGCGGTGCTCGTGACCGGACAGGGCAGGGGTGTAAGGGAAGCGTCCGAGCGCCTCGGGGCTGATGGCGGCCGCGAGGTGCATCATGCAGGTGTTGCCGGCGATCACGACCTCATAGATGCGGCGCCGCGGAATGCGGGCCTCGGCGGCGAGCAGGCCGATACTGCGGTCGATTTCGGCCATGAGTTCGCCGTGGAGCAGGGCGAGGCCCTCGGGTTCCGAGGCAATCTGCACCCGCGACAGCACGTCCTGGGCATGCGTGACCTGCGGGTTCAAAGCGGACGCCGAACCGACCCGCGCGCCGGTGCCGAGATCGAGCAGCGAGGCCACCAGGGTGGTCGTTCCGATGTCCACCGCCACGCCGTACAGCCGGGTGGTGGTGTCGCCGCCTTCCTCCGCCAGCACCCGCTCGCCCGCGCTGACCACGGTGCAGCGGCGTTCCGCATCGAAGCGTTTGCGCAAGGTCGGGTTCAGCGGCAGGTCGAGGCGAACCCCGTCCTCCAGGATGCGCAGGCCGCGTTCGCCGGACCCGGGCACGGTAACTTCAAGATCGCCATCGGCGAGCGTGGAGCATAACAGCACGAAACCGTCGGCGACCTGCTCGGCCGAGAGGTTGCGCGTGGCAACGATGCGGGCCCGCGCGCGGGACGCCTCGTCCAACCGGACCCGGCATTTGCCGCAGGTGCCGACGCCGTTGCACGGCGCTTCCAGGCGCACGCGCGCCAGCCGCGCGGCATCCAGCAGGGTGCCCCCGGCGGGAATCTCCGCGCTGGCGCCCGACGGCGAGAAGGTGACGATGGGCATGGGTCAGTTCAGTCGCGTCGTCTTCACGGCGCCCGTCAGGGCGCGGATGTTGTCGAGGCCCGTCGATGTGCTCAGCCCGCAGGCCGGGGAAATGATGTCGATGCCGTCGCGCACCAGCCGCTCGGTCGTGCGCGAAACCTTCTCGGCATCGCCGAATTCCAGCAGCGTGGTGCTGACATTGCCCATCGTGTTGAGCTGCGGGTAATCCTCCTTCAGCCGCACGAGGTTGACCTTGGCGTCGGTGCTGATGGCATCGCAATGCAGATCCGCCAGGTATTCGCGGCTGCGGCTCATGTCGCCGCAGATATGCACGATCACCGGCTTGCCCGCGGCATGCACCGCGTCGCAAAGCTGGTTGATGTAGCGCACCGCATAGTCGCGGAAGATCTTCGGCCCGAGGATCTCGCCCGTCGCGGTGGGATCGCCGATGGCGATGACATCGGCGCCGTTGCGGGCAACTTCCTCGGCATAGGCGATCAGTAGCCGGGTGACGTAGTCGAGCACGCGGTGCGCGTCCTGCGGCTTCGTCCGCAGTTCCTTCAGGAAACTCAGCGGGTCCACCACCGAGGCGGCCGTGCTGACCGGTCCCGACAAACTCGCGATGATCGGCACCTCCGGATTGCGCCGCTTGAGGTAATAGGCGGCCTGGACGACCGTGCCGATGCGCCCGCTCTTCAACAGGGTGCGGATGTCCTGGATGTCCACCGCGGCGGAGGAGGCATAGGCTTCCGCGGCGATCTTCGGCTCGCAGGCGAGCGTGCCCGGATCGATGCGGCTGCCCAGCACTTCCGGCTCGACGGTCATGCAGAACGGCACGCCGATATTCTCGAAGCCGGTCGCGTGGTGCACGGCCTCAGCCAGCGCCGCCATGCCCTCGGAGGAGAAATGCGCCGCCGGCAGCTTCGGCGCCGCTTCCTCCTCCATCACCCCGAGGACGGCCGCGTTCATCATGCCGCCGGTGCAGATCACCGGCGGGCGGTCGACGCCTTGTTTGGACAGCACGCGGCCGAGACGGTCACGCGGGGCGAGGTCGCTCATGGGACGGACTCTCCGGCAAGGGCATGGGTCAGCGCGACGATGTTGGCCAGCGGCGTGGCGCTCGCCAGCCCGCAGGCGGGGGAGACGACGTGCACGCCCTCGGCCGCCAGCCTTGTGCCGAGGCTGGCGATCTGCCCCGGCTGGCCCTGGTGCAGCAGGAAGGTGCTGATATTGCCCACCACCGCCAATTGCGGATGCGAACAGCTGAAAGCATGCACCGAGACCGCCGCGTCGGGGATGAAGCCGTCGCAGCGCAGGGTATCGAGCTGTTGTTCGACCCGCTCGATGCTGCCGCACATATGCAGCAGGACGCGCGCGCCGGTCTGCTTGATCGCCTCGATCAGGCGGTGCAGATGCGGCAGCACGGCCTGTTCGAACAGCTTCGGTCCGACCAGGGCCGGGGTCGCGGTGTCCTCGTGGATGACGATGACGTCCGCGCCGGCCGCGACCAGGGCCCGGGCGAATGCGGCTTCGAACTCCACGACATGTTCGATCAGCGCATGCGCCTCCGCCGGACGGGCGCGCAGTTCGCGGAAGAACGCCTCTGGCCGCACCGCCGACGCGGCGACGCTGACCGGGCCGATGAGGTTGCCGATGATTGGCAGGTCGCCCGCGGTGGCGGCGAGCAGGCGCACCGCTTCGACCGTGATCCCGACGCGCCCGCGCTGTAGCCGCTGTTCGGGCGGCAGGCGCGGCACGTCGGCGCTGCGTTCGTACGGCTCCTGCACGATGCGCGCCTCGGTCGCCGCGTCGCCGAGGTTGATGCCGACGTCGAAGACCTCCGCCTCGACGGTGGTGCAGAGCGGCACGCCAACGGACTCGAAACCGGTCAGCCGGGCGGCGGCGAGGGCGAGGCCGGCCATCGCGGCGGCATCGAGATGCGCCTCGGGCAGGCTGTAGCCGGAACGGGCCACGACCTCCTCCGGCACGCCGCTCATGCTGCCGCCGGTGCAGATCACCGGCGGACGATCATTCGGCTCGCGGGCGAGGGCGCGCAGCAGGCGGGCGCGGCGGTCAGTTGTCACGCTAGTACCAGCCATGGAGTTGCGCAGCCTTCACCATGGTGGCGGCGCTCTGCAGGTTGCCGTTGGGCGGAAACTCGCAGCCGCTGGAGAGGATGAATCCGCCATCGGCGATGCGGAAGGTTTCGATCTGCTGGCGGCACTCTTCCAGCAATTCGTCCTGGCTCCACTCGTGGCCGGCCTTGGCAGGATCGATGACACCGATGGT
Source organism: uncultured Rhodopila sp. (assembly GCF_903915725.1). Taxonomy (GTDB): domain Bacteria; phylum Pseudomonadota; class Alphaproteobacteria; order Acetobacterales; family Acetobacteraceae; genus Rhodopila. The sequence continues at coordinate 71,609 of NZ_CAIWTY010000064.1, forward strand.
GACGACCTTCTTGCCCCAGGCCTCCGCGTGATGCTTCAGATCCGGCGACCCATGCGCCGGGTAGGCGTGCGAAATGGCGATCGGCTTGATGTGCTCGATCACCGCGTCGAAGTAGACGCCGTTGCCGCAATTATGCACCACCACCGGGACGCCGGCCGCCCGCACGGCGTCGGCGATCGGCCGCATGAACACGCCTTCAAACCGTTCCCAGGTCTGCTTGCGCAGGATCGTGGACGAGGAATAGAGCGGGTCCAGCACGATGGCATGGGCGCCGGCCTCGACCTGGGCGATGGCGTACTCGACCAGCGAGCCGGTGATCGTGTCCACCGCCTCCAGCACGCGGTCGGGGTGGCGAATGAGGTCCTTGAACAGTTCGGCATGGCCGCGGATCTGCGACAGCACGCCCAGCGGGCCATAGACGAAGCCCATCACCGCGACGTCCTTGCCGCGGGCCTCGGCCAGGCCGCGGACGATCTCGATCACCGCGCTGGAGCGGCGGGTCTTGCGCGGGTCGATGCGCGCGACTTTGCCGTAGTCCTCGGCGGTCGCGATGCAGGGGTTGTCGAAGTTGGGGTAGGCCGTGCTCCACTCCGGGAAGATCACTTCCTGGCCGAAATCCTCGGCTTCCACCGACAGGTCGACCAAGGTCAGGAAGCCGTCGAAGCCAATCAGCGACTGGGCCGCGAGCAGGCTGGCGGTGGCCGCTTTCGGGTCCTGCGACCAGCGGTCATAGGAGATGCCGAGCACGCGGCAGGAGGCGCCACAGACCAGCGGCGCAGCCGGCACCCGGTCGGGCTTCTTGTACTGCAACGCCAGCCCGACCCGCTCCAGCGAGGTCAGTTCGTCGCGGCGGCCGTTGGCGCTCATGCCGCTGCGTTCACAAGGCCGGTGAGTTGCTTGGCGAGCTGCACCGCCTGGGCCGCCTTGGGGGCGTAGCCGTCGGCGCCGATGCGGTCGGAGAATTGCTGCGACAGCGGGGCGCCGCCGACGATCACCTTGAAGCGGTGGCGGATGTTGCCTTCTTCCAGGATGCTGACGACCTTGGACATCTGCGTCATGGTGGTGGTCATCAGCGTGGACAGCGCGATGACGTCGGCGTTCACCTCCACGGCGCGATCGACGAATGCCTGCGCGGGGACGTCGCGGCCGAGGTCGAACACCTCGAACCCGGCGACTTCGAGCATGATGCGGACGAGGTTCTTGCCGATGTCGTGGGTGTCGCCCTGCACCACGCCGATGACGACGCGGCGGCCATGGATGGTGTTTGCCTGGCTGATATGCGGGCGCAGGATGCCCAGGCCGGCATACATCGCGTCGGAGGCGATCAGCAGTTCGGGGACAAAATACTCTTCCTCATCGAACAATTTGCCGGCCCGGTTCATGCCGGCGATCAGTCCCTGCTCGATCGTCGTCCAGGCGTCGTACCCGAGCGCCACGGCTTTGTTGCACAAGTCGGCGGTCAGCACTTCGTCAAGTTCGAGCACAGCCGTTGCCAGGGCTTCGTGCAGGTCTTCCGGGGTCTCAGGCATGGATGGCTCCGTCGTTCGTGGTTCATGATCAGGGCCGCAGGCGGGCGACGCCCCGGGCAAGGACGATGCGCTCATGACGGCAGGCGCCGACGCAGCCGCCGCATCCCGCGCAGCGTGCCGCATCGATGCTGATGGAGGCTCCGGTCCGGGTGATCGCGTCGTTGAAGCAGGCCTCGGCGCAGACGGTCGGGCAGCCGGCGCAGGCATCGGCAGGCGGCACCCGGGGCAAGCGTGGTTTGGCATGTTCGCGCAGTCCGGTGGTCTGATAGGGCACGCTTGGTCCGTCCTTCAAAGCGCCGGCGCGGCCCGGTTGGAACCGCGGGTTCCGCCTGATCACGGGTCGCATGAGTGAATTGTCTCTCGTCCGGATACATTTCACATAAAACCGTCGGCGGTCAATTCCCTAAAACGCTTCGTAGGCTTTCAGTATTCCGATAGGCGGCGCCGGCAACAAACCAAATAGCCAAATCCGCTCGTTGGTCGTATTATATTACCCGTTGGTATTGCTTTGGGCTGGTCGATACCCGGGCCAGTTTGAACGATTGTACGGCGGAGGTTGAAGCGGATTACGATGCCCGGTGGCGAGAATGAGGTCGTGCGGTCTCTGCTGGCCCGCGCCAGGCTGGCGCAGGAAGGCTTTGACCGGGCCGATCAGGAGACTGTTGACCTTGCCGTCGCGGCGGCCGGCTGGGCGGTGCTGGAACCGGAACGCAACCGCGCCCTCGCCGAGCAGGCGGTGCGCGACACCGGCCTGGGCAACGTCGCCGACAAGATCGCCAAAAACCACCGCAAGACGCTGGGCCTGCTGAGAGACCTGAAGGGCGCCCGCTCCGTCGGTGTGCTGACCGACGATCCGGCGACCGGCATCACCGAGATCGCCCGCCCCGCCGGCGTCGTGGCGGCCATCACGCCGTCGACCAATCCGGTAGCGACTCCGGCCAACGTCATCATCAACGCGCTCAAAACCCGCAATGCCGTCGTGCTTTCGCCTTCGCCCAAGGGGGCAGGGGTCTGTGCCGCCTTGCTGGCGCATGTGCATCGGGAACTGGCGAAGGTCGGCGTCGAGGCCGATCTGGTGCAGATGCTGCCGCCGCCGGGGTCCAAGGGCCTGACGATGGAGCTGATGCGACAGGCCGATCTGGTGGTGGCCATCGGTTCGCGGGACAATGTGAGGGCCGCCTATTCCAGCGGCACCCCGGCGCTGGGAGTCGGCGTTGGCAATGTCGCCGCCATCGTCGCACCGGCAGCCGACTTGCCGGCCGCGGCGGCCCGCATCGCGGCGTCAAAGAGCTTCGACCACGCCACCAGTTGTTCGTCGGAGAACAGCCTTGTCGTGCTGGCCGAGGTCTGGGATCCCCTGCTGGCTGCGCTGGCCGGGCAGGGCGGCGTGCTGGCGGAGGCGGACGAGCAGCTCCGGCTTGAAGCGGCGATGTTTCCGTCCGGCGGGCTGTCTTCGGATTTCATCGCCCGATCCGCCCCGCGCGTGGCTTTTCTGGCCGGACTGGATCGGGCCGCCTTTGCATCGTGCCGCTTCATCATGGTGCGGGAGGAACCCGGCCATGCCGGCCCGGGCCAACCTTTCTCCGGCGAAAAGCTGTCTCCGGTCCTGACGCTTTACCGCGTCGTGGATTTTGACGCCGCGATTGCTCAGGTGCGGGCGATCTATGACTACCAGGGCAAGGGCCACTCCGTCGGCGTGCACGGCGCCACCCGGGACCAGGTTCTGCGCCTGGCGCTGGAACTGCCGGTCTGCCGCGTGATCGTCGATCAGGCCCATTGCGTCGCCACCGGCGGCGCGTTCGACAACGGTCTGCCGTTTTCCCTGTCGATGGGGTGCGGCACTTGGGGCGGCAACGGGTTTTCCGACAACCTGAACTACCGGTATTTTCTCAATATCACCCGGATCGTGCGCGCGATTGCTCCGGTAAAGCCGGTTGAGAGCGAAATATTCGGCGAGTACTGGCAGCGTTATGGTCGGTAGCACGCAGTCCGTGCGCAGCCTGATCGACTGGCGCGCCACCGCATCGCCGCACGCAACGTATTTCGTTTCCCCTGACACGGGACGGGAGCTGACGTTTTACGGCCTGCGGCAACAGGCGCTGTCGGTGGCGTGGATTTTGCGCGATCACGGCCTGGCGCCGGGCGACTCGGTTGCGTTGCTTGCGCCCAACAGCCTTGAGGCGGTGGTGCTGTTCGCCGGCATCATGGCCGCGGGCTATGTGGTCACCCCGCTGAACCTGCTGCTGACCCCGGAGCGGTTGGCCTATGTGCTCGATCATTCCGATTGCCGGCTGGTCTTCGTTGCACCCGGGCAGAAGTCCATCCTGCAGCAGGCATTGTCGCTGATAACCCGGCCGATCGGCGTGCTTGACGTGACCTCGGGCGGCGACGCCCCGGCGGACGCGCGCGCTGTCTGGCCGTTGCCGCCGCGGGAAGCCGATGCGGTCTGTTTGCTGATGTATACCTCCGGCACCACCGGGCTGCCCAAGGGCGTCAGGCTGACGCACGCCAATGTCCTCACCGGAGCCGCATTGGTCAGCAGGGCGCACCGGCTGGGTCGGGACGACCGGGTGCTGGCGGTGCTGCCGCTGTATCATATCAACGCCCAGATCGTTACGGTTATGGCGCCTCTGTTCCATGGCGGCAGCCTGGTGATGCCGGACCGCTTCAGCACCAGCCGGTTCTGGGCGCAGGCGTCGGACCACCGCTGCACCTGGCTGAACGTGGTCCCGACGATGATCGCCTTTCTGCTGAACGCGACGCCCTCCGCTCGCGACCCTTCAGCCATTCGCTTCTGCCGATCGGCGTCGGCTCCGTTGCCGCCGGAGCACCAGATTGCGTTCGAGCATCGTTCCGGCATTCCCATCATCGAAACGATGGGCCTGACCGAGGCGGCCGGTCCGGTGTTCAGCAACGCGCTGCATCCGGGCGGACGCAGGATCGGCAGCGTGGGTCGGCCCTTCGGCAACAAGGCCCGGGTGGTTAAAGCGGCGGCCGGCGAGGTCGGAGAAATCCAGATCCGCGGTCCGAGCGTCATGCAGGGCTACCACAAGGACCCGGGCGAAACCGCGAGGGCATTGACCGCCGACAGGTGGCTGCGCACCGGCGACCTCGGCTATTGCGACGCGGACGGATTCTTTTTTGTCACCGGACGGCTGAAGGAGCTGATCATCAAGGGCGGCGAGAACATCGCGCCGCGGGAGATCGACGAGGCCTTGCTGAGGCATCCGGCCTTACTGGAGGCCGCCGCCGTCGGCGCCCCCGATCCGCTGTACGGTCAGGACATCGAGGCCGGCGTGGTCGTCAAGCCGGGCATGACTGTTTCGGAGGCGGAGTTGCTTGCCTTCTGCGAGCAGCAGCTTGGCCGGTTCAAGACCCCGCGGACGGTGCGTATTTTGACCGAGCTGCCGAAGGGACCGTCGGGCAAGGTGCAGCGGTTGCGGCTGCTGGGGGCTCCGGCGGTATCCGGCAGCGCGGCGACAGCGGGCCCGAATCGCGCGGGCACTCATTGACAAGTCGGCAAGTATGACGGCTAACATTATCCACGTTCTTGAATCTGGTGTCTTAAGTCGTACAGAATGTACACGTTATACCCGTCTCCCGGATCGGCAATTCGCTGCGGCGCGGCGGTATTTGCGGTGCTGGCGCCTCTGGCCGCGGCCCATGCGACCGACGGGTATTTTTCCGAGGGCTATAGCACCATCAATCAGGGCATGGGCGGCGCCTCGATCGCTTATCCGCGTGACACTCTGACCATCGCCACCAATCCGGCCGGGCTGATCAGCGTGGGAAACCGTGCCGATATCGGGATCGAGTTTTTCGTTCCGGATCGCGGCGCCTCGATCTCCGGCAACGCGTTCGGACCCGACCAGGGCTACAGTGCCAACGGGCAGACGAATTACTACCTGCCCAGCCTGGGGTATTCGCATCTGGTGACGCCGGATCTGGCGCTTGGCATCGCCGCTTACGGCAACGGTGGTCTCAACACCACGTATAATAACAATCCGTATGGACGTTTCGGCGGGACCGGCGCCGCCGGCGTGAACCTGGACCAGTTCTTCGTTTCGCCAACCGCAGCCTATCAGTTTGTCCCCGGACATTCCATCGGGCTGTCGGTCAATGTCGAGTATCAATGGTTTTCGTCGTCCGGCATTGCCGCTTTCGCGCCGTTCTCGCAGGCTCCGGCAGATCTGTCGAACCGCAGCACGGACGGCGCTTTCGGCGGCGGCGTCCGCATCGGCTATTTGGGACATTTCACCCCGCAGCTTTCGCTGGGCGTGTTCTGGCAATCGCAGACATACTCGCAGGACTTCAACAAATACCAGGGGCTGTTCGCGAATGGCGGAAGCTTCAACGCGCCATCCACGTACGGAGCGGGCGTGGCCTATGCTATCACGCCGGCGCTGGACGTTGCCTTCGACGTCACCCGCATCGATTATAGCGATGTCGCATCGGTCGGCAATAGCCTGTCGAAACTCTTCGCAGGCAACGCCTTTGGCAGCAAGAACGGTCCCGGCTTCGGCTGGCGGGACGTTACGGCCTTCAAGCTTGGCGCGAATTACCGTCTGAATCCGGAATGGCAGGTGCGAGCGGGTTTCGCTTACAACACACAGCCGGTTCCGTCCGACCAGACGTTTCTCAATATCCTGGCGCCGGGCGTAGTGCAGTGGCATCTGACCGCCGGCGCGTCCTATACGCTGCCGAACGGACCGGAAATCAGCGTTTTTGCACTGTACGCGCCCGAAACCACGGTCAACGGGAGCGGATCGATTCCGGCCGGCTATCCACCGGCCGGCTTCGGCGGCGGCGAGGCCAATATCCACCTGAGCGAGTGGGCTATCGGCATCTCCGCCGGCTGGAAGCTGTAACGGATCAGTAAAACACCAGGGTTCGCACCTCAATGCTCTCCCGCGGAGGGGCGCCCGGGGCCAGCGGATTTTCGAACGAGGTGTGGAACGACAGCCTCGCCCGGCCATCGTCGGCGCTGTCGTGCACCCGGATCAGCAACACCTCATCCCGCTGCTGTTCCGAGAAATAGTACCAATGGTGCTCCGGCTTGAACTCCACCCGCGACGTTTCGCCCCGCACATGCGGGTAAACCAGATCGCTTGCGATTAGATCGGCTTCTGTAAAGGTCCGCGCATCGCACAGCGCCAGCGGCGAATCCAGCACCGGCCCGCGGATCGGCCGCCACACATTCACCACACCGAACCGCTGCTTCAGCAACGCCTCCGCCTCGGGGCCGAGGTGATCGCGCACCCGGCGCGGGGCGGAGTTCACCGTATGGTCGTTATGCACCTGGCGCGACGGCACCCGGCCGTCGGGCAACCCGGCGTTCCGGACGCCGTGGTCGAACACCACGACACGAGAGGCACCCAGCGTATCGCGCAAAAGCCGCTCGACCTCCGGGTAGTAGACGCTTTTGACCTCGTCTGGATTGTAGAAGTCCCGCACCCGGCTCGGCGCCTGCACCAGCGCGAAGCCGTTGCGATCGAGCGTGAACTCCGACTCGCGGCCGCGGGCATCCTCGATCCGCACCTCCCTGGGGTCCTCGATACCGGCGAACGGCACCACACCGGGCGGTGGCTCGCCGACATAGCGCTCCGGCTTGCGGCTGGTGCGCTGCTGATAAAACAGCGTCGCCGTCAGATGCCTTGGGGCGATCGAAACATCGAGCGGCACGGCGGATCTCCTTCGCTGGGGTTGTATCAGCCTGATCCCGGGCCGGGTTCGTGGCCGGAGTCAATCCCACGTAGATGGCGCGTGCGTCCCACTGTTCAATATGCTCCGTATCGGCGGGCGTATGTGATAAACCACTTGCCACGAGTGTGTGATATGCGGATACTGGCACCGCGGGACCCGCCGAAGCAGGCACGGGTCACACACGACCAAACCGGAGCGAAGTCATGTCGAATTTCCGTCCACTGCACGACCGCGTCGTGCTCCGCCGGCTCACTGCCGAGGAGAAGACCGCGGGCGGCATCATCATCCCTGGCACCGCTCAGGAAAAGCCGACCGAAGCGGAGGTCGTCGCGGTCGGGCCGGGCGCGCGAAATGAGCAGGGGCAGATCGTCCCGCTTGAAGTCAAGGCCGGCGACACGGTGCTGTTCGGCAAGTGGTCCGGCACCGAGGTCAAGCTCGGTGGCGAGGAATTGCTGATCGTCAAGGAGTCGGACATCCTCGGCATCATCGACGGCACGGCCGCGAAGGCCCGCAAAGCAGCCTGAATTCCATAGACAGAGGAAAGCCTTACCATGGCGGTGAAAGACGTACGCTTCGGTGGCGAAGCGCGCCAGAGATTGTTGCGCGGTGTTGATATCCTGGCCGATGCGGTCAAGGTCACGCTCGGTCCGAAGGGCCGGAACGTTGTGCTGGACAAAAGTTTCGGCGCGCCTCGCATCACCAAGGACGGTGTGACGGTGGCGAAGGAAATCGAACTGGCCGACAAGTTCGAGAACCTCGGCGCGCAGTTGCTGCGCGAGGTCGCCAGCAAGACGAACGACAATGCCGGCGACGGGACCACGACGGCCACCGTGCTGGCGCAGGCGATCGTTCGGGAAGGCGCCAAGGCCGTGGCAGCAGGCCTCAACCCGCTGGACCTGAAGCGCGGCATCGACAAGGCGGTGGCGGCGATCCTGGACGAGCTGAAGAAGCGCAGCAAGAAGATAACGACGCCGGAAGAGACCGCCCAGGTCGCCACGATATCCGCCAACGGCGAAGCGGACATTGGCAAGATCATTTCCGAAGCGGTGCAGCGCGTCGGCGGCGACGGGGTCATTACCGTCGAGGAAGCCAAGGGCGTCACGACCGAACTGGACGTGGTGGAAGGGCTGCAGTTTGATCGTGGCTATATCTCGCCTTATTTCGTTACCAACACCGACAAGCTGCGCGCGGAACTGGATCAGCCGTACATTCTGATCCACGAGAAGAAACTGTCCACGCTGCAGCCGTTGCTGCCGCTGCTGGAGGCGGTTGTCCAATCCGGCCGGCCGCTGGTGGTCATTGCGGAAGATGTCGAAGGCGAGGCGCTCGCCACGCTGGTGGTGAACAAGCTGCGTGGCGGCCTGAAGATTGCCGCGGTGAAGGCTCCGGGCTTCGGCGATCGCCGCAAGGCCATCCTCGAGGATATTGCCATCCTGACGGGCGGCACGGTGATCAGCGAAGATCTCGGCATCAAGCTGGAGTCGGTGAAGCTGACGGATCTCGGCAAGGCCAAGCGTATCCTGATCGAAAAGGAAAACACCACGGTTGTGGAGGGCGCCGGCAAGAAGTTCGACATCCAGGGCCGCGTGTTGCAGATCCGCGCGCAGATCGAGGAAACCACGTCCGACTACGACCGCGAAAAGTTGCAGGAGCGGCTGGCGAAACTGGCCGGCGGAGTGGCGGTCATTCGCGTCGGCGGCTCGACCGAGGTCGAGGTGAAGGAGCGCAAGGATCGTGTCGATGACGCGCTGAATGCGACTCGCGCGGCAGTGGAAGAGGGCATCGTTCCGGGTGGCGGCGTTGCCCTGGCGCGGGCCTCGCTGATCCTGGCGAAACTGAAGGCCGACAACGACGATCAGCGCTTCGGGCTGGAGATCGTTCGTAAGGCGATCCAGGCGCCGTTGCGTCAGATCGCGGCAAACGCCGGTGAGGACGGGGCGGTGATCGCCGGAAAGACGCTGGAAAAGGACGACTACAATTACGGCTTCGATGCCCAGACCGGCGAGTTCAAGGACCTCGTCAAGGCGGGCATTATCGATCCGACCAAGGTTGTGCGGGCGGCTTTGCAGGATGCCGCCTCGGTCGCGGGCCTGCTGGTAACCACCGAGGCCCTGGTGGTCGATGCGCCGGAGAAAAAGACGCCGCCCGCACCGCCGGGTGGCGGTGAACTGGATTACTGAGCCGAAGCGCGCCCGGGGTTGTTCCCCGGGCGCAATTCCCTGTCAGAGGAAGATTGCAATGACGGTAACGCGGCGACGGCTTTTTCGCGCAGCGCTTGGCATCGGCGCGGCGGCCCCGTTGGGGTTCATCGGCGCTCGCACGTTCGGGGCTTCGCGGGTCGCGAGCGCACCTGTTATCGATGCACCGATCTGTCATGTTGCGGCGCCGATCGTACTTTCGCCGCGGCGGCCAATCCGTTTCGCATGGAGCGGCACGGGGGTTTGCACCAGCGCCGTGCCGGTGGCCGTCCATCGGGGCTATTTCGACAAGCACGGCCTTGATGTGGAAATCGTGAACTTCAGCGGGGCCCAGGATCAGATCCTGGAATCGATCGCCACCGGAAAGACCGACGCAGGTGTCAGTTTCGCTTTGCAGTGGCTGAAGCCGCTGGAGGAAGGGCTGAAAGTGAGTTTCACCACCGGGGTGCATGGCGGATGCATCCGCCTGCTGGCGGGAAGCAAATCCGGCATCACGCAGGTGGCGCATTTGCGCGGCAAGACGATCGGCACGACGAGCATGGTCAGTGCGTCGAAGAACTTTTATTCCATCCAGCTTACGAAGCTGGGCATCGATCCCAATTCCGAAGTGCAATGGCGCGCCTATCCCGGGGACCTACTGGGTCTGGCTTTGCAAAAGGGCGAGATCCAGGCGATTGCCGACGCCGATCCGAATGTGGCTTTGCTGGAGAAGCGCAGCAAAGGGGAGCTGGTGACGATCGATACCAACCTGGATGGTCCTTACAAGAACCTCTCGTGCTGCGTTCTGGGCATTCGTAACAACCTGATACAGGAGGATCGCGATGCTGCCGCAGCGCTGACTCAGGCGATCCTGGACGCTGCGGAGCATGTCGCCAACGATCCGGCCGACGCCGGTGTTGTTTTCGGCAAATACTCGACTGTCCCGCCTGAAGATTTGGCGGATATGCTGCGGACCCACACGCACCACCACCATCCGTCAACCCCCGACCTGAAGGACGAACTTGCCGTCTACATCTCCGACATGAAGCTGATAGGCGTCCTGAAGCCGAGCACCGATCCTGCCAGGTTTGCCAACCGTATCTACGCCAACGTGCTGACGTAACCGCGGGTAGGTTGCCACTGACCGTTCCGCGAGGAGATTCCGATGGCGTCAGCATCAAGAAACATCGACACTCTGGTATTACACGGAGGCGCCTATCGCACCGACCCGGCCACAGGCGCGACGGCGGTGCCGATCTACCAGAGCACATCGTTCAATCTCGGCACTACCGAACATGCCGATCGGCTGGTGAATTTCGATGAGATCGGCTTCGTATATACGCGCCTGGGCAATCCGACGCAGGATGCCCTGGAAGAACGTCTTGCCGCGATCGAGGGCGGTGCGGCGGCTCTGGCACTTGCCTCCGGCCAGGCGGCGACCGCGCTTTCCGTACTGACGCTGGTGTCCGCAGGCGACAACATCGTCACCGGCACCGATCTTTACGGCGGAAGTTGGAATTTCTTCGCCAACCGCCTTCGCCAGTTCGGTATCGAGGCGCGCTTCGTCGATCCGGCAGATCCGTCGGCGTTCGCGCGCGCCACGGACGCGCGAACCCGGCTGTATTTCGGCGAAACATTGCCGAACCCGAAGCTACAAGTGTTCCCGATCCGAGACGTTGCCGCAATCGGCCGCGGCCTTGGCATCCCGCTGATCATCGACAACACGACGTCTCCGCTACTCGCGCGTCCGATCGACCATGGGGCGGCGATCGTGATTTATTCCGCGACTAAGTATATCGGCGGCCACGGCACCACCATCGGCGGCGCCATCATCGACAGCGGCCGGTTCCCCTGGGAGGAGTTCGCGGACCGCCATCGGCTGCTGACCGGTCCCGATCCGTCCTATAACGGCAGAAGCTGGCTGGATATCGCCCGTAAGTTCGGTCCCGTGGCTTATGTTTTCGCCGCGCGCGCCGGGTTGCTGCGCGATCTCGGACCCGCCATTGCGCCGCAGAACGCGTTCCAGTTGATCCAGGGCCTGGAAACATTGCCACTGCGTATCCAGCGTCACAGCGAGAACGCGGCCCGGGTGGCGGCGTATTTGTCCGGGCACCCGAAGGTCGAGACCGTTATCTTCCCTGGGCTGCAAACCGGCGAGGCGCGCCGCCGGGCCGATGCGGTGCTGAAGGGCGGCTATAGCGGTCTTGTCGGGTTCGAAGTCAACGGTGGGGCTGTCGCCGGGCGGCGCTTTATCGATTCGCTGAAGCTGTTCTTCCACGTTGCCAACATCGGCGATGTGCATAGTCTGGCAATCCACCCGGCCTCTACCACTCATGCGCAACTTTCGCCTGAGGAACAACTCGCCACCGGCGTAACCCCCGGCTATGTTCGCCTGTCGGTCGGGGTTGAAAATATCGACGATATCATTGCCGATATCGCGCAGGCCCTGGAGCAGGCGTAGCATGGCAATCAATCTCAAGACGACGCACGCGGAGACGCGCGAACAGCGGCTCGGCACCATCACCCACTGGGAAGGCAGCGCGGATCAGCTTGCGCGCGATTCCGCTTTTACGCATGGCTGCGAAAAGGGGTGCGACAACGGTGGCCGGCGTTTGTGCGAGCAGAACACACCGTTCGCCCAGGCTTCGATGTGCGCCGAGAATATTGCCGTTACCAACGCTACGATCATCCAGGACTCGGTCGTGATCCAGCATTCGCCGATTGGTTGCGCGGTCAGCCAGTCGTTTACATGCCGATACTACCGCGACCTTGCCGCGCGACGCGGTTGGGAGCTTGAAGATCCGCAATCGATGTGCACCAATCTGGGTGAGCAGGACATGGTGTTCGGCGGCGGCCCCAAGTTGGAAGACGCGATCCGGGAAGCGTGGCAGCGCCACCATCCGCGGGTGATCTTCGTTGCGACCTCCTGCGCTACGGGCATCATCGGCGATGACGTTGACGCCGCAGCGGCGCGGCTGGAAGCGGAAGTCGGCGTTCCGGTCGTTCCGCTGCATTGCGAGGGGTTCAAATCGAAGCACTGGAGCAGCGGCTGGGACGTGATCGAGCACGGCATCCTGCGCCGCCTCGTCGGCCGTGACCCCGGGCGCAAACAGGAAGATCTGATCAACGTCATTCATCTCGGCGGTTCCGACGTCTTTACGCCGCTGCTGGGTCCGCTTGGTCTGCGCGCGAATCTGGTGATGGGCGGCAATACCCTCGAACGCCTGGCGGAAATGTCGGAGGCGTCGGCCACCGTAACGATGTGCTTCGTGTTGTCGTACCTGGCGACCGGTCTCGAGCAGGAATATGGCGTGCCGGAAATCAAGGCTCCGCTGCCCTACGGCCTTGGCGACACCGATTCCTGGCTGCGGGAAATCGCGCGTGTCACCCGCCGCGAAGATCGCGTCGAGGCATTGATCGCCAGCGAGCGCGCCCGAGTCGAACCCGAGCTTTCCCGGCTGCGCAAGGCGCTAGCGGGCAAGAAAGGCTTCGTTGCGGCCGGCGCGGCTTTTGCGCATGGGCTGCTGGCGGTTCTTCGCGAGCTTGGTGTGCAGGTGGACGGCGCCTATTCGTTTCATCATGATCCCAGCACCGACAGCGGCGACCCGAGGCAGGACACGTTGAGCCATCTGGTGGAAACCTGGGGCGACATTCCCAACTTCACAGTCAGTCCCGACCAACATTTCCAGGCGCACGCGGCGCTTCAGCGGTCCCGGCCGGATTTCGTTATTTGCCGGCACAGCGGCAGCATGGCCGTGCTGTCGGCCCGCATCGGGATACCGGTGCTGCCGATTTTCTATTCCAACGATGGCCTGGGCTATGAAGGTCTGCTGACGATCGGCCGGGCCATCCTGCGCATCCTGCCGCGCGCGCGCTTCTGCCAGGATATCGCGGCGCACTCGAATTTTCCATACCAACCATGGTGGCTGAAACAAACCGATCCGTTTGCGCTCGTAAGCGACCTGGACTGATCGGGATGGCAACTTTGGAAAATAGCGCGCAGTTCTGTAGCTCCAACGGTCCGATCGAGCAGGTCCGGTATGGCTGCAGCCTTGGTGCGCTGGCGAGCGTGATCGCCATTCCGGGCGCGATACCGATCACCCATTGCGGCCCGGGCTGCGCGACCAAGCAATTCCATGCGCTGTCCGGCCTGAATGCTTATCAGGGCGGCGAATTCCACGTTCCCAGCACGAACATCGGCAACCGCGAGGTCATTTTCGGCGGCGCCGATCGGCTGGATGAGCTGATCGGCGCAACGTTGAAGGTGATGCAGGCGGATCTGTTTGTGGTGCAGTCCGGCTGCATCCCCGGTCTGGTCGGCGATGACGTCGGCAGCGTCGTCGGAAAATACCGCCGCGAAGGGGTGCCAATCGTTTTCGCTGAAACGAGCGGGTACAGGGGAAACAATTTCACGGGCCACGAAACGATCATCCGGGCGATCATCGACCAGTTTATCGGGGCCTATGATGGTCCGCGCGAGCCGGGGCTGGCGGAATGGCGGGCGATTCCCGCGGCGCAGTTCAATCTCGTGCTGTCGCCGTGGCTGGGTGTGGCGACGGCGGAGCATCTGCAACGGACCTATGGGCAGCCATTCCTGCACGTGCCGGCCATCCCGATCGGCGCGAAGCTGACCAGTGCGTTTTTGCGTCAGGTGGCGGCATTCGCCGATCTCGATACGCAACGGGTCGAAGCGTTCATTGCGGCGGAGGAGAAGGAGTACTATCTGTATCTCCGGGACTTTACGACCTTTTACGCCGGTTGCGCCAGCCAGTATCAGCTTCCGTCGCATCTCGTGGTTGTCGGGGAGAGTGCCTATAATCTTGCTGTAACAAAATTCATGTTCGACCAGCTTGGTTTGGAGCCGGGCTGCCAGGTGATCACCGAGAATCCGCCGGAGGCTTTCCGCGAGGCGATCAATGCCGAATACCGCAAACTCGGCGGCGAGGTCGCGTTCGAGGTGGATGGCCATCTGATCCACAAAGCAGTCCGCGAAAACGATTTCGCCGGCTGGTTGCCGATCGTTTTTGGTTCGACATGGGAGGGTGAGGTGGCACGGGAACTCCGGGCCCCGCTTGTCGAAATCGGATATCCCTGCACGGACGAAGTTGTGCTGTCCCGCACTTATGTCGGTTACCGGGGCGCGCTGGCCCTGATCGAACGCACCTATACGACGGTGGTGCGGGCCAGCACGTTGGCGTAACGCTGTCAGGACCAGACACCGGCGCGCCGATCGTCGACGCGCTTGGCTTTGTGGGTGGCGCGGGGAAGAGTATTGTCGGGGAGGACGGTGACGCGCGCTGTCACTCCCGTAACAGATTTGAGCTGACGCGCAAAGCTGTGGCTGAGATCTTCATCGGTGCCATGGTAGCCGTGGGCGCGTTCAACCTCCACGGTCAGCACGTCGAGATGATCGATACGCTCCACCACCAGACGATATTCGCCGGTCAGGTTGTTGTCCTTGCGGGCGATCGCTTCCACGTCGCTGGGAAAAATATTGACCCCCTTGATGATCAGCATGTCGTCGAGGCGGCCGTGCACGCCCTCCATCCGGATCGATGTGCGGCCGCAACTGCACGGTTCTTCGGTGAAGCTGACGATGTCGCCGGTGCGGAAGCGGATCATCGGCCGCGCGGATTTCTTCAGCGTGGTCAGCACGAGCTCGCCGCGGTCACCCGGTTTGACAGGAAGCTGCGTGTCCTGGTCGAGCGCTTCGACAAGGATATGGTCCTCTGCCCAATGCAGACCGTTTCGCGCCTCGCACATGCCGGCACAGGACCCGAAAATGTCGGACAGGCCGTAATAATCGTACACCCGGGCGCCCCACAATGCCTCGATCCGGCTGCGGGTTTCGGGGATGGAACCGCCCGGTTCGCCAGCAACGAAAATCCGCCGCACGGCGAGTTCCCGTTGCAGGTCGATGCCGTCCCTGACCGCTGTTTCCACCAGGTACCAGGCGTAGGACGGCGTGGTCCAGATGATTGTTGCCTGAAACTGGCGCAGGATCTGCAAAAGCCGCTCGGATGGCACGGTGCCGGCATGGATGCTGAGTGCGCCAAGCTTCTGCGCCCCGAGCACGCAGGGGCCGCCGATAAACAGCGAGAAATTCAGTGAGTGGCAATAACGGTCGAGCGGCCGCATCCCGGACGACCAGAACTGCCGGGATTCGTAATCGATCCATTCATCGAAATCGCGTGCCGTGAAGGGAGAAGCCGTCGGCACGCCGGTCGATCCGGACGATGCCGAGATGTAGACGATATCGCGTTCCGGCACCGCCACAAGGTCGCCGAATGGCGGCACGGCAAGCTGGCGCTCACGCAGGACATGCTTGGTGATAAACGGAAAACGGCGGATGTCATCGAGGCTTTTCACCTGATCCGGATGCACGCCCGCGGTGTCGAAGGAAGCCCGATAATACGGTGAGTTATCATATGCGTGCCGCAGATGACGCTGCAGAAGCCCTAGTTTGAGACGATCCCACTCCGCCCGGCTTTGCGTTTCCAGATCCTCATCCCAATAGTCCCGTTCGGCCGTCATGAAATAGTCCTAAAGTTTATGCTCGCGCCACTCACCCGAGAAGAACCGTGCTGTAGATTCGCTCGATCAACGTCAGGGCGCCGCGATATCCGACATTTGCGCGTGATAGCACGACCTCGCTGGTTGCGGGAGAACCGATTTCGACGAGGAATCCCTTCAGTTGGTTCGCGGTTCCGCGCTCCCATCCCGTTGCCAGCAGCAGCGGCCGCTTGTTGCCGAAATCCGTTTCGCGAAGCAGTTCCTGAACGAGGTATCCGTCTTCGGTAAATGAAACGTCCGCCGAAACGTCATGATCGATCGCGCGAAACTCCGCCCGGATCGCCTCGCGGTATTCCGCAGGTGGATCGTCCGTAATGATCTGGCGGGCCGGGATCAGCCCCAACTGGCGCACCAGGAACTTGGTGATGGCGAGAACATAGGCGGCATCGCCAACGACCGCGAACCTGGACGGCAGAGCCTGCCGGCTCTGCGCATAGAAGTCCGCGAAACCCTGGATGTAATCGTAATAGGTTTCCTCTTCCGCGGCGATGAAGGCCTCGACGCCGGCGGCAGGCAGTTCCGCGAACGCGCCAACCTGCCGCAGGAACTCTCCGGTCTGTTTGGAACCAATGGGGATGGCCGGAACATGCAGGAACGGTTGTCCGTATCTTTGTTCCAGATGCCGCGCGGTCGCCAGGCCAAGCCATGGCGACAATACCAGGTTAAATTGCGCCTGCGGAATCGATTCCCACTCCGCGATGCCGCTGGATGACGGACCGAACAGCGTGTTCACCCGTAGTCCGATGCCCTCCAGCAGGCGCTTGATTTCAGTCAGGTCGCCCCGCCAGAACGTGTTCTGGTAAGGCAACAACGACCATAGGTTCACCAGCCGCGGCTCGCGGACACGAGACGCCTCGCCAACGAATTGATCGATGATCGCCTGCGTCACCACCTCATGGCCGTTGAAGTTGTTGCCGCGAAACCCGCCGGTTTCCGCATAGACGATTGGCACATCCCGCTTCTGGAAGTCACGCACCACCGAGCCGACGTCGTCGCCCACCAGATCGGGGATGCAGCCTGTCACGACAACGAACAGATCCGCGTCCAGCACCCCGAGCGTCGATTCGATAAGCTCCGCCAGCCGATCGGCGCCGCCGAAGATGACCTCGCGCTGAGAGGCGTTGGTGCTCGGGGCGGCATAAGCGCCGCCCTGATGGCCGTTGGTGAAAGTCAGGCTGCGATACTGCTTGGTTGCACATCCGGGCCCGCAATGAGTAATCGGGATCACCCGCCGGATCGCCGCCGCCGACTGCATCGCCCCCAGCGCGCACGCATACCTCGCCTGCTCGATCGGCCCGGAATGATCCGGTTGCTCCTGCGGCTGTTTGCTGCGAGCCTGTAACGGGGTGACGCCCATGATCAGATCGCCTCGCGGGCAAGCGCGAAGGGATCCCGCTGTTCCAGCCACGACTTCTTGTAAGGCAGCGTGGTATGGGCGGCGAGATCCTCGTGGAACTTCCTTTGCGCCAAAACAGACAGGATCTCCTCGCCCAGATCGATAAGACCCTGGTATCCGACCGGAAGATTCGAATCTCCCTCCAGCGGCAACGCCGCAACGCCGAGGCGAGAGGCCAGCGGTGACAGGCCGCCATGACGGATAACGATGAAATCCGGATTGACTCGTTTCAGCAGATTGAACAACTGATACGGCTGACCGTTGGCGACGCTGAGGTGCTCGATGTCGCCATAGGTATCGATCAGATGCCCCAACGTGTCCCGCTGCTTGTCGGGATTGTCGTAGACCGGATCGTGATGATACATCAGGGATCCATCCAGCGTCACGCCAAGCTCGCGCAGCGCAGCGATCACGCCATGGGCAAACCCTTCGCCCATCGCAACATAGCCCTTCACGCCCGTCAGGCGCTGGCGTAACTTCGGCAAAACCCGCGCGTGCTCGCTGGCGATGAAGCGCTCGGCCTGTTCCTCGCGGTTGGTGACCTTGGCAATGGCGCGCAGCCAGGCATCCGTTCCGGCGAAGCCGTATGGCGGCGGAGACTTGATCTCCGGCACACCAAACTCCTGCTCCAACGCCGCACCGAAATAGCTGGCGAGCGAATAGCAAAAACTCGTCGATGCCGCGGCTTCGGAAAGCTGAGCCAGATTTTCGACCGTTGCGACGTTAACGACGAGGTTCACGCGCAGGCCGAGGTTCGCCAGCATCGGGGTATAGATATCCGTTCCCGACAACACGAAGACATTGATCAGGTCTTCCTGCTTCCGCGGCGGATTGCGGCGCACGATCTGGCGCAGGATAGCGTGCTGGATCGCATCGAACCCGGAACTCCAATGCTTGGACTTGAAGCCTTCGCAGAACACCGGAACGATCGGGATACCGAATTCCTCCTCGCAGTCCCGGGTAACGCTTTCCACATCGTCCCCGATAATGCCAGTGGCGCATGACGTCGCAATGAAGACGGCGTTCGGACGGTGGCGCTCCCACGCCATATGGATCGCCTCCCGCAGCTTCTCCACGCCGCCGTAAACCATGTCGCGCTCGCCAAGATTCGTGGAAATGCCGATCGCATCGGTGGGGATTTGGCCGCGGCGGACGGTGCAGGCGCGATAGGAGACATTCGTTCCCGCCTGTCCCGCACTGCAGCCGACAGGCGAGTGATAGATCAGCACGGCATCGCGCACATGGCTGGCCTGGTATTCGACGATCTGCTCGGCGCAACCGGCGCCCTGGGTGAACGGCCCCTGCAATTCGCACAGCTTGCCGTTTTTGCCCGAACCGCAGGACGATCGGCAATCACTTGCCGAATATCCGGAATGTTCCGCAAGTTCGGTCGCCTTGCCGTCCCAGCCGATGATCGTGCCAAGCCGTTGCTCACGATTTTCGACGACGGCCGTCCGCAGGTTGATCGTCATGGCAAGATTCCCCCGTTCAGGCCGGAACGCGCTCAGCTTCAGCGGCGCGCTCGATTTCCACGAGTTGATTGGCCCATCCGCTCGACCATTCGCGAAGCTGCTGCGGATTCAGCGCCACCGGCACTTTCGATTCGGTATGCTCGGCGATGCGGCGC